>JBAYHU010000001.1:0-224480 GCA_041665945.1 Candidatus Micrarchaeia archaeon
CCCGCTTGCGTAAATGGCTGAGCCTGCAAGCACCATGAGCATTGAGATTGAGGGGACTGTGCCGGTCACCCCTGAGCACAGTTCGCGCAATGCGACGTGCAGGCTGGAGGTGGGGTTTGCGGTTTCAACTGCAACCGTGGAAAATACTATGGATGAGAATGATAATAGGAGGATGAAGGGCAGGAAATGGAAAATACGGCTGTGCCACCTGCGCATGAGGGGGATTGCAAGTCAAGGAATATAAAATGAACTATGGTTATGAAAGTCAGTTGCGTCCGACGGAATTGATGGCGATTTGATGGCGATTTGCGATAGGTATGGAAAAGCCACGGAGGAAAAGTGGCAGAAGTGGTGGGAGGAGAAGGGCACCTACCTGTTCGATGAGAACGACGAGGCTAAGCCCGTGTATTCCATCGACACGCCCCCGCCATTCACTTCCGGCGACCTGCACATGGGGCACGTGCTTTCATATTCATATTTTGATTTCCTTGCAAGATACAAGCGCATGCGTGGCTTCAATGTCTATTACCCGCAGGGGTGGGACTGCCAGGGATTCCCCACAGAAGTGAAAGTCGAGGCGAAATACGGCAGGCAAGGGCCGGCAGAATTCCGCAGGCTTTGCGTGGAGTGGACAGGGCAGTGCATAGACAGGATGCGCGCGCAGATGAAGTCACTTGGCTTTTCAGCGGACTGGAGATACGAATACAGGACAATGGACCCGTCCTACCACAAGAGGGTGCAGCTCTCGCTCCTCATGATGCACAAGAGCGGATTGATTTACCGCTCCGAGCATCCGGTTTTCTGGTGCACGAATTGCTGCTCCGCGCTTGCGAAGACCGACACCGAGGACATCGAGAGGCAGACGGAGATACATACCATCAATTTCGAGCTTGAGGGAAAGCCGCTGCAAATCGCGACCACGCGCCCGGAGCTCATGCACGCGTGCGTAGCCGTTGCTTACAATCCGAAAGACGAGAGGTACAACAAGCTTGGCAAGGACGCGAAAGTGACAACCGCGCTTGGCAAGGTTGTGCCCCTCATCGCCGATGCCGATGTTGACAAGGAGTTCGGCTCGGGCGTGGTGATGATTTGCACGTTCGGCGACAAGCAGGACATTGTCTGGATGTACAAGCACAAGCTCCCGATAATCCGCGCAATGGACGAGCGCGGGAAACTTTTGAACGCCGGCGAGTTCACGGGCTTGAAAGTCGCGGAAGCGCGCGCGAAGCTGCTTGAAAAATTCAAGGCTGAGGGCAGGCTCGTGAAAAGCGACAAGCTCTCGCAGGTCGTGAAAGTGCACGACAGGTGCAAGAAGCCCGTGGAGTTCCTGCTTTCAATGCAGTGGTTCGCAAAAATCACCGGGAAATCCGAGGAGATAATTGAAAACGCGAAGAAAATCAAGTGGACTCCGGACTTCGGAATACAATATCTCATAGACTGGGCGAACTTTGTCGAATGGGACTGGGTGATTTCGCGCCAGAGGGTGTTCGGAACGCCCATTCCGTTCTGGATTGACAAGAAAACGGGTGAAGCCATCCCCGCCGATGAAAGCGAGCTTCCGTTCGACGCGACGAAAACGCCTACGAAAATGGGCAAGAACGGAAACGAGCTTACTGCGGAAACTTCCACCTGCGACTGCTGGGTGGATTCCTCGATTACCCCGCTTTCGATTGCGAGATGGCCCGAGGACAAGAAAATGTTCGCGAAAGTCTATCCCGCGTCGCTCCGCCCGCAGGGAGTGGAAATCGTGCGCACGTGGGCATTCTATACAATATATAGGTGCGCGGAGCTTACTGGCAAGCCGCCATTCAAGGAGATATTGCTGAACGGGAACGTGCTTGCGCCCGACGGGAAGAAGATGTCAAAGTCGCTGGGCAACATAATCGCGCCGGACAAATTGATTGACGATTACTCTGCTGATGCCGTCAGGCAGTGGTCCGCGCTTTCAGGCGCCATGGCAAAGGACCGCCCATTCTCCTACCAGGACATACAATATTCCAAGAGCTTCATAACGAAAGTGGTGAATGCCACGAAACTCGTCGAGAAATCTACCGAGGGGTACGACGGCGGCAGCGTTCCGAAAGAAAAGCTCCGCCTTGTGGACAGTTGGATTCTCTCGCGGCTGGCGAAATTGCGCGCGACTGCGACCGAGGGATTCGAAACCTCGCAGTTCCACCACGCGACAAAAGCCGTGCAGGATTTCTTCTGGCACGAGTATTGCGATTTCTACCTTGAATACGTGAAGCACAGGCTCTACCAGCCGGAAATCTACGGCGAGGAGAGTAAGCGCGCGGCGCAATACACGCTCAGGCGCGTGCTTCTGGAGTGCGCACAGCTTCTCGCACCGATAACTGCGCACATGTCCGAGGAAATATGGCAGTCGTTCTACCCCGGAAAGAGCGTGCACCTGTCCGAGTGGCCCGCCCTTCACGCGGAAGAGATTGACGAGGAGGCGGAAAAGCGCACGCTGTTTTTGAATGAAATAGCCGCCAAGGCGAGGCAGTTCAAGGCGGACCGCAAGCAGCCGCTCAACGCGGAGATTGCCTCGGCGAAAATTTCGTGCGAATTCCCGCTTGCGGAAATGGAGGAGGAAATCCGCGCGACTGCGAAAGTAAAGGTTATTAACCAAGCCATCGGAGATAGGATTGTGGAATTTTCCTGAAGAGGGTTTGTTGTGGCGAAGAAGAAAACATCTGGAAGGAAAGTGAAGGCAGCGGCAAGGCAGAAGCGCCAGCCGGCAAGGAAGCAAAAAAAGGCGCAGAGGCGCCCTGCTTACCTGAAAAGCGCGGCTGAGACATTCGAGCTGCCGGTTTCGGCATTTTCAAAAGAAAAGCCGAAGGGCGAGGCGGCCGCCCTCGACCACCCGAATTCCGCCCCGCTTGACGTGCATCCGATTCCGAAGGACGGCAAAAAAGCCGCGCAGGAGAACGGCATGCCGCACCTTGCGACATCCGTCCTTGCGGCAGGCACAATCGCGGTGCTGACATTCATATTCTTCCAGTTTTTCATGAAGTACGAGTTTCTCTACGCATTCGCGGTGTCGGTTCCGGTCTTCGCGGCATTCGCAATCGCGATAAACAGCATGCTTGAGGAGAGAAGTTCCTGACGCGCAAAATCCGCCAGCCGCCCCAATACTTATAAACCATTCCCTCCTTATCAGACAGCTTCGGCTGGAGCGGCGTCTGCAATATCCGAAGGATTTGCAGAGACAGTTGCGCTTGCGCAACTGGATGCCGTGCAATGATGCCTTTGGGCATCTTTTGTCCAAGATTCCAGCCTCTTGGAAACAGGCAGACGTGAATAGGAAGATGGTATTCCTAGGTTAGGAGGTCAGATAATGGCAAGAATGCACTCGAAGAAAAGGGGCAAATCAGGCTCGAAGCGCCCGGGAGTGAAAGTATCCCCGGAGTGGACCGAGTACGCCCCGCACGAAGTCGAAGAGCTCATTATGAAAATGGGCAAGGAGACGAAAGGCCCGGCGGAAATCGGGATGATCCTGCGCGACACCTACGGCATCGCATCCACGCAGGTCCTGTGCGGCAAGCCGATAAGCAAAATCCTCACGGACGGCGGGATAAAAATCACCTACCCCGAGGACCTCCTCAACCTCATCAAGCGCGCGGTCAACATGCGCGAGCACCTCAGGACCAACCGCTCGGACAGGCACAACCGCACCAAGCTCATACACGTCGAGTCGAAAATCGGCAGGCTTGTCAAATACTACACGAAGAACGGGCGCATTCCGGCTGACTGGAAGTACGACCCTGAGACCGCGCAGCTGCTGGTCAAGTAAATTGGCGATGTGATAATATGGTTGAAAAGAAAGCTAAAGTCGTTGACAAGTGGAAGATGAAGAGCTGGTACTCGATAATCGCCCCTGATTACTTCGAGGGCAGGGAAATCGGGCAGCTCGTCTCCTCCGACGAGGCGAACCTCGCCAACCGCGTGATGAAAATCGGGCTCGGCGACATGACGGGCAGCTTCTCGCAGCAGACCGCCTACACCAGCCTGTTTTTCAGGGTGAAGGAGATCAAGGGCAAGAGCGCGCACGTGGCATTCATCGGGCACGAGCTTGTGCCGGGATATGTCCGCACGCTCGCCCGCAGGCGCCGCTCGGTCATGAACCAGATTGACGACGTTGTCACCAAGGACGGCGTGCCCGTGCGCATCAAGATAATCTGCGTGTCTGGCGTGAAGGTCAGCGAAGGCGTGCGCGCGGACGTGAGGAAGGCGATATCCGTTACAGTCAAGGCGCTTGCCAAGCAGACGGACTTCCCGACGCTTGCGCAGGAAATGATTTTCGGCAAGCTCTCCGCCAAGGTGTTCAACGCGGTGAAGAAAATCGGCCCGCTCAAGAGGATTGAAGTCCGCAAGAGCGAGGTAATCGAGAACTTCGCGAAGGACTAGGCAGCATTTCTTCTTTTATTTATTTTTTTCTTTTCCTCAGCGGAGCTGCCGGTTCAGTCAAGGGCAAAATCAGCGCCGGACACAGCTTTCCGTTGCCCGGGCTGCTTGCTTTTGAGAGATTCGGCGGCAAGCCCTGCCGACCGCGAAAAAGTGCGTATCACGTCGTCCCTGAAATCGGAGAGGCGGATTTGGTTGAACATCGAGCCAATGAACGTGGAAACCAGCGCGGATATGAAAAACGCCTTGCCCACGGACCACGAGTCAAAGGAAAATTCCGGGAAAGCCAGAGAACCCGAAGCGGCCGTCGCGCCGATGGAATAGCATACTTTTGTGAAGCAGTCCGGCGCCATTGAATCGCCTTTTTCTTTCAGGAGGTTGAAAACTTCCTTGGCGGCGGCGCCGAATACTGCCCTGTTTTGCGCAAGCGCCCTGCCTTCGGCGCCCATTTTTGAAAAAAGCCGGCTGCACGCCTTTTCCGACGCAAGAAGGAGGATTTTCTCGTTTTTGGGGGTCTGGCCCCTGAAATAAGCGGTTGATTTGTCGGCAAGCCCTGCCGCGCGCCACATGCTGATTGGCCTGAACACTTCCATCCCACCCGTTGTTTTGGTGGAATAAACGTGTTTTAAAGCTTCGCGCGGGGCGGGGAAAAATCAGACAACGAACTCCATCCCGTCTTTTGCCGCGATTGTTTTCACGCCGGATGCCTTTGAGATTTTTTCCGCCTCAGCCTCGGGGCCGGCGTGCAGGAGTTTCATGCCCATGTGCGTGATTATCGCAAGCGCGGGCTTTGCCTCGGAGAGGAGCTTTGCCGTCACGGCGGAATGCATGTGCCCTTTCAGGTTGTCGGGCGTGGCTTTGATGTTGTTGACAATCAGGATTCCGCATCCAGCGTAATGCCCTGCAATCCCTTCGAAATATTCCGTATCTGATGTGTAGCCGATGCGCTTGCCGCCCATCTCAAGGACAAAACCGAAGCCGGTTGTGTCTTCATGGCGCACGGGCACGGGGATGATGCGGCAGGATGCATTGCCGATTTTCACGCCAATCGCAACGCCCGGTTCTGCGACGGCGTAGCTTTCAAGCTTGTTGAGATGGTAATTCGTTACCCCCTTGTCGCCGTTTTCATCGCCGATTATCACGCTTTTCGAGGCAATGAGCCGGCCTTTTTTCTTGAGGGCGTATTCGCTCATCGCTTCAATCATCAGGCCCGCGTCATTCACATGGTCGATGTGGTTGTGGGTCACTATGAGAAGCTGCACATCCGCCGCCTTCTGCCCGTATTTGTTCCCAAAAATAAGCGCGCCCGGGCCGGGGTCGACGTGGATTTTGATCGGGCCGTTTATGCGGAATCCGCCGGTGGAACGTTCCTGCGAGAGCAGGTTCACCCGCCCGCCGCCTGTCCCGAGAAATACGATTTGCATTTTTGCACCGGATTAATTTTTGGCAAACAGAATAAGAATGGCGAGGATGGAAACAAGCGCGGCTGATAGGCAGGGCATCGGGCGGCTTGCCGGAATGGAAGGAGAGCCGTCGGATTGCGCGCCCGCCTCCTGCGGACTGTCCGGCGAGGGAACGCCATTCTGAGCTGCCTGCTGTATCGCGTTCCAGACGTCGGACGCCTTGGCAGGCGTTTTCCCTGCCCGCGGGTCGATTTTCACGGACACTACCTTGTGCGAAAGATACGGCGAATTGAGGGCAAGCGGGCACTCGTAGGTGTAGCGGGAGTCGAGATATTCAGGCGCGGTTATTTTCCACGTAATTGTGGCGTTCTTGCCCGGCTCGAGGATGACGTACTGGCTGCTGTTTTCCACATTCACCTGCGATTCGCCAGTGCAGGACAGGAGTGTTGCCTGCATCACGCGGTAGTCCTTGCCAAGGATGGTCATGGAAACAGTGGTTGTCCCGTTCATGGGTATTGACGCGTCGGAAATCGTGAGCGAATAGCCACCGTCCGCTTCTTCCGAGAGGAGCTGGAGCGTTTGTATGTTGTGCGCCAATGCGCCGCCCTTGCCGCCGGAATCCCATTTGATTTTCGAATATTGGGATGACACTGATGCCGAAAGCGTCGCGTCGGTTGAAAGCTCGGAGTATTTGCCCGCCTCGATATGAAGCGCGTCAAGAGAGCCCGCCTCGAACCACGTGGGGTCCACGGGCACCCACTCGCCGACGTATGCCTCTGCCCACGCATGCCCCATCCACCCTTGGAAGCGGTCGCTGTAGGAGTATCCGTTCACGTATCTTGCGGGGATGCCGCTCGCGCGCGCAAGCGCGATGAAAAGCGTGGAATACTCGACGCAGACGCCGCGGCGGTTCTCAAGCACAAAGCGCGCGTCTTTTTGCTGCCCGACATAGCTTGCGTCATATACCATCTGCCTGTTCACGAACATGGCGAGCTTCGCGATTTTCTCAAACGGCGTTTTCGCCCCCGCTGTTGCCTCCTGCGCGGTTTTCCGGATTTCGGGGTCCGATGATTGCGTGCGAGCGGTGGATTGCAGGTATTTCGCATATTCTGCGGGCACGGTGAATGTTGCTGGGAGAGTGGGAGTGGTCCTTGCGGACGTCTGCACCGCGACCTGCCGCGAATAGAAGAAATAGTCGTTCGGGCCTGTTGCGGAAATGGGCAGGTAGGAATTGCCCTCGGAATCCGTTTTCGGCTCCTGCGAGGGCTGCACCTGCTGGTATTGCGTTGATGATGGGATGGAAAGATTGATTGATAATTTGTAGAACACGCCGGGGCTTACCCGCACCGAGCCGTTTTCCTCGAGAAGCACGCTTGACGAGGTTGCAAGCGCGGGCACAATCTCCTGCGGATAGATGATGGGCAGGAGGAAAAGCATCGCGGCTGCGAAGGCGGCTAATCGGCGATTTTTCACGGGATTGCGTACGATACGGTTTTATTTAATCCTTTTTACACCCTCAAGCGGTGCGAAGATGGAATTGACGCTTGACGGAAGGAAGGCAAAGGCGAATGGCGCGACAGTGGGCGAGCTTGTCGCCTCGCTTGGATTGAACGGCGAGGAAGTGCTTGTGAAAGTGAATGGCAAACTCGCCGCGAACGGCGCGAAGGTTTCCTCGAAGGATGTTGTGAAAATAATGCGAGTAATCTTTGGTGGATGAATGATGAAAGCGCCCTTGTCTCCTCCAGTAAAATGCACAAAATGCGGAAAGCCCGCGGCAATTTCGCTTCGCTACATGAACGCGGACTTGTGCCAGTCGCACTTCGTGAAAATGTTCGAGGACAGGGTGAAGCGCACTGTCAGGCAGTTTCGCATGCTCAAGAAAGGGGACAAGGTGGCTGTGGGGCTTTCCGGCGGGAAGGATTCGTGCGTGATGCTCCACATGCTGCACAAGATTTCCAAGTCGCTGCCCTTTGAGCTGTTCGCGATTACCATTGATGAAGGGATTGCGGGATACAGGAATGCGACGCTTGATGTTGCGAAGAGGGAGTGCAAGAAACTCGGAGTCCCGCTTACAGTCGTGAGTTTTCACAAGGAATTCGGAAGCACGCTTGACAAGCTGCTCAGGAAGAAAGGGCAGGAGCGCTCATGCTCATTTTGCGGCGTGATGAGAAGGTATGCGCTGAACAAATACGCGCGGAAGCTCGGTGCGACAAAAATTGCGATTGGGCACAACTCCGACGATGTGGCGCAGACCGTTTTCATGAATTTCATGAGAAACGAGCCTGAGAGGCTCGGAAGGTTCGGCCCCCTTGCCGGCGCGGTTGAGGATGAGGCGTTTGTTCTTAGGATAAAACCCCTCTTCACTACGCCTGAACGGGATGTCGCGGCATACGCGATGATGAAGGGGGTTGAAATAGAATTTTCGGAATGCCCCTATGCCAAATTTGCGTTCAGGCAGCAAGTAAGGCAGATGCTGAATGCCATGGAGGAGAAATACCCCGGCACGAAACTGCGCGTTGTGAAAGCTTTTCTTTCGCAAAACCAGCTCATGCTTGACGGCGCCAGATACAGGATAGAAAAGGCGGGAAAAACGAGAGAAAAAAGAGACGTGAACAAGTGCGCCTCCTGCGGCGAGCCATCCTCGGGAAAAATCTGCAACCTGTGCGCAATCCTTGAGAGAAGCTAATTCTTGGACACTGGAAGCTGATGATCTATCAGCTCGCGGCGCACGAACAGGAGTTCGTAGGACACTGAGTTGTACTTTTGAGAAACCGCCCATTCGGGGTGTTTTTCATTCACAATCGGAATTGTGCGATTGCTCAAGACCACATCCGCGATTATTTGATAGTGGGTGTAGTTGTTGTTTTTTGCCAGGCCTTTCCAAAGCGAGAGAGGGCGGAATTCGCCTGCGGCAATATTGCCCGGCCATGCCACGATGAATTTCTGGCCTTTTTTCAGCAATACGTCCAAGCCGTCCATCAGCGGGTGCGTTGCACGGTAGACTTGCCTGTTGAACGTGCCCCATTGGACGAATTTATCCTTCACTTTTTCGAACTTGCCGTGTTCCTTTTTGTGCCCGTTTGAGCCGTTGGTGCTTATGTACGGCATGTCGGTTATGGGCAAAAAGTGCAATTTCGTCTCCTTCACGCCGTTTTTCGGGTAGCCGAAATAGGGACGGAGAGTATGCGTTACGTGCTGCTTGGGGAGATCTCTGAGCATATGGCTTGACATAGACACACCTGTTATGACAAGTGTGTATAAGTGTATATAAAGGTTGCCTACTCCTGCGTTTACGCGAGGAACTTCTTCTTCTCGATTTTCTCGCGCAAATAGTCTCCCACGAAACTCAGGCGGGGACCTTGCAATGCGTCCTGCTCAATCTTCTTCTTTGTCTTGAGCACGGTTTTCAGCTCCTCCACCCAGTCCTTGTGGCGCTGAATCCACTCGTAGGAAAGCATTTCCTCGGCGCGCTTGATGTCCACTTCCTTCGCGTTTATCGTTAGCTGCCCGAGGAACTCGTAGTCCTTGATGTCGCGCATGGTCACGCCCACGAATCTCGCTTCCGGCGTGGCGATGTCGTTGCCGAGATAGGCGAGGTTCATGCTGCCTGTCTTTATCGCCCAGTAGATGTACCATCCCCAAGCGTCGCAGTCGGTGAAGCAGTAGACTGGGAGTTTCTTGGAAGCAAGGCGGCGGATGAGGCGGCGGCATCCTCTTGATGCCTGCCCTTTGGGCGTGATAAGTATGCAATTTTCCTTTTTCCAGAACTTGTCCTCGTTCAATCTCTGCCACATGGCGTCCTTTTCGACTACGAGGACATAATCCGCGTCAACATCCACGAAATCCATGCCGTTGTCCACGTCCGAGGGAATCATCCAGCCGGACCTGCCCTGCTTGGAGCAATCTATGATGTCCTCGCCGCCGCCGAACTTGTCCTTGAGGACAAGCGGCCCCGCGACCACGCCTTTCCTGTCGGTATTGAGGTTGAGGTCCTCGCGCTTCACGTGCAGCGCCACTTCCAAGTCCTCCACAAGCGGGTTGGATTCGGACTGCTCGGAAAAGAGTTCCTCGTCGAGGTTTTCGCCGAGCGAGAATTTGAGCTGGTAGAACAGACCTCTGATTGACGTGTGCGCGTCCTCTTTCAGGAATTTCTTGCATTTCGAGGCGATTGCCACGGTCTGCATGAACTTGCGCGCCTGCCCCACATTCACGAACTTGCGCTCCTCCATCTTGTCCCCGAGGCGGAGGTATCCCACGCCCTGGTCGTAGACGATATTGCCCTTGCTGCGAAGCGCTGTCGAGAATGTCGGAGTCGTCTCGTCATCGACCTGCTGCAGCATGTCCAAGCCGAGGTTTTCGAGTTTTTTCACGACTTCCAAGTCTTTTTCTTTTGCAGAACCCATAATCATCACACGCTTGTTTGCCTTTGGCTTTTCCTTGCTGCCCGCCATTGCAACCACTATTCATCAATATTCTCTTCTTCCTCTATCTTTCCGTTGCCGTTCCCGTTGCTTGTTTCGTCGTCCTCTCCATCCTCGATCTGCCCGGAGTATTTCGTTTCAATCAGGTGTATGAGCTTTTTCTCAAGCTCGGCAGACTTTCCCTTGCCCGCAAGCTCCGGAAGGTCCTTTGAGAGCTGGGTGACGTAGCGGAGGATTGCCTTCTTCCGCTCTACCCTGTCGCGCTCGCGGTTGAGCCCTGAGAGGTAGCGCTGCAGGTCGCGGGCGGCTTCCATTATCGCGTTCTTTATCTCCTGCGTGATTTCCTCCTCGTTTGAAATCGCCTGCTTGCCCGCGGAGGTGTAGGGAACGTAGACCGAGGAGATGTTCACGAAAATGCTGATGGGTTCCTCCTCGAAATTCTTGAGCTTGTAGCGCTTCCAGTCAATTTCCTTCACTGCTTCCATTATGGCGCAGCCGGAGTTGTCGAAGAGAAGCGGTGCGCGGTTGGCATAGCGGATTACTTCGGACGAGAACGTGTTGCCAGCCTGCTTTCCTGCGCCGCCGCCGTATGCGATTGCCGCCTCCACCATGAACGGGATTCCGCCCTTGAATATCTTGGGCGAGCGCTCGGTGACGACCACGAATTTCGGGGCGAGTATGTTGTTGAGCGACTTTTCGATTTGCTCCTTGCCAATCGGCTTCACGGAATCGGTGGATGGGGCGATCCACTTGATTTTTTCCTCGTTGTGTATCGCCTTGATGAGCTTCTCGGCTTCCACCCATTGGAGTTCCGCGGGCTTCTTGTTGAAGTCAAGGTCAGGAACGAGCAGTTTCAGCTCGTCCACCTTGCCGGCTGAGACGCGGGCGAAGCGCTCCTGAAGGAAAGAGGAGACGCGGATGCATTCGCGCTCGCGGTGCGCGAAATCAATCAGGTCGTTTGTTGAGATTCCCATGGGGTGCGGCTGCACAACCACCGGCTTTTCAGGTATCTTGTCCGACGAGCGGGGGAATACCGCCTTTTCGCCGTCGGGCGCGAGAAGCGTGATTGTGAGGTGCGGGTTGGAAAGCGCCGTTCTGCGCACGTATTCCCACGCGCCGAAGCTGGACTTGTCATATTTCACGTCCGCGACTTCGGCTTCAATCCGCAAGCCGCTCCCGAAGTCGCCTTCGTCCTCCACCGGATTGGTGATAAGGGGGCTGTTGGACT
The DNA here is from genome assembly GCA_041665945.1 of Candidatus Micrarchaeia archaeon. GTDB lineage: Archaea > Micrarchaeota > Micrarchaeia > Anstonellales > Anstonellaceae > UBA10161. The sequence continues at coordinate 11,457 of JBAYHU010000001.1, forward strand.
TGAGGTCAACCGAGATTTCGCACGTTATGCGCCTGTGGTCGTAGCGGCTGACGACCTTGATTGGCTTGCCGGTCGTTATCTGCGCATACATGGTGCAGCCCGACGCGCCGATTCCCTGCTGCCCGCGCTGCTGCGCGTAGCGGTGGAATTTCGTGCCCGCGAGCATCTGCCCGAGCGCCTTTCCGAGGTGCTTTTTTGGTATGCCCGGCCCGTTGTCCTCGGCGATTATCTTGTATTTGCCTGCGTCGCGGTCAAGCTCTTCTATGCTTACCGTGATGTCCGGCAGTATGCCTCCCTCCTCGCACGCGTCAAGCGAGTTGGTGACGTATTCGTGGACTATCGTCGTAAGCGAGCGGGTTTTGCCCGAAAATCCGAGCATCTGCTGGTTTTTCTTGAAGAATTCCGCAACCGAGTGCTCCTTGAACTCCGAAAAGATTTTTTCTGTCGTGCTAGCCATTGAATAACACCTTGCAAATGTGACGATGTCTTGCTGGTCGCTGAAAGGAAAACGGGATTAGAATTAATAAACGGTTTGGTTCACTGCGGCAATTTCACGACGGCAGGGGGCGCCGGGCGCAATTTCAGAAGAGTTTCTTCACTTCTTCCTGCTTTATCTTGCGCCTGCACTTTTCAAGGTAGGCGTAAACGTTCGCGTGCGGGGAGCCCTCGATTATCCTGAAGATGGCGGTTGTCGCGAAGTCGAGGGTTTCGAGCTTGGAGATGACGCCGACCGTGTGCCCCCAGATTGCGACTTCCGCGCCGACTTCCTCGCGGATGATTTCCTTTGCCCTGCCCTTCTCGCCGATTACCCTGCCGGTTATGCGGTGTATCGCCTTGGGCGAGTCCGCGTGGTCGCGCAGGTCTATGAGCCGGAAGCCGAATTCGTCGGAGAGGAGCTTGAGCGCGATTGCGGGCTCAAACCCCCTGCCGATTGCCTTGATTATGTCCTTTCCTATGAACTCGTCAATCGGCTCGCCCTCGATTGAGACCTCGCCGTCGGGGTCCACGTTGATTGAGACTTTCATCCTCGTCTCAAGGTAGTCCTTGGTCTCGCCCCCCTTTCCGAGGATTGCGCTCACGCGCTCGGTTGGAATTTTGATAATCTGCATTAGCTCACTTGTTGATTGGGATATGGGGCATCATTTTATAAAATACATGAAGTCGGCGGGGGTTTGGGTGCCACAAGTCCGGGGGGTTTGGGCGGTGTCGCGAACAGAACCTCGGGTTCTGTTGCGCAGCAGAACGGTGCGCCGTTCTGCTCGCGGACTAAGGGGGGCGGAGCCCCCCTTGGGCTGTCAATTACATAAAGTCAGCCAAACCCTTCTGCTTGTCGACCTCTTCCGTGAATACCGAGTCTATGTCCTTCTTTATCAGCTGAACCCTCTGCTTCATGTATGCGGGAAGGTGGTAGCGCTCAATCAGGGCGAGCGAATGGTCGAGGTATTTCGTTATCCCGCCCTTGTGTATAGTGAGAAGCAATTTGCCCCCGCAGTTGTTGCACTTGCCGGACAAGGGCACGCGGCGGTATTTGCGCTTGCAGTCAAGGCAGCGGAATTCCTGCTGCGAGAAGGAACGGAGGTTTCCGTAGAGGTCGGGAAGGAAGTGGTGCAGAAGCAGCCGCTCCGCCGCGTCCGTGGCATTCACCGCGCGGATTTTGTCCTGCAATGCCATCTGCGAGGCGATTTTCTCCCCCATGTCCTTGAATTCGAGGTAGGTGCTCGCGTGCGGGCCCACTGAAATGTCCGTTGTTGCGTGGGTGTAGGAAAGCGACTGGTGCTGAAGCGGCGTCCCGAGCTTTTTCTTCACGTTGTCCAGGTCGATTTCGGACGGCGAGCCGAACCGCTCGGTCAGGTCGTAGAATTCCTGCGTGTATGATTCGCAGGTTTCCATGACATGCACTTCGTCGTCTATCTCCTCTGGGTTGATTTCCGTGGAAAGCACGAGCGGCGCGTCCATCGTCCCGCCCCTGCTCGCGGGAAGGAAGAAGCGGGAGAAGTTCAGCAAGCCGTCCATGAGAAGGATGACCGCGTCCTCGTCCCCGTCCGCGTTCCTGCGCTTGGCGCAGTGGAAATAGGGGTGCGCGAACCCGACGTGCGCGCCGGTGAAGCCCACCACGCGGGCGAGCACGCCTGCGGAGGTGTGGGGCGAAAGCCCGATTACCATCTGCCCGAGCATGTCCCGCTCGGTCTTGAGGTTGTAAAACGCGGGAAGCCCGTAGAGTTTTATGAGAAGGTCGTCTATGAAGCCGGCGACCGCGAACATGTATTCCGCGCCGGCTTTGGCAAGTATGATGTCCTGAGGGAGAAGGGCGAGTATCTGCTCCGGCTTTTCAAGGGGCTTCCCGCGGATGTCCTTCAGGTAGCCAAGCTTCCTCATTTCCTCCACGGTGGTGCCGACTTCGAGGGGGGTGAATTGCGTGAGGGGGATGTCCGTGGCGTCGAAGCGGCAGGTGCCGTCGCGGAAAACGCATACCTTGTGCTTGGCGCGAAGCATCCCCTTTTCGATGGCTTCGGGTATCTTGGCTGCGGAGAACAGCCCGTCCACCCCCTTGACGTCGCTCATTTCCGAGAGGGAAATCCCGCATCGCTCCGCCGCGCGCTCGTAGAGCTTTATCAGGTCAACCGAGCGCTTTTCCCAGTATTCGGTCTTGCCGTTGCAGTTGGGGCAGGTTTCCTTCTTCGTCGCCCTGCCGCACTTGTGGCACACGCGCTCAAGGATTGCGTGCCCGCCGCAGAAGCAGCCCGTGGAATGCGTGGTGTTCCCGCACACGCGGCAGCGCATCCTCGCGATTTCAACGTCTATCCCCTTGCCCTCGCGCTCGGAGCGCGCCTTCAGCTTGTTGTATACGCGGGAAATCGAGGCGTTCTTGTCCACCGCGAAGCCCACGGGGAAAAGCACGTTCACGCTCTTTGCCATCTTGCGCTCGCGCGCCTTTTCAGGGCGCCCCATGCGCGAGCCGATGTATGTCGGCGCCTTTGCCATTATTTTCATTCCCGAAATCGCAGTGAGCAAATCGAGGATGGGTTTTTTTTCGTCAAAGAGCGCCTCGAATTTTTCGGAAGTTATCCTCTTGTCAACCATTATGCCGAGTGTTTTCAGAAGCGCATAGGCGTGCTCGCCTTGTATCCTGATTTTCCCCTTGTCAACGTTGTGCGGGAGGCAAAGCTCCTCAAGCACTGCTTTTGCCGGCGCGGACTCAAGCTCAAAGTCCTCGAGCTTCATTATGCCGTAGTTGGGCTTGCCGCTCTTGAGCCACAATGCAAGCTCGCGCAATTGCTCGTGGGTTATGTCGTGCCAGAAATATGTGTAATCGGGGTGCAGGGGAATCCCGTGCCTCCGGCAAAGCGAGACGGCCTCGCCCGCGCTCATGGCGCGTTCCGCGTTTTGCACGCCCGCCTTTTTCGCCTCAAGCGCGTAGCGCTCGATGCACCACGCCGCCGGAAGGAGCGGGTGGTTGGACTTGATGAAGTCGCCGGCGGAAACAAGTATGTCCCCGAGGAAAAGTATCTTGTCAACTTCCGGGCGCAGCCTGTCCGCCTCCTCGACAGAATTCACATAAACGACTGAGCCGTCCCTGAGTTTCACTATGGGCCCGTGGATGGTGTCGCAGGGGGTGATGACAGTGGATTTGCCCGGGCGCTCGATTTTCATCTGCGTGCCGACGGCGATGAACGAATCGAGGACGACCATGCTCGCGGGATGCACCGCCTTGCCCATGATGCCCGTGGCGCGCGTCCGGCCGTAGCGCAATCTCCACCCCCCCTTTGCGGACGGGTAGGCGAATATCGCCCTGCCTGCCACGGATTCGTCGATGAAGCGGAAGTCGGGCTTGGGCTGGTAGACCCCGCCGTCCTTGCGCGAGACTTTCATCACCACTTCAAGCCAGCTCCAGTCGAGCTTGATTTTGCGGGTGTATTTACTCACCTTCGCGGCTTTCTGGGCAATGCCCTCGCAGATGACAAGCGCGATTCCGCTCCGCACGCGGTTGGACGCGACGCCGGGCGTGTCGCGGTGCACGGACACTTCGTCCTCCTCGGTCGGGTCCCCGTCTATGCAGACCGGGCAGGAGCGCACGATGTGACGGATGTCGTCGTCCGATGGCTTGTATTGCAGGTGCGCGGAGCGCGTGCCGTAAACCGTGATTTCCTCCACGTAGCGCTCGAGCATGCTGTCCGTGGGGCGGAAGTCACCTACGGAAAGTTCGCGACGGGCGACGTCGGAAAGCACCACTGCGAGCGCAGCCACCGTGCCTCCTGCGGAGCGGATGGGCCCCGCAAAATAAATGGCGAGGTAATCGCTGCCGTCGGGGTTCTGCCTGATTTGGAAGTCCGAAATGCCCTCCGTCGGCGCGACCAGCACGCCTTCGGTGAGTATGCCCACCCCTGTGCGGACCGCCTGCTCGATTAACGTGCGCTTGTCGCCCTGAATCACTTCGCCGCGCACGATTTTCTGCACCACCATGTGCGCGATTATTTCGCGGCTGTGCCCTTCGTGCTCAAGCGCGCGGATGATTGCCGTTATCCCCGGCGGGCCGACAATCCCCTCCACGCGGGCGGCGACGTCGGAGGCGGGCTTTATCTCAACAACTAACGAGGGGTCGAACTTCCTGCCGCGCGCCTCCTCGGCAATCGCATAGGCATGGTCAAGATTGGATTTGAGCATGGAAAGGTACGCCTTCATTTCACTGTCCGTTGCCTTGTCGTCCATGGAATCAGCCCTGCTTTATCGCCTGCGGCGGCACTTGCGCGGATGCGCCGGAGTCCCCGAGGAAGCTTATGTGGTTGAGCTTGCCAGTCTTGCCTTCGAGGATGGGCACCAGTCCGGGCGTGGGCACGTGCCCCATGCGCACCTGGAAGTCCGTGCGGTCCTGGAAAGTGCCGCTGTTGAGAAGCATTGTGCCGCGGTACATCATCCAGCCGTTCTTGTGCACGTGCCCCACGTGCACGATGTCCGGCTCCTCGTCAATCACAAGGTAATCGTGCGCTTCCGGGACGATGAGGCTGTCGCCGTAAATCGGGGACAGGTGCCTTCTTTTGATTAGTTCGAGCATCGCCTCTTCGGGTTTCGAGTAGGACAGCCCGCTCATGGAGCTGATAAGCGAGTCAAGCGATGTCCCGTGGTAAAGCAGGTGCTTGAGCCCCTCGATTTCGATGTTTGAGGGGTTGCCCACGCGCACCACTTCGGATTTCATCAGGTCGAATGGGATGCACGGCTGCGGCTCCGCCCTGCGGACAGCATCATGGTTTCCGGGGGCGACAAAAATCGTGATATAGTCCGGGATGCCCTCGATTGCCTTGTCAAACATTTCGTATTGCTTGTAGATGTCCTTTACTGCCAGCTCCTTTTCCTGCTCGGGGTAAATCCCGATTCCGTCCACCACGTCGCCGCAGACCACGATGTATTTGACTTTCCCAGCGAGGTCCTGCCTGCCTTCCGCGCCGTTTATCCAGCTGACAAAGCGCATGAACTCCTTTTCGAGGAATTTCTTGCTGCCGAAATGCAGGTCTGAAAGATACGCGATTGCCACGTCGTTCTCGGTTTTCTTCTGCTCCTTTGCGAAGGGGATTTCCGGCCACGTGACTCCGTCCGCGATGAAAAGCTCGTCAAGATTCCTGCCGTCAATCGCCACTATGTCGTCGTGCAGCATGCGCGCGGTTGCCTTGAACGCGTCGGCCTTGTCCTGAGGCACCACCACCTTTGCCGTGCCCTCCTCGTCCTCGACGTCGAGGAGGAAGTTGCCCTTTTTCGTGGTGCGCTTCTCGGTAATCATGACTATGATGCGGACTTTCACGCCGTTGTGCTCCTTGAGCTTGTTCGTGGTGATTATGGGATTCGGCGTAATCCTCGTGCGCAGGATTTTTGAGATGCGCTCGAAGCGGTTGCGGAAGTGCCCCACGAAATCCTCGAGCTTGCCAGTGCAGTTGGATTTGCCGGTGATGTCCGACTGCCCGATAATCTTGAATTTCGGGGAAGATTCCTTTGCGAGGGGCTTGAAGGAGGGCGAGCGCAGCACGATTGCCTGCTGGGGGATTTTTTCCTCCGCAACTATGAACTCGCCAATCATCTCGCGCGTCACGAAAGGGGTTTCTGAGGAGAGGATTTTCTGCAGCAGGGATTCGGTGATTTCGTTTTCCTCAAGATAGGAGTATGCCTCGGGCGTGAGGCGTATGCCCTTTTCGAAAAACTGCTTCATGTCCGCTTTCACATGACCACTTGACTCGCAACTTGCGCCTAATTCGGCGTTGCGGCTTGCTCAGAAGCCCCCAAGCGCGCACCACGCGCCCGGGGAATTGCGGGGCTTGCGCCCCCTCATTCTGCCTGTCCTGTGCTTATCCTGTCTTCGTTGATTCCAGTGCCGAGAGAATTGCCCAAATCTGCGTGCGGGCGTGCATCGGCATGTTTATGTCCTCGCTCACCGCCTCTATCGAATATACGGCGGCGGAAACGCGCGTTGAGAGCTCGTCCTGCCCCTTGAGCCGCTCCTTCGCTTCCGAAAGCGCGCGGCGGATGTTTTTCGGCACGGACGTGTCCGCGGAAACGTTGTCGATGAGCTCGAGGATTTCGAGGACTTCCTGTTCCACCATGTTTTCACAACCACTAATAAAGTGACGATTACCTTAGAAGCTGCCGTATTAGGTCGGTAAAGTTTAAATGGAAATCGAAAACCACGCTGGTATTTTGCGCGCATTGGCAGGTTTTGCGAAAGTCCCATTTGCAACAAAATATTTTCAGGCGAAGGGACAAAAAAACAAGATATAAGGGGCGCGAATGGAGTTAGATTTGGCATTAGGGCGGCGAAATGGATAAAAGCGAGGAAAAGCGAGCCGAATTAAGCCAAAACCGATATTAAGGCATCTAAATGGCAAAAAACAGATATTACGGCTCTGTTTTTTGAAAACAACGTTTATAGTGCCTTGTTTTAAGCCAAAAGCGATTATAAGCGGGTTTATTTTTTCAAAAAAGGAAAAGCTTAAAAATAGTAAATAAATGAATAAAAACGCTTTTCCCCACCGGGGAGAACGGGAGGACAATATCAATATGTTTGGACCGCATCTGACCATGGACATGTATGGGTGCAACAAGAAAAAGCTCAAGGAAGTCAATTTTGTTTACAGTTTCTTAGATGAACTGCCCGCGCTGATAGAGATGACGAAGATTATGCCGCCGTATACGTTCTCGTATAACGGCTTGAAGCCCGAGGACTGGGGGGTTTCGGGCATCGTGCTGATTGCCGAGTCGCACATCAGCATACACACCTTCCCGGAGAAGAACTACGCTTCGGTCGACATTTTCTCCTGCAAGGAGTTCGATGTCGAGCGCGCGTCGGACATAATCGCGTCCAAGTTCGAGGCGAAGACCTACGAGCGCAACTTCCTCATGAGAGGAAGGCACTTCCCCAAGGACATCATGCGCAACAGGCAGATGATGGAGATGGAGCGCGAGAGGGAAACGTCCACTGCGAAGGAAGAGAAAGAGTAGCTTCTTTTTCATTTCATTTTTTGTTTTAGTTTTTATTTTTTCTTCTTAGCTGAAGCTGGAGAACAATGGAGGAGGAAAACCTGCCTGCCGGTCACTTGCCCGGGCAGTCCGAGTCGCACTTGTTGACCGCCTCGAAATAGCGGGACATGACATCCGCCCCGTAGCTGTTGCCCGGGTCTTCCAAGGGGTCGTTGTCCCTCAGGTATTTGATGTAGTGCTGCTGCCCTGCGCAGCCGTTGCGCTGGGAAAGGAAGCTTTGGAATTTCGCCTCGGATAATCCCTGCGCGCCGTAGTATGTGTTGGACGCGAGGTAATACGCCGCCCATGATTTCTCGGAGGAGTTCATCCCGTGCTCGCATGCCGAGAGCTCGTCCCAGTGGCTGTTGATGAAGTTTGTGGCGGCGGAGAGGTATTGCGCAAACTTGTTCGCTCCGCAGCAGATGCTCATGCCCGCGTTGAACGGGTTGTATGCCGCGCCGCCGCAGGCGGGCACGGTGCCGGGCATGTCTATGCACTGCGCAAGCCCCATGCCGCACGGCTTCTGTCCCGACGGGCACTCCTCGGGGCAGTTCTCCGGCGCGATTCCTGCATCAGCGCACACCTGCGCCACGGTCTTGTAAGAGCCGTCTGCCGCGTTGTAGTTGCAGTTGTAGTTTGTCAGGTTCACGCACGCCCTTGCGGACGCGTTGAAGCCGGATTCCTGCTCGATTATCGCGCGGAAGTAGGTGGAGCTGAAGTCAAGGTCGTCCGCGTAATTCTCGATTTGCGGAAACGGAACGCAGTGCGCCGAGTCGAAGCCCTTGCCAGTATTGTCGTATATGCCCGGCTTCGGGTTTTTCGAGCCGGAGATGCACACCTCCCCGCACGTGATGTTGTCCACCTTTGGCATGGGCAATACCTCGCTTGTCTTGAGCCCCTGCTCGGTGTTCACCTGCGTCGAAATCTGCGTGTAGATTTTCCAGTTCTGGAACATGTCGCAGACAAAGCCCTTGCCGTTCTGCGAGAACATTATGGGATTGCGGTAGCGGTCGGTCGCCACGAACTGGCACAGGTCCGCCCATGTGTTCATTTCAGGGTGCTTCTGCCCCCCGTCCGAAGAGATTATGCCGTAATCGCAGCCCTCGCCCTCTGCGCAGGGAAGCGGGCCCGTGCGGTCGGCGTATTCGTAGAAGCTCATGCCGATTACGCCGGATGAAACAAGCCCGGGTATTGCAGCGAATGCCTTCTGGTAGAAATCGTGGACCGTCTGGTTGGAGAAGTAGCAGCTCCCGTCGCTGTTGTTGCCCTCGCTCGCCCCGGCGTAAAGCCAGATTGTCGGTTTGGAGTGGTTGGAAAGCACGAAGCGCGAAAATGCGATGTTGGAGGCGAGTATGCGCGCCGGGTCGCAGTATTGGTAGTCGTTGGCAAGGAAGCCGAAGCCCACGATGTCGGTCATGCTCGACAGGTTCCTGCCCCCGTAAAGCGTGGGGTCGGAAAGTATCTCGTTGACGGCATAGGAGTCGCCTGAGCGCACGCCCAGCACAGACAGGCAGCCCGGGCAGTTCTGCTTTATCTGGACAATCTGCTGCTTCACGTTGGACATCGCGGAGAGGTCGCTTGAGTTGAAGTTGATTTCCGTGACAATCAGCGATGGATAAGCGTCGTTGTCGTGAAGCGAGCGGGCGAACGTGCCCATCCACGAGGGGCTGATTGCGCTGCCGTTCGTGTAATACATGTAGACAGGGAGCACGTTGCGCTCGAGCCAGCATGCCGCCCGCGCGGGGTTCTGCGTGCGGGGGGTGGCGCCCTGCGCAGGGGATTTCATCCACTTGGTCGCCATCTGAAGCGAGAAGTTGCAGTACGGGAACGCGCTTGCCGTCGAGGCGAAGGAGGGGCCGTGCCCTATCATGAATGCGCGCGGCTGGTCGTCCCCGTCGCTTTCCAGAAGCTCGGTGAACGTGGTCATGTTGCACGCGTCGAAGCGGCATTCCCCTCCCTTGAGGTCCGCGTCGAACCAGCTTCCGAGGAACGAGAGAACGTTGTACCAGTGGGTGTCGTTCTTGCACACCATGCAAAAGCACGGCTTTTCCACATTGAGAGGCGCGCAGATGTTGTCAGGCGTGAGGTTCACAGACTGGTTTGTGATGCCCATTTTCTCAAGGTTCGAAATCGTGTCGCCGGTGCGGTAATCATAAAGCACGCAGCCCGCCGATAATACGGCAAGCGCGAGAAGCGCAATCAGGAGAAGGCGGGGTTGTTTGGAAATTGCCATCCGGAATCACTCTGCCATGTTTCATCAGCATGCGGTTAATAAAAAAGCACCGTGGCGCCCGCGGGCGTTGCGGCGGCACCTGCCTGAAGGCGCGTCGTGCCCCGCGCCCCCCTTGCCTTCGGCCAGCCCGGCTGATGGGCGTGCCTACAGCTGCTCGGAGAGGAGCTGCATGCGCATGTATTCGCGCATGTTGCGCCTGTGCTCGTCGCTTTGCAGCGCGAGTATGTCGTTTCTGTGCGTGAAGTTGTCCCAGATACGGTCCTTCGCGCGCTGGGCGGCGTTCCTGCTGCCGCCCGCCATGGCAAGCTCGTTGTAGCCCGCGTACTTGAAGTTCAGGTTTTCCTGCAGGACGCCGTATCCGGTGGAGCCGTCGCCGATGCCGAAGCGCGCGAGATGGTCGCTTATCCTTGCTTCCTCGCCGGCGTCATGCCAGTGGCTGGACGCGACCTGAGCGTGCCTTGAGCGCAGGGACATGAATCTCCCTCCGTAGAACGATGGGACCAGCGTGGAGAGCATCCCGATTATCGGCTCCACTCCGTCGTACATCATGGCATAGCCCTGCATTTTCAGGACAGACATCGCCGCAGGGGTTTCCATGCGGAACACGTCGCGGTATGCGTCGCGGTGGGTGTCGTAGGACTTCGAGCGCGAGTATATGTCGGTGTTCTCGTCGTAATTGTTGTAGTAGTAGCCGTTCTTGAGCATGTTAAGCGAAGCCGCCTGCGGAACCTTGCCGTAAGTCGTGCCCCAGTGCTCGAAGTAATTGACCGTGGTCGTGGAGGTCCGCTTGGACATCCAGGGACCGTATTCCGTCATGCCCGGGATGACCTGCTGCCACGTGTTGACGTGGTCCACTATGAACAGGTTCATCGGCCTTGCGCGCGACCCGTCTATGTTGAAGTAGTGCCCGCCGCCCTCCCACGTGATTGTGGATTCCTGCCTGTCGTCCTCCATCTTTATAGTGCCGAAGGGCTTGAGCCAGCGCTCGTATTTCTCAAGCTCCGCGATTGCAGATGGGTCGTTGGTCGCGGACACCTTGTCCTGCGCGATTACGTAGGGTTTGATGAGGTCCTTTACCTTGAGGGGCTTGTCATGCTCCTTGTCCACGGAGGCAGGATCGGTGACAAATTCCCCAGTGGGGGTGACATACACCCTGTCCTCTCCGTCCTTCACGACCTTGTCTCCGTGCGTGCCGACGTATGCGTTCCACCTGTCCATGAGCCGGTTTTGGGAGCGAAGCTGCGTGTCTCCGAACGTGTGCGCGCTTTCCACGCCCACTGTGTCGAGCTTGTTCGCCAATCCCGAGCGCTCAAGCGTCACCGTGCCGTCCTGCGCAACATTCACCTTTCCTCCCTTGCGGAGCGCGGCCATTGCGACGCCCGCGCCGGAATAGTCGCTCAGCATCTGCGTGGAGGCGGACATGACGTCATTCACGCCGCGCTTGAGCCCGAAGAAGCTCAAGAACTGGAACTGGGGCTTGCCCCATTCTGTTTCAAGCTCGGTGCGCTGCAGGTAGGACGACAGCCCCAGCATCTTGCGGTAGGAGTGCGATGCGAAGGGGAGAAGCGCGGTGTGCACCCACAACGAGAATGCCATGGGGAGGACCATCTGCTGCTCGTAAAGCGAGGTCGCCCACCAGCGCTGGTTTTCGTAGATGCCCTGCCCGGTGTTCATGTTCATCTTTTCGAAAGCGTCGGCGCCCCTCCTGCCGCCGCGGTTGTAAGACGCGTCCCTCATTGCTGACGACTCTATCGACATGCCGAACCCGAGTATGTAGGACTGCTCGTACTTGAAGTCCTTGAGCGGGGAGAGCATGGTGAGCATGCTCCTGCCGCTGCCGTAATACGTGTTGTCGTGGCTGCCTATAGTGCCGATTACCGCGGCTGTGAAGTCCGCGTGCTCCTTCTTCGACGCCTTGAACTGCGCATCGAACTGCTTCTGGCTCGCCTTCGCGTAAGCTGCGAGCGTCTTGTATTCCGCGTCCGTGATGACGCCCGCGCCCTGCATCTTCTTGAGCGCGTCGGCTGTGATTTTCGCGCCGTAAGATACGGATTGCAGCTCGCTTGAGGTCTTGTCTATGTTCGCGACTATGCGCTTGTAGAAGTCAGCAGACTTGTCGGTCGCGGCAAGCGCGGCGACCGCGTTCCTGAGCGTGTCCGCCACGCCGGGCTTGGCTTGCTCTATCCGGTCCAGCACCCGCCTGAACTCCGAGATGTTCTGGTCTTCGGCATGCCCCTCGAAGAACTTGTTCGCGTCCAGCCGCTTTGCGCCTACGTCCACCCAGTTTTCGGACATCTTGCCCTGCCGCTCAAGAGCCTGCCTTGCCCTCGTCTGCGCGGCGTACCATGACCTGAAGCGGACGGTGTCGTCGTAAAACGTGTCGTAGACCATCTCGCCTGCCTTGGACATCACGTTCTGGTAGGCGCGCATCTTGGCAGGCGCGTGGTATTTCACGTAGTCCGCGGCATTCACGAAGTGCATCAGCGGCTTGCCGTCCACGGTGTTGCCGCCGCCCCCTTCCACGCCCACGCCCGCGATTATCTTCGCGAGGTTGCTTCTCTGGTTGATGTTCGCCTTGGACGCCTCGAAGAGCTGCTGTACCGAGCGGACCTCGTGGGGGTTGACGCGCACGAAATCCGCCTCGCCCGCCGCGTCCTTGTTCCTGTTTTTCGCGGCGACGATGCCCAGCACCTCGCTTCCGAAATCCGACACGTGCAGGCTGGAAAGAAGCGCGCCGTAATCGCGCATGTCCTCCTTGCCGCCCTTGACAATCACCCCGCGCGCCTTGCCATCCCAGTAGCGGTTGAGCTGCTCCTTGTTGTATTCCATGACAGGCACCACGCCCATGTTGTCCGCAGTCTGTATGAATGCCATGCCACGCTTGGCGTCCATGAACAGGAAACCCCTGCCCTTCATGGCAAGCGACGCCACCGCGTCGTAATCCTCGATATTCCCGCCGGCGTTCTTCTTCGCCGCCGCCACCTGGTCCGCGAACTTCTTGTCGTAGAAGCGCGATTCCTTGTCCACGAGGTTCTTGTACATCGCGCGCTGCATGGCATAGGACTGCAGCGTGTGGTCGAGCTGGCTGTCGAAAGCGCCGAGCATGCTACCAGCGGCGTTGAGCCCGAGGTTCTTGGAAATCGCGAACTCCGCGCCGCGATTCATGGCGCGGGAGACGTAAAGCAGGGTTTCTATGTGCTGCGACGACTCGCCTTGGTACTGGTTGTAAAGCATTGCCTTGCGCGAGGCGGCGTATTCCACCTGCCATTCGAGCTTCAATTCCTTGCTGAATTCGGCCCTCGTGCCGGAGAGGCTGCGCGGAGTGAGCCATCCGGACGCCCCGCCGTACATGAGGTCGCCGGAGCGCAGTATCTCGCCGCCCCACTTGGAGAGCGTGTTCTCGGTCTTCTGCATCATTTTCACGAAAACGAAGTCCGTGTATGAGCTATTCTCAATCGCCTTGTCGCTGACGCCGAGGATTTTCTTCACTGCGTTTATCTCGTGGCGGGTGGTGCTGAGTTTCGCGCCCCTGCCCTCAAGCAGGCTCATGCGCTCAAGCAGCGCGTTGTCAAGCGCAGCGTGCGGCACGCCGGCTTTCAGCTGCTGCCCGAGCCCCAGGTGCTCGCAGACTTTTTCGTACTGCGCGGTCCCGTGGATTGCATTGAGCCTGTCGCGGATGGATTGGCGGTTGGCGGCTATCGCGATAAGCGTGTTTTCTATGAGCTTGCGTTGTTCTGCATGCTCCGCGCTCGTGCCGTCAAGTCGGAGTATGTCCGCCATCTGCTTTGCGAGGCGGGAAACATTCGCAGTGCCTTTCGCGGCTTCGGCTTCAAACGCCCTTGTCAATTCCTCGGAAAGCTGCGTGCGCTTTATGCCCTTCTTGAAGAGAAGCTCGAAGTCGCTGATGCTCTTTATCTCGTCGAACTTCGTGTCCTTGGAGTCGAGGTGCAGTTTCTCGCAGATTTGCCTGAAGTGGTATGCCAGAACCGAGCCCGCCGGGTCTGCCGCGACGGATATTTCGGCAAGCGAGTCGCCCATGCCGGATTTCACCGCGACCATGCGGCTCAGCGACTGCAGCTCGGTTTTCAGTTGCGACAGCGCGCCACCGTTCACCCTGCGCCCGTCGGCGTCTATTTCACGGTTCAATTCCGCGACTATCGCCGCCTGCAATTTCCTGCCGATATTCTCGTTGAACAGCGCCTCCGCGCTGTCGCCCTTTGCAAGTTCCCGTCCGTCGCCGATGTTGAGCAGGAACCTCGCCCCTTTTGCATTCAGGGCGTCCTTCACCGCTTCGCATGAGCCGAGCTGCTCGTCAAGCGTCCTTTTGAGGCGGGAAGCCGCGGCATCGCGGACAGAGCCGTCGTTGTAGTATTTCTCGAAGTCATCCGCGGACATGTCCCCCTGCAGCTTCTTGCCCATGCCCTTGGAGGATATCCACGCAAGGCGGGCGCGCACTTCCGATGGGTCCATGTGAAGCTCCCTCGCGATTTTGTCCGCGCTGTCCCCCTTGCCCGCGCGCTTGGCGATTTGGACGTCGTGCTGGTGGACCGCGTCAAGCGCTTCACGGGTCATATCACCAAGCTTCCCCTTGTCGAACACGTCGTAGCGCCCGAACTTGAGCAGCCCCTCGCGCATCTTCATGAGCCCGAATTTTTCGCGAAGCGTCTTCTCGATTGCCTCCAGCCGGTCAAGCTGCTGCTTCATTGCCGGGTCGTACATGCCCTTTGCCTTGGCAAGCTCGCCGAAAAGCACGTGGAGGTCGGAATCCTTGTGCTGCGCGTATGCGCTCAATGTCTCGATGTGCGCCTTGAGCTTCGCCTTTTCCTGCGCGGTGAAGCCCTGGAGCCCGGGGATTTCGCCGAGCGCGGCGGCGAGCTTCTTTTTCGCCTCAAGCGCGTTGCCCGCGTGGTCCAGCGAGTGCTGCTCGTAATGCGAATTCAGTTCGTTGATAAGCTGGCTTATTTTCATGAATTCCGCGGCTTTCCTCTTTTCCTCCGCGGTCTTCGGCTTGTCGAGCCGGTTGAGAAGCTCGGTCGTTTCCGCGTCCGGGTTCATCAGCCCGTTGAGAAGGTGCGGGGACATGCCCATCATTTCCGCGACGTCCCACGCGTACTTGTTCTCCTCGTTGCGCAGATGCCCGATGCGTTTCGTAAGCACGCTGTGATTCTCGACGTATTTCTGGTAGTCCCAGCCGTACATCCACTTCGCCATCTTGCCCAGGCCGCTTCCTTCCATGAATTTTTCGAATGCCTTGCCGGCAACGCGGCTCTTGCGTTCGCCTGATTCCGCGTCCTCCTTTGTAAGCACCTTTGATGCGAGGTGCCCGACCATTTTCCTGCGCGTGCCGCGAATCCATCCTTTTGCCGAGCGGTATTGCGCGACGGAATCCACAATCTTGCGCGGCACTGCGACAAATCCCACCATGGGCAGCGACAGCAGCACCTTGGGGAGCGGGAGCTTGAGGAACTTCGCCTCCATGCTGTCTATGCCCTCGGTAAGCTTCTGCTGCTTGGCGTTGAGCCACTTGTTGAGGCGGCCCCCGTATGGCGACCTCGCGGTCTGCATTACGCGCATAGCAACTTCGGAGGTGTAGAATACCTGGAAGTCCGCCTGCGCCTTCTCGAAATACTTGCGCATCATCCTGTTCTTCTCCGAGTTGTCCAGCCCGTACTTCCGGAACTTCTGGAGAAGCTCCGCGCGGTGGATGTCCAGCATGTTCTCAAGCTCGGCCTCGGACTTGCCCTTGTTGATGCTCTCGCCCAGCTTTTTTTGGAGTTCCTTGAAAAACTGCTTCGCCTCCTTTTTCGCCTCCTTGGAATCCATCCCGTTCTTGCGCGCGGTTTTCATGAGCAGCTTCTCGACGTTCTTCTGCGCTTTTTTCTTGGACTGGATATACCTTGCGGCGGCGGTGCGGACGCTCATCGCGGTGGAGCCGGCATTCACCCTGCCCTGCTTCGTCTTGGGAAGGCGGGGGGTGGTGAGGTCGAAAAGCGAGAGGGGGTCCCTGCCGCCGTAATACATTGAGGACACCAGAAGCCCCGCGATTATTATCGCTGGGAAGCAGAAGGGCAGGTTTGCGGGCGAGGAAAGCGAGGACATGAGCGCTGGCCCGAGCGCGGAAATCGCCCCGCCATTTGCAGGGCAGATAAGGAAATCCTCGTTGGAGGGCTTGAAGTACTTGTCGCCTTGGGAGCCGCCCCTGAAAACCACGGCTGCCATGCCGCAGCTGCCCCTGCTGTCAATCGCCCGAAACGCGCTCCCGTTATAGTAATGGGTGATGGTGCAGTTCGCGTAGCCGCCGCCGCTGGCATTCACCGGCGCGCAGGACTGCGACGAGCCGTCGGACGAGACGTTCTTCCCCTCGAAAAAGAAGTAAAGCGAGGCGTTCGCAAGCGGAACCGCGTTGTAGCTTATTGACTGGGTGGTGGTTTCCTTGTTGGGATTGGGCGGCTCGGCCGCGGCGTTCAGGTCCGGCTTGCTGTAGTAGCTGAGATTGAGGTATATTATCTTGACAATAACGGTATTGTTTTCGGTCGACTTGACGGTGATTTTTGTCTGGAACGCCATGCTGGTTGCCGGGCCTTCCGCGTGCATGACCACAGATAGGAGCAAAAACGCCATGATTAGAGCGTGAACACCCACCCTCGCGACCATGCAATTATTCCCCTGTTGAGGCTTAAAAATCTGCCTATGCCGCCATCGCAAAAACCGGCGGGAAAATAGCGCAATCCGCCCCGCGCACGTCGAATTCAGATTTATAAACTTATATCGGGATAGAATTGCAAGACGATAATGGGTGGCCCAAGCATGTCGTATCTTCTTCAGCTCGCCTCCGGAGAGTTCTTTGCCGCGCCGCTGGTGGTGGCAGGCTTCGCCTTCTCAATCGCGTTGGTTGCCCTCTCATACATGGCGTCCGAATTCCTGTCCATGCCGAGCCTGAAGGCGTTCTCAAAGCTCGAGCTGCGCGAAATCGGCGTCACCGCGGTGATAATAGCGATACTCGTGGGGCTGGCGCTGCCCGGCGGCCCGTACGACCAGATGGCAAAGAGCCTCGCGCTCCCCTCGCCCGCGCAGGCGGCTGACCCGCACGCGGTTCCGGACAAGGTCTGCCAGGAGTGGCTCAGCCGGCATGAAAGCATGCCAGGGCTGAACGACTCCTACAACTCCGGCACCGGATTTTACAACAGCGGCAATTACGCGTTTTCGCAGGCAGGGTATTTCATAGGGTGCAGGACCACCTTCAGCCAAATCGTCAATCTCATGTCGTTCGGGGCTGTGAGCGCAGTCGGGCTGGGAGGAGAAATGAATGGCGTGTTGATGCCCGAACTGATGGGCTTTTACAGGCAGTTCATGATGTATGAAATGCTCACCGGGCTGGCATCCACCTTTTCAATCGGGATTGAGCTGCCCGAAATGATGCTTGCCGCGTTCAAGATAGATGTCCACGTGCAGGGGCTGCTCCCGTTCATATTCCTCGGGCCCATAAACGAGGCGCACACGCTGCTTGTGGACATGATAGGCATGCTCGTGTCTGCGACCGCCGGGCAGAACATGCTTCTGACGTTTATCGAAATCAACGTCCCGGCAATCGTGCTGCCGCTGGGAATAGCCATGAGGGCGTTCCCGTTCGCAAGGAAAACCGGCTCCACAATCATCGCGTTTTGCTTCTGCGCATATTTCATCTACCCCCTCTCCATACTGGTGAACGAGAGGATTTACGATTCCGTGTCGCACACGGATTGCGGGAGCAGCGGCTTATTGGAGGACGGGAAAGACTGCGTGACCGACGCGCAGTGCTGTTCGGACAACTGCATCAGAAGCTCGTATGAATCCGCAATAGGCATCACTGTCCCGGTAGTAGGGGGGAAAACCTGCCGCCCCAAGCTCGGAGACTTCACCAAGTTCGCCTCGACATACGCAATATGCAGGCAGACAATGGAAGACATGACGCAGGAGGACCGCGACCGCGTCACCGAAATATTGCAGAACGACACCATAAAGGACCTCAAATACCAGGAGGAGGTCGCAAAGCACAACAACCTGGTTTCCAAATCGACGAAGGCTGCGGAGAGGATAAAGGAGATAGAGGAGGAGCAGAAGAGGCTGACCGAGCTTCGCAAGCAGCGCGAGGCGGACGGCATAAACTCCGTATTCATCACCCCCAGCGCGGCAATGAGCTTGACCAAGAGCTTCGAGATGTACGTGTCCGAGGCGGGAAGGCTTCTTGTGCTGCACTCGATATTCATAGTGGTCGAGATACTGCTGACACTGACACTCATGAAGGACATCGCCCTGATGATAGGCGGAGAGCCTAAGCTTCTGGGGATAAGCAAGCTGGTCTGATGCTGTTGCAAATAACGCCCCCCGTTGTAACGAACGTCGCGTACTGCGTGTCGCCACAGGCGGTGCTGGAGCTCGCGTTCCAGATAATGGGCATTTCATTCGCGCTCATGATTGCGATGCTTTCGCTCTTCTGGATGGCTTCGCAGTTCTTCAGGCGCGCGGAATACGAAGGGCTTGTTTCGATTGAAACCCACCAGCTCATAGTCTCGGCAATACTGCTCGCAACCGTGTTCGGCGCCACGATTTTCTCCTGCCAGCTGTCGGTTGCGTTCGCTGGCGACGACCCCTTTGTCATAGGCACGTCCTACCTCAGCCACATAAGCAACAACATCGCGCTCAAGGCGGTATTGTCCCTTGAGGCGACAAAGGCTTTCTCGCAGTACTGGGGCTCAATGAGCTTCCGCTGGGGGCTGACCGTGTGGGGCGTGGCGACTCCCGCGTTCCCGTCATTCATCATAATTGAAAGGGTTGTGGATTTCATTCTCATGCTGATAACGCCGTTCGTGGCGAGCCTGATGGTGCAGCAAGTCATTCTGGAAGTGATAAAGGGGACGGCAGTGGCGTTCATACTGCCGGCTGGCGTGGTGCTGCGCATGTTCCCGCCAACGCGGAACGCCGGCTCTTTCCTGATGGCGACCGCAATCGGCTTCCAGATACTCTACCCATATACCTATGTGATGCACAGGCAGATTGTTTACGAGCTTGAGAAAAACGCGGGGCTGGACACGGTGATGGAAAACCTCTTCAACGAGGAAAATCTCGACGAGGGGCTCTGGCCGTGGGCGGTGTTCTCGCAGGGCTTCTTCGACATCAAGACCATGCTTCTGCACCCGGTAGACGCGCTGGGCTTCCTGCTTTTGCAGGCGCTTTTCCTGCCCGCGCTTTCAATCACGCTGACAGTGTCGTTCATAAAAGGGTTGTCGAAGTTCATGAGCCAGAAACTGAATTGAGAATTTGATGATTGGTGAAAGGTGCGGATGATGGACAAGGGAAGCACGGCAAAACTGGGGGTTCTCCTTTCCTTAGTTGCCGTGCTGTCCGGCTGCGCTGGCGTGCCGCAGAGCGGCGCCACGTGGAGCGCCGAGGGCTGGGACTGGATGATGCTCGGCGGCATCGCGCTTGCCGCCATGGCGTCCCTCCTCGCGCTGTCATACATGGCTGCGGTTTTCATGAATGATGAGCAGATGCTCGCGTGGACCAAAAGGGAGGTCGGGCAGCTCGCGTATTCCGCGTTCATATTCGCATGCGTGATTGCGCTTTCCGCAAGCGCGGACGGGTGGCTCAAGTTGCTGAGCCTTGCCTCCCCCTCGCCGGTGTGGCAGGACTACGTGAATGCCGTGGTCTGCTGCAACCCCCTCACGCAGTCCTGCGTGGTGTCGCCCGCGCTTGCGGGCAACCGCCCATGCCACATCGCGCTTGCGCAGGACTACCTGCAGATATTGTTTGAAAGCGGGAGGACGATGGCGGATGGGATACTCGGGAACTATTACGTGCCTGCGATGCTCTCGCAGATTTCGATTTCAATCTCCTCGCCCGTGATGCTTGACTTGCTCAGCTTCAACTTCAAGCCCTTCCCGGCGCGCACTATAGACATGCAATTCTACGGGGTGCTATTCGACCTGACGTTCAAAACAATGGTGTTCATCAGGGTGCAGCAGATTTTCCTCGACTTCATGTGGGGCGCGATAGTGCCGGTCATGCTCGGCATAGGGCTCGCCCTCCGCGCGTTCCACTTTTCGAGGAAAATGGGCGGCATGCTAATCGCGCTTGGCATGTCAATCTACATAGTCATGCCCATGTTCTACGTGCTGTTAAGCGGCATACTGTTCGGGTTCGTGCCGGACTGGGGGCACCCGCAATTCGGGGTGAGCTTCGACCCGAACAGCCTTCCCGTCCAGCCGCCCATGAACATCAGCACCGCGCCTATGAAGCAGAGCGAAATACTGGGCACAGGGCAGACGTTCATGAATTTGTGCGGCACGGCGAAACCGGAGGAACTGGAAGAGCAGGGCGGGCTTGTTGACTTCCTGTGGAACATAATCAAGATTCTTTGGAACAGCACGCTCAACGTGGTGGGGAACATCGTCGCGCCAGCCGGGCAGCTGGGCGACGACCCGGAGACTGCCGCGCGCTTCGCTGCGGACGGCCCGGTCTCAAGCCTTGCCATGCTCATGGTCTTCACGGTCATCACCCCGTTTTTGGGGCTGATGACAATGCTCGCATCGTTCAAGTATTTCTCGCCCCTCATCGGCGGGGATGTTGAGCTGTCGCTTCTTTCGAGGCTGATATGATGGCGGTCACCAAAACAAAAATCGCCGTTGCGCTCTTCCTGCTGTTGACAATGGTAAGCGTCGCCCACTCCGGCATTTTCACCGACATCGGGACATTGTTCGGGAATTCCAAGACGCTTGAGTGCACTGTCACCGAGTCCCCGCTGGTCTGGATAGTGCTTGCGTGGATTTCGCTCGTTCTGGGCGTGTTTTTGAACGCAATCGTCACCATGCTCGGCGGCGTTTTGGGCGGGCAGAAATACAACCAGTTCCTCAAGGGCGGGCTCTGGGGCATAGTGGAAACCGCCGCCATACTCGCCATTTTCTCGGGCGCTTTTGCCGGCCTGCAGGAATACGGGACCGCGAACCTCGACACCGCCAGGGCGTATTCCACGGTAATCAGAAACACGGTGATATTTGACTTCACGCTCATGATGGCGGGCAGCACCGCGCTCTCGTTCATATCAAGGCAGGCGCCCAACGTCCGCATATCCGCGTTCAAGGCGTTCCCGCTTGGCTTCCAGTTCGCGCCCATGTTCCGCCCGCTGTTCGACGGGCTGGGGACGATGGTGCAGATGCTCGCGGCCGCGATTGCCGAGTGGGTGGCGCACGAATTCGTGCTGTGCTTCATCAAGACGAGCATGCTCTCGCTTCTCCTGCCAATAGGCATATTCCTGCGCGCGTTCGGGTTCAAAGGGGCAGGCAACGCGCTTATGGGGCTGGCAATCGCGCTTTACTTCATCTACCCCTTCCTGATGATACAGGTCGGCGAGATGCTGAACAACTATTTCGCGCGGACGAACGAGCCTTGGGACCCGCTGGAAAGCTGGCCGTCATGCGCGGGCGCGGCCCCGATTTGCTGCACTACGACGAGCGGCAGCGTGATACCCGCGAACACAAGCGCGCTTTTCATCAAGAACGGGCCGAACTGGGAGAGCGACCTGAACCAGCGGCTGGATGCAATCGAGGTCGGAAGGGGGGACATATTCCTCTCGATTGACAAGCGCGTGCCGGTTGTCGGGACAGGGACGTTCTGCACCTACAACACCGGGATTTCGCGCTCGTATGGCAGCCTGCTTGACGGGCTTGGCGTGCTTGGCTTCTGGACGCTGCCGATAGGCGCGGGGCTTGTAGGGCTTGCCAACCTCGCCATACTCAAGTGGGTGAATCTGAGCTGGGTGGCGTTCTCGCTTGCGCCACTCATGATTGCGTTCCTGCTGAATTCGGCATATGACATCGTGTTCTTCGTTTTCATCGTGAGCATAGTCCTGCCGCTGATGATGGTGTTCATAACGATTACCATGGCAAAGGAAATCGCGAAAGTTCTCGGGACCGAGATAGACTTGAGCGCGCTTGAGAAGCTGATATGATATCCGCAGGATGATTGGAAGGTTTTGCAATGGTTTCGATGGCCGAGGAAGTGTGCGCCCCGATACTGGGGAACCCGCAGGGAGTGGTGGCTGGGTTCGGCATACTCGGCGACAACTGGGTGGTACTCACCTTCCTCGCGCTTTTCTGCTCCCTTCTTTCGCTCGCAGTACTTTACATGGTGGCGAACTTCCTGCGCAACCAGACGCTCCTTGCATGGATAAAGTTCGAGCTTTTCCAGATACTGGGAACCGCGACGGTATTCGCATTCGCCATACTCTGGGCGTCCGGCATGTGCACGTTCGACATGGGCTTCTTGAACGACCAGTACCTGCACAGGAACATGTACGATATCGTGGATGAATATTTCTCCTTCCTGCGAGGAGTGGGCAACGTGCTTTTCGGGTACATGATGTACATGTCCAAGATAATCACGCTTCTGCAAAAGGTTACCTATTTCTCAAGCCCGCTCGGGCTTGGAATGACCGACAATCCGCTTGACTCCATGGGGCAGCTCAATTCCATACTCTTCTTCGCCGTGGGCGGCTACATCACATCATACATGATGCTGGACTTGCAGTTCAAGATAATGGAATACATGGCGTTCGCCACCATGCACTACCTCTTCCCGTTCGGGGTTTTCTTCAGGGCTTTTGAGCCCACTCGCGGGTTCGGCGGCGCTCTCATCGGGCTGTCGCTGTCATTTTTCCTGTTCTATCCCATGCTGGTCGTGTTCAACCATTATATCATATACAACAGCCTGGAGGAGTCCAGGACCGACCTTGAAGCCGAGATGGGCAATGCAAACGCGCACGTGGTGAACGGAGAGGTGCCGGACGAGCAGGCGCTCAAGAACTCCATAGACGACCTCGCAAACGTGATGAACGTGCAGAAGATGACCGAGGGCATGGGCTCGGCGACCGTGTTCCTGTTCAAGCCCCTTGCACTCTACCTCATAGCCGCCGTGGCGCTGCCGGTAATAAACTTCGTGGTGCTTGTTGAATTGACAAAAGGGCTCACCTCCTTCCTCGGCGACGAGGTCGACATCACCAACCTGACAAGGATGATTTGATGGATATGGCGCACGCATTTTCGGAAGGGAAGGCCGGCGCAAGCGCAGCAAGGATGATTTGATGGACGTCAACGTGTCATTTCCGCTCGGATGGGAAAGCCTGTGCGTAATCTGCGCGCTCATAGGATTCTTCATGGCAGTATTGGTCCACATGGCGGCAAAGGCGATGGGCTTGCAGAACCTCGACATGTGGGCGAAGTCCGAATACATGCAGGCAGGCGCGAGCTTCCTGATAATCCTCCTTGCGATAGGCATGGTGCAGGCAGGCGGCAGGATTGCCACGGAAATCACCTCGAAGCTCGCTGAGGCGAGCGACAATGTCGAGCTTCTCGGCGCGGCTGCAAACCCCGTGAATATCGGGGACCCGGTGCGCATCGCCAAGGCATATCTCACCGAAGGGCCGCTGAAATGCGAGGTAAACATGTACAAGTGGGCAAGGAGGCTCAACACCTGGGCTGAATTCTGGAACGGGATAAGCATAAGCGTGGGCAATGTGGAGGGCACGGGCGGAGGGTTCTTCTACGCAGGAAGGGTGAGCGTCACCCACTACGCCGCGCAGAGCATCACCTACCTCGCGCTGTTCCACTACATACAATACCATATGCTGAACTTCTCGCAGTACGTGATGCTCCAGATTTTCCTTCCAATCGGCATAATACTGAGGACATTCGCGCCAACGCGCGGCACGGGCGGGTTCATGATTGCATTCGCGCTGGGTTTCGCGTTCGTGTTCCCAATAAGCTATCTTTTCATAGTGGCGATGATGCCTTCCACCGCGATTGCCTGCAGCCAGATAGGCGTGCAGGCGGATTACATCTCAAACGCGGGGAAGGCGGGGTTTGCCGAGGAATTCCTTGTGGACGACCCCTGCCCGAACAACGCGGGCGCGACAGTCATGAACATGATGAAGTCCGAGGGGGACACCACCATGCAAAGCGAGCTTACCCGCCTCCAGCGCTCGGTCGGGCAGCTGTATTTGCAGGCAGTGTTCTACCCAATGGTCTGCCTCATAGTCACGTTCACGTTCATCAGGCAGACATCCTCGCTGTTCGGCGCGGACCTTGCGGAAATAGGCAGGGGCTTGATAAAAATCATATAAGCGGCAGCCAATGCCGCCCGAATCCCCCACTATATAGTATATAGCAGGGCGGCAGGGGGAAATAACGGGCTGGCGTTGGCAAAAAGTGTCTGCTTTAAAAATCATTCAGCATTAACTACCGATTCGTGGGAGATTCGCATGTCGTTTGAAATACCCAACCCGTACAAGGGGAATTACAAGCTCCTTATCATAATCCCGCTGCTTTTGGTGGCGGTTTCGCTGTTTTTCATCCCAAGCATAAAGAAGGGGGTGGACTTCAAGGGCGGCACGCTCGTCACCATGCAGTCGGACGTGCCTGCGGACACGCAAAAGCTGGCGGAAGCGCTGGAAGCGAACGGATTCTCCGTTTCCTCGGCAAAATCCCTCCAGAACCCCAAGGGATACGAGATAGAAGTCGAAATTGAACGGGACGAGAACCTCACGCGCACGGACGAGCTCAAGAGCGAATTTTTCAACACTGTCGAGGAGGTCTCGCGCCTTGAAGCCGACGCCTCGACCGCCAACAACTCAAGCTCGGAAGCGCAGGTGAAATATGCAGACGCCAAGGCGAAAATAGACGTCATTTCAAACGGCATTTTCGCAATCGCGGGCATGCCGCAGGACGCGGAAAAAGCGAACAGCACCAACGCGCTCAAGGCGAGCGTGAATGGCGCATACAGGAAGATAATAGACGGCAACTCCGAGCGGCTCTCCGCGGTGCTGTCCAAGGAAGTGCCATATGAGAGCGCAAGTTTCAACGAAGTGTCGGCGTCCCTTTCGGCGAAATTCCTCGAAAAGGCGCTCAACGTCGTCATGTACTCCACCATACTCGTCTGCATAGTGGTTTTCCTGATTTTCAGAAGCATTGTCCCGAGCGCGGCGGTCATCGTGGGCGCAGTGTGCGACATAATAATCGCGCTTGGCGCAATGGGGATGTTCGGGATCCCGCTCACCCTCGCGTCCTTCGCGGCGCTTTTGATGCTCGTGGGCTTCTCGCTTGACACCGACGTCCTGCTTACAATGCGCGTGATTAAGCGCAAGGAGGGCGACGCGAGGACACGCGCATATGAGGCGATGAAGACCGGAATGACAATGAGCATGGCTCTCCTGCTTTCCTTCATTTGCCTGTTCATACTCGCATCACTGACGCACATCAACACGTATTACGAGATTTCAGCCGTGGCAATCGCGGGGCTTGTGGGCGACCTGTTCGCAACATGGCTCCTCAACGCGATAATCGTGCTGAACTACGCGGAGAAGCATGGGCACTCCGGCGAATCCGAGAGGGGCATAATCGCCTCGCTGTTCTCCAATTAGGGATTTTTATGATTTCAATAAACGAGCTTGTGAGGGGGGCGAAAAGCCGCGAGGTCATCGCAGTCTTCGCGTTCACGCTTTTCGCGTGCCTGCTGATGTACCTTGACAAGCCGATGGGCATCCCGATTTACATAGTCTCCATATTGCTTGTCGGCATCGCGTCGGTGTTTTTGCACAAGGACAGCCTGCGCGTAGCCGCGCTCCTTGCAATCGTGTTCCTGTCGGCGTTTTCCATCTGGTCCAACGGCGTCAAGTTCGGGATTGACTTTTCGGGAGGAGTGAGGATACCCATCCTTCTTGAGAAGTCCGTGGATTCCGTGACAATGGAGGAGATGGTCACCACCATCAAGACGCGCGCGGCGTCCTTCGGGCTTACCGAAGTGAAGGTCCGCCCCATCGGCGACTCGGAAATCTACGTGGAGCTTCCGCAGAGCAACCCCAAGCTCGTGAAGGACGTCGAGGACATCCTCTCCCAGCAGGGCATATACAACGGCATAGTGGACGGGAAAGTCGCGATAAGCGGGGATGAGATATATTCCGGCTCGATTTACCGCGTGCCCTCGCAATACCTGCAGGGCGCGGACTGGGGAGTCAGCTTCACCGTGACGCAGGCGGGCGCAAGCAACTTCGCGAAAGTGGCGAAGGGCAAGGCGAACTATCCGCTTTACATGTTCCTCGACCGCCCGCAGAACGCGATAATAATACTCAACGAAAGCGAGCTCATGTCCGACGCGAAGAAGCAGGGCGTGCCCATGTCCAAGTCAAAGGCGCTCGACCTTGCAACCTCTGCGATGAGGATGGCGGGCGACGACATACCGGTTTATCTCGAAGAGGACCTCGCGAAGAATTTCACGCTTGTCCCCAGGGACAACATGACCAAGGCGATTGTCAACAACGCAAGCCCGCTTGCCGAAAAGCTCGCGCAGGCGGGATTCGTGGTGGTCGGGAAGGCATCCGAGGACATGACGCCCCAATACGTGGTGTCCCCCTCCTCGCCCGCGTCGGACGCGGTGACGACGTGGAAAGCGGTCGGGCTCCTCTCGTCCCCGCGCCTCGTGGCGTCGGTAACGGAAGGCGTGCCCAATTACGCTTACACGATAAACGGCCCTGCGCAGGGCGATACCTCGACTGCCAAGCTGCTTGACGCGCAGAAGAAGGAGCGCGAACTCGAGTCGCTTCTCAAGGGAGGCGCGCTTCCGGTGCACATAACAATCGGCTCGAAGACAATCGTGCCCGCCCCGCTCGGCGAGGAGTTCCTGCGCCTGTCGCTTATCGGCGTGGCATTCGCGCTGGTTACGATTTCGCTCATGGTGGCAATCCGCTACAGGCACCTCAACATAGTCGTGCCCATGATGTTCATCAGCTTCTCGGAAATCCTGATACTGCTTGCGATATTGGGCGCATTCACAATCGACCTCGCCGGAATGGCGGGAATCCTCGCCGCAATCGGCGTGTCCGTGGACGCGCAGATTGTCGTGACGGACGAGCTTCTCAAGAAGGAGGAGGAGACCAAGAAGAGGATTGACAAGGCGTTCGCAATCATCACCACATCGGTAATGGTCGCCGTGGTCGCCATGCTGCCCCTGCTGCTTCTTTCCGGGCTTGTGGAAATCATCGGCTTTGCGACATCGACGGTGCTGGGCTCGCTCCTCGGACTGTTCATCTCGCGCCCGGCATACGGCGCCATCGCTGAGAGGATGTTCGAGAACAGCTAGTTTCGTTCAGGGCTTTTTCTTTTTTCTTCCTTCTTTTCCCCATTCTCTTTTCTTCTGCTGCAAAAACGAGTAGAGCGAGTTGAGCATGGGCACGATGTAGAAGGGAAGCACGACGCCGACGATTGCGCCTGTTATTTCGCGCAGAAGGTTGCTGCTCTCGCGCAAGCCGATTAGCTGCGTGCCCCCGTCAAGCGCGATTGGCACGGCTGCCGTGGCGATAATCCACTTGTTGGGCCAGCCCTCACCCTCGATTTTCTGGACAAAGGGCAGGATGAGCAGCCCGAGAAACATGGCGAGGTAGATGCCCATGTCGCGGGCGCAGACCGGGAATTTGTAGCCGGTTTCAGCGCCCCGCGTGATTGTTGTCGCGTGGGTGGATGAGAAAGAATCGGATTCCATGCAGTCTGCGATTGAAAGTTTGCCGTCGTTGGATTTGAAAAGGCATAGCGAGCGGGAAGTGAGCTGGTGGCACGTCGGCGCGAATGCGGTGTAGAGAAGGTCGCCTGTTCCCTTGTTGGCAAAAGCCGCGAAAGGCGTGAGGAAAATCAGCCCGTTGAGAAGCAGAAGCGCCACGAGGGCGAGGAGATAGGGAATCTTTGAGCCTGCCATGATGGGGTTGGCATGCCGCAGTCTTTTAAACATAATTCGCCGGAATTCCTCTAACGCGGGGCCGTAGCTCAGCTTGGATAGAGCGGCACTCTCCTACGACCCTTTTGCTCGCTCCAGATGGGGACGCTCGCAAAAGCGTCGACGGAAAAGCAAAAGGAGAAGGAAAGCGGTCTTTCATCCGTGATTGTGCGGAGAAAGGTGAAGGTCGTGAGTTCAAATCTCACCGGTCCCGTTGTTTTTTTCAAAAACCCTTAGAAGAGTTTTTAACTTTCATCCCCGAAGTGTTGCCATGGTTTCACGCTTAGCAGAATTGTTCGTCGAGGCGGTCAAGAACACCGCGCAGGGCGAAATCGCCATCCTTTATTCAGGGGGGCTCGACAGCACGGCGATTGCGACCGTGGCAAAGCAGTTCACCACAAAGCCGCTCCTTGTTACTGCCGGAATCGAAGGCAGCCAGGATTTGGAAGCCGCGCGCAAAATCGCGAAAGAGCTTGACCTGCCGCACAAGGAAGTCGTGCTTACAGAGGAGGAAATCGTCAAGGTCTACAAGAAATGCTACAAGATAAGGAAAGGCGACCTTCTGAAAGTCGAGCTGATGGTTCCCGTCTTCTCGTGCTGCCGCGAAGCCGCGCGCGCGGGCAAGTGGAAAATACTCTCCGGCTCGGGCGCGGAGGAGCTTTTCATCGGCTATGACAGGTATTTCAAATACAAGGGCAAGAATCTGGAGAACCTTCTTCTCAAGGAGATACAGAAGCTCCCTACCGGCGACTGCGAGGCGCAGGAGCTTGTCGCGAAGAACTTCGGCATCCGCGCCACATTCCCGTTCCTCTACCAGCCTTTTGTCGCCGAAGTCCTTGCGCAGCCCCTTTCTGAGAGGCTGGGCACGCTTGAGCACAAGAAGCCGCTTCTCCGCAAAATCGCGTCCGAGCTTGGCGTTCCGCAGGATGCCATTGACCGCAAGAAAAAAGCCATGCAATACGGAAGCGGCGTGCACAAGATACTCCTCAAGAGGATAAAGGAAATCGAGGAGGAGCTCCAAATTAAGGAGGAGCTGCGGCAGAGGAAGCGCGAGCAGATGGCGAACGCTTCCTTCAGGAGAAAGAAGCGCGAAGGGCAGCACTGAGGATTGCTTCTTTTTGCAGGCAAAAACAGCCCCGTTACTTCTTCTTGCCGGCGATGAACAGGTGCTCCAGGTCGTATGGGGAAAGCTCGATTTGGTCGCTTACCTCGATTTCGGGACCCATCTGCGTGACGAACTCCTCGAAAACCTTCCTCGGCTGGCGCGTGACGTCTATTGACTGCGACTTTATGGCAATCATGCCCCAGCCGCCGTCTTTCAGGAACATGCGGCTGTTTTTCAGGAAAATGTCCGCCTGGTCGGGCTGCGCGACGTCCTGGTAGATGACGTCCACCTTGTCGGAGATCATCTCGGCGTATTCCTGCGGCTGGCGCGCGTCCCCCATTATGGGGAGCATGTTGCCGTGCCGCTCGCAGACGGTAATCAGGTCGCGCATGGAGCGCTGTGCGAATTCCACGCAATACACTCCGCCGTCCTTGCCGACTATGTCGGAGACGTGCGAGGGAGTGGTGCCTGTGGATGCGCCAAGATAAAGGACGATTGAACCGGGCTTGATGGGCATTTCCTTCAGGCCCTTGTGTATCGCCGCCGCGAGCTTGCTTCTGTACAAATCCCACAGGCGGTATTCCACGCCGGCTTCCATCTCAAGTTTTTCGCCGTAGACGCGGTAGCCGGGGACGGAATTTATGGTGGCGAGCCTGCGGTTGAGAAGATACACGCCGGGGAATTTTCCTTCAATCATATGAACACGCCTTGGAATTTTAAAAATAAAAACGGGCTCGGTCCATAGGGGGCAACCTCTAACACTCTATCCCCCTAAGGATTCACCCCTATCATGCAACACACGCCATTGAAATAAAAAAACGGGCTCGGGGGGATTTGAACCCCCGGCTTTCTGGTTTCTTCAGCCATGCATCTGCTACAAACAATTTCGTAGGAGTGTTAAAAGCCAGACACTCTAGGCCAAGCTGAGTTACGAGCCCGCTATTGTTGGGATTTCGTGTTTCATAACCTTTTAATAGTTATAGTGAGAGTTATGGAACGAGCTTTTTCAGGTTTGCATAAGCCAGTGGGGGTGCTATTGTGAAGAATATCATGTGGTTCTCGGAAATCAGGAAAGGCAACCTCGCCGAAGTCGGCGGGAAGGGCGCGAATCTCGGCGAGATGTCCGCAGTCGGGCTTCCCGTGCCGCAGGGGTTCGTGGTGACCGCCGGCGCGTATTTCTACTTCATAAAGCAGAACAAGATAGAGGCGGCGATAAAGGAGATGACCGAGGACCTGAACGAGGAGAAAAACGACCAACTCACCCGCGCATCCGAAGTCATCAAGGGCAGGATACTCGGCGGGGAAATACCGTCCGACCTGAGGAACGAAATACTCGCCGCATACAAGAATATGATAAAGGACGGGCGCGAGCCGTTCGTGGCTGTCCGCTCGTCGGCAACGGCTGAAGACCTGCCCGAGGCGAGTTTCGCCGGGCAGCAGTCCACGTTCCTGAACATCAGGGGCGCGGAGGACTGCGTGCAGGCGGTCAAGGAGTGCTGGGCGTCGCTTTTCGAGCCGCGCTCCATTTACTACAGGACAACGAACCACTTCGACCACATGAAAGTCGGGCTCGCAGCCGTGGTGCAGACCATGGTGCAGTCCGAAAAGGCGGGAGTCATGTTCACGATAGACCCCGTGAGCCAGGACAGGAACAAAATCGCAATCGAGGGCGCATACGGGCTCGGCGAAATCGTGGTGTCAGGCTCGGTTACGCCCGACCGCTACATCGTGGACAAGAATTCGCTCACTATTGACCTGAAGGACGTGGCGAAGCAGACGTGGATGATTACGAAGGTGGAAGACCACAACGAGAACGTCAACATAAAGGAAGAGATGCAGGAGAGGCAGAAAATCACGGACCAGCAGGTAATAGAGCTTGCGAAGCTCGGCAAGAGAATCGAGCAGCACTACGGCAGGCCGCAGGACATAGAATGGGCGGTTGCCGAGGGGAATCTTTACATTGTCCAGTCGCGCCCGATAACCACGCTGCGCCCCGAAGTGATGAAGGGCTCGGTGGAGGCGCTCGCTGCGGGGAAGCAATCCGCAAGCCAGCCGGCGCAGCAGCAGGAGCAGCCGAAGATGATTGCAGAGCAGAAGCCGGCGATGGCGCTTGGCGGAACGGTTGAAAAGAAAACAGGAGGGGAGAAGATGGCAGGAGGCGAAACAAAAGCGGACACAGTTCTCGTGCGCGGGCTTGCGTCTTCACCCGGGATAGGGAAGGGCAAGGTCTGCATACTTTCAAGCCCCAAGGAAATGGGCAAGGTGCAGAAGGGCGACGTGCTTGTCACCGAGATGACCACGCCTGACTTCGTGCCTGCCATGAAAAAGTCGTGCGCAATAGTCACCAACTCCGGCGGGATGACCTGCCACGCGGCAATCGTTTCCCGCGAGATGGGGATACCCTGCATTGTCGGCACGAAGAACGCCACGACCGTCCTCAAGGACGGGCAGTTCGTGACAGTGGATGCCACGCGCGGCATGGTTTACGACGGCGACATCGCTTCACTTGGCAAGACCGAGACGCACGCCGACTCGCTGCAGCCCGGCGCGGTCACAGCATCCCCGACTTCGTTATCCGTGCCAGTCACCGGAACGAAGATTTACGTCAACCTCGCGGAAGTGGACCTCGCGGAAAAGGTTTCCAAGCTTCCCTGCGACGGCGTGGGATTGCTTCGCGCGGAATTCATGATTGGAGACATCGGCGAGCACCCGAAGAAAATGCTCAAGGAGAACCGCGGGCAGGAATTCATCGACAAGCTCGCGGAGAAGCTGCGCGTTTTCGCAACCGCGTTCTACCCCCGCCCGGTCGTCTACCGCGCGACTGACTTCAAGACGAACGAATACCGCAACCTGAAGGGCGGAGAGGAATTCGAGCCGCAGGAGGCGAACCCCATGATGGGCTACCGCGGATGCGCGAGGTACATCATGGAGCCCGAAGTCTTCGCGCTTGAACTGAAGGCGATAAAGAAGGTGCGCGAGGAATACGGGATGAAGAACCTCTGGCTCATGCTCCCGTTCGTGAGGAGAATCGGCGAAATCCGCGCAATCAAGGAAATGCTCAAGGAACACGGAATACACCGCACGCGCGACTTCAAGCTGTGGATAATGGTGGAAGTGCCCTCGACTGTCTTCCTGATTGACGACTTCTGCAAGGAAGGCATAGACGGCGTGTCAATCGGCACCAACGACCTCACCCAGCTCATACTGGGCATAGACCGCGACAACTCGACGCTTGCCGAAGGGTTCGACGAGCGCAACCACGCGGTGCTTCGCGCGCTTGAAACTGTCATCAAGTCCTGCGCGGAGAACCACGTGACTTGCTCGCTTTGCGGGCAGGCTCCGTCCGTGTACCCCGACTTTGCCGAGAAGCTGGTGGAGTTCGGGATAACCTCCATGTCCGTAAATCCGGACGCGGTGGAGAGGACGAGGCGCGTGGTCGCGTCAGCCGAGATGAAGGTCCTCCTCAAGAGGCTCTCCCAGCTCACTGGCGAGGCGAAATCCGAGCAGAAAAGCTCGCTTGAGGACTGAGCGCATGCGCACCGCACTGTTGATATTGCTTTCGCTCATAGTTCCAGCTTTGCTGCTGGGCTGTGCAGGAGGCGTGCAGCCGCAGGGGAACGATACCAATAATACAACTGGAGGAGACATCATGAAAAACCAGACAAACGGCACGCTTGTTGTTGCGAAAGGCGACACCGTGCAGGTGGACTACATAGGGAAACTCGAGAACGGCACGGTATTCGACACGAGCATCGCAGCCGAGGCGAAAAAGGCGGGCTTGCCCCTTCGCGAGAAATACGACCTGCTTGAATTCCAGGTCGGCGCTGGGCAGATGATAAAGGGATTCGACTCCGGCGTCCTTGGCATGAAGGAGGGCGAGGAGAAAATCGTCACAATCCCGCCCGCAGAGGCATACGGAAACAGGGACGAAGCAGCAGTCATTTCAATCCCGGTTGACCGCATAGGCAACTCGGAAAACATCAAGGTAGGAGTGGAGCTTCAGGCGCAGAACGGCGCTGTCGGCAAGGTCGTTGCAATTGAGAACGGCACGGCGAAAATCGACTTCAACCACGAGCTTGCGGGCAAGACGCTCACCTTCACCATAAGGATGGCGAAGATAATCAAGAGGTAAGGGCTGGTTGCGGTGCGGATAATTCTCCAGTTTCCCGAGGGGCTGAAAACAAAGGCGCTGGAGGAAGCCGCAAAGCGCGAGTCCGGGGGGCACGAAGTGTTCGTGGCGTGCGCCCCGTGCTACGGGGCGTGCGACTTATGCCTTGACGAAGCAAGGCACGTGAAGGCGGAAAAGCTTATTCACTACGGGCACGCCGAATTCATGGTAGTGAAAAGCGACATTGAGATTGAGTATCGCCCCTACTTTTTGGATGTGGACTGGAAGGTTGTCGGAAAAGTGCTTGCGAAAACCGGAAAGCTCCTGAAGGACGCAGGCGCGAAGAGTGTGGCGCTTACTTTCCCTGTGCAGCACCTTGAGAACTCCAAGAGAGTGAAAAAAGAGCTTGAAGCCCTTGGTTTCACCGTTGTTTTGGGAATGGGCGGCAAGCACATCAGGCACGCCGGGCAGGTTTTGGGCTGCGATTCCGAGTCTGTTGCGAACGCAGGCAGCGTGGATGCCGTTGTCTATTTCGGAGGAGGAAAATTCCACCCCACAGGCATTCCGTCTGGAAAGCCGATTATCTGCGCTGACCCGCACCTCGGGGATGCGTATGACATAACAGGCGAGATACTCCGCGTGGAAAAAAAGAGGAAGGGCTCTCTTCTTGCGGCGTCGCAGGCAAAGAAGTTCGGGATACTTGTTTCCACGAAAAATGGGCAAATCAACATGACGGGCGCGCGGCTTGCCAAGAAGCTTCTCGAAAAGAAAGGCAGGAAGGCGATGCTTCTTGTTGCAAATGAATTGGCTCCGATTTCGCTTGCGAACTTCATGACATTCGACGCTTACATCAACACGGCATGCCCGCGCATAAACGACGATACCGAGGCATACGGCAAGCCGATTGTGAATGTGGCGGACATGAAGCGGCTGCTTGAATTGATGGTCTAGCCCCGCAAGGCAAACTGGGAATCAGAGCCGTTTTCTCTTGAGCATGCGCCTTCTCGGAAGCAGCTTCCCGCCGTCGGGCGAGAGGATAATTGAGAGTTCGCCCGAGCGCTCGAGATACGCCTTTTTCACGTGCGAGATATCCTCCAAGCCGCGCTCGGCAAGCATTTCCTCCAAGTCCTCGGCTGAAACGTCCTCGTAGTCGAGGTTTTTTTCGTTTATTTTCCCGTTTTCAATGAGAAGCGTGCGCTTGCCCTCGATGATGAACGCTATCTGGGGGTTCTTTTCGGTCAATTTGCCAAGCAGAATCTGGAGAAGCACTATTGTGCCGACGGCAAGCATGGCTATTTCAATCGGCACGACGTCCTGCGGATAGACCAGAACGTCGCCTACAGCGGAACCGAGCGCGATTATGATTATCAGGTCAGCGGGAGATAGGCTCGCGATTCTCCTCTTGCCGGCTATGCGGAGCATCACTATCGTGAAAACATACATGGCGACTATGCGCATGAATTGGGGGAATAGGCGTTCAAGTTCCATGGCAAATGGATGGACTGCTATCTATTTATTGCTTCTTTTGCACTTGAAAGCCGGTGTGGAAAAGGGGTGCGTTTATGTCGATAATCATAGGTCTTACTGGCGAAAACTGCGCGGGCAAGGGGACTGTTGCGGATTACCTTGTGAAAAAGGGCTTCTACTACTACTCGCTTTCGGACGTGATAAGGGAGGAGCTTGCCAACGAGGGCAAGGAAATTTCCCGCGAGGCGCTTATTGCCAAGGGCAACGAGCTTCGCAGAAATTTCGGATCTGACGTGCTTGCGAAAAGGACGATTGGCAAGCTGCAGGACGACAGGAATTACGTCATTGATTCGATTCGGAATCCCGCCGAGGCAAAGGCGCTTCTTGCGACGGGAAAAATGACGCTCATTTACGTCACCGCAACGCCTGAAAGAAGGTTTGAGCGGATGAAAGCACGCAGGCGCGAGGGAGACCCCCGCTCAATTGACTCCTTCAAGCTGATTGACAAGGTGGAGTTGACCTCCAAGGACGAATTCGGGCAGAATCTGTCCGAAGTGTTTGCTCTTGCCACGAAGAAAATCGTGAACGAGGCGGAATTCCGCGAGCTTTACGAAGTCGTGGACGCGACTTTGGGCGAGCTTTCCGCGGAATTCGTGTCCAAGCGCCCGAACTGGGACGAATACTTCATGAACATCGCGAAAGTTGTGGCGAGCAGGAGCAACTGCGTGAAAAGGCACGTTGCCGCAGTGATTGTAAAGGACAAGCGGATTATTTCCACAGGTTACAACGGCACTCCTCGCGGCATCAGGAATTGCGATGAAGGCGGCTGCCCGCGCTGCAATTCGTTTACCGATTCAGGCACCAAGCTGGACGAGTGCGTGTGCTCGCACGGAGAGGAAAACGCAATCGTTCAGGCATCCTACCACGGAATTTCAATCAAGGACGCGACGATTTACACGACCTTCTCTCCCTGCCTGATGTGCACGAAGATGATAATCAACTCGGGCATGAAGGAAGTCGTCTACAACTCGGCATACCCGATGGGGGAAATGCCCCTCCGCCTTCTGAAGGAAGCGGGAATAATCGTCAGGCAAATAAAACTGGAAAAAGAATAGAAAGAGATTACTATGACCACACTAGAATTACTTAAGTAGAAGTTTGTGGTAATTTTATTCTATTATGAATCTCAAACAGTAATAACCACAAAGTGTCCCAAGCAATAGTAAAAAGGAAGAATTTTACTAAGAGACTCCACCATTCTGGTTTTGCGATTGTGGCAACTAGGGACATAGCTACACCGGTTGGTCTGCCTGAAGAAGCCTGCCAGATCAGATCTTTTTTTGAGGCAAACGCAGTAATGTTGTAGGTGGTTTTGTCGTCTTTTCTGATAGGAGTACAGACTTTTTCTTTGTAACTCACATTGAGAATTTTTTTCTCTCCACTTATACTTAGATTGACAATTTGATAATTAACAACGGGTGAAGCGTAATTCTCAAAGCAGAGATAGTACCAGTCGAACTCGAACGGCGTATTAAATATTTGTCTGATGACTTCTTCCAATGAAGGAGGGGGACTTGTTAAAACAAGATAAGTTCCGCTTTGTAATTCTGCTTGAGTAGCCCAGACATATCCATCCCCAGACACGTCCATATTCGAATTAGCAGTTAAAGTGAACCGCGAATCTCCCTCAAACTTTCTAGGAACTTCGTATGTTGACGGGAACAACCAAAAAGCGATAATAAGGGGAATTATTACAAACAAAAAAATCATGCGCCATGAATATCTTTTTTGAAAATTTGTAATCTGTTGCTTGAGGGCATTTAGCATTTCTGCTATGGCATTCCAATTCATTGCATCAATTTAACTTACACCTGCACAGTTTTTAGTCTTTCGCAATCTTGTCGCCCAGTCTTTCGCCCTTTCGATTTTGCAGCCGTAAAATGAAAAAAATAAGAAAAGAGCTAAGTAGCCGCCATCATGCTTGACATGGCGATGCCTTCCTGCAAAACCATGCGCCCGCAATCGGGCTGCCCGATTGCCCCGATTTCATGGGGCAGGAAAGGGACAAGGGGCTGCTTGAAATCCGCAAGCTGCGCGAGGTAGCCCTGAATCTCGAAGAGCCACATCTCAAGCTCCAGAAGGATTCCCTCGATTTCCATCGGTTCTACTTCCATTTTTCCCACCCTCCCACACGAGTCTTTTATCGCGGGAGAGGTATTTAATCATATTTCCAAAAATATGGTTTATTTGCTCAATTTTAGGGTAGTTTTATAGATATTGTGGAATAAACACTCCATATTGGTGGTTCCATGGCGGGAAAGCTCGACGAAAAGGACTTTGCGATAATAGACGAATTGAAGAAGGATTCCAAGCTGTCCGAGCAGAAGATTGCGAAGAGGACGGGAATCCCCATGACCACGGTGCACAACCGAATCGTGAATTTGCGGAAAGAGGGCGTCATCGAGGGGTTCACAATCCGCCTGAATTACGCGAAGATTGGCAAGCCGATAACCGCGTTCGCGCTCCTCAAGGCGACAAACCAGGCGGACCAGAAAAAACTGCTGGAGCAGATATCGAAAATACCGGACGTTTACGAAGCTGCGATGGTCACCGGCGAATTCGACATCATATTCAAGGCAAGGGCGGGAAGCATGGACGAATTGAAGAATATCATCGTGGGCAACCTGAGGAAGCAGAAAAACGTCGGCGAAACTGAGACGATGGTGTGCTACGAGCTGGTTGAGAAACCCTGAGCTATTCAGCCCTTTGCCAGCTTCTTTGCCCAAGCTTGCGCCTTTTCCATTTCACCCTCAACAAGCGGTCCTTCTTTTCCCTTTACAAGAAAGCCTATTGCCTCGGCGCCTGCCACCGGCTTTCCGCCAAGAGCCTGAAGCTTGGAAAGGGCGCGGGGAGCGGCGTGCCCGAAGATGCCGACTGCGAGGCGCGTGAAGAAGCTCGGGCTGTCTTTTGTTATCCATGTGTCAAATGAAGCCACGCGGATTCCTGAAAGCGAGCCCTTGGGAAGGCTTTCGGAGAATTTCTGCATCGCAGGCGAGGGCATGCCGCCGTGCGTGGGCGTGCCGGTTATGAGAAGGTCGAGCCCCTTGATTGACGAGGAAGAGGCGAAACTGACGTGTATGGAGTCGCAGGCGAGTTCCTTGCCGATGGCTTTTGCAATCTTTTCGGTATTTCCGTAAACCGAGTCGTAAATGATCAGTGCTTTCATGCCGACACCTGACAGGACGGATTATTTTACGAGCGTGCCGCCGTGCGGCTTGCCGTCAATCGCCTTTCTCACATCAAGAAGGTTCCTGCCGTGGACAAAATGCGCCTCGATTTTGCTCCTTGCGATGAGCTTGCAGGCGAGGAAGTCGAATACGAAGTGCGTGCCAGCTTTTCGCAGGTCGTTTTTGCCCGCGAGGTCTATCAGTTGCGCGTAGCTCATCTTGTGGAATTTCTTCGCGTTGTGGTTGCGCACCGGGTTGTCCGAGTAAATGCCGTCGATGTTTGAAAGATTGAGGAGGCGCTTGCTGCCGAGGCACTCGGCAAGAAGCACGGCGTCGCTGTCGGTCGTTATGCCCGGGATTGTGCCGCCCATGACCACGAATCGGTGCTTTTTCGACTGCTCGCGGGCGGAAACGAAGTCCTGGCACACCACGCGGTTGCAGTCCTTCTTGATTATGTCTATCACGAACTGGGCGTTTTTCTTGGTGGCGTCGATTGCCGCCTCGTCAGCCTCGAATTCAGACGCGCCTTTCTTGCGCGCGGCTTCGGCCCATTTCCTCGCGAGCTTGCCCCCGCCCACGACTATCCCGAAATTGTATTTCGTGGAGCGCAGCATCTTCACGAGCGAAACGACGTATTGCGAGTCGGGCGTGCCCGGGTTCACGAGTGAGCCGCCCAAGGAGAGTACAACGGTTTGCATGATGATGCTTTGCTATGCATGTTTTTATCCGTATTGGAACGCTCCGGCGTTCCAATATCTAAAAAATCACTACGGTGATTTTTTAAATGCTGTTTTGGGAGAATAAAACGTACCGTGGAGATGGTGAAATGGCAAAAGGCAGGTTTTCAGCCAAAATAGGCGCGATTGTGTCGGTCCTTGAGAAGAGGGAGAAGGAGCAGGACGCGATATTGGGCTCGGTGAGGGAAATCATCCGCCACTGCGCGAACGGGATAAAGCTCATACATGCGGGAGACATAAAGGCGGCGAAGAAGGACATTGCGCAAGCGGAGAAGAAAATCGCTCCCTTTGCGAAAACAAAGCAGTTCGAATACCTTCTTTCGCAGCCATGGCAGGAGATAGCCGAGGCGCGATTGCTTCTCGCCGCTGTCGAGGGCAAGGAGCTTCCCAGCTGGGAGGAGCTTGGCATGCCATTCGAGCCATATCTTCTCGGCATCTGCGACCTGTCGGGCGAGCTTCGCCGCGAAATGCTTGAAATGCTAAAGAAGGGCAAGAAGAAGGAGGCCGAGCGCTATTTCGAATTGATGAACGAGACTTACAACGAGATGCTGCCAATCCGCTTCTCCAACTCGCTTTTGCCCAATTTCAGGAAAAAGCAGGACGTGGCGCGCTCGCAGACCGAGCAGGCGAGGTCCGAGCTTGTGCGGGCAAAGATGGGTTAGGGGTGGGATTGTGGAATTCTTCAAAACAGTGGAGACGCGCGTTTCAGTCAGGGGATACCTCCAAAGGCCCGTGAAGGAAGCCGACTTGCAAAAAATACTCCACTGCGCCTGCCTTGCCCCGAGCGCGGGGAACATACAATCGTACCGAGTTGTCATCGTGCGCAAGAAAAGCGACAGGGAGGCTCTCGCAAAAGCCTGCCACAGCCAGATGTTCATGGTGGATGCGCCTGTTTCAATCGCCTACCTTGCAGACAAGAGGCGCGACAGGGCGAAATACGGCGAGCGCGGCTCGGAATTGTTCTCCATACAAGATGCCACCATAGCCGCCGCCTTTTCGCAGCTCGCGGCGGCAGCCCTTGGGCTGGGAACGGTCTGGATTGGGGGATTTGACGAAAAAGCCGTCGCGAAAGTGCTCAAGGCGAAAAAGCACGAAAAGCCGGTTGTCATACTTCCGCTCGGCTATGCGGCGGAGAAGATGGAGGGGCATGAAAGAAGGAAGCTTTGCGACCTTGCCACCGAGCTTTGAATCAAATTATGCTCACTTTTGTCACGCCCGGAATTTTCGAGAACTGCGATATCAGCGCGCCGGGAATGGGGCGCTCGGTGATTATCACCAGAGTCGGCACCTCGAAAAGCTCGGGATCCTTTGCGTAAATCTGGCGGATGCTTATCCTTTTTTCCGCAAGAAGCGCGGTCGCTGCCGAGATTATCGAGGGCTTTTTCGCGTCGGCTTCAAGCTCGACTGCGCCGAAGCCGAGGTCTTTTGCAATCCCTTTGAGAAGCGAGCCTGCGGGCTGGATGCCGGAAAAAAGCTTGTGCAGGTTCCTGTCCGAGAGTATCGAGGAAACCGTGGAAACGACAATCCGCCTGTCCACTCCCGCGGCTTTGGCAAGGCTTACCTCTTTTACTTCAACTTCGCCGCAGAGTATCCTGCCATCGTCATCGATGCGAAGCCCGAGTTCAATCATCTTCCGTGCGACCGAGCGCTGCGCAGGAAGGCTTGCGAATATTTCGGATATGCGTCCCCACATGGATAAAACCTGCGGACAGGTTTTGTCCGCAGCGGAAGCCTACAGGATTCCGCTCCAAGGTACATTCCTGTGCAGCCAAAGCTTATAAGCTAATGTATTTTTTTGTGCAACTTAGTATTAAAAAGGACAGTCGACAGAAACGTGCCAAGGTGAAAAAAATGGCTGAAGAAAGAGTGAAAATTTTGCTTGGGGAAAACGACGTTCCGAGGAATTTCTACAACATCGTGCCGGACTTGCCGCGCGCGCTTGACCCGCCGCTGCATCCCGGCACAAAGGAGCCGGCTACCGCGGGAATGCTCGAGGCGATTTTCCCCAAAGAGGTCGTAAGGCAGGAAATGTCGCAGGAGAGATACATTCCGATTCCCGCGGAAGTGAGAGATGCATTATTGCGCTCGGGAAGGCCAAGCCCGATGTTCAGGGCGACGAAGCTTGAGAAATACCTGAAAACGCCTGCGAGGATATACTTCAAGCACGAGGGATTGAACCCGTGCGGAAGCCACAAGCCAAATACCGCTATTGCGCAGACTTATTACAACATGAAGGAGGGAGTGGAGAACCTCGCCACCGAGACCGGCGCAGGGCAGTGGGGAACGGCGCTTGCGTACTCCACCATGCTATTCGGGCTGAAATGCGAAGTGTTCATGGTGAAGATATCATTCACGCAAAAGCCGTACAGGAAAGTGATGATGGAGACATACGGCGCGAAGGTGCATGCCTCGCCCTCCAATGCCACGTCGTTCGGAAGGAAGGTTCTTGAGTCAGACCCGGAGCACGGCGGAAGCTTGGGGATTGCGATTTCCGAGGCGATTGAGACCGTGGTCGGCGACAAGACGGGCAAGACGAAATATTCGCTCGGAAGCGTGCTCAACCACGTGCTCGCTCACCAGACAGTAATCGGGCAGGAGTCCATAAAGCAGCTTGAGATGGAGGACGTGAAGCCCGATTATGTAATCGCCTGTGTCGGCGGCGGGAGCAACTTCGGAGGCATGGTTTTCCCGTTCTACTACGAGAAGAAGAAGGGGAAGAACAACGCGGAATTCATCGCGGTCGAGCCCTCATCCTGCCCCTCGCTTACAAAAGGCGAGTACAGGTACGACTTCGGCGACACGGCGGGAATGACGCCGCTGATGAAAATGTACACGCTTGGCAAGGATTTCATGCCCTCGAAAATACACGCGGGCGGATTGAGGTACCACGCCATGGCGCCCACTGTCTCCGCGCTGATTGCGGAAAAGGAAGCCGTGCCGGTTGCCTACGCGCAGAAGGAGGTCTTCGACGCGGGAATGCTCTTCGCAAGGACGGAGGGAATAATCCCCGCGCCCGAGTCCTCGCACGCGATAAAGGCTGCGATTGACAAGGCGCTTGAGTGCAAGAAATCCGGCGAGGCGAAGACAATACTCTTCAACCTGTCAGGGCACGGGCTACTCGACCTCGGCGGCTATCAGGCGTACATGGAAGGCAAGCTTGACTGAGCTTGTTTTTTGTTCTGGCACTTGTTTTTATTTTTATTATTTTTTCCCTGCACGGGCGGCAATAATATAAAGGTTGATGGACAGAACCCGTCTGCACTGAGAAGTGTAAAATTGTGGTTCGAATGGCAATCGCGGAAAATCTGAAGAGCAACTATTTCGGTTTCGGCTTCTTCAGCTTTAGCTATTGCCTGTAGGAAACCCCGATTTTTCTGTTTTTATTCCGGGTTTTCCTGAGGCTTTGACTGATAGTGATAACTATAAAGGTTGGAAATGAATTGATGGTTGGAACGGGGATGATTGAAGTGAAAAATATCAAACTGGCGGCGCTGAACGGCAGCGGGCGCACTGTTGTGCGCGTGGGCAAGGTAAAAGTCGGCGAGGGATTCACGATTATCGCAGGTCCCTGCGGCGTGGAGTCCGAGGAGCAGACTATTGAAACCGCGGTTGCAGTGAAGGAAATGGGAGCTGACATGCTGCGCGGCGGCGCGTTCAAGCCCCGCACTTCCCCGTACGCGTTTCAGGGGCTTGGCTTGAAGGGATTGAAGATACTCGCAAAGGCGCGCGACATCACAGGCTTGCCCATTGTCACGGAAGTGATTGACACGAGGGACGTGTCATGGGTGTGCGAATACGCCGACGTCCTTCAAATCGGCGCGAGGAACATGCAGAACTTCTCGCTTCTCAAGGAAGTGGGCAAGTCAAACAAGCCGGTTTTGCTCAAGCGCGGCATGTACTCCACAATCGAGGAGTGGATGAACTGCGCGGAATACATACTCAACGACGGGAATCCGGACGTGATATTGTGCGAGCGCGGCATCAGGACGTTTGAGACATACACGAGAAACACGCTGGATTTGTCCTCCGTGCCCTCGGCAAAGGAGCTGACACACCTGCCCGTAATAGTTGACCCCAGCCACGCGGCGGGAAAAGTCAGCCTGATTGAGCCGTTGAGCCTTGCGGCTGCGGCTGTCGGGGCGGATGGATTGATTGTGGAGGCGCACAGGAATCCTGCCGAGGCGCTCTCGGACAAGGACCAGGCGCTCACGCCCAAGCAGTTCGGGGAGCTTGCCAAGAAATCGAGGGCGGTTTCCAAGTTCGTGAAGGGATTGTGATTCGGATGAGAACAATAAAACTCAAGGCGCAGAGCGGAAGTTGCGATATTCTCGTTGGCGAGTCTATTGCGAATCTTCAGGAGTACTGCAAGGAAGGGAAAGTGGCGATAATTACCGACGCGAATGTCCGCAGGCTGCACGGCGCGAAGTTTCCCAAAGCCCCAGTGATTGAAATCGGGCTTGGCGAGGGAAACAAGACGCTTGATACTGTGCAGGAGATTTACGGAAAGTTCCTTGAGATGGAGCTTGAGCGCAATTCGCTTGTAATCGGCATTGGCGGCGGGATTGTGTGCGATATCGCGGGATTCGCTGCGGCAACTTACGCAAGGGGAGCGCGCTGCGGCTTTGTGCCGACCACGCTCATTGCACAGGCGGATGCGGCAGTGGGAGGCAAGAACGGGGTGAATTTGCAGGGCTACAAAAACCTCGTTGGCACCATACGCCAGCCTGAGTTCGTGCTGTGCGACTTCGAGCTTCTGAAAACCCTTCCTCCGCGCGAGTTTGTGTGCGGATTTGCGGAAGTGATAAAGCACGCGGCTATCGCGGATGCGGCGCTTTTCTCCTACCTTGAGGGGCATCTGGCAGAGGCGCTGGCGTTCAAACGCCCTGTGATTGAGAAGGCGATACATGATTCGCTTCTGGTGAAAAAAGCCATTGTCGAGGCGGACGAGAAAGAAAGCAACAGCCGCATGAAGCTCAATTTCGGGCACACTGTGGGGCACGCGGTTGAAAAGTGCCTGAAGCTTCCGCACGGCGAGGCTGTTGCAATCGGCATGG
Source organism: Candidatus Micrarchaeia archaeon (assembly GCA_041665945.1). Classification (GTDB taxonomy): domain Archaea; phylum Micrarchaeota; class Micrarchaeia; order Anstonellales; family Anstonellaceae; genus UBA10161. The sequence goes on from JBAYHU010000001.1 coordinate 54,675, forward strand.
TAGCTGAAGCCAACCTGTCCTGCGCAAAGGGCATGATAACTGCGAAGGATGCGGAACGCGTGGCAGCCCTGCTTAAGAAAGCGGGATTGCCGGTTGCGCTTCCCGAAGGGAAGGTGGATGCGGCTCTGCTTCTGGATGCTGTCAAGAAAGACAAGAAGCGAAAGGGAGAAAGCATCCGCATGTCGCTTTTGGCGGAAATCGGCAAGGCGGCGATTTGCGAAGTCGAAATAGGGGAAATTGAGGGTGTGTTGAATGATTTGTGTTAGCATAGCGGATTGCACTGCAACTGAATGCCTCAAGGCGTTAGTTGGCGTCAAGGCGGCTGAAATCAGGCTTGAGACCATTTCCAAGATAGACGAAACAGCCGTAAAATGGATTCTCGGCTCCAAGGCAAAAATTGTCGCGACCTGCAGGCCGGGCAAGATGCCTGACGAGAAGAGGAAAAAGCTTCTCTTGGCTGCGATTGCAGCTGGAGCGGCATATGTTGATGTGGAAGTGGATGCTCCGGACGAGTACAAGCAGGAAATTGTGGAAGCCGCCAATGCAAAAGGTTGCGAAGTTATCGTTTCGTTCCACGACCACGAGAAAACGCCTGTGCGCGAGGAATGGAGCAGACTATTGACTGGTGCTTCAATTCCGGCGCGGACATCGCAAAGATTGCCTGCAAGGTGAATTCCAAGGCGGAAGCCGCGAGGCTGCTTGGCTTGCTGGATGATGAGCGCGAGCTTATCATCGTTGGCATGGGAGACGAGGGGAAAATCGTGCGCATAGCCGCGCCATTGCTTGGAAGCAGGATTGCATATGTTTCGCAGGGCAAGGGGAAGGAGACTGCAAGCGGGCAGATGGCTGCCGAGGAGCTTGAGAGAAAGATGAAGGAGATTTCAAATGGCAAGGACTAGGATATTCGCAAGCACGGGAAAGCCCATCATGCATAGCATAAGCCCGCAGATGCACAATGCCGCATTCCACGAGCTTGGCATGGATGCTGTTTACATCAGATTGGCGGCTGCGAACGCGGATGCCGCGCTTCTGGCTGCAAGGCAGATTGGAATGGACGGGCTGAATGTCACAACGCCATACAAGGAGGAGTTTGTGCGGCTGATGGATAACGTGGATGAAAGCGCTGCAAGCGTGGGCGCTGTGAATACCGTCAAATTGGAGAAAGGGAAGGCAACAGGATTCAATACGGATGGGAACGGAGTGTCGGGCGCGCTTATCGGCAATGGAATTGAGATAAGCGGGAAAAAGGCAGTGGTTCTTGGCGCGGGAGGCGCAGCAATGGCAGCAGTGAATGCGCTTTGCAGCAACGGGGCGGAAGTGATTGTGGCAAACAGGACACACCGGAAGGCAAAGGCATTGGCAGAAAGGTTCGGATGCGGTGCGTGTTCGCTTGAGGAAAAGGAGCTGGGGGCTGCACTTGATGGCGCGGACATTGTTGTTTCTGCTCTAAGCACGCACGAGCGGGTGGTTCCAAGGGGAATGCTTGGAAAAAACACGGTTGTGCTTGAAGCAATATACGCAAAGGGCACTGCACTTGCGGCGGATGCAAAGGAAAACGGCTGCCGCGTGCTTGAGGGAAGGGAATGGCTCTTGTGGCAGGGCGTGAAGGCATTTGAGATATTCACGGGAAGCAAGGCTCCGGAAAAAGCCATGCAGGCTGCGATTGCGAAAAAGGAGGCGCACAAGGGCAATATCGCGCTTGTCGGTTTTATGGGAAGCGGAAAGAGCCGCATTGCAAGGGAAATTTCCAAGCTTGCCGGCATGGAAAGGATTGACACTGACGAGAAAATCAGGGAAATTGCCGGAAAGAGCATCAACGATATTTTCAAGCAGGATGGCGAGAGGGCATTCCGCGAGCTTGAAAGGCAGGCGATTGCCAATCTGCAAGGCGTTCACGGGAACGTGATTTCCTGCGGTGGCGGGGCGGTGCTTGACTCGCGCAATGTCGCTGTGCTGAAGGAAAATTGCACGATTGTCTGGCTTTGGGCAAGTGAGGAGGAGACGTGCCGCAGGCTGGAAGGGGAGAAAGGCAGGCCATTGCTTGATGCGAAAGACAGGAAGGAAAGGATTGGGGCGCTTCTGGCAGAGAGGATTCCTGCATACGCCACCTGCGCGGACTTGGTTGTCGGCACGGAAGGCATGAGTGCGAATGATGTTGCGAAGTTGATTATTGATGAAACAGGCATTGCCGGGAAAAATTAGGGGCAGCCTTCAGGCGCCTTCTTCAAAGAGCATGGCACAGCGCGCCGTGGCAGCCGCGGCAATGGCAGAAGGCATATCCGAGATAAGGAATTACCCTGATTGCGACGATGCGCTTGCGGCGATTGAGTGCGCAAGGGCGCTTGGGGCAGGAGTAAGCAGCGCGAATGGCAAGCTGATTGTCGCGGGCAACGGGAAGCCGGACGGCTCGGAGTTGCATTGCGGCGAGTCGGGGCTTTGCCTTCGCATGTTCACGCCGATTGCCGCGCTTTCGGATACGCAAACCGTGATTACCGGCAAGGGCTCGCTTCTTTCCCGCCCTGTTGGCATGGCGCAGCAGCCGCTTGAGGCGCTTGGCGCTTCATGCGAGACGAACAGAGGCAAGCCGCCAATCACAGTCATTGGCCCGATTCACGGCGGAAAACTGGAGGTGGACGGCTCGGCAAGCTCGCAGTTCATAACGGGATTGCTGATGGCGCTTCCGCTGTGCAGGGAAAATTCCGTGATTAGTGTTTCAAACCCGAAAAGCAAGCCATACCTGCGGATGACTGTTTCGCTTCTGGAAAAATTCGGAGTAAATGTGGAATGCAATGCCTCGATGGACAAGTTCGTAATCAAAGGCGGGCAGAAATACAAGCCAACCGCCCATACCGTAGAGGGGGACTGGTCCGCTGCCGCGTTCCTGCTTGTTGCAGGCGCGATTGCAGGGAAAGTCCGCGTGCGCGGGCTTGGCATGGATTCGCTTCAGGCTGACCGCGCGATAGTGGATGCGCTGAAGCTTGCAGGAGCAAAAGTCAGGGTGAACGAGGATTGTGTGGGTGCCGAGAAGGCGGAATTGAAGTGTTTCGAGTTCGATGCCACGGACTGCCCAGACCTGTTCCCGCCGCTTGTGGCGCTTGCCTGCAATTGCAGGGGGAAGAGCAGGATTTCAGGCGCGCTTCGCCTGAAAGGCAAGGAGAGCGACAGGTCTGCGGTGCTTGTTTCCGAATTCGCGAAGATTGGCGGCAAAGTCAGCATAAGCAATGGCGGCGACGTGATGGAAATTGAGGGCTGCGCGCTTTCCGGCGGGAAGGCGGACTCGCACAATGACCACAGGATTGCCATGGCGCTTGCGATTGCGGCGCTGAATTCGCAGAAGGGCGTGAGCATAGAGGGGGCGGAGTGCGTTTCAAAATCATACCCCAAGTTTTTCGAGGACTTGGAAGCTTTGCAGGAAGGAGGGAGAAGCATGGACCCATTTTCATTCGGGAATAATTTCCGCATAACCGCATTCGGAAGCAGCCACGGGCCGCACGTGGGCGTGGAGATAGAGGGCTGCCCTGCCGGCGTTGAAGTGGGCGAGGCGGACGTGCAGATGTGGCTTGACAGGAGAAAGCCCGGCGCAAGCCCGCTTGCCTCTGCGCGCAAGGAAGAGGACCGCGTGATAGTGGAGAGCGGGATTGAGAACGGGAAGACCACGGGCGGGAAGATGCGGATGATTGTGAAGAACACAGATACGAAATCGAAGGATTACGAAAAGTTCGGCGAAGTTCCGCGCCCGGGGCACGCGGATTACCCGTCCATTGCCAAATACGGAAGCGCGCAGGCAGGCGGGGGTTTCTTCTCCGGAAGGATGACAGCGGCATTTGTCATGGCGGGGGCTGTTGCAAAGAAGCTCCTTGAGGCAAGGGGAGTGCAAACGCTTGCGTTCTCGCGGCAGATTGGAAAAGTGCGCGATGAAAAGGGCACCAAGGATGCGGACGTGCGGAAGAACGTTTACCAGAACGCTGTTCGGGCGGCTGACCTGTCGCTTGCGGAAGCGATGCAGAAGGAAATCGAATCCGCAAAAGCAGAGGGGGATTCTGTCGGCGGAGTGGTGGAGTGCCGCGTAATCGGGCTTCCGGCAGGGAAGGGGGAGCCGATGTTCCTGTCCATTGAGGGCAGGCTTTCGCAGGCAATGTTCGCAATTCCCGCGGTGAAGGGAGTGGAATTCGGCGCGGGGTTTGCCGCTGCGGGAATGCTGGGCTCGCAGAATAACGACCAGTTCGTTGCTTCCGGCGGGAAAATCGGCACGAAGACGAACAATGCGGGCGGGATACTGGGCGGGCTTTCGACCGGAATGCCGGTTGTGTTCAGGGTGGCGTTCAAGCCGACCTCCAGCATTTTCAAGCCGCAGGCGACTGCGAATTTGAAGACCATGAAGGAGGAGAAGCTCGTGATTGCGGGAAGGCACGACCCGTGCATTGCCATCCGGGCTGTACCCGTAGTGGAATGCGTGGCTGCTGTATGCGCCGCGGATTTGATGCTTGCAGAAGGGGAAGCAAAGGGGGAATGAGGATATGAAACTCGAGGAATTGCGCGGAAAGGTCGACCTGATAGATGCGGAAGTCATCAAGCTCCTTGCAGCGAGGATGGAACTCGCGCTTCGCACGAGGAAGCTCAAGGATGGCGTGGTGGACAGCGGGCGCGAGAAGGAGGTAATGGAGCGCGTGCGAAAGTCGTCCGTGGGGCTTGTGTCACCGGAATTCTCCGAAAAATTGTTCAGGGAGATAATCGCGGAATCGAAAAAGCTTCAGGATAAAAACCCCGTTCTTATCGGATTCCAGGGCGAACACGGGGCGTACGGCGAAATGGCTGTGCGGGCTTATTCCCATTCGGCGATACCCATTTCCTGCAAGGAGTTCACGGATGTTTTCTCGGCTGTTGAGAAGGGGCAGCTTGACTTCGGAATCGTGCCAGTGGAAAACTCGCTTGAGGGCGCGGTAACGCAGGTGAACGACCTTCTGGTCGAAACAACGCTCCAGATTGTCGGCGAACTTCGCGTGCCGGTGCACCACTGCCTGTTGTCATTGCCTGACGCGGATTACCATGACATACGCGTGGTGTATTCGCACCCGCAGGCGCTCGCGCAGTGCAGGGGTTTCATAGGCAGGAACAAGCTTGAGCCGCGCCCGTATTACGACACGGCAGGGGCTGCGGAGATGCTTGCCAACGAGCGGCCCAGGGCGGCTGCGGCGATAGCGTCGAAACTGTGCGCCGAGCTTTACGGCTTGGACGTGCTCAAGGAGAATATCGAAGACCACGAGTCCAACTCCACGAGGTTTGTGGTGCTTGCAAGGGAGAAGCCGGAAAAGAAGGGCAACAAGTGCTCGATAATCTTCTCCACCTCCCACAAGGCAGGCTCGCTGTTCTTGGTGCTCGGGGCGTTTTCTGAAGCCGAGATAAACCTCACCAGAATCGAATCCCGCCCTATTCGGAGCGAACCGAAGAAATACGCGTTTCTCCTCGACTTCCAGGGCGCGGATACCGATTCCAAGGTGGTCGCTGCGATGAAGAAGGTGAAGGAGGAGACCTCGATGCTCAAGTTCTTGGGCTGCTACGATGAGGCGAAAGAATAGGATGGATAGCGGGTGGATTGCATGAAAATAGCGATAATCGGCGCGGGAAAGATGGGATGCTGGCTGGCATCTGCGCTTGCAGAGGGCAACGAAGTCGCCCTCTATGACAAGACGCCTGCCAAGGCGCAGAAGATTGCGGGAGTGAAGCCCCTGCAGTCCCTGCCCGAGCTTGCGGCTTTTGCGCCCGAGCTTCTGGTAAACGCGGCAAGCCTGCAAAATACCGTCGAGGCGTTTGAACAGTCTGTGCCTCACCTGCCAGAGGGCTGCGTGATTGCCGACGTTGCGTCCGTGAAGAACGGGCTTGCAGACTACTACAAAAAAAGCGGGAGGAAATTCGCCTCCATGCATCCCATGTTCGGGCCGACGTTCGCGGATTTCGACTCGCTTCGGGAGGAGAACGCGGTAATCATAAGCGAATCCGAACCTGCGATTGCCGAATTCTTCATGAAATTCTTCGCGCGCCTTGGAGTGAAGACGTATGAGATGAGCTTCATGGAGCACGACAAGATGATGGCATACTCGCTCACCACGCCATTCGTAAGCTCGCTTGTCTTCGCATCCTGCATAGACAGGACGGCTGTGCCCGGCGCGACGTTCGCAAGGCACATGAAGATAGCCAAGGGGCTGCTGTCGGAAGACGACCATTTGCTCTGCGAGATATTGTTCAACGAGCAGTCCGTCCCGCAAATCGAGAAAATCTCCGCGAAGCTCCAGCACCTCAAGCACATAATCGCGGGCAGGGACAGGGAAGAGGCGAAGGAATTCCTGGACAAGCTGCGGGAAAAAATCGGGTGAAGCCATGTTCTACAAAATCGCGGAAAAGGCGCTTGCGCTTGATGCAAAGGGGAAGAAAATCGTCCGGCTGAACGTGGGCGACACCAATCTTCCCACTCCGGAATGCGCGATTGAAGCCGCAGCCAAAAGCATGAAGGAGGGCAAGTCGGGGTACGTGCCAACGGCGGGCATGCCCAAGCTTCGCGAAGCGATAGCAGCGCGCGAGGGCTGCGGCGTGGAAAATGTCGTGGTGGGGCCGGGCTCAAAGCACCTGCTGTTCGGGCTTCTTTCTGTCCTTTGCAAAAAGGGAGGGAGTGTGGCGTTCCAGTCGCCGCATTACCCCGCGTATGCGCTTGCCTGCGGGCAGCTGGGGCTGGGCGTAAAGCTTGCTGAAACGACGCTGGAGGGGAAATGGCAGATGGGCGGCGTGCCCGCCGCGGATGCGCTGGTCATTTGCAACCCTCTGAACCCGACAAGCACCATCTGCGAAAGCGTGAATGTTGCAAAGGCGATTGGCGATGCAAAAGCAAGGGGAATCCCCGTTATAGCGGATGAGGCATACCGGGGGATTGCGTTCGAAGATATTCCGGTGCCGGATGCGATACGCGTGCGCTCGTTCTCAAAGGAATTCAACATGGAATCCTGGCGGCTGGGCTATGCCGTCGCGCCCAAAGAGGTTGCCGGAAAATTGGTGGAATTCTTGCAGGCGACTTCCACCTGCGTCGCCCCGTTCGTGCAGGCTGCGGGAATAGCGTGCCTTGAAAACGAGGAAGAGCTTCTTGAAATCAACCGCGAGATTTGGAAGATGAGGATAGAGGCGGCGTCAAAAGCGATGGGCGCGGCTGGCTTCAGGTTCGCAGCACCGCAGGCAGGGATGTATGTTTTTGCCTCGCACGAGGGGATAGCTGACGCTGAAAAATATGCGATGAAGCTTCTTGAAAAAGGGGTTGCAGTCGCGCCGGGCAAGGCGTTTGGCAATTTCAAAAGTTTTGTCAGGATTTGCGCCAACCAGCCCGAGGATGTGCTGGAAGATGCAATCGCGAAGATGGGCGAGGCGGCAAAGTAATCAGACGGCCTCGAATCTCCACGTGGGCTTCACGACTTTCAATATGACCTGCGTGTTGGTGTGCTCCACGTGCGCGAGGTTGAGGAAGGATTTAATCAGAAGCGAGAAGCTCTCGCGCGTTTTCGCGGCGATTATGGCGACTGAATCGTATTCGCCCGTCACGTCATAGACCGCCACCACGCCCTGCATGCGGCTTATCTTCTCCTGCGTCTCAAGCAGCTTTCCCTTCGCTATTTTCACCTGCACCACGCCCATGAAGTCGTAGCCCAGCTTATTCAAGTCAAGATTCGCCCCGTAGCCCAGTATCACGCCTGATTTTTCCATCTTGGCGACGCGGGTGATGAGCGTGGTCGGGTGTATCTTCAGCCCGCGCGCTATTTCGCGGAAAGAGCCGCGCGAATTGCGCCGAAGCGCGGCGAGTATTTCCTCGTCAGTCTTGTCCAACATTTGTCCATCTTTTTTCATGGCATGAACCCCCAGACTGGACATTTGAACAATAATATTAAAAATGATTTGTTTATTTGGCTATGAAAATGCCGGAGAACCATATATATAACATAGCCAGCAGCAAAGGAATATCGTTTCGGGGGGATGTTATGTTGGGAGACGTCACAAAAGAGGAAATAGACCGGATAATCACGGACGCGAACTCGAAGGGAGTGCAATTCGTGGATTTGGAATTCGTCGACGTGACGGGGACTCCGAAGATGTGCGAGATAACCGCCAAGCGCCTGGAGGACGTGCTGACCGACGGGACGTGGTTCGACGGCTCGTCAATCGAGGGCTTCGCGCGCATCGCCGAGTCGGACATGTTCTTGGTGCCGGACACCCGCACGTGGGCGACGCTTCCGTGGACGGGCAACAAGACAGCAAGGATAATCTGCGACGTTTATGTGGACGAGAAAACGCCTTTTTCCGGCGACCCGAGGAACATCCTTGTGCGCCAGCTGGCGCGCGCGAAGAAGATGGGCTTCGAATACAAGGTGGGCCCGGAGCTTGAGTTCTTCCTTTTCAAGGGAATGAACGGAGGGGGCGACCCCGCGGACGCGCAGGTGCACGACAATGCCGGCTACTTCGACTTGGCGACCCGGGACGAGGCAGTGGAGCTTCGGCAGGAAATAGTGCCCGCGCTTGAGCAGATGGGCATGACAATCGAGCGTTCGCACCACGAGGTGGCACAGGGGCAGCACGAAATCGGCTTCAAGTACGGCGACGCATTGCAGATTGCAGACTCCGTCCTCACATACAAGACGACCGTGAAAACTCTTTCGAAAAAATACGGGCTTTACGCCAGCTTCATGCCAAAGCCCGTTTTCGGGATAAACGGCTCGGGCATGCACGTGCACCAGTCGCTTTGGGACGGGAGCAAGAACCTGTTTTACGACGGGAACAACGAATACTGGCTTTCGAAGACCGGGCTTTCCTTCATCGCGGGAATAATGGAGCACGCGCGCGCTCTTGCCGCGATTACCAACCCCACAGTGAATTCCTACAAGAGGCTGGTGCCGGGCTACGAGGCGCCGGTCTACATCTGCTGGGGCAGGATAAACCGCTCGGCGCTCATCAGGATTCCGAGGAACCTTGTGGGCAAGGAGAAAGGCACGAGGATTGAGTGCCGCTTCCCCGACCCGTCGTGCAACCCGTATCTCGCGTTCGCGGCAATGCTCGCGGCGGGATTGGACGGCGTGGAGAGGAAGCTTGAGCCATCCAAGCCGATTGAGGAGCGCGTGTACGGCTACGAAGAGGAGAAGCGCAAGAACCTCGGAATCGGGACGCTGCCCGGCTCGCTGATTGAAGCCAGCAAGGAATTCGCCGCGGACAAGGTAATCTGCGAGGCAATGGGTCCGCATATCACCGAGCGCCTGCTGGCAATCCAGCGGCGCGACTGGGACGGCTACAAGACGCAGGTCACCCCGTGGGAAAAGGAGAGGTATTTCGGAGTGCTGTGAAGGCGGGCGGCGCGGGCGGAAGAAAACGCCCGCCGCCGGTTTCCGGCCGGCTTTTTCCGCCGGAATTCAGAAACCAATTAAAATGCGGCATGTGAAATGGTGCCATGAAACGCATTGCTGTTTTGCTTGCCGCATTGATTCTTCTTTTCGGGTGCGCGATGCCCATCGAACCGGTCGGTAACGCCAGCATAAAGCCCATCCCGAAGCTCCCGTCGCTTTTTCCGGAGAAGAACGCGACCAATGTTTCATCCGCCAAGCCGCTCAACGGGACGAACGGCAGCGGCACGGGCACGGACCATCCGCTTGAGCCGTCAATCGTGCCGCGCAACATATCCGACAGGATTGACGAGGGGCAGTTCGATTTGCCCGACCCGTCCGACTCCCCGCTCCTGCTGTACGCGATAAGCGCGGGGAATGCGGACGCGATACTCGTAAAGAAGGGCGAGTTCCACATGCTTATCGACAACGGGAACGCCGGGCTCGTGGATGCGAAGCTCAAGAACATGAGTATAAACCGGCTGGATGTTGTTGTTGCGACAAAGGACAGCGCGGACGCCTTCTCGGGCATTTCGCAGTCGCTTGACGATTTTGCGGTGGGCGAGCTTTGGGACAACGGGAATGCCATCGTGTCCGGCGAATACGCCGCAATGCGCGAAAAGGCGCGGGCGATGGGCGTGGTGATAAAGCACCCGAGGGCAGGGGACCACATGGAAATCGGCGGGCTGCGCGTGTACGTGCTCAACCCGCAGGGAGGGAAGCAGAATTCGAACCCTGACAACGACGCCATAGTCCTGAAGGTCCAGAACAAGGAATTCTGCATCATGCTCCTCAACCCGATTGTGCAGGACTGGGAGAACGCGATAATAACCGCCGCCGGCAACGAGAGCATCAAATGCGGCGTGATGACGTACTTCAAGCACGGGGAGGGGCGCCCCGTCCCGCCGATTGCACCCGAGAAGATAGGACCGAAGGACGCCATCATTTCGGTCGGCAGCAACACCGACGGGCTGCCGTCCCCCACTACGCTGGCCCGCCTGTCGCTGGCAGGCATTCGCGTGTGGAGGACCGACACGAACGGGACGATACAGGTCGCAAACTACGGGAGCCCGTCATACGAAGTAATACCGGAAATAGTGCAGAAAGAGACCGATAAAAGATAGCTGCTTCCTTTTTTCGCGCTGCCGGTTAAGCCGCACAGAATGGGATTTACTGCGGCACTTTCTTCGCCTTTGCCACCATTGCCGAGGAAGTAAGCTGCACGCCCACTATCTTTGAGCCGTCGTCCGTGCGCGTGACGCCAAGCGCGATGTCCGCGCTTGAAAGCACGGTGTCGTTGTGCGTGACCACGATGAACTGTGTCTTGCTCGAAAGCTGCTTTATCAGGTCCGCGAGCTTCTTGGAGTTTTCCTTGTCCAATGCCGCATCAGCCTCGTCAAGTATGTAGAAAGGCGCAGCCTTGTACATCTGTATGGAGAAGATGAATATCAGCGCAAGCAGGGATTTTTCGCCTCCTGACATGGAGTCGAGGTACTTGTCGCGCCCGTTCTCCTCGCGCACCTTGACCAGCAAGCCGGACTCGAAGGGATTGGACGGCTGCTCAAGCAGGAGCGTTCCCTCGCCTTTCAGAACGTAGCCGAACAGGCGCTTGAAGTTGTCGTTCACCGACGAGAAGGTGGAGAGGAAGATAGCGCGCTTCTTGCCCTCAATCTCGTCCATCATGTAGAATACCGCCTTCTTTTCCGAGTCAAGCGAAGCGACGCGCCCCTTGATTTCGTCAATGTCGCGTTTCTTCTGCTCGTAAATCTCGGGCGCGCGCAAGTTGGGGTTGGGGATGGAATCCATCGCCGCGCGACTCTTGTTCTGCAGGTCCTCAAGTTCGGCTTTCGTGGCGTCTATTGTCGGGACGCCGGCGTACTGCTCGAGCGCGGCTTTCAGGTCGGCAAGCCTCTGCTCCGCGACTTCGCGGCGGGACTGCAGTTCCATCTGCTCGCGCGCCTTGCGGTCGTCCTCAGCCTTCAATTTGCCAAGCTGCCCCGCGACTTCAGTTATCTGCCCTTCAAGTTCGCGGAGCTTGTCGAGAAGTTTTTGCGACGCGGAACTTATTTCCGCGAGCTTCTTTTCCTTCTCCGCCTGCTGGACCGAACATTCCTCGATTTCCTTTTTGAGCGCGGATATTTCCTTCCTGCACTCGGACACCCTGCCCTCGCCCGCCGCAGCCTCGGCTTCCTTTTCGGAAAGCTCGCCTGCAAGGCGGGTAAGGTCGAAGTTCTTGGACTGCAATTGCGCCTCAAGCGAGGAGCGGCGGGATGAGAGCTCGCGCAGCTTCTTTTGCGACTCCTCGCCTGCCGCGCGCGCCTTCTCGTTCTCCGCCGCCTGCTTTTTCTTGAGCGATTCGTATTCGGAAACTGCGGAAGTTATCTGCGCCACAAGGGATTCCTGCTCCTTGCGGGACGAGGTTATTTCCTTGCCGATTGAAAGCATGTGCTCCTCGATTTCCCTGAGCGCCTCCTGCGCCTTTTTCGCGCCCTCCATCCTGTCCTTGTAGGCGTTGGACTCGATTTCAATCGCCTTGAGCTTGACTTCCACGCCCGCTTTTTCCTTCCTGCGCGCGGACATGTCCTCGCGGATTGAGTAGATTTGCGAAAGAAGCGTGTCGCGGTCGTTTTTCACCGCGTTCGCTTCGGACTCGACCTTCTCCAGGCTCGCGCGGGAAAGGAGCGAGCCTCGCTGCGCGCCGCCGGAAACTATTCCCGAGCGCTCGATAAGCTCGCCGTCAAGCGTAATCATGCGCACCTTGCCTATGCCCGCCTTCTTCGCGCTCTGCGCATTCTCGAACAGGAGCGTATCGGAGAAAACGTATTCCATTGCCGTGAGGTAGGCGTTTGAGAATTCCACGAAATCAAGAAGCGGGCCCATGCAGCCGTCCGTCACGTCCCAGTGCGGGCGTTCCGGCGATTTGACCGTATCAAGCGGGATGAACGTGCACCTGCCGGATTTCTGCGCTTTGAGCTTTTCAATGACCTTGAGGGCAGTGTTCATGCTGTCAACGACGACGTAGTTGAGCCTCTGCCCTGCCGCCGCCTCGACAGCGACGCTTGCTTTCGGCTCGCAGGAGATAAGCGAGGAGACTGCGCCGTAAATCCCCTTCATGCCGCCGGCTTTCAGTTCGTCGACCACGCGAAGCGCGAGGCTGGTTGCCGACGGGGAAAGCGTGGCGCGGAGAGTCGCCGCCTTGTCCTTGAGCGAGAACATCCTCTTTTCAAGCTCGGGTATTGCGCGGTTGATTTCCTTTTCGCGCTCGAAGAGTTCCGCGAGGGCGCTTTCGTGGACAAGAAGCTCCTTTTGAAGCGTGGAACGCTCGCCTGTGAGCTTTTCCTCCTTGGACGAGCCAAGCGTGGATGCGAGCCGCTCCTTTTCCTCGCGGCGCATCTGCAGCATTTTCTCGGCGTTCTGCGCCGCGGCATCGAGGGCCGCCTTGCGCTCCTTGAGGGAGATTATTTTCTGCGAGGAGAATTCCAGCTTGTCCGAAAGCTCGGCAGCCGCGCCTGGGCTTGCGCCGGTTTTCTTTTCAAGCTCGGCAATCTGCCTTGCAAGCGCGCGCTCCTCGCCTTCGATGGAACTTATGGACTCGGAAACTTCCTTCTGCGATTTTCTCAGCGCTTCAAGCTGGGAGACGAATGATTTTTTGGATTTCTCGACCTGCTCAAGCTCGCGGGACCGCTCGGACATGGTCGCCTTGCCCGAGCCGATTTTCACTTTCAGCTCCTCGATTTCCTTCATGGCGTTCTCGCGGCTGGCCGAGGAGCCCATTTTCGCGACGACCTGCGCTTTTTGGGCGTTGAGTTCCGCTATGCGGGCGTTGAGGACGCCGACCTGTTTTGTAAGCTCCTCCTTTTCTTCAGTGATTGCGACATGCTTCTGGACCAGGTCTGTGTGGGACTTGTTGAGGCGGGTGAATTCCGCGGTTGTGAGGGACGCCTGTGCGCGGTTGAAGTTCTCCTTTGCGGAGATGTAGGACAGCGCGTCGTTCTTTTCCTTTTCAAGCTCGGTGAGGTGCGCCTCGCGCTCGCCCAAAACGATTGTCGCCTCGGTGATTTTCTGCTCGACTTTGGCAAGCTCGCGCAATGCCTCCTCCTTCTTCGCGTCGAACTCGGAGATTCCCGCGACCTGGTCGATTATGCCCCTGCGCTCCTTGGCGCTCATCTCCACGATTTTCTGGACCTGCCCCTGCGCGATTATGTTGTGCCCGCCGGCTTCAAGCCCGTACTGGCGCATCTCTTCCATCACGAGGGTGCGCGTGGAGCGCTTGCCGTTTATCCTGTAAAGCGTCTTGCCTTCGGAGTTGATGGCGCGCTTGATTTCGTATTGTTTTTCGCCGTCGATGAAAAGAGTGACTTCCGCGTATTTGCAGGAGGTGTTGACAAGTTCGGCGACGCGGCGGGCGCGAAGCGCCTTTAATGAGCCTTCACCCAATGCGAAGCGGATGCCGTCGGTGACATTGCTTTTCCCCGAGCCGTTGGGGCCTGCTAAGCAGACGTAGCCGTTCTGGAAATTCGCCTCCGCCTTGCGGAAGGATTTGAAGCCCCTGAATTTCAAGCCCTTTATGTAAAGCATCGCGCCCCTTCCTTTTGTCCCTGTTAATTGTCGAGCGGAAATTCCTGAATTTCCACTTCCGGAAAACTTCTGCTGAACTTTTCCGTCGCCTTGGGCAAAAGTACGGCGGCAATTTTTAAAAGACTTCGCAGGGGCGAAAAGAAGCTTTTACTGCCTGCGCTCGACCGTTGAGGAAATCCTGCCTGTCGTCACATAGGGGCCGGTGCAGTCCGCCGGCACTTTGCAGTTGTAATAAGTGAGCTTGACAAAGACCGTCTTGAAGTCCCGCTCCGAGGGCTGGCTTGAGCCGGTGACGTTGTATGAGAATGCCGCCGATTGACCCGACGCCAGATTTACCGGGCTTAGTGGGCCTTCGAAAACCGTCACGCCAGAGCCGCCCCAGCCGCTTGCCGAGTAGGACAGGTTCGTGATATTTATCGGGAAGCCAAGCCCGTTTGAGATGTTGAACGCGATTACCGTCTGCAGGTCGCCTGTCGAGGGGTTGTTTTCCTTGTAGATGATGAACGAGGAGCAGGGGATGTCGGGCTGGAAGACGCACTCCTGCGAGGAGAAATTGTTCACCGAGAATGCGCCCGAGCCGATAAGAAGCGCGATTACGAAGAAAAGCGCGAGAAGTGCCCAGCCGTAGGTGACGAGGTATTCCATCGCAGCCTGCCCGCGCAGGCTGCGAGCAGTCGACGAAGTCGACTCAATCGCCGCTTGACTGTGTGCATTTCGCATGAAACAATTACCCCGTTTGAATATTTAAGCCTCACTCTTTTTCCGGCTCGCCCTTCTTGCCGCACGCTTTTTTCAGGGTGATGAAGTGCGTGTCAGCCATGCCGAAGTGGAAGTAGTGCTTCTGCCCGGACTGGTCGTAGATGTCCATTTCCACGCCGATTTTGCCAAGCGGCAGGTCGCGGGACTTCTCAAGCATTGTTATGTAGCGGAATGGCACCTTGATTGTGTTGCCGTCCATGCGGACAATCACGCCGTCCTCGCAGAGGATTATGTCGCCGGACATGTCCATGCCGTTTGCATAAACCGGAATCTTGCCCTTTATTTCGCCAAGTATTTCGTCAACGGGCTTTGATGCCATGAATATCACCCTTCTGGTTGAATTCGGGAAATAAGCTTAAAAAACACCGATTTTAGGGGCTGATGCCACGCCTGAGGGGCGGTTCGGCGGGTTTCAGAGGGCTGAATCGGCTGCAGGGGGCGGTTTTGCCTGCCTGAGGTGCTATTCCACCGCTTTTGCAAGCGTTGTTTGCACTTCCCGTCCAGAGTCGTGCTTCGGGACAGCCGCAATTCCGAGCTTGCAGAAGTAGCTTGCAGCCTCCTCCTCACTCGCATTGGCGCAGATTACCTTTTTCGCGCCGGATTCATAGACATAGCGCATTGTTTGCTTGAAGTCCGCGTGGTCGGAAAGCGGGAACGCGGCATCCACCGGGAATCTGCTGATTGCCGCCCAGCCCGTTGCAACCGCGGTTTTCACCTCGTGCCCGAATGCTTCGGAAAGCTTGGAGCCGAAGCCGAAATTCACCATGTTTGAGGGCATTATCGCAACGAACGGGGAGCGCATCTGCTCCTCCGCCTCGTCCGTTCCTGCGGAGATGTAGTCAAGGGAGAGCCCGCATTTTTCGTAATAGGAGCAGATTTTCGCCGCTGGCTGGCTTACGACCGGGGCTACGCCGCATTCGACGTTTAAAAAGCGCACAAGCTCCTGCGTCTTGCCCTTCACATACGCGCCGAATACGATTATCGAGCGGTCGTTCTCGGAGACGAATTTGCTCATTTTTTCAAGGACAGCGCCGCGGGCTGGAAGATTGAGGTGCGGAAGCGCGTAGGTGGTGTCAATCATGAGCGTGTCGCACTGCTCAATTTTCGCCGCAGGCGAGGTATAGGAGTCGTGCAGGGCGAAGTCGCCGGTGTAGACGAACTTCCCGCCGTCGGTTTCCGCAATCAGCTGGCGCGCCCCGAGCATGTGCCCTGCGGGCGTGAGTTTTACCGAGGGGAAAGAGAGGGATTCGGGCTCCTTGCCCATTATGATGAATGTTTCGTCCGATGCCATGATTTTGCGGCGCTTGGAGAATGCCGCCGTGTGGTCGGAATGCGCGTGGGAGACGAAGCAAGTTTCGCTGCCCGCGTCGTCAAGCGCGAGGCGCACGCCGTCTATGTGAAGGGCATCTGAATGGAACATCTGATCGCAGAAGAGGAACGGATGGAAAAAATATAAGGGTAGTTATTCGCGCACAATCTGCCCGTTTTTCTTCCCGGACAATTCGGTTGCGATGTCGCGGATGCTGCGCAGACTGCTGTCGAGATTGTCGAACGGGTCGGTTTTCCTGTAGCGAAGCGAGCGGATTGCGCTTGAGGAGAGTATCTTTGAAAAGCCGTCCAGCATGCGCGAATTCTCGGTTTGAAGCTTCGCCTTTTCGGCGGAAAGCTCCTTGATGTCCTCGCTTGCGGTGAACATCTTCCAGCGGTAAAAGTCGCGCATCGCCCCGTTGCGGGTGGCGAATGGATGGAGGAGGCGGATTTTGAATGCCTTCAGGCGGGTTATCGAAGGGTCGGAGTATGCGAGGCGCGTCGCATTCCCATCGAGGAACTTCGGAAACTTAACTGCCATCCAATCAACCGCAGTGCTGGGGCTGGAAGTGCTTAAAAAAGAATGGTTGTGGAGTTGCACTTGCAGCCCGCACAACAGGTGGGAGGTTTAGTCGTCGTCCGAGCGGTGCGAGGTAAGCTCCTTTTCGAGCTTGTCAAGCTGCCTGCTCACCCGCTCCATGGTCTGGCGGATGGATGCAACCTCGAACTTGATGCTCTGGAGATAGACCTTGTCGAACACGACTGTGGGGCGCTGAAGCGCGACTTCCGTGATGGGCGCAGCCTCGATTACTTCCTCCTTTATCATGTTCACGCTGTCCTCGACCTTCCGGGAAACAGGGTGGACTTCCGGCTCGCGGACAGGCTTTGCCGCTTCCTTCTCGTGCTTTGCGGGCTTTGCCTTGGGTGCTGCCTTTGCAGATTTCTTCATGTAGGAGCGCGCTGCCTTTATCCACTTCTTGACGTTGGAGAATGACGCCGACTTGTTCGTGCCGGTTGACTTGAACACCGCCTCGCGTATTTCAGAGAGCTGTTCCTGCTTTATCGGCTGCCCGTCGAACTTGTGCAGTTTGGAAGCTACCACTTTGATTATTTTTTCGTCCATATTATCACCATATAATTCCGCAAAACTAGCATAGCGGGCAAATTTATGGCGTTCTTCCTTATATTAGTGAGCGTTATTTGTCGTAAATAGTGTTGCTGGCTGTTGGAATTTAGCTATTCCTTGTCCTCGTTTTCCTTGTAGCGGCTGGAAATCGCGTGTCGGAGTTCCTTTGCCCGCTTATCGCCTATCTTCCCGACCTCCTGAAGCTCGGATTCCGGCGCAGTCATCACGTTTTCCACTGTCTGGAAGTATTTGAGAAGCTCACGGGCGAGTTTCGGGCCCACGTTGGGCAGGGATTCGACAATTCCCCGCTGCTGCTCGGCGAGATTCCGCGCCTTTCGCTTGGCATATACTGAAAGCGGCTGGTTTTTCGCCACCTGCTCGTGGCGAGCGAGCGCAAGGAGCATTTCCGCCGTGCCTGCCGGGGAGCGGGTGAAGAAAATCGCGCATCCGAAGTCGGAAATTATCGAGGAGTAGGCGCCAAGGAGCGCGGCGCGGTTGATGCGGGTTTCATAGTCAGAATCGCCCTCCACTATGAGGACTATGCGCGGCATTGCCTGCGCAAGGTCTGGCAGCTGAGAAAAGAGCCTGTTGTCCATTATTGAGGACTCGAAGTCGGAGCGCGTCTTTCTTTCCACAAGCAGGCGGTCGGAGAGCTGGTAGTCGCCTATCTCAAGCTGGCGAAGCTCAATTTCCGCGCCCATGCCCTCGAGGCAGTCGCACACCGATTCCGGCTCGCGGTTGTCGGCGATGATTCTCGGTTTTTTCGTTTCAGGCATGTGAACACTTTTCCCTAGGCGCGCTGCATTTTCTTCCAGAGGCTTTTCATCTGCCTGTCAAAAGTGAGTATTTCCTGCCTTGCATTCCTGCCGTGCAAAAGCACGGTTGCATCCGTGTAGGAGATGGGGGCGCCAAGCTCCTTTAGCAGGAGAACGACCTGCCCGGAAGGAAGCGGATCTGTTTCGTAATAAAGCGAATCCCCAAGAATTCCTTCAACAGCGGCAAGCGAGTCGTCAAGGCTGCTCTTATAGATCAGCACTGAGCAAAGTTCCATTACGACCTCGTGAGGCACGATAAGCGTTTCTTTTGCCCTCCTCATCTGCTCAAGAGCACGCACCGCTTCTTCGTGGTTTGGGTCGAACGCGGCATAGAAGGCAAAAAGAACAGACGTGTCGATTACCATCAGCGCACCTTCCCGTAAAGTATCTCGTCAATGTGCTCGCTGACGTTCTCTTTCTTCCTTCCAGCGTATTTTTTTTCAAGCTGCCGCATAACCGCGAAGGTGAGCTCCCCGGGCTTGGCGCGGCTTTTGAGCATTTCCTTTATCACGTCGTTGTAGCTGCGGCTGCCTTTGAGCTGCTGGAGAAGCGATGCTGTTTCCTCATCCACCCGTATTGTTTCAACCATGTATACATGCATGTATACAAGATTTATTAAAGCTTGCCCAGGCAGGTTGCCAGTGGGTTGCCCACCGAGGCATCAGTTGCGTATGTGGTCCTCGACGTAGTCTTCCACTTCGCCCATGCCAACAGCGCAGCCCGCGTATTTGAGGCGGTAAAGCGACGCCTCGATTGCGTCCTGCTCCAACTCGCCGTATTCGCGGAAATACCCCTTTTCATACGCGAGCAGGAGGAGTTCGCTTGAGCGGAAAAAGCGCATGCCTTTTGTGAGGCGCGAGAATGCCGAGAGGTTTTTCTCATCAACTGTTATGGGGCGGGAAAGC
Organism: Candidatus Micrarchaeia archaeon; assembly: GCA_041665945.1. GTDB lineage: Archaea > Micrarchaeota > Micrarchaeia > Anstonellales > Anstonellaceae > UBA10161. The sequence continues at coordinate 73,567 of JBAYHU010000001.1, forward strand.
TCGTCTTCGAGGTGCTTGCGCAGCGACTCCGGGTCCTCGCAAAGCATGCGGGTGGTGCGCTCGTCTATAAGCACGTTTGACACTCCGGTTTCGACCGCAAGCGCGAGCATGTCCGCTTCGCCGTCGTGGAGAAGGCGCAGCGGGGTTCCCGAGGCGTAGAAGATGTTGTTCGCAATCCACTTTATCTCGTTTGATTCGCGGGAGGAAGAGAGAGGGGAGAGGGTTATCGCGCCGTCGAGTATGGCGCGCTTGAGCCGGATTGCGTGAAGCGCGTGCATCTTCATCTGCATGGGGCGCTCCACGCACTCGTATTCCACGGAATCCGGGATGAGGAAACTGCCCTTGAACTTGCGCTTGAGGAAATAGAAGACGTGCACGAAGCAGGAATCTGTTATGGAGATGAGCGAGGACGAATCGCAGACCAGCGATTGCCCTGATAGCTTGGGCATGCGGGATATTCGGAGCGCATGTTAAAATAGCTTAGTCGGATTCCAGAAGCGACCTGAACTCCCTGCTGTATTTCACGAAGCTGTCTAGGAAATTGCCCAGCCCAGAAAGCTCGGAAAAAAGCGTCTTGCCATTGCACCCGTCCTGCGCGAATTTGACCATCTTGCGGCATAAATCAGGAAAAGGGATGGCGAGTAGGAACTGCGAATCGTTGGACTGGTGCCGCTCGGCGTTGCCCCGAAGCGCGATTGCGATGCACATTGCAAAAGAGCGCTGCGCGGCTTTTTTCTGCGTGCCGTTCGGGAGAGAGGAGATGTGTTCTGCCACAACTCCGAAATCCATGCTCTCCACTTCGAAGAAAACAGGCTCGTTGTTCCGGACATGGAAGTTCCATTCCGGGGCGATTATTCCGATGCCCGCTTCCCTGACTGCGAAGACTCGCGAGCCGAAATTGCAGGCGCGCTCTGCGCGGGAAACCATTTCTTTTTCCTGCTGTTCACGGAGTTCCTTCAAAAGAACCGGGTTGGATTGGTAGGGTGCGATGTTTTTCCGAAATTCCGCCCTTTGCGATTCGATGTAGCCCACCATGCCGCAGGCGTCGGGGATGAATTCGAAGAACAAGGACGCGGTGCCGTGCTGGGACATCGGCTTGCCGTCAAGCTCGAAGCGGACTGCCACGGGCTTCGGGAAATTTTCGGGAAAGAGGATGTGCGCGAGGTTGGAGGTGTGGAAGCGGAGCATGTGCGCGCCTGGCTCGTAATTCGCAAACGAAATCTGCACCTCTCGGGAAGCGTGGAGATTCTGGTGGCACGGGTAGAACAGGACAGGCGTCCGCCTCTCCTCAATCAGGCAGCGGCGCTCGGCTTTCCTGTTGAAAAGAAAGTGCCTTGAGAAAATCTTGCGCACCGACGCCTCGTCCCCTTTTGAGATGTGCTTTCCCAGTATGACAACCGGAAGCTTCGGGGAGTTGAATGAAACTGGGGCGGCAACCATAATGGCACCTAAGTGTTAAGTAGAATAAATGTGTGGGGAAACAAATAAAAAGAGACAACAGAGCCGGACTCGGCGTCAGGAGAAGATTTCGCGCAAGTCGGAGAACCGATATAAATTTTCATGTAGAAGATGGCTCGGGAAGAGGGAAAATGCGCGCTCTTCCCGGAGATGGGCAAATGTTCCTGTTTCAGATTGGTTTTAAGACCGGCAAAACGACTGAAATGGTGGAGAACACCTTGGTCAAGGGAAAGACCGCGACTTCATACATCGGCGACAAGTTCAACTTCACGCTCAAACCCAACAGCGACGTCGTCGTCTCCGCAAGGGGGGAGACTTACTATAGCAATTCGCAGAACGACAAGAACGTGGTTTCAAGGACGCAGATGTTCGGCATCGGCATTGAAGCGGACAGCAAAAAATTTGAGATTGCTGGGAACACGTGGAAGGTCATCGGCACGAGCGACTTCCCGAAAAGCATGACGATAAAATCAGAAGGCGGGCAAACCGTAGTTCTGGAAGACGGCAAGAGGATAAACCTCGAGGCGGCAAACGGAAAGAACAAGGACTGGAAAGTGGCGTTCGCCAAAACCGACAACATATACGACGTTTACCAGAACAAGTCAAACGGGACAGAGGAGCGGGTGTGGGTATACCGCGATGGCAACAACGAGAAATGCCTGCCCGGCGACGGGCTGAACCTCCCCGCCTATTTCGGGGGGAAGTTCACATACGACGGGCTTGTAAACAACGAGAAATATCCGCTAACAGTAAAGGTGCTGAAGTCAGACACGTATGAACTGGAGTCCACCGCATCCCACCGATCTGTCACAGGACCCGCAATAGAATTCACCGCAGAGACGCCGGGCTACATTGATGGCTACAGTGGCATCGAAGGCAGCACTACCACTCATCGGGTACAAAAAGCATTGCTGGTTTTTGCTGAGGATGGCACAATCCCAGCCATATTCCTAAAAGATAATGCCGACAAATACAGCGAGGGTGGTTTTAATCCGGGAATGCTGTCTGGTTCGCTGGATTACATTAGCATTGGCTGGGGTAAATCCGAGGTCAGAATCCGTGAATTGGCAAGGCCCAGCACAAAAAACCAGGCAGGAAGCGAAGTGGCGTTAGATATCCCGATAAGTGAAATGCGCAACAGTAACGGAACACGGGAACTGATACTCGCCGGGCCCAAATACACTGGTATTGGGCAGACACAGCCCTTTAATCTCGAAACAGGATTCATAACGGAGCGGGGAAGCGAAATTTCCTCCTGGGGCGAAAAATCCTGCAACATTTTCATAAACTGCGGCAGTGTAGGCGAAAAGTTCGGCATTGCCAAGACAAAGTGGACGCTGGAGGATGGCCCAACCACCACCGGCATCAAGGATATCGGAACGCCAGTGCCGACGGACTTCCAGCTGAAGCAGAACTACCCCAACCCGTTCAACCCGGCAACCACGATACCCTTCACGATGAAGAAGGACGGGAACGTGAAAATCAAGGTGTACAACACGCTCGGGCAGGAAATAGCCACGCTTGCCAACGAGCCGCATGTTGCAGGGCAGCATTATGTCAGGTTTGACGGCAGCAACTTTGCCTCGGGCGTGTACCTTACCACGCTGGAAATTGACGGACAGCTGGTCGGCAAGGGAATAAAGATGAACCTCGTGAAGTAGGCGGCTTTTGGATTTCGGGCGTCCTAAAGCCCGACCTTTTCTTTTTTCTTTTTCATGAGAAGATTTCGCGCAAATCCTTCATCCTCTCCTCGATGCCCTTCTTTTCCTTCAGGCGGTCGAACATCATCGTCTGCCCCGCGTAGAGGAGAAGCTCGCGCTTGTCTATTCCGGCAATCTCCGCGGCGTTGCCAAGCGAGATTCCCTGCGCGTAAAGCGTTGCCGCGATTTTTATCCTGCCCTTCTGGAGAATGCCTTTCACGAACCTGCGGTCCTTCTCGTCCATCTTCTCGATTTCGGCGATGACCTTGTTCTGGCATTTTTCGAGGCTCGAGTAATTCGCCGACTTGGCGTGCGTCTCGCAAAGCTTGAGGTCCGCGAGTATTTTCGCGACTGATGCCTTGGATTTTTCCTGCGTGAAGTAGCGCGGCTTGGAGATTATCTTCGAGAGTATGTAGGTGATGAGCGCGAAGAGGTAGGTGTTTGTCCCGAACTTTATCGCGGTCTCCTCGATGCAGCGGTCGTTTATCCTGCGCATGGCGCGCACGTCGTGGTTGCGGAGAGCGTCGGCTATGAGATACGAGGTTTCTGCGAGGGACAATGGCATGATTGCACCGCGATTTGGCAGGAATTTCTGGAAGAGAAAGTGAATTAACGTGTTTGATTTTTGTAAAGTTGCAACGTCGGACGAACCTACGCCTTTTTATATATTATCATGACAACGTCATGATAACAGATTGACAGGTTCGTGACACCAACACAGCAAACGATTGAGAAAATGAAACGCAACGAACCATATAAACCTATCGAGCAGGGATCCGGGAAGGACGCGATTGACGAAGTGAGGCACGAAATCCTCTCCCCGCTTGAGAATGACATTGCGAAGCTGCGGGACCCGGTGGTCCTGGCGGCTCTCATGCACACTGCGGCGACCGAGCGGGAAAACACCAATCGGCTGCTCAAGACGCTGATAGAGCGGCTTGACACGAGGTTCGCAGAAGTGGAATCCAGGCTTGCGGCCATGGAGCGCGCAGGCGCGCCCGCCGCTGCTGTGCATGAGGCGGGATTGGAAGGGGAAATCCTTCTCCCATCCGTTGACGAGGAGATGCTGAAGTTCGTGAAGGAAAGGAGGCATGTGAACGCGGAAGAGGTCCGCATGAAGTTCGGATACAAGGGGAAAAACGCGGCAAGTTCGCGCCTGAACCATCTCTACGAGATGGGGCTTCTGGGAAAGAAGCAGGTCGGGCGGGTCGTGATGTTTTTCGCCAAACAACCATGAATCATGAAGGAATCACAACTCACTCTTGCATAGCTGCTGATGAAACGAGGCGGCATTGACGCAAGGCGACCAACAAACAGAGTATGACACTTTTGGGGAACACGAGGGGGCGTTAATTATTCACCTCCCACACCCTTCTTTTAGTGCGCCTCCCGTTCCCCAAAGATTGTCACCCGTCTTTTCTCCCGAAATGCTCCCTGAGCGCGCGCGTTTCTGCGCGGGATATAAATCCTTTCGGAGAGTATGTGTGCCATGGGCAACTGCGTGAAGTGCGGGGCACAGCTTGCGGAATATTCGGGCGAGCTGTGCGCCAATTGCCAGTCGTCGCACGCGGGAAGCGGGGCGGCAGGGGATGTCCCGTGCCAGCGCTGCGGAATATACCTCCCTTCATACGAGCTTCAGATGATGAACTCGCGGCTCTATTGCGCTTATTGCAGGATGGACATCCAGGATGAGGAAGACAGGCACAAAAAATACGCCGAGAAGCGCGAGCCTGCGAGGGCGCCGGAAGTTCCGCGCGGCACTGGCGGCGCGGGAATGGGCGGAGCTGGCGCGGGCGCCGATGGCGCTTCGCCTGAATTCGGCAAAGGCACTGGCGGCATTTGCGAGCGGTGCGGGAAGGAGTCAGGGCACTTGTATTCCATTTCAGGAAGGCGCCTGTGTGAGCAATGCTTTACCGAGGAGAGCGGGAAGGCGCCGCCCGAAGTGGGGCCGACCATGTTCGCGCAGATTGTAGGCAGGGCAAAGCAGGCGCTCGGGATGGGAAAGCCGCGCGTGCTTGTAGCCCAAAGCGTGAAAGGCAGGGGGCTGGTCTTCGACGTGGAAACAAGAAGGATGGTCGAGAGGAAAATCAAGCCTGCCGAGAAAAAGAAATCCTGATTTTATTTACACTCGCTTGACGCTTCCGCTCGTGGAAAGCGGCTCGAGGCGCGCGGGAAGATTGCGCCATTTTGACAGGCAGGCCATGCAGAAAATGGTTTCCTCCACGCGGCTTCTTTCGCAGCGGAGAATGCCCCTGCCTGTTTTCCCATCGTATTTGACGAGCTTGAATGCGAGAGAGGAGATTCCGAACTCGCCGAACATGGAGAGGAAGTGCCCGTGTATTATGGAGCGCGCCTCGGACGGATTGGGGGCGGCGCTGTTCGCGCTAAGCGCGAAGGAAACATACCTTTTCTTGAATCTTTCAGTGGGCTTCATTTGCTCCCCTTTGCTTTTGCGTTATTCTTCACGCCTGCGAGGCGGGCAAGCGTCCTGTCGCAAAACTCCTGCTCGTGCCGGTTCATTCCAAGGATGGACTTGAACGACTCGAGCTCGTGCGCGTTTCTCGCCTCTGACGCGTCTTTTGCAAGAGTGCAGACCACGAAGCCGCAGCCGCTTTTCCTGCACTGCGCGAGTGCCATGCGCATTTTCGAAATCACGATTGCGCGGCGGAATCCGGACTCGCGGAGGATGTCCGAGAATGAAAAGACAAGCGCGCCGCCGGACTTGAAAAGCTCCTTGCACGCCCCGTCGTCAAGCTCGTAGCTCTCCGAGTAAAGGAGGACGTTTTTCATCCGGGCAACCGAGGTGGATTCCGAAGCGGCGCGGATTTGCCTGAAATTGGGAAGCGAGGAAACAGGCAAGGCATTATTTACGCCCCTGCTTTTGCCGCTGTTTTCCCCTGCAACCAAGTCAAGCATTTCCAGACCTTGCTGTCCCGATTAAACCTTGTGGAAGGTTATGGACTGCCTGCTCTTCTTGCCGGCAGACGTCAGTCCGCGGAATGCCCTTCCCTTCGCCTGCCCCGGGGCAAGCTTGCGGTCGACGAGGATGACTTCGAAGAATTTCTTCGTGCCGTCCTGCCCGACCCAGTAGGAATTGAGGACTTCGAGGTTCCTAAAAACGCGGGCTGCCTTCTCCTCGGCGGTGCGCTGGAGCGCCTTGCCGGGCGAGAGGTATGCCATGTTCTTCGCGGGCTTGCGGCCTCCCCACGGGTGGGGGCGTTTGCGCGAGCCTCTTCCGATGATGACGCGCGCCATGAAGTAGCCGTCTTTTGCCTTGAAGCCGAGCGAGCGTGCGCGTGCGAGGTTGGTCGGGCGGTCAATCCTTGCGACCGTGCCGAGCTTCCGCCATGCGGTTATGCGATTGCGATGAATCGCGCTTCTTTCCTTGTATTCTTCCTGGAAAGATTTCTGTATGTACTTGTACATTCCCACATTATCACCGTTGTATTTTTTCTGTGCTTTATGCCTCGTTCAGGTAACGAACCCCACATTCGAAGCAGACGATTGTTGCTCAAAAGGATTAAAAACACACCTCTGACGCTCAGTAGGTCCTTGACGCCGAGGGATTGCGGTCGATTTCGCCCACAAGCTCCTCGAGCAGGTCCTCAAGCGTCACCACGCCCGCGAAATCGCCCTTCTCGTTGACCACGATTGCGATGTTCCTGCCCAGCCGCTGCAGGCGGGAAAACGCGTCGGACGCCTTGGTGTTCTCCCGTATCTTCACGGGCTGCCAGACTATCTTGAAAAGGTGCCAGTCCGGGTGCTGGTAAAGCGCGCGCCCGAGTATCTTGACGCTCACCGTGCCGATGACCTTGCCGTCCATCATGACCGGGAAGCGCGAATACATGGAATTCTCAATCGCCTTCCTGTGGGCGACGGATACCAGCATGTTGCCGTCGAGCGCGACCACGCGGCTTTTGGGCGTCATCGCCTTGCTCACCGGGCGGTCGTTGAATTCGAGCACGTTCTCGATGAGCTTGCGCTCGTTCTCGCTGATGCTGTTGTGCTTGACGCCGAGCTTGACCGCGGAGCGGACTTCCTCCTCGGAGAACTGCTCCACGCCCGTTGCGCGCGAATACACGCCGGGTATGAGCTTGTTGAGGAAATCGAACACGAGCACGAGAGGGTAGGTGCAGAAATAGAACACCTCGATTGCCGGAGCGAAGAAGAGCATGAAAAGCTCGCCGTTGGACGTTGCGAAGCTCTTCGGGGCGATGTCGCCGAAGGTGAGGATGAGGAACGACATCACGCCCACGGCTATCCCAAGCCCGCTCTCGCCCCAAATTGAAAGCGCGACCGAGGTTGCGAGTGCCGATGCCGCGATGTTGACTATGTTGTTGCCTATGAGAAGCGAGATGATTACCTTGTGGCGGCTGTTGCGCAGGCGGTAGAGGCTTGCCGAGCCGGGCGTTTTCTTCTCAAGAAGCGAGTGCATGCGCACGGATGAGATTGAGAGGAAGGAAACCTCGGCTGCCGCGAAGAACGCGGAAAACGCGAGAAGCACCATGAGGACGAGCCCGTCAACTACTACTTCCATGATATCACTATGCGAAATGGCTGTTTAAATCCTTTGGCTTGCGGCAGGCGGGCTTGCGCCATCGGCGTTTCCACCGGCATTGCACTTTGCCCCGATTTTTAAACGCCGAAGAGGCAGGTTTTCCGGCGGGAAGATAACCTTATATATGACATATGATGAATACATATGTCTCCAAGGGTGTTGGAGATGCGAATAATCAAAAAGCATGAATACTGGCTGCCGAATAGGGACAGGGTAATTGTCGAGGTGCTGGATGTCGGCAATCCGTTGTACAAGGACGGGATTATGTACACGTTCAGGTGCATGGATGATGCAGGGCTGCAGCTCTTTGCCATAGAAAACTCGCATGGGCAACCGCACGTTCATCGCGGGGCAAAGAAGGAGATTGTGGACTACGGCTGGAAAACTGCAATTATGGAGTTTGATAATATGGTAAAGGCACACAGGGAGAAAATCACGAGGGGAATGATATGGTAAAAATTGTCATAGCGGATTGGGACAGCGTTATGCGAGACACAATTCGCGCAGTTGAGCGCAGGGAGTACCAGAAGGAGGACAACATAATCTACATCGAGAGCCTTGAGGTAGCGCGGAAAATACTGACCCCCCAGCGCCTGAAGATGCTTGGCATCATCAAAAGGAACAAGCCCGCTTCCCTTTACGCGCTTGCCAAGCTGATGGGCAAGGATTTCAGGGCAATCCACCGGGACGTGGGGATAATGAGCAATTTCGGGCTCATCCAGAAGGAAAGCAAAAAGACAGGAAAGAGGGGAAGGACGCAGCTCGGCGTCAAGGCGAAGGAAATAACGCTGACGGTTCCGATTTGAAGAAAAGCTAGATATAGTCTTAGCTTAGCCAGTTGCCAAAGCGTGGAACCACAAGATAAAGGACGAGCGCCACGAAAAGACTATATATTGCAATAAGAACGCCCGTAATTATCGGATTATTTGGATTCCAAACCAAATCCAATACTTTTGAAATAAGCGCGCCAGCTACGCTCGAACCCGCAATCAGCATCGCACTTTTTGCATTTTTACTCAATCCTTTCTTCTTCACCATATTTTCACATTAAGAGCATCCGGTGGTTTCCCCGCAATCGACACATACTTGGCACGAGCCGTTCTGCTTGACTTTCATGGAGCCGCATGCCGAGCACTGCGCGCCTGTGAAGCCCTGCGCCTTTGCGGACTTCGCCTTGTGCTCGTACTCGTCGGTTTCCCGCTCCTCCTCGGAAATCTCCTGCCGCTCGGGCTCGATGAGCTTCACCTGCGATTTCTGCTCTTCCACATGGGGGACGGGTGCGGGGCCGTGCGAGTCCCCGTTCACAGTTTTCACGTGAACGAAGTCCTGCCTGCCAAGGTACTCGTAGCCAAGCACGCGGAACACGTAGTCGATTATCGAGGTCGCGTTCTTTATCGCCTCATGCCCTGTCACAACTCCCGCGGGCTCGAAGCGCGTGAAGGTGAACGTGTCCACGAATTCATCCAGCGGCACGCCGTACTGCAGTCCCTTGCTTACCGCAATGGCAAAGCAGTTGAGAAGCGAGCGGTAGCCCGCGCCCTCCTTGTACATGTCGATGAATATTTCGCCGATTGTGCCGTCCGGGTATTCGCCGGTCTTGAGATAGACCTTGTGCCCGCCCACGCGCGCCTCCTGTATGAAACCCTTGCGGCGGGTGGGAAGCTTCTTGCGCGAGAGCCTGCCGACAATCTTGGACTGCAATTGCGCGGGGCCGAAGGACTCGTCGATTTCCTCGCCCAAGCCGAGAAGCTGGGCAAGCTCGTCCTCGTCCACGTCCGCAGTCGCGTTGAGCGGCTGGGAAAGTTTGCTGCCGTCGCGGTAAAGCGCGTTGCTCTTCAGCATGTGCTTCCACGAGAGCATGTATGCCTCCTTGATGTCCTCGATTGACGCGTCGGAGGGCATGTTTATCGTCTTTGAAATAGAGCCTGTGATGAACGGCTGCGCGGCAGCCATCATCTTTATGTGCCCGAGGTAAGAGATGAAGCGCGTGCCTTTCTTGCCGCACTTGCTCGCGCAGTCGAAGACCGCGTAGTGCTCGGGCGAAAGGTGAGGGGCGCCTTCGAGCGTCATGCTCCCGCAGACGTATTCATTCGCCTCCTCTATCTGCTGTTTCGTGAAGCCGAGCTTGGAGAGCAGGTCGAACTTGGGATTATCCATCTCCGCGTCGGTGAATCCGAGACGGCGCAGGAAGTCATCGCCAAGCGAGTACTTGTTGAACGCGAAGCGGATGTCGAACGCCTTGGGAAGCCCTGCTTCAGCCTTCGCAATCTTGTCTGCGGGGAAGCCCTTTGCCCCAAGCGACGCGGCGTTTATGTGCGGGCAGCCAGTGAGCGTGCCGTGCCCCATTGCGTAAAGCTCGATTTCCCGCACCTGCGAGGAGTTGTAGCCGAGCTTGACAAGCGCCTTTTTCACCGAGGCGTTGACTATCTTGAAGTAGCCGCCGCCTGCGAGCTTCTTGAATTTCACTATCGCGAAGTCGGGCTCGATTCCCGTTGTGTCGCAGTCCATCTGAAGCCCGATTGTGCCTGTGGGCGCGATTACTGTTACCTGCGCATTGCGGTAGCCGTATTTCTCGCCAAGCGAGTAGGCGCGGTCCCAACTCTCCCTTGCCGCCTGCGTGAGGTAGCCGGGGCAGTATTTCTCTTCTATGCCCACGGGCTTTGCAGTCAGCCCCTCATACTCGTTTGCAGCCGTATTGTACGCCGCGCGGCGGTGGTTGCGTATCACCCGGAGCATGTGCTCACGGTTGCGCTCGTATGCTAAGAAGGGCGAAAGCTCCCGCGCCATTTCCGCGGAAGTCGCGTAGGACTCGCCGCACATTATGGAGGTGAGCGCGCCGCAGATTGCCATCCCTTCCGGGCTTTCGTACGGGACGCCCAGCATCATGAGCACCGTGCCCATGTTGGCGTAACCCAATCCGAGCGTGCGGAATTCGAAGCTTTTTTTGGCGATTTCCTTTGCAGGGAACTGCGCCATGAGGACGGAGATTTCAAGCACGACCGTCCAGAGGCGGGTTGCGTGCCGGTATGCCTCGATGTTGAACGCGCCAGTGGATTCGTCGAGGAATTTGGCGAGGTTGATGCTGGCGAGGTTGCATGCCGTGTCGTCGAGGAACATGTATTCCGAGCAGGGGTTGGACGCGTTGATGCGCCCGTCAACAGGGCAGGTGTGCCACTCGTTGATGGTGTCGTCGTACTGCACGCCCGGGTCGGCGCACGACCACGCGGCATAGGCGATTTCGTCCCACAGGTCGCGGGCTTTCATCTTGCGCATGACGCGCCCGTCCGTCCTTGCAAGAAGGCTCCATTCCGCGTCGTTCTCCACTGCCCAGATGAAGCGGTTGGAGATGCGCACGGTGTTGTTGCCGTTCTGCCCGGATACCGTGACGTATGCCTCGGACTCGTAGTGCGTGTCGAATACGGGAAAATCGATTTTTTCCTTGCCCTGCTTGGCAAGCGAGAGCGCGCGGAACACGTAGTTGAGCGGCACTTCCTTGGCAAGAGCCTGCACGACCGCGAGCTTTATCCTCTCGTTTTTCAGGTCAGTGGATTGCTCCTCGCGGGCGACTTTCATTATCTTGTTGAGGTGCTTTCCGCAGGATTTGCTCCCCGCCACCATTGCCGCGACTTTCATCTCCTCGCGCATCTTCCAGTTCACGAACTGCTCGATGTCAGGGTGGTCGACGTCGACTATGACCATTTTCGCGGCCCGGCGCGTCGTCCCGCCGGATTTTATCGCGCCTGCCGCGCGGTCGTTTATCTTGAGGAATGACATCAGCCCCGAGGAGATTCCGCCGCCTGAGAGCCGCTCGCCTGCGCCGCGGAGCGCGGAGAAGTTCGTGCCCGTGCCCGAGCCGTACTTGAACAATCGCGCCTCGCGCGTAACCAGGTCGAATATGCCTCCGCTGTTCACCAAGTCGTCGCGGACGGACTGGATGAAGCAGGCATGGGGCTGTGGGTGGGTGTATGCGTCCTCGGACACCTTGATTTCGCCTGACTGCGGGTCGGCGTAATAGTGCCCCTGCGCGCTGCCCTTTATGCCGTATGAGTATGCGAGCCCGGTGTTGAACCACTGCGGGGAGTTGGGAGATGCCATCTGGTGGAGGAGCATGTAGGAGATTTCGGCTTCGAATGACTCGGCGTCGGCTTTGGACGCGAAGTATCCGTATTTCTCCCCCCAGTGCCGCCAGCAGCCTGCCATGCGCCGCACGACCTGCCGCACGGACTTCTCGCTTCCGGTCATGGGCTTGCCGTGCATGTCCTTCATGGGGCTGCCGTTGCGGTCGTAGAGGGGCACGCCCGCCTTCCTGAAGTATTTCTGCGCGAGTATGTCGGTTGCGACCTGTGACCAGGAGCGGGGCACTTCCACGTCGGTCATTTCAAAGACGACAGAGCCGTCGGAATTGCGGATTATGGAGGGGCGGAATTCGTATTCGGCTGCGTCGAGCGGGTCAGTGCCTTCGGTAGTGAATAGGCGTTTTACCTGCAAGCCGCCTTGGCGGCTCTTCTGCTCCGACACAGTCGCTACTTCCATACCCACACCCCTTGTTAATTGGAAGCAAGACGGACAGGGAGCGGGATTGTGTGCGAAAATGGGCGGAAACACGCACATTTCCACATTCCTTGAAACCAGCCAAAACCACAATATATGGTGTTTTGGCTGCCCTCCAACCACAACCTGTAGGGCTTGCATACTTTATCGCACATTCAGGTTTATATAGGTTTTTTCGCGCGGAAAAATCCTCTTCGTGGCTGTTTTTTATGGAACAAACACGCGAAAAATCTCCGGCGGAAGAGGGGTGCTGCCGGCAGTGCGATTTTACAAACCTTCTTTAAGCTAACGCTCGCTAACAAAAATAATCAGGAGGTTGTTTTCTTGAAGAACGCCGAGGTTGCAAAATCATCTTCATCCACAGGAACATACGCCGTGAAAGCCGGCCTTGCGCAGATGCTCAAAGGCGGCGTGATAATGGACGTCGTCAACGCGGAGCACGCGAAAATCGCCGAGGAATCAGGCGCTGTCGCCGTGATGGCGCTTGAAGCCGTGCCATCCGACATAAGGAGGCTCGGCGGCGTGGCGAGGATGTCCGACCCGAAAATAATAAAGGAAATACGGGCGGCTGTTTCCATCCCTGTCATGGCAAAATGCAGGATAGGGCACTTTGTCGAGGCGCAGGTTTTGGAGGCGCTTGAAGTGGATTATATTGACGAGTCAGAAGTGCTTACTCCTGCGGACGCGGAGCATCACATTGACAAGTGGCAGTTTTCAGTCCCGTTCGTTTGCGGCGGGCGCGACTTGGGAGAGGCGCTCCGCAGGATTTCCGAGGGCGCGGCGATGATTCGCACCAAAGGCGAAGCCGGCACTGGCAACGTCGTCGAGGCGGTCCGGCACATCCGCGCCATGAACTCGGGCATCGCGGAACTGAAGGGCAAGGGCAAAAAAGAGCTTGCCGAGGCGGCGGCTGAAATGCGCGTGCCTGCGCAGCTTGTGGAGAAAGTCGCGGAGCTGGGACGGCTGCCTGTCGTGAATTTCGCCGCGGGCGGGATTGCCACGCCAGCGGATGCCGCGCTTTGCATGCAGCTTGGCTGCGACGGCGTGTTTGTCGGAAGCGGGATATTCAAGTCGTCCTCGCCTGAGAAAAGGGCGGTTGCGATCGTGGATGCTGTCGCGCACTTCAACGATGCGAAGAAAATCGCGAAGGCGTCCGAAGGGCTGGGAAAGCCCATGGACAGCATTGACGTGAACAAGCTCATGCCTGAGGAAAAGCTCTCAAGAAGGGGCATCTGAGGACAATTGCATGATGAAAAGGATTGGCGTATTGGCGCTGCAGGGCGGAGTGGAGGAGCACATCAGCGCACTCCTGTCCGCTTCCGAAAAATGCGGAGAGCCTGTTTCCGTAGTGGAAGTGCGCGCTCCCGAGGACTGCGAGGGGCTGGACGGGATAATACTTCCCGGCGGGGAATCCACCGCGATTTCGCGCCTCATGACAAGGGCGGGCATTTTCGAGAAAGTCTACAACATGCGCAAAATAATGGGCACGTGCGCTGGCGCGATAATGCTTGCCAAGAAGGTGGACGGGGCGACGCCCGAGCAGAAATTCCTTTCGCTGATGGATGTGTCGATTTCAAGGAACGCGTACGGCTCGCAGCTTTCCTCCTTCGAAGCCGAGCTTGACACGGTTTTTGGCAAGGTGAAGGGAGTTTTCATACGCGCCCCGAAGATGACCATTGTCGGCAAGGAGGCGCGCCCCATGGCTTTCCACGGAGATGACGTGGTTGCCGCGTATCAGTCAAAGGGAGACAAGCACTATCTTGCGCTCACATTCCATCCCGAGCTTACAACTACGAGATTCCACGAATTCTTCCTGAAGCTGTGAAAATCAGTCTTCCTCTGCACTCCTGTTCTGGGCACCTGCTTTCGCCTTCTGTGCTTGCTCAAGAATATCTGCAGGAAGCTCCATTGGCGGTTCGAGAAGGCAGCGCGCGGGGGAATTCGCATCCTCGCCTCCCTTCCAGAATTCGCATTCCGGATTGTTGCACCAGATGCGCAACTTGAGGTCTCTTGGGTCAGCGAAGCAGGAAATAGTCACGCTGTCGCAGGAGATGGTTATCCCATTGCGCCCATTCTTCCTTGAGGGCAAGACTTCCCCCGTTTTTTTCTCTGTCATGCGCGTTGCCGTAAAAAGAGGTTCGTCGTAAAGCATATTTTCAATGAACTTGCGGGCGCTGCTCTTTATGCTAGCCGTAGCTTCGGAATAAAGTCGCTTCGCGTGCTCGCTGCGCATGCCGATTTTGCCGCCTTCGTATTGGCAATTCTGGACTCCCATGCAGTCCTTCTTCTGGCAACGTAATAAAAAATAGTGCTCAGTCCGGCACCCGTTATTCCTTGCCCCTTGCGCACGGAGAGGGGCGTTTTGTTACACACGGATATAAGCCAGCGGGAGCAGAAACAGCGCATGCAATCCATTGCTTTCGCTGCAACACTGTCTTCATTTTCTGGCAGCGAAAGCTTCCCCCCTCTGCCCGGGCTGGCCGCCCAACTACTTTCCTAGCCCAGAACAACAGAAAATCCGATTTTTCTTTTTGTCAAATAGAATAACGCAAGTAATCAATAGATAGGGGTGGAAATATGAAACAGGTGGAAAGGGGTCTGCTTCCTGGATAACCGGGCAGGCGTGAAAAACAGGATTGGCGCAAGAGTGGCAATTTTAGGTGCGGGAAGCATGGGCACCGTCCTTGCCGAAGGGATAATCAGGAAGGGCGTGTTTGATGCGAAGGATGTGAGTGTCACAGGGCGCGGCAAAACCGAAAATCTCGCGAAATTGCACTCGCTTGGGGCAGAGGTGGAGCAGGGCAATTGCTCGGCTGTTGAAAAAAGCGGCATAGTCATCCTCTGCGTGAAGCCCAAGGACATGGGAAGCCTTCTCAACGAGCTTGGAGATGCCTGCCGTGGCAAGCTGGTGGTATCCATAGCCGCAGGCGTGTCCATCGGCACGATAAGCAGGCGGCTGGCTGGAGCGCGGGTGGTGCGGACAATGCTGAACGTCTGCGTGGAGGCTGGAAAATCGGCAACCGCAATCTGCTACGGGGGCAAGGCGCGGGCGGAAGACAGGCTTGAAACCGAGAGGATATTTTCGGGCTTCGGCATGGTGCTTGGGGCAACGCAAAAGCAGATGGCGGCTTTCACCGCGCTTGCGGGGTGCATGCCCGCGCTTCTCTTCGAGCTGATGGGACGACTGGAAAAATTCGCCTCCGAGCGGGGCTTTTCAGCCGAAGTTTCGCGCGAGCTTGCAGCGCAGGTGTTCGAAGGCTCGTCGCAGGTATTCCGCGCAAGCAAGAAGGGAAGCACGGAGCTTGTGCGGTCGGTGATGTCCAAACGGGGAGCCACGGAAAGGATGTTCGAGTCGCTTGATGGCGCGGGATTTTTCGAAGCTTTCACGCCTGCGCTTGCGGAAGCTGAAACAAGGACGGAAGAGCTTGGCAGGGAAATAAACGGGGTGATGAAAAAGGAGTAGGGTGGGAAGCTGGATGGCTTCCCTTTTTTCTTTTCAGGGCTATTCCTTGCCCCTTGCGCAGTGCGCGCAGACAAACCCGACCTTGCACTGGGCGCGCCCGCAGTTGCCCCTGCCGCACATCTTGCAGCTCTCGGTGGCGGTACGCCCGCAAACAGCGCATAATCCGGCAATATTCATAGGAACCACTGCATGGAGAAACGGGGGCTAGATTTAAAATCCGTGCCACGGAAGTGCAGATATGGCGAAGCTTGGCTTGAAGCCCGAAGCAAAGGATGGCAGATATTACTACGGGACGTTCCCTGAAACTTCGCTTATGGCGCTTGCCGGCTATGTGAAATATTTCGTCGCAATTGTGAAGGAAAAGGAGGGCATAACTGCGGTTTTTTCCGAGGATATAAGGGAGAACATGGGATTGTATTCCCAAAAGAAAATTGAGGGCCCGTTCTGCCTGATAACGTTCGAAGCAAAGACAAGCCTCGGGGCGGTCGGGATAACCGCAGCCGCATCATCCGCGCTTGCGAAAGAGAAAATCCCCGCAAACATGGTTGCGGGGTATTTCCACGACCACGTGCTTGTGCCTTTTGAAAAGAAGGATGCGGCGATTGCCTGCCTGGCGAAACTTTAGAATTCAGTTTAATCAGTGCAGGCTAGCGGGATTCTATTTTTTTCGACACCGAGTCTAGCCAGCGATAAACTGCGCTTACTGATTTACTGCCTTCTGCGACGTCTTTTATCAATTTTGCCATTTCGCCCTGCTTATCTTCACTGACAAAAACCCCCCATGAGTTCATGTTCAGAAAGATAGTTGTGCTAATCAGCGCTGTTCGCTTGTTCCCATCGGCAAAGGCGTGGCAGTTGTACGCCAAGTGATAAAGCAGAAATGCCGCCTTCTTGAAAAGACGCTCTTTTTCATCCATTATATTTTCGCCGTAATGCTGCACCGCTTCAAGGTAGTATTCGAGATTTGCCTCTGCGTTGACTACCGAGGGTTGTGAATACCTAGAAGTAACCATTCTGTTTATCCGTATCACAATGTTTTTTTCGAGATAAATGATTTGCATCGCTACTGTTTCGAAAGTATGTCCATTGCCCGTTTGTTATCCCGCATGAACTTTTTGACAATGACGTCAACTCTCTTGATGTCGTTGCCGGGGCTTATTTTTGAAGTCATGAAACCAACTAAATCGATATGGCTTTCGCTCTATTTAAAGATTTGTTCACGCGGCGTTGGATTTTACTTGAGTATGCCGAAGCCCGACAGGCGCCATCTCTGCCCGAGGCGGCGAGTCATTGCCACCTTGCTCTTTTTCTCGGCGCAAATCGGGCGCTTGAGCTTGATTGAGACGACCGTGCCCTTGAGTTTCACGATTGCGCCGACGGATGTCGCCGTGCCTGCGGAAACCACTATGGGCTCGCCCATGCGAAGCGCGGGGTTGTCGAATCCCTCGCGCGTGAGAAGCTTGTAGTCCAAGTCGATGTCCGAGAGGACAGGGGGAAGCGTGCCTTTCTTGCCGATAAGATTGCCGGTAAGGTGGTCAGACTTCGTGACCGACGGGTCGAGCTTCGTGCCGATTCCGATGAGCCCGCCGGGCTTCGCCTCGTCCGAGGGCGTGTTGCCCGCCATGAGCGCCTCTACTTTCAGGACAACCGGCTCGATTGTCTCCTTGTCCTTTGTCTTTTTCGTGATGCCGGGGAGCATTTCTATTTCGTCCCCGACCTTGAGCGTGCCTTGTATGAGCGAGCCGCCGATTACGCCGCCCTTGAGCTTGGATATGTCCGAGCCGGGCTTGTTCACGTCGAAGCTGCGGGCTACGTACATCCTTGCCGGAAGCGTGGCGTCGCGCTTTGGAGTGGGAATCGCCTTTTCAATCGCTTCGACCAATGTGTCGATGTTCGCGTTGTAATTGGCTGAAATGGGAATTATGGGCGCTTTTTCTGCCGTGGAGCCTTTGAGGAATTTCTTTATCTGGTTGTAATTCTCAATCGCCTTTTCCTTTGTGACAAGGTCGATTTTGTTCTGCACGACCACGACGTTTTTTATTCCGAGGATGTCGAGGACCTGCAGGTGCTCCTCGGTCTGCGGCTGCGGGCATTCCTCGTTCGCCGCAATCACCAGAAGCGCGCCGTCAAGTATGGATGAGGCTGAGATGGTAGTCGTCATCAGGGTTTCGTGCCCCGGGGCGTCGAGGAACGAGACGTGGCGGGAAACCTCCCACTTGTCCTTGTCCTTCGCACCTACGGTTTCCACCGCGTAGCCGCTTCCGTCCTTTGCCTTATAAAAAGTCGTGTCAGCGTAGCCTATCTTGATTGTGATTCCGCGCTTGAGCTCTTCCGAGTGGGTGTCGGTCCATTTGCCGGTTATTGCCTTGGTAAGGGACGTCTTCCCGTGGTCGACGTGCCCGACCATTCCTATGTTGACTTCTGCCTGCAAATGTTTCACCGTCGTTTAGAATGTGCTTACTTCTTCTTTTCGTCCTTCTTCTCGCCCGCAGCCTTGGGGAAAAGCTCGTCAAGCGGCTTTGCGCCGGCTGTTGCGACTTTCGCGTTCACCTGCACGATTTGGTCGGAGATGATGTTGCCGCGGACTATGCGCGCCTCGCGCCTTCCCTTCGCCGTCTTGCGGTAGCCCGTGCCGTCCGTGAGGACGACTTTTGCCCTGCGCGGGCCGGTAACGTCGCGGCGCATGGGGAATCCCGAGAGGTCGCTGCCGCCGGTAATCTGAAGCTCGTAGCCTTCAGCCCCGATGGCGCCGCCCTCGATTTTCTCGCCGAGCTTCTTACCGATGAGCTGGGACTCCTTGTCCTTTGGCAACTCAAGCCCAAAGCTTTTGCCGGTTTTGGTATCTGATATGACGATTTTCATTTGATCACTCTCTTTGGAGAAGAACACGTCTTCGAGTGAGGGTTATTCGTCCATTCTGTTAAAAAAGCTTTCGAGAGGCACCAGAAGGGCAGGCGCCCTCGATGCAGGGGATAAGGATATAAATAGTGTGTTATATAATAGTAAATAGTGGTATATATGATGATGGTTGAGCCCAACGGAAATAGGGAAAAGCGCCAGCCAGGCGCATTCAAATCCGCATTCCGCGCCTTCTCGCCAAAGAGTGAAACCCGCCTTGCGGGGCTGGATGGGCTTTCATCGAAATTCAGCCAGTGGGAAAAATACCTGCAGGACAGGTACGGGCTTTCCGAAGGGAAGGAGGGCATGCTTTCGGCAACTGCCAGAAGGACGCTCAACATAGCGGCGGCAAAAGCTGAATTCGCGGAAGGGAAGATTCGTCTGGCAATGGGGCGCAAATCCGAGAAATCGAATGATTATGTCAAGGCGACCGAAGAGTACAGCTTGGCACATTCGCACTTTTCCAAGGCAGGAGACCTGCGCATCGACGCTGGTTTGGAGAGGGAAATCGAACACGGGATGGCATCGTATTCGCTGACAAGGCACATGATGTCTGGAAAGCTGCTCGGAATCGGCGACATTGTGGAAATACTCAAGACCACGCCGGATGGCGCGGTGCGGTTCGTGAGCGACGCCGTGGCGGAATTGGCGGCAGATTACGCGACACAGTCTCTTGAAAGCTTCCTTTACGCGGAAAAAATCGGGCGCAAAATCACGGGGCTTCCGGTTGCGGAAGCAGGGCTTGAGGCAGGGCGCCTGTATGAGCATCTGGAGGAAAAGGAGAAGGCTTCCGAAATTTACATGAAAACCGGCGACTGGTGCGCAAGGGAAGAGAAATACAGCGACGCAGCCAGCGCGTACAAGAAGGCGGCGGCAATAAATCCGCTGATGGCGAAAAATTATCTGGAACTCGCAAAGCAGATGGAAGCCCTGTCGCGCGTGGCGGGAAGAATCAAAAGCGTCTAAAGTTTTTTCCAGCCCTTCTTCGTGCAGACGACCATTTCCTCGTAGCGCACGCCATAGTCCTTGAAGTAGGCGGCTGGCTCGATTGCAAGCACAGTGCCGACGCCGAGATAATCTTCGGACATTCTTCCGAGATGGGGGTATTCGTGGACTTCCAAGCCGATGCCGTGCCCGATTGAGTGTATCAAGGCAGGCAGCCCGCGCTGCTTGAAAAGCATTGCAGAAAGAAGCGCAATGTCCTTGCCCTGCTTGCACTCAGGCAGCCCTTCGAGTATTTCCGCGAAAATTTCCTGGCATTTGTCGTACGTTTCAAGTTCCCTGCCTTGTTTCCTGAAGTAGCAGCGCGTGAAGTCCGAGCAATAGCCCTTGTAGCGCACGCCGAAATCCACAAGCACGCTGTCCCCGAGAGTTTTGCCAGTTGCGTTGTGGTGCGGGAAAGAAGTGTTCTTCCCAGTCGCCACAATGGGCTCGAATGAAATGTCCGCCCCTGCCTCAAGCGCCATTATTTTCAGGCGAGAAAGAAGCTCAAGTTCTGTTTTGCACTCCCACGGGTCAAGCGTGTTGAGTATTTCCCTCGCGATTTCCGCGGACTGCGAAAGCATGAAGATTTCGTTTTGGCTTTTTGCGCCCCTTGCCCTGAATGCGGAACTGTCCGCCTCGACGAGATTGAGTTTCGCTTTTTTCCGAAGCGCGAGGAAGCGGGAGGCGGATGCCTCGCCCAGCACGAAGCCGACTTTCCCCTTGCCGCACGCGCGGCGGATGTCGCCTGCCCTGTCCTTGCCAAGAAGCTGCACAGGGTAGCGTGAGACAGATTTTGCAGCGCCGAAATTCATTTCGTGCGTGAGCAGCCGCCCGCCGCTTGGCTTGAGGAGAAGGTAGCTTGAGTCCACGTTGCAGCCGGAGAAATATCGGAAAGACGGGTTGGGATTGCCGGCGTCATCCCCGCTGTAAAGCAGCGCCGCCCTGAATGGCGCGCCTGCGAAGAATTTTTTGCGGCGCGCGGAAAGCTCATCCATGCAAAGACATCCTATCCGGAATTTTTAACCCTTCCTCAGTCAAGCGGGAGGCAGGCAAGCGCCGTGTCGAATTTTTTGAGGAGAGCCAATGCAACAAGGGATTGCTTTTTCGAGAGGGGAAGCCTGTTGCAGGCGAAAACAAACTTTTCGATTGCTGCAACCGCCTTAGGGGCGTTGAGGTCGGAATCCATCGCCAGCAGGAAATCCTTTTCTGCGCGGGCAAGGAGTTTTTCGAATCGTGGGCTTCCGTTTCCGTCCGCCTTCTTGAGCAGCAATATCCCTTTTGCGAGCTTCGAGTATCTTTCCTTCATCTTCTTGGCATACGCCCATGTGAAATCCAGCATGCGCCTGTAGTGCACGGAGAGAAGTATGAAGCGGGTGAGCGCTGGAGAGTAGCCCCTGCGTTCCATGTCCGGAAGAAGGACGACGTTGCCCTTGCGCTTGCTCATCTTTTTCCCGTTTATTATCAGGTGGCGGATGTGCATCCAGTATTTCGAGTACTCCTTTCCTGAAAGCGCGCCCGCGATTGCGCGCGTGTTCTCGTGGTGGTTGAACAGGTTGTCGTAGCCGCCCATGGCGATGTCTATTTGCCCGCCGAGCGCGTTTGTCGACATTGCCGCGCACTGGATATTCCACGGGGG
Source organism: Candidatus Micrarchaeia archaeon (assembly GCA_041665945.1). Taxonomy (GTDB): domain Archaea; phylum Micrarchaeota; class Micrarchaeia; order Anstonellales; family Anstonellaceae; genus UBA10161. The sequence continues at coordinate 94,815 of JBAYHU010000001.1, forward strand.
CTGCGCAGTGCCGGACTCTGATTCGCAGCAGCGGCATCCGCGCATTTTTTCGCCCGGCTGCCAGATGAGGAAGTCGCCTGCTTTCCGCGGCTTGTATTCCTCCCAAGTAACTTTGCCTTTCGCGCCCGAGAGCTTCTTTCCGGCGAGTTTCCCGTAAGAGGGGAATTTGGAGATGTCGAAGAAAACCCTGCCAGACTCATCGGGGTATGCCGCCTTTTTCGCCAGCAACCGCTTGACGACGGATGCCATCTCCTTTGCATGCATGCTTACGTGCGGGTATTTTTCCGCGGGAATCGCGCGTAGCTTGTCGAGGTCCTGCCTGAAGAACCGCTCGTTTTCCGAAGTCATCTTTTCGCGCGGGACGCCGGTTTTTTTCACCGCGCGGATAATTGTGTTGTCAAAGTCCGTTACGTTCATGACATGGCGCACGCGGTAGCCCTTGGAGAGGAGATAGCGCTTGAGCGTATCCTCCCAAATATAGGTGCGGTAGTTGCCGAGGTGCGGGCGGGAATACACGGTCGGTCCGCAGGTGTAGAGTTTTACTTCCTTTGCCGCGAGGGGCGAAAAGGTTTCCACTCGCTTGTTGAGGCTGTTGTAGATTTTCAGCATGGAATTGCCTTCAGACCTGCATCTTTTCGAAGCTCTTTGTCCCGATGATTATGAAAACGATTGTGGAGAGGATAAGCGCGGCGATATCCGCCAGAAGCCCGAAAGAGGTGCTGCCGAGTATTATGTAGCGCATCAAATCCACGCCGTAAGTCAGGGGGTTGAGCTGGATGAGGAAGCCGAGGTAAGCAGGGATGTTGTCAATCGGGAAAAGCGCGCCTGAGAGCATGAACATGGGCCACATGACAAAGCTCATGACGAGGTTGAAGCCCTCCGGGCTTTTCATGTTCGCGCCGATTATCAGCCCGAGCGAAGTGATGCAGATTGCAATCAGAAGCGCGCCTGCCAAAGCGAGCATGGCTGTTGAGGCGCTTGGCACCATGCCAAGCAATAGCCCGATGAGAAGCAGCGCCCCTGCCTGTATGAGAACGTCGGTTGCGCCGCCGAACATTTTTCCGAGGAAAACCGCGCTTCGCGGCACCGGTGCGACCAATACCTCCTTGAGGAAGTCGAGCTTGCGGTCCCAGATGATGTAAAGCCCGTAGAAGATGGAGCCGAAAAGCACCGCCATGGAAACAATGCCAGGAAAGATGAATTCCTGGTAATTCACTCCCTTTATCTCAACTGAAGAGCCCAAGCCCGCGCCGAAGATGAGAATCCACAAGAGGGGGGTGATGATTGCCGAGACTACCCTTTCCTTCTCGCGGAAGAAAACCTTCACTTCGCGCAGCCACACTGCGTAAACGGCGTCAAGATATTTCATGAATATCACTTGCAAATCATTGCTTACTTCTTCATCATCCGTTCCCAGAACCCGCCTTCCGCGGAATCCGCGCGGATTTCCCTGCCCGTGAATTTTATGAAAACGTCGTTGAGCGTGGCGGGGTGGATTTCAATGGACGTTATGCCCTTGCATGCTGCGAAAAGCTTGGGAAGATTTTCGTGGGAGTGCCGGATCGACACCTGCACGCCGCCCTCTGTTTGCGCGATTGCGCTTGCGAACTTCAGCTTGCGGAGCGCGGAGGCGATTTTTTTCGGCTCCGGCGATTTCAAAACCGCCACGTCTCCGCCGAGGCTCTCCACAAGCTCATGCGGCGTGCCCACGGCGACTATTTTCCCGCGGTCGATTATCGCCACGCGGTCGGCGAACTGCTCCGCCTCCTCAAGATAATGCGTTGTGAATACGACTGTCGTGCCCTCCCGCTTGGAGAGCTTCTGTATGTACTCCCAGATGTGCTGGCGCGTCTGCGGGTCAAGCCCCACCGTGGGTTCGTCAAGGAAGAGTATTTTCGGCTCGTGCAGTATCCCGCGCGCAAGCTCGAGGCGCTTTCTCATGCCGCCCGAATATTCCTTCACCGGGCTGTGCTGCCTGTCCGTCAAGCCGACAAGGGAGAGCATGTCGTTGATGCGCTCCTTCCTCCCATTTGCAGGCACCCCGTAGAGAAGCGCGTGCATTTCGAGGTTCTCCCTGCCGGAGAGCAGGTCGTCCACGCTTGGCGCCTGGAAAACCACGCCGATTGCCTGCCGCACTTTCAATGGCTCGGTATGCGCGTCGAAGCCCGCGACCATCGCCTTGCCCGAAGTCGGGGCGAGAAGCCCGCAGAGCATGGAAATTGTCGTTGTCTTGCCGGCTCCGTTTGGCCCCAGAAGCGCGAAGACCTCGCCTTCCTTCACTTTGAGGCTTATGCCGTCCACTGCCCGAAGCTTTCCGAAATGCTTGGATAAGTTGGACAGCTCGATGGTTGTCCCTTGCTTGGCTGCGCCTTGCTTGCTGGCGATTCCTTGCATGGTTGTCCCTTGCTTGGTGGTAGATTGATTCTTCGGCATAAAAGTCGCCTTACTCTGTTTTCTGTTGGCGGTTTATTAACCATTCGGCTGGTTGCATGCGTAGGTGCGCATATGCTTGAAACAACAAAGAAATTGGAGCTGGGAAAGATTGTGGCTAGGGGAAAAATCGCCGTGCTGTTCTATGCCGGCTGGTGCCCGGACTGCGGAAGGTTCATGCCTGTTTTTGATGCCGCCGCGGCAAAGGCGAAAGCCAAGGCGGCAAAAGCGAGGATAGACGCGGATGAAAATCCCATTTGGGAGGATTTCAAAATTGAGCGCGTGCCGACAGTGGTTCTTTTTGAAGAAGGAAAGGAAAAAATGCGGGTCGAGGAGACCGGCGGAAAAATAGACGGGAAAAAACTGGAAAAGATTCTCGGCGGAATTTAGCCCTGATTAATCGCTGTCGATTCTCGGCGCGAGGTAATAGACGACCTTCGCGGTCTCGACTTCGTACTCGACCTTCAGCGGCGCGTTTGTCTTCAGGTGAAGGGTTATCGCCGAGTTGTCCGGGCATGCGCGCACGATGTCCTCAAGATACTGGAGGGGGAAGGTCGCGCGTGCGAGCTTCTCCGCCTTCACTTCGATTGCGCCCTCGTTCTGCGCCTCGTTCTCCTCTGTCAGGTCAGAGGAGTCGCCGTGGACCTCGATTGCAAAGCCCTCCGGGCCTGCTTGGAGAGTTATGTGCGAGGAGACGAGGGCGGCGTCGCGGAGCGACTCGCGGAACTGCGAGCTTGGGATTTTCACGACCGCATCATGGACAAGCGTCGGCTCCTTTGACGCGCCGGCGGGCAGGTCGAGGATGGGAACCTTGAAGCTTCTCTTGTGCTTGGCGCCTATGAACTTGAGCTGGAGCTTGTTCTCCTCCTTTGAGATTTCAAGCTTCTCCGCCCCGCGCGTGCGGGAAAGGATCTTGGAAATCGCGTCGAAGTTCAGCCCGATTTTCGCCGAGGGCGCGGGGGCTTCGAACTGCGAGAAAGCGGCTTTCGGCATGGAAAAGGACACCATGGCGATTTGCGAGGGGTCCATTGCGCGGAGGAACAGCCCGTCTTTTCCGACCTCGAGCAATCCTTCGTCAATCAGGTTGACAATCGAGTCGGTCGCGCACTTGTAACGCTTGGCATCGTCTACTGTGAACTTGAACATGCGAATCACACTCCCGCAGAAACTACGCCGCATATGTTTAAAGTTGTTTGGACAGCAACGGCAAACATGGATGGCGCACTATATCTTAGGGATTCGTACCTGCAAACTTGCAGCTCGAAAGTCATTTCCGTGAAGGACGCGCATTCTGCTCCGCAGAATGGCTCCGCCAGCTCGCAAGGCGAGTCTGGCGGCGGCAAATATGTTGTTCTTGACCAGACGGTTTTCTACCCAAGGGGCGGCGGGCAGCCATGGGACACGGGAAAGCTCGTGAGAATTTCGGATGGGAAGGAATTTTCGGTTGTCGCGGTCGTGAAAGCAGATGGCGCGATTTCGCACGAAATAACTGGTGAGGGGCTTTGCGAGGGCGACTCGGCCGAATGCAAAATAGACTGGGCGCGCAGGCACAAGCTGATGCGCATGCACACCGCCGGGCACATACTCTCCGCGATAATGTTTCGAACGGGCATCATGATAACCGGCAACCAGATAGACGTGGACAGGACGCGCTTTGATTTTTCCATGGAGAACTTCGACAAGGAGGCGTTCCAGTCGCTTGTGGCGCAGGCGAACGCCGCGATTGCAAGGAACCTCGACGTGGAAGTAACGTTTCTTCCGCGGGAAGAGGCGATGAAAATCGCGGGCGCGGTGAAGCTTGCCGCCGCGCTTCCGCCGGACGTGAAGGAGCTTCGCATGGTGAAAATAGGCGACGTGGACTATCAGGCGGACGGCGGCACGCATGTGAAAAACACGTCGGAAATAGGGAAGCTCGTGTTTTTGGGCGCTGAGAACAAGGGCAAGAGCAACAGGCGCATCTACTACGGGCTTGAGCCCTAGCCCATTGCTTTATATTCCTTATTAATCACTCCTTACCACAGGTGTTACGGTGTATATTGGAATAATACCAGTCAGGAAGATAGAGGGCATGGCCAAAAAAGGCAGTGGCTGGGACGTCAAGCTATGTGGAAAGGAAACGGAAGTTTCAATCAGCCGGATTAGGGGGAATCTGCTGTTTTCCAAGATGCTCCAAAAGGACGTGCGCATAGCGGGAAAAAGCATGGAAACCGCCCAGAAAAACGAGGATTTGTCTCTGGCAAGCGAGACCAGAGGGGCGTTTTTGGGAAAATACAGCCACCTGGGAGGGGAGATTCGAAGGGAGCTTTCCAACACAGAGTCAGCCCAGTGGCTCCTATCCATCCTGAAAGGTTCGGCCATGGGGCTGGTTGTCGGGATCGCATATTTCGTTCTGGAAAATAGTAGCCGCATAAGCGCAGTGGAGCTTGACCCGAACGGCGCAAAGCCGTTCCTTACCATGACTTTCAATACTAAAGGAATGGGCGAACTGTTTAAGCGGTGCGAAATGCTGGGCCAGATGGCAGGCATGGTCGCAAAGCTGGCGCTCGACGCATTCTATGCGAGCAGCTTCCGCAGGAAAGCCAAGGCGCTGCTCGAGAAGGTCGGAATCGGCTCCGGCGCCCCGCAGGAATACGGCTGAGCCGGGAACCTGAATTTGCCAACTCCAACATGGGGCGTATGCATTTATATATTTTCATATGCGCATATGTGAATATGAAAAACACGGCAAGGCTGTTTTCGGTGCTGTCCGAGCCTGCGCGGCTGGAGATACTCCGGCTATTGGGCAGGAAGGAGGGATGCGTATCCGCAATACAGCTTGAAACCGGAAGGAACCAGCCCAACATAAGCCAGCACCTGCGCGTCCTGAAGGACGCCGGCCTGGTGTCGTCGAGGAGGGACGGCAAGAAGATCTGCTACTTCCTCGCAGACAAGAACGTAAAGGGGCTCCTTTCGGCTGCCGAAAAAGTCGGAGTGAGAATATGATCGATGAAACCACTGTGCCTGCGGGCGTGATAGTGTACAGCACCCGGACCTGCCCTTATTGCGTAATGGCAAAGAGATACCTGTCGGAAAAAGGGGTGCAATACAAGGACGTCGATGTCGGAGCCGACCAGAAGGCGGCAATGGAGATGGTGGTCAAGACGGGGCAGATGGGAGTGCCTGTGCTTGACATCAACGGAAGCGTGATTGTCGGCTTCGACCGCCACGCAATAGACGCCGCGCTTTCGCAGATGAAGAAGTAGCCTGTTTCTTTTTTTACAATCCTTTTTCTTTTTGCCTTGGCGCCAGGTTTCCCGCCCTGCATGCTTATTTCATGATTGACAGCCGGCAGCATTTCACTCCGCGCACCGAGGAAATGTTGTCAGCTATCTCCTGTATTGTTTTGGCCTTGCCCTTCACTGCGATTGTTTCAAGGCATTCCTCGTGCGAGATATGGACGTGCATCGTGGAGATTATGCTCGCGCCCGAGTCGTGCTGGATGTCGGTGATGCGGTCAAGCACGCCGTGCGCGTGGTGGTTGTAAACAAGGGAAATCGTCCCGACGCGCTCCCCTTTGCCACCTGCCCACTCCTCGTTTGAAAGCCAGTCCCGCAGCACGTCCGCTATCGCCTTGGAGCGGTTCCAATGCGAGCGCCTGCCCATGCTGGATTCGAGCTTTTGCAGCAGTTCCGGCTCGAGTGAAATCGCAACCCGCTCAACACTCATATTTGCACCCCGCAAAGTATTACGAAACACGCATTTTTATTACTTGCATCCGTTCCACGAACAGGTGATAGGATGGCATGTTTCATAGTCCCGACGATAATAGGCATCGGCGCGCACTCGCAGAAGGGCAGGTTCCCCAAGCACTCGCACCCGGAATGGCTTGTTGCCATGATTTTGGGCGGGTCTGCCGCGCTTGCAATCGAGCACTTCGCGCACGGCGAAATCGTCCCGTGGGCGCCGTTCCTTACCGCGATGGCAACGCCCGCGGCAACTGCCGCGATGCTCGGGGAAATGGCGGCAATCGGCATACCCATGACTCTTGCGCTTATTGCGGCATGGGCGATACTCGTGCTCGCGTACAACGGCGTGCCGGCGCTTGGGAAGGCGAAGGACGCGGCGGTTGCACCTGCGGAGTAGGGGCATTCCCATGTGGCTCGTTGTTTCGCTTGTTGCGGCGTTTGCGGCTTCTGCAGCATATTTTTTCATGCCCGCCAAAAGGAAGGGACTGCGGCTCGGGTTGCTGTCGCTCATGCTCTGGGGCACCGCGATAATGGTGGCTGTGGACCATTCCATTTCGTATCTTGAAGGCGGGCCGTTCATCGAAGCCTCAACTGACGGGCTGATAGGCAACAGCATTCTTCTCGGGATTGCGATGCTCGTGCCTGTTTTTGCAATCTGGGCATTCGCGGCGTTCACCCCTGTCGGGAAGAATATCGCCGCTTGAGCGCCGATTTCCAACACAGATGGCAATGTGTCACCATTATAAGCTGGCAATCCCAAATACGACTGACAGAAATGGTGATATAATGAAAGGAAAAGTGAAAATGTTCAACGCTGAGCGTGGCTTCGGGTTTATCACGGGCGACGACGGCAAGGACGTATACGTGCACACCTCGATGATCGAGGGCGGCGCACCTCTCGCAATGGGAACGGCTGTCGAATATGAAGTCGAGACCAGCGAACGCGGGCTTCGCGCAAAGAACGTAAAGAAAATCTAGATTGCGCGAAGATCGGAGAATGCTTTGTAAGCATTCAACCCCCAGCATGGGCTTTGCCGGTTTCTTTTTTTGTTTTATCCCGTGAGGCTTCGCCTTGGAATTTTTGGCGGGGAAAAAAGAAATGCAGGGAGGGGGATTTGAACCCACGAACGGCTAACCGACAGGATTTCCGAAACCCTTTCACGTTTTTCCGTGAACAGAGTCGAGCGAACTCGACTTGTTCACACATCGAACGGCGTTCCGTTCGATTTCCGTGAACGCTTTTGCGAGCGTCCCCATCTGGAGCGAGCAAAAGGGTTCTCTGAGTCCTGCGCCTTTGACCAAGCTTGGCTATCCCTGCAGCCTGATTTTCTGGATATGCTGGAAGGGATTTAAAAGAGCTACCTGAAGGGCTTGGCTTCCCAGCGCACGACAGGAGAGGTATCGACAAGAGCGCAACCGGTGAACTTGAGCATGTTGTGCCATTCTGCAGGCAGGTTGTCGTTCCTGTAATCGCGCACCAGAGAGAGGAGCTTGCCGCTGGTGATGGGCTTGATAATGTAATAATCATATCCGAGGGGGATGAAATGGGGCGAGTCTATGAAATCGATGTGCTCTTTGCCGCCATTAAGCGGGAAGAATTCATCGCTGCCCCTATTCTTGGCAACGCCAATCTCGCCCATGGAAGCGGATGCCCACTGGTGTTTCATATTGGTGAGTTGCCCTCCACCGCTGACGAATTGCCCGAGCACCTGCGCCTCTTTTTTCTCCTTGTTGAAGGCAAGCACGTATTCTTCGCGCCCGCCGAATTCGCGGAACCCGCCTTGCAGCGTGCCTTTGATGGGCACGAAGCCGTTCGAGCTGCCCTGGCTGGCGGATTCGAACTCGGCAGCCCGCGCTGAATAGTCGCGATAATCAGAGTCCTCCCGGCGCAAGTCCGCGAGTGCTTCGTTGGCGATGTGCTTGCGTTCGGCAGGGCTGCACGGCTTTACCACCACGTATTTGTTCATCCCGCCGACCGGGGAGTCGAGAAGCGCCTGTTCGTGCGCCTCGGTGCTTTGCAAAATGAGCAGCTCCTTGCTGCCCTGCCCCCATGAAACGCCGATTTCCCCTTTGGAGGCGTCAGCCCAGAATTGGGGCATGTCGAGGTAAGTTTCAGCGCGCACGCTTTTGTTCACCCGCTCACCGAGAAGGACGAGCACCTTGCCTGTTTTCGCAAGAACGTATGTGCCGCTCGGCAGCTTGGCGTATACTGGGGCTTCGTTCGGGAAGCTTTCTTTTTTCTTTTCGGTCTTTTTCAGCTCCTCCTTCTTCGGAACCTCGCGCTCTTCAAGATAGAATTCGAGCCCGCCGAACTGCGGCAGCTCCTGCAATTTCGAAATCAGCTCGGCATCGGCCTTGCCGTCAATCGCCTGAGCGAGAAGGTACTTGGCGCCGCGCACGTTTTTCTCAAGCGAGGCGCATTCCGCCTCGTTTTCAAGTATGTAAGTTTCGCCTGAAGGCGCGGTTGCGAGGGCGAACTGCTTCTTGAAAGGGTTGGGGTGGTGATTCATCGCGGTTGCGATTATCAGCTGCTCCTCGTTTGCGCACGCGACGCCGAGGATTGTCAGCTCCTTTTCTGAGTCCTTCCTCACGATGATTTTCTTCCCGTCAAGCTCGGCAACCATGAGCCCCTTCTGGGGCTCAACTTTGACTTGCGGCTCGCGCTTGATTATCGGCTCTGTCTGCGTACTCGCGCGCGCAAGCCCGTTGTTGTTTCCCGTATTGAAATTCCGGGAAGAACCATAGCCGTACGAGTAAAGTACATTTGGATGACTTTTTGACCTGCTCATGCTGATTTTTGGAGAACATCTTTTTATAAAACTAGCCACTAGCTAGAATGGAAAAAAATAGAAAAAAAAGCCGGCTTACTCGGTCGGCTTGCCGTCGTACTCTTCCGGCTGGGCTTCGGCGTCCTTCTTTGTGCGCCTGATTGTCCGGTCGATGTGCTCGGGTGGGGAGTAGATTGTGTAGAGCTTGAGGGGCAGCCTGTCCGAAGTGTTGATTATGTTGTGCAGCGCGCCCGCGGGAACGATTGCCCCGTCGCCGCCGTGGACCTTGTGCGGCACCTTGTCTATGATTACCATGCCCTCGCCCTCCTCGAAGCGGAAGAACTGGTCGCGGTCGTGGTGCGTCTCCTCGTCGATTTCCTCGTTCGGGGCAAGGCACATGAGCACGAGCTGGCTGTACTTGCCGGTGTATAGCACGCGGCGGAAATCCGTGTTCTTCTCCGTCTGGTGCTCAAGATGGACGATGTAGCCTTTCTTGGTCATGCGAATCACCTGTTATCGGTTCGGCTGCTGGATTTTTACTCGTATCTCAGCGCGTCGACAGGCGAGAGTTTCGCAGCCATGCGCGCGGGCGCGTAGCCGGAAAGCACGCCGACGATGAATGCGAACGCCACCCCGAAAATGCCTATGAAGGGGTTTATGCCCGTGGGAAGCCCGAAGAGGTTCGCGGACAGGGCTATCGCGTAGCCCAGAATCACGCCCGCAAGCCCGCCTATCCCTCCGACCGCGCCGGCTTCGAAAACGAATATCTTCAGGATGTCCCCGTTCTTCGCGCCCACGGCTTTCAGCACGCCGATTTCGTGCGTGCGCTCGAAGACGCTTGTGAACATGTTGTTGGCGATTGAAAGCGCGCCGACCACGAGCGAGATGCCGGCAATCGCGCCGAGGAACAGCGTGATGAGCGAGAGAACGCTATCGATGGATGCCTGTATGGTCTTGGGGTCCACGACCGAGAAGTCCTTGTCCTCCACGCGCAGCTTGTGCGCAGCGGCGAGCTCAAGCGTGATTTTCTCCACGACCTCGTCCATGTCCGCCCCGTCGCGGACGGTCACGTCTATCTCGTTCACTTCCTTGTCCGCGAGATTGTCCTTGAAAATCTCCTTGCCGTCATGGTAGGTGACGAACACGCCGTTGTCAAGGAAGGTGTTCATCCCGAAGCCGCCGCCGGATTTTTTGAGGATTGCGACCACGGGGTATTTCTCGCCGTTTATGTAGATTGATGAGCCCACGTTAAGCCGGTTTTTCGCCCCGAACCCGTCTTCGGCAAAGCCGCCGCCGACCGCGACCACGCCGCGGTCGTTGTCCTGCAGGAACCTGCCACTCTCGACCTCGATTGATGACATCTGCTTGAACACCGCCGGGTCCACGCCCATAACAAGAGAGCTGATTTTCTTGTCCTTGTAGCCAAGCGACGCCCTGCCGTAGACCACGCGGGAAATGTCCACTATGTCGGGAATGCGCTCGAGCCGCTCCGCGTCGGACTCGAACAATTTGCCCGAAGAGGCGGTTGTGAACGGGTCCGCGAACGGGTCGGTCGATGGCGAGATGGATATCATGTTTGCGCCAAGGGCGGAAAGCTGCCTGTTCACTTCGGTGTTGAAGCCCTCGCCGATTGTGAGGAGCGCGACCACCGACGCTATGCCAATCACTATGCCCAGTATGGTAAGCCACGAGCGCATCTGCCTGTGCTTGAGGCTCTGGAACGAATACCTGAGAATGTCAAAAAGCCTCATTCAATCATACCTCAATGCGTTCACCGGGGACAGCGAGGCGGCGTTCCTTGCGGGGATGTAGCCGGAAACCAGCCCTATTGCCACTGCGAATGCGAACCCGAATACTATGAGCATGGGGCTGACCACCACCGGAAACCCGAATGAGCTTGCCGCGTAGGCGACAGCCATCCCGATTGCCGCGCCGATCGCCCCGCCTATGCCGCCGACAGCGCCGGCTTCGAAAACGAATATCTTCAGGATGTCCCCGTTCTTCGCGCCCACCGCTTTCAGCACGCCGATTTCGTGCGTGCGCTCGATAACGGAGGTGAACATCGAGCTTGCGATTGCAAGCCCGCCCACGAGAAGCGAGATGCCGGCAATCGCGCCGAGGAAGACGGTTATCATGTCAAGCACGGTGCTCACCGCCTTCTGGATGCTCGCCGGGTCGATGACCGAATAGTCCCGTGCGTCGGGCTTGACCTTGTGCGAGGCGTCAAGCTCGTTTTTCAGCTTTTCCGCAACCTCGGTCAAATTCGAGCCTTCGCGGACGGAGAGGACCATTGCCTGCACTTCGTTGGGCGCAAGCGAGCTCCTGAACATTTCCCGCGCTTCGGTGAAGGGGATGTAGATTCCGTTGTCCGCGTTGGAAGCGCCAAAGCCCCCGCCGGACTTTTCCATTATGCCGATTACGCGGTATTTGATGCCCTTTATCATGAGATTGCTGTTCACGGCAACAGTGTTCCTGCTTCCGAAGGTGTCGTACGCGATTTTGTCGCCTATGACGACCACGCGCCTGTCGTTGTCCTGCAGGAACCTGCCGGACGCCATCTTTATCGCGGTGGTTTTCTCGAAAACGCCCGGCTCGATTCCGCTGACAGACGCGGAGAGGTTCTTGTCCTTGAATCCCACTGTCGCGCGGTTGGTGAGCAATCGCGCAACTTCGGAAACTTCCGCGACGCGCTTCACGCGCTCCGCATCCTTGTCATAGAGCTTGCCGGATGTTGAGCCATAAGTGCCGCTCATCAGGCCTCCGCCCGAGGTGGGGGTTATGAAAATCGTGTTGGAGCCAAGCGCGGAGAGCTGCTTGTTCACCTCCTCGCTGAAGCTCTGCCCCAGTGTGAGGAGGGATATGACGGATGCTATGCCGATGACTATGCCAAGTATGGTGAGCCAGGAGCGCATCTGGCGGTGCCTGAGGCTTTTCATCGAATAGATGATTATGTCGACGGACCTCATTGTTGCACCTGCTCATGCGCCCGAATCGGGCGGGAAAGATGGCGGACGCCAAAATCACTGCTTTGAAGATGATTTCGGTTTCCTCATCCTGAAGTACCAGTAGCCCCCGCCGATGATGGCGGCTGCCGCGCCGAGGTAGAGTATGCCGCTGCCGCCATCGCCGTTCTGCGCGGCCATTATCGACACGTTGGTCTTCACTTCCTTCTCAATCCAGAGGCCGGACTGGTCCTTGTAGCGGACCTTGAAGGCGAGCGGGTAGGTGCCGGGCGCAAGCAGCCCCTTCACCCTGATTTTGTACTGCACCGTCGAGAACGCGTCGTTGTCGAGGTTGCCTATGTACTGCTCTTTTTGGATGTTGAGGATGTCAAACGCGCTGTTGTCCTCGATTGCGATGACCACGTTGGCTATCTTGTATGAGCCGAGGTTGGACGTGGTGACCGAGAGGGTGTGGTCGGTCCCGACCGTAAGCGGCGTTGGCTTTGCCTCAAGGTAGATGCCGACCTCGGCATCCGAGCTGATTGCGATTGGGACCGTGATGTCCTGCTCCTTTTCCACGTCGTCCTCCACCCACTTGAGCTTGAACTGGGTGGATTTTACGCCGGGCTGCTGGTCAACGAACACGGGTATCTCGAATGTCCTGTTGGCGCCGGTGCCGAGGTTGCCAAGCGATATCTGGCTTGAGTCCTTGGACTTCACCAGCGTATCGGTGAGAAGCACGCGGAAATCGTTGAGTGCGCGCCCCTTGTTGCTGATTGTGAGCTTCAGGACGTTGTCCTTGTTCGTGACGATTGGCTCAAGCTGCGAGAATGACACGTCCGCCTTCGCCTTCTTGACCGCGACTGCGAGCGGCTTGGATTCGCTTACGGTGTCGCCGCCTTCCTGCTGGTAGGTGATGATGAAGGGGATGTTGCTGACTCCTTCATTCACCTTGCGGGAGTCAAGCGGCACCATCACGGACACGGACTTGGAAACGTCGCCCACGTAAATCTGGGTCGTCCCCATGAACGAGAAGTTGCCGGTGTCGTTCAGTTTTATCAGGAGTTTTGTCGCCGAGCCGCCGTTGTTGGTCAGCGTGAGGTTGATCATGTCCGTGCTCTCGATTGTCTGGTGGTCTGAGTTGAGCGTGATTATCGGAGGGTTGACCACGCGGACGACCACGTTCACGGTTTTGAGGTCGGTCTTGTCCTTCTGCGAAATGTAAAACGCAGTAGTCATAACGCCGCTTTTTGCGGTGGAAAGCACGCGGAAGGGCACGGATACGAGCGCCGAGCCGCCGGACTCGATTGTCCCGATTACAAACGGGCTTTTAGCCATGAACTCCATGCCCTCGGTCGTTCCGCCGAAGAAAACCTGCACGTCCTCAAGGGGGTCGATGACCGTGGTTGCGGTGGAGGGAAGCACGTTTTTCACGCTGAAGGATATTGAGCCCTCCTCGCCGGGCTTGAGCGTGGATGGCGTAACTGTATACGAATCCACCGAAAGCGCCGCGGACAGGGCGCCCGCAAGGAGCACCACGAACATCGCTGCAAATGCAAACATTTCACGTCTCATCCATCTCACCCCGAATTTTTCAGAACATAAATTCCAGAATCATGCCATATGCCGCCCGTCAGGAGCTCACGACCTTTCCGTCCACTATCCTTATCGTCCGCTCGGTAAGCTTGGTAATCCCGACGTCATGCGTGACTATGATTATCGTCTTGCCCCGCAGGTGCAAATCCCTGAACATGTCAAGCACGTCCTTGCCGGTCTTGGTGTCCAGGTTGCCCGTCGGCTCGTCCGCGAATATTATCTCCGGGTCGTTTATGAGCGCGCGTGCGATTGCCACCCTCTGCCTCTGCCCGCCTGAAAGCTGGTTGGGGTAGTGGTGGAGGCGGTGGTCCATGCCTATGAACTTGAGCGTGGAGAGCGCCTTTGCCTCCGCCTCGGCGGGGCTGTTTTCATATATGAGCGCGGGCAGCGTGACGTTCTCAAGCACGGTCAGGCTGGGAATCAGGTTGAACATCTGGAATATGAAGCCGATTTTCTTGCCGCGGAGCCGCGCGCGCTCGTCCTCGTTGAGCTTGTGCACCTCTATTCCGTCGAGGTATATCTTCCCGGTGGATGGCTCGTCGAGAAGCCCGAGTATGTGGAGGAGGGTGGACTTGCCGCTGCCCGAGGGGCCGAGGATTGATGAGAACTCGCCGCGGTTTATCTCAAGGTCCACGTTGGAAAGCGCGAAGAGCTTGTCCTCGCCCATCTGGTAAATCTTGCAGACCTTCTCGAGGCGCATCAGCAGCTTGCCGTTCTTCTTTTGCATAACATCAACTAAGGATTGATTGGCACAATATCCGCAGTTTCCGTTATAAATGCTACTACTTCCCGCCGCTGATGGCAAAGTGTAAATTGCTTGCGCCCGCAAATGCCTTCATGGAGCTTCCGGGCAGGCGCATGAAGGCAGATGGCATTGCCGCGCTTATCGACACCGTAGCCGCGCCCAGGCAAGGAGAGCGCGTGCTTTTCCTCACGGATTACCCTGAAGGGAAGATGGACTCCAGGCGGATGGGAAGGCAGGAACTGGTGAACAGGTGGTACGAAGCCGCCGCGCTTCTTTCGCAGAAGAAAGGGTGCAATCTTCTCCCCCTCGTGCGCTACCGTGAAACCGGCAAGAACAACGCCGACCTTCCGAAAACCGCGGCAACGCAGGGCGGCGGATATGTGGACAACCTTGCCGAGCTTGTGGCAAGCGCGAATGTCGTCGTTGCCATGAACGAGTTTTCAGCGACCGCGCCGCTTCGGAACATCGCGGCGGCAGCGGGTTCGCTTCGCGTGATTTCCATGCCCGGCGTGAGCGCGGACATGGAGCCTGCGATGTCCACGGACTACAAGAAAATAGAGGACAGGGGCAGGCGGCTTCTTGCGACGATAAAGTCTGCCACCGGCTTTGAAATAACATTCGACGGCTCGAAAATCCCCCGCGGGACGAAACTGCACGTGGACACGCGCGCGAACAACTGGATACTTGATTCCGGCATGTGCCACAACGCGGGCGAGTTCATCAATTTCCCGTCAGGCGAGCTTTTCACCCCGCCATACGAAGGAGTGTCGCCCGAAGGCAGGCGCGAGCTTGGGGACTCGAAAACAAGCGGGATATGGCCCGTGTATTCGTATTCTGACCAGAAAGTCGCGTTCCTGAAAATAGAGAAGAACAGGATTGTGCGCGTGCAGGGCGATTCCGAAGAGGCGGCAAGGATAATCGACGACATCGCAAAGGACGAGAACGCCGCGAATGTCGCCGAGCTTGCATTCGGATTGAACGAAAAGGCGCGCGCAGGGGAATTCGTGCCTGTGCTTGAAAAGGAGAAAGCCGGACCGCACCTCGCTTACGGAAGGAACGACCACTTTGGAACCCCGCTCACGCTTGCGGGCAAGGTGAAGGCGAATGTCCACGTGGATTATGTCTATACGCGGGACACGCCGATTACAGCCACGATTTTCGCGATTTACCCCAACGGGAACCGCATCCTTATCGCCGAGAGGGGAAAGGTAGTCGCGGTTTAGCCAGCGTGGCTGCACGGGCACTGGCGCCAAATCCGCTTGCGCAGGGCTTGCCAATTATTTATAATATCTACCACACACTGTGCTGCCGTTGGGGGTAGGGCAATGAGCACATACAGGTCACGAGCGTACACGGTTCCGCAGAAAAGCACGAAGGACGCGAGATACAGCCACAATACCGCTTCTTACAAGTTTGACGACATGGTGAAATTCGCGGAGACAGTCCGCTTGTGGCAAAGCTCGGAAAAAACGAGGGCGCGCCTCCTGAAAAGCAATACCGACCCCACAAGAATGGCTGTTGAAATATGCAAGGTCAACGAAGCGGTGAAAGACGGCCCCAAGGCGCTTTCCTGCATGCAAGCGTGGGCCGCGCTCTCGCTCGACAATGCGCTCCAGATTTATTCCGTGCTTTCCGAAAAGGGATTGCACGAGATTGCAGACGATGTAAGGCGAAGCGTCCTTCTTGGGATGGAAAACGGGGAGAAAACCGCGATTGCGCTTGGCGAGAACAGGAAAAGCGGCCGTTCGCAGTCGCGTTCGTGCTGAAGCAGATAGAACTCGGTTTCGGCATATTCGAAACAAAGGAAGACAGGGCGAAATACCATTCGCTGGTGGGCGAGCTCGTTCTTGCCATGGGAAGGCAACAAAGATACGGCGACCTGTGCAACATCGTCAGGGCGCTTGCGAAAAATGATTTCAAGCACTTCGAGGCGCGGCGCGTTGCAAACAGGATTGGAACCACGATAATCGAAAGGCTCGATAATGTTTATGACGAGTGGCAGCTCTCGCGCGACTTGAAGCGCGAGTGCGGGGAAGCGCTCGAGGCGAATCCCGTGAAGGCGTTCACAAAAAAAGCTTTGGCGCTCTACGCCAAGGATGACTTTTACAATGCCAGGAATCTTATGAGCACCCTGAGCAAGCGCCTCATCGGCAGCAGCGACAAGACGAAGGATTTCGAGGGCATATGCTCCGAGTTTGCCGCCTTTGCTGGCAAGCAGGGGCAGGAAGGGAAGCGCATCCTTACGCAGGCATTCGACGCGCTCCACACCGGCGCAAGCGACGAGGAAAGGCAGGTGCTGAAACAGATGTGGGAAACCGCCTACCCTGGCAACCAGTATCCTTACTCGGCAAATAACCAGCAATCCCAGCCCCGTAATCACTTTAGGGAAGTGATTACCGGCAGGGATTATGGCTGATACCTGCTCAGCCGATTACCTTCAGCTTCTTGCCGACCTTTTCGAACACGGCAAGAGCGTCGTTCAGGTCTTCTTTTGAGTGCGCGGCTGTGACCATTGTCCTTATGCGGGCTTTGCCCTGCGCAACCATGGGATAGACAATCGGGAGGGCGAATACTCCTTCCTCGAATATGCCCTTTGCAAAGTCCTGCGCGAGCTTGCTCTCGCCAAGCATTATGGGCGTGATTGGGGTTTCTGATTCTCCTGTGTTGAAGCCCATTTCCTTGAGCTGCCCCTTGAAATATTTGGTGTTGTCCCAAAGCTTGGTGACAAGCGAGCCGTCGGATTCGAGAAGCTCAAGCGAAGCTGTGCATGCCGCGACAGTCGCGGGCGGTGCGGAGCCTGAAAGCAGGAATGAGCGCGCCTTGTTCTGCAGGAAATCGTAGAGCGCAGAGGAGCCTGCAACATAGCCGCCCACCACGCCGAAACCCTTGGAGAACGTTCCCATGTCGCACTCTATTTTTCCTTCGAGCTTGAAGTGCGAGACAATGCCGCGCCCGTGCTCGCCCAGCACGCCGTCGCCGTGCGCGTCGTCAACGTAGATGAACGCGCCGTATTCGTGCGCGATTTTCTCAATCTTGTCCAAAGGCGCGATGTCGCCGTCCATGGAGAACACGCCATCCGTGACCACGAATATTTTCTTGTGGTTCTTGGGTTTTGCCTCGCGGAGCACGCGCTCGAGGTCCTCCATGTTGCGGTGCTTGAATATCGCGCGCTCTGCCTTTGAGAGCCGCACGCCGTCGATAATGGAGCCGTGGTTGAGCTCGTCTGAAATGACCAAATCGCCCTCGCCTACAAGCTGGGGAAGCGAGCCCTGGTTTGCTGCAAAGCCTGTCTGGAAGTAAAGCGCAGATGCGGTGTGCTTGAAGCGCGCGATTGTCTTTTCGAGCTTGAAGTGCAAGTCCATTGTTCCCGCAATCGTGCGGACAGAGCCTGAGCCGGCCCCGTGCGACTGCACCGCCTTTATCGCGGCTTCCTTGAGCTTGGGGTGCGCCGAGAGCCCGAGGTAGTTGTTGGAGCAGAACATTATCACTTTCTTGCCGTTCACGACGGCGCGCGGGACGGAAGGCCCGGATAGCTCGCGCATCTGCCAGTTCAGGCTCTTGTCCTTCAATGCCTGCACTTCGCCGGAAAGGTATTCGTCAAGATTTGCCATAACCTCACCCCTTAATCATCATATTCAATTCACGCCGAGCTTTTCCTTCAGGTTCCTTATCATCTCAACGGACATCTTGTGAAGGTCGAATTCGTGGCGCCAGTTCCAGTCGCGCCGCGCGACCGAGTCGTCGATTGACTGTGGCCATGAGTCCGCGATTTTCTGGCGGGCGTCAGGAACATAGGTGCAGGTGAAGCCCGGCACGAGCCGCGAGACTTCCTCTGCGAGTTCCTTTGCAGTGAAGCTGATTGCCGCGAAGTTGTAGCTTGTCTTTACCGTAAGCGAGCCGCGCGGGGCATCCATCAGCGCGATTGTGCCGCGGATTGCGTCGTCCATGTACATCATGGGAAGCGCGGTATTCTCGCCGACAAAGCACTGGTATTTCTTCGCGCGGAGCGCCTCGTAGTAGATTGCGACCGCGTAGTCTGTCGTGCCGCCTCCGGGCTCGGCTTTCCACGAAATCAACCCCGGATAGCGCACCGAGCGGATGTCCATGCCGTATTTGTTTATGTAGTATTGGCAGAGAAGCTCGCCTGAAACCTTTGTCACGCCATACATGGTGGTCGGGGCAAGCACGGTGTCCTGCGGGGTTTTCACGCGCGGCGTGGTCGGTCCGAAAGCCGCGATTGAGGATGGCCAGAAGATTTTCTGCACATTGCATTCCTTCGCAACGTCAAGCGTGTTTTTCAAGCCAAGCAAGTTGATGTCAAACGCGAGGTCCGGATTTTTTTCGCCTGTGGCTGACAG
This sequence comes from Candidatus Micrarchaeia archaeon, assembly GCA_041665945.1. Lineage (GTDB taxonomy): Archaea > Micrarchaeota > Micrarchaeia > Anstonellales > Anstonellaceae > UBA10161. The sequence goes on from JBAYHU010000001.1 coordinate 113,379, forward strand.
GAGAGATGCGAGCTGGTAAATGGTGTCTATCTTGTTTTCTTTCACGGACTTTTCAATCGCCTTCTTGTCAGTCACGTCCCATTTTTCACAGGGACCGGAATCGAGCATGAACTTCGGGAACTCGGACTTGCGAGTGGTGGCAACGACGTTTTCGTTGCCGTGCTTTTTGCGGAGAGCCATGGTAAGCTCGGTGCCGATTTGCCCGACTGCGCCAATGACGAGAACTTTTGCCATCTAACCACCTGACAGCTGAATTTCCGCTAAAATCAATATAAAGAGGACGACTGTTTCTACGACAAATAACGAGATTGGATTACATGCTCTCCAAAGGCTCGATTCCGATCACGCGAAGCGCGTTTTTCATGGCGACAAGCGCGGCGGAGTTTATCGAAAGGCGCATCGCCTTCTTCTGTTCGTCCTCGCACGCGATTATCGGGCTGGTGTTGTAGAACTTGTTGTAGGAGGTTGCAAGAGACAGGCAGTATTCCGCCACTATGTGAGGGCGCATCTGCCTTGCCGCGTCGGAAATCACGAGGTCGAATGCCATTATCCTCAGGAGAAGCTCCTTTTCGGAAAGCGTGAGTGCGTGAATCGGCGCATTTGCGGTGCCTTCCCCGGCTTTCGCCGCAATCTTGCAGGCGCGCGCGTGCGCGTACATCGCATAGGGGGCGGAGTCGCCCTCCATGGAAAGCGCGTCGTCCCAGTGGAAAGTTATCCTCTTCTCAGGCGTGGTCTTCAAAAACGAGAAGCGTATCGCAGCCGAGGCGACAGCCGTCGCAATCCTGCCGCGGTCCGCACCCTCCACTTCGGGCTTGATTTTCGCCTCTGCGCGCACAAGCCCCTCGGAATAAAGCTCGTCTGTCGTGAATCCTATCCACGTGCCCTGCCTGCCGGAGAATTTCGCCTCGGCAAGCCCCACGTGCTCGTAGGCGAGGTGCACTGAATTGTCCGCCTCCTTGCCGTAGCCCATGCTGCGCAGGATTTCGGATATCACCTTCTGGGGGTACGCCTGCTCCATGCCAATCACGTTTATCACGCGGTCGGCGTGCCCGAATTTCACGCCCTTGTCCGAGCCTGAGCCGGGCGGCTCGCTCATGTAGCAGTCGTGCCCGGTCGGCTGGTGCATGAATTTCGAATAGGTGAAGTCGTTTTTGAGCTTGCCGAATTTCCAGAGCTGGAAAATCACGTCCTTGCCGGTGTATGTCGCCGTGCCGTCGCTCCTGACGAGAATCTTGTCGGGCGACTCCATGTTGGCGAATTCCGCAGAGGTCATTTTTGCCACGAGGCAGCCCGCGTTCTTGCCTTCGGTCTCCTTGACGATTGCGGGGCTTGACTTGAGAAGTTCCATACCTTCCTTGAAAATCGTGCGCAGGATGTCGGACTCGAAAATCAGGACGTCGTGGTATATGCCGAACTTGAACGCGGTTTCGTATTGGGAAGCCACGCAGGACTCGACGAGCTTGCGGCATTCCTTTGCCTCGCGGTCGTTGCCGTGCTCCATTTTCTTGAGAAGCTCGCGCACTTCCTTCTGCACTTTCTCGTCTGTCTCGAAGCGCTTGGAAACCTCGACATACTGCTCGCCGAGCCACAGGTCGATTTTGCCCGCGGGCTTCTTCCCCATGTTGAGGTAGCCCCAGAATGACTGCGCCACCTGCAAGCCGAGGTCGTCTATATAGTCCGTCCGCTCCACGTTCTCGCCGGAAAAGTCGAGTATGCGCGCGACCGCGTCGCCAAGCAATGCGTTTCTCAGGTGCCCGATGTGCCACGGCTTGTTCGGGTTCACTGACGGGAATTCGACTATGGTGCGCTTGCTGTGCTTTTTCCTGCGCCCGAAATTTTCCTTTTCGCCAAGCGCCTTTGAGACAAGGGCGGTGAAAAACGATTCTGACAGGAGGAAGTTGATGTACGGGCCTTCCGCCTTGGCGAATTCCACCCAGTCCGGAAGGCGCATCCTGCCCGCGATTTCCATGGCAAGCGCAGCCGGGCTTTTCTTCTCGCGCTTTGCCGCCACGAACGCAATCGAGGACGCCACGTCGCCGAACTGCCCCTTGGGAAGCCCGATTGAGCGGGAAGCCTCCTCCAAATCCACCTTTGCCGCTTCCGCAACGGACTGGACAAGCTTTTCTTTCAGCAGGAGGAACATGTTCCTATCTGGGATTAGCCAATATTAAAATAGGTTGAGGCGGGGGCACCCTATCTCACGCCCGCGAGAATCGGGAATGCCGCCAGAATGCCGGTTATCACGAACTGCACAGCGACCGCGCACACGAGGAGCCCCATTATCTTCACCAGCGCCTCGATGCCCGCCTTGCCCGTCCAGTTGTAGATGCCCGCCGAGAAGCGAAGCACGATGAAATTGATTGCGCACGCGAGGAAAATCGCCGCCCAAAGCGCGATTTCATACCAGAGGTTGGTTGCCTGGCTTGCGAGAACGACCACGGTTGTTATCGCGCCCGGGCCGGACGTCATGGGCACTCCGAGTGGGAAGATGAAAATCTGCTTGCCTGCCGAGTGCCTGTCAGACTGCGCGTTTGCGGGAAAGAGCATGCGCATCCCGATTACCATGAGGACTGCGCCGCCCGCAATACGGAACGCCTCGACGGTTATCCCGTATATCTGGAAGATGAAGAAGCCCGAGAGGGAGAAGAAGACAAGCACGCAGAATGCGAAGAGCGAGGTCTGGAACGCGATTTTGTTGCGCTCGGCGTTCTTCCCCTGTGTCAGTGAAAGATAAAGCCCGATTGTGGAAAGCGGGTTGATGATTGCCAGCACGGATATGAACGCCGTGATGAAATATGCCGGAAGCGGGTCCATGGGAAGCGATACGAAGGCGAGTTATAAAACATAGCGGCTTACTTCGGACGGGCGCGCATTGAAACCGGCTTGGGCGGAACCCTTGCCTCGCGCGTGAGAAGCGGCTTGAAGTTCAGCAATCCGTAGTGCGAAAGCGAGTTCCACAGCTTCAGCCGCCACATGCCGTCGTCCTTCGTGAGTATGCAAAGCCCGCAGTTGCCGAGGCGCAGCGCCCTCCAGTTGGAAAGCGGCATGCCGAGGAACTTGCAGGCGAACGTGACAATCGCCCCGTGGTGCGAGACGACCAGCACTTTTTCCTCCTTTGCGGAAAAAATCGCGGCGTTGAAATACGACCACACGCGCTTTTGCACGTCGGACGGGCTTTCCCCGCCCGGGGCGCGCCTGTACGGGTCGAAATGGAAACCAGTGTATTTCACCTCATCCTCGCCCCAGACCACGCCTTCGAGCTTGCCGTAGTTCTGCTCGCGAAGCGAGGGGGAGTAGACAACGGGGCATTTGATTGAGAGAAGGTCGAGAGTCTGCTTCGTGCGGAGGGTGTCCGAGCAAAACGCCCTGCCGATGCCCTCTTTTTCCAGCCGCTTGTGGAGAAGCCTCGCCTGCTCCATGCCAAGCCCGGTAAGCGGAGCTTCGCCCCATCCTGAGAAGTATTTCTTCACGTTTGATTCCGCCTCGCCGTGGCGGACTATGAAAACCGTATTTGCCATGCAGAAAGGGCGGGTGCAAGGGTTTTATTGGTAGATGGCGAAGCGTTCCGTATGGACAAGGCACATCTTGATTTTTCAGGGAAGTGGAAATCGAAAGCGGTGAAGGGCAGCCGTCTCCGCCCGGTGATTTACCTCTTCCGCCACGCGCAGACTTACTACAACAGGAAAAAGCATTTCACGGGCTGGAAGGATTCCCGCCTCACGCCGTTCGGGGAAGAGCAGGCAGGGATAATCGCGAAGAAGATGAAGGGGAAAACGATTGATGTCGCCATCACCACGTCGCTTTCCCGTTCCAAGGACACCATGAAAGCCGTGCTGCGCTTCCATCCGGAATGCAAGGCGCGCTTCACGGACGACAGGATGATTGAACGGTGCTACGGGAAACTGCAGGGCACGTCGCACAAGGTATTCGAGCGCACGCACTCCGCGGAAGAACTCCAGAAAATCCGCAGGGGCTATGACTATCCCCCGCCCGGCGGCGAAAGCATAAAGATGGTGGAGAAGCGCGTGATGGCATTCCTTCGCGACTTGATTGCCTACATGAAGAAGAACCGCGTGAATGTCGCGATTTCCGCGCACGGGAATTCCATGCGCCCGTTCCGCCGCTATTTTGAGAAGCTGACGATTGCGGAAATGATGAAGCTTGAGAACCCGTGGGACGACTATTTCGAGTACGAGATTAAGGTTTGAAATTCCCAACTACTACTGAGTCCTTTCCCATCTTTTCCTTCTTCGCCCCTTTCAGCGAGCGCAGTATTGCGGGCGTGATTGGCGAGGCAACTGCGTTTGCGTTAGTTATTTTTTTCGGAGAAATGGCAAGCACGAGCCTGTCCGCGAGTTTTGCTTTGATGAATGATTCGATTGTTTGCGCGCCGCCTTCCACGAGGACGGAATAAACGCCGTAAGCAGGAAGAAGTGCGGAGAGTTTTTTCAGGTCGACCTTGGTTTTGCCGCAGGGAATTACTTCCACTCCTGATTTGCGCAGGGCGGCTTCCTTTTTCCTGTCCCGCTTTTCACTTGTGAAAACAAGGACGCTTTCCTTTTTCGAATTTTTCAAAACGCGGGCGGAAAGAGAGATGCGAAGATTGCTGTCAAGTATGATGCGCGTTGGATTCTTGCCGCCCTTCATACGGCAGGTGAGGCGCGGGTCGTCGTTTATCACTGTGTTTGCCCCTACAAGAATTCCGTCGTAGCGGTTGCGCAGCAGATGGCAGTATTTGTCAAATTGTTTTCCCGAAAGCCAGACCTTTCCCGCGCCGCGCACGCCTATTTTCCCGTTTGCTGATTGCGCGAGTTTCACAAGGAAGAATGGCTTGGCGGTTTTCATGAATTTGAAAAACGGCGCGTTTTGCTCCTGCGCCTCTTTTTCCATCACGCCGACATCAACGCTTATCCCTGCGCCGCGAAGCTGAACTATTCCGCACCCGTCCACGCAGGGATTGGGGTCCTCTGTTGCAATGACAACGCGGGAAACGCCGGAGGAAATCACAAGCGGGACGCAGGGCGGGGTTTTTTTGCAGCCGCCGCAGTGCGAGCATGGCTCAAGTGAAACGTAAAGAGTTGCGCCTTTCGCGCTTATGCCTTTCAGGGCATTGACTTCGGCGTGCGGCTTTCCGAATTTTTCGTGGAAGCCCTCCGAGATTATCCTTCCGTCGCGCACGACCACTGCGCCGACCAGCGGGTTCGGGGAGACTTCCCCTTCGCCTTTGGCGGCGAGCGAGAGGCATCTATGCATGAAAAAAAGGTCGTCTTTTTTTTGTCGTGCAGATGGCAAGATAGCACCTACTTCAGCTTGCACATTGCGATTGCTGCGCGGACCGAGCGGTGAGCGTAATCCTCGGCGCGTGCGCGCGCCTGCTCCTCGGTCTGCCCAGGACCGGTGATTCCAAGCCCTATGGGCTTTCCGCTTCTGGTTGCAAGATGAAGAAGTTCGCTTACCGCAGCCTGCGTTATCACTTCGTCGTGTTTTGTCTCGCCGGTTATGACCGCGCCAACAGTTGCGACTGCGTCGATGTCCTTTCTTGCCACAAGAAGGCTTGCCGCGAACGGGATTTCATACGCGCCCGGGACTTCGAGCACGGCAATTACTTCTGCGCCGAGCCTCTTCGCTTCAAGCACAGCCTCGTTTTTCATTATCGTGGTTATTTCGAAGTTGAACTGCGAGGCAACTATGCCCAGCCGGATTTTCTTTTCATTGGAAGCCATGGTTGCACCTCAGTGCTTCAGCGGGCCGGCGTCTGTCCTGCCCTGCCGCTTTCCCTTGCCTGCGAACTTGACCAGCTCTTCAGGAGCGGTTGCGAGAAGCACTGCGTTGACTGCGTGCTTGCGCGTCCTGTCCTCGAAAATCGAGTAGAGGTCCGGCTCGTCCTTGCCTTCCCACTCGTGAACGAACACTTCGATTATGTGCTTTTTCAGCTGCATCTTCGCCAGCTGTATGCCGATTGACGCCTCGTGCCCGCACTGGGTGTCGATTTGCGCGCCGCCCACCATGCCAAGCGCCATGAGGACGTCGCAGTTCTCCTTCGCGTCGAGAATTACGCAGCCGGCGGCGAGGTCTTTCACGCCCGGAACCGTGCTGCGCACAATCTTTACGTTAGGGAATTTCTTTTGTATCTCGTCGATTGCGAATGAGCCCATGTCCGCCCGCGCGAACATGGTGTCCACGATGCCGATTTTCACGTTCTTTGAAGTCATTGCAGCGCCCCTATGATTTGCTTGCCCTCTATGTAGGGCATCTTGTGCTTTTTGGCATATGCCTCGGCTTCCTTGTCCGTCGCCGCCCTGCCGCTGTCCGAGAGCATTTCGCAGAGAACCATTGCTGGCGCGGCTTTTGCCAGCCCTGCGAGGGCGACTGAAAGCTCGGTGTGCCCCCTGCGGTTCTCAATCCCGCGGCTTGTGAGAAGGAAAACGTGCCCGATTGCCCGGAAGCTCTTCTTGAAGTCCTGCCTGTTGCCCTTTTTCGCAATCAGCTTGCCGAATTCGCGGATTGTCATTGCGCGGTCGTTGTCAGTGATGCCCGTGAAAGTGCCGAGGTGGTTTATTGAAATCGTGAATGCCGGCTTGTCGCCGTATTTCATCTTGCCCTTTGCCATCTTGAAAAGCAGGGGGTTTTTCGCGGACTTGAGAACGTCTATTGCGAACGGTATTTTCAGCCGCTCGGAGGAAGCCATGTCTATTGCGAGGCAAATCAGCCCGCCAGCGTCCTTTCTCATCTGGCGGACCATCTTGGGCGTGATTTTTTCCGCAAGGCAGACCATGTCCGCCTCGTTCTCCCTTCCCTTGCCGTCATGTATGACTATGAACTGTCCTTTCTTCAGCGCTGAAATGGCGTTATCTAGGCTATTCATGGCGATTTTGGTGGAATTGAACGTTTATAACTATTCCAACTCATAGCCAAAATATGCGAGTGCTTGTGTTCGGAAACCCGATTGCGAAAATTGATTCCGCTGCGGTGAAGATATCTGAAAAGCTTGCTCCCGCAATGCCGCAAATCGAATTCGTGCGCTTCGACACATCCGAGGACCTGGAAAAGGAAGGCGGCGAGCTGGTCATACTTGACGTGGTCGTGGGGCTTGAGAAGCCGAGGATGGTGAAACTCGAGGAGCTTGAGCTTTCGCAAAACCCCCTCTCCTTGCACGGGTTCGACCTGATGTGGAATCTTCTTCTGCTGAAAAAATTGGGGCGGCTGAAGTCAGCGACCATAATCGGCGTGCCTGCAAGGCAGCCCTACACGAAAAATATCGAGGCTGTGAAAAAGCTCCTGCTGAAAATAGCCTGAGCGGATTATCTCTTCCCTTCCACGTCAAAAGTCCACGGATTCCTGACTTTCGCCTTCTTGGAGCTTGCCCTCTTCGCCTCTTTCCATTTTAGTTTGAGGAAGTGCGTGGCGCAGCTCATGCACGGGTCGTATGCGCGGACGAGCTTTTCCACTTCCATGGAAATGTCTTCCTTTTCCAAGTCCATCTTCTCCTGAACAAGCTTTGCGACGTCCTTTTCGATGTTCTGGTGGTTCTGCGCGGTCGGGATTACAAGGTTGATGTAATCTATCATGCCCTTGTCGTCCGTCTTGAGCGCGTAGTAGAGCGTGCCGCGAGGCGCCTCGATTACGCCGATTCCGTTTCCGGCTTTCACCGCAGGCGTCTTGTACTGCTCGGGCTTGAAGTCCCACGATTCGAGCTTCTCAATCGAGTGGTCTATGCTGTTGATTATCTCCACCGCCTGCGCGAGGTTGTTCATGTAGATGTTGTTGGATGGGAACATGGACATGCAGTTGCCCACATCCTTCTTGGTGTCGCGGTGCAGCGCTTCCTTGTTCAGGTTCATGCGCGAAAGCGAGCCGACCATGTATTCCTTGCCCTCGAACTCAAAGCCCGTCGCCTGGGAGTAGGGCACGACCACGCGGTCAAGGTGCTCCCAGAAATTCTGCCGGGACACGCAGTAGCCCTCGGAGGAGCAGATTTCGCCGCCGATATACTCATAGTTCGGGTTCTTCAGCGCGATGAAGTGCGTCTTGCGCTCGAACACGGGCAGCTTTTCGCGGAAAAGCTCCACGAACTCGATTGCGTGCTCGCGCGCGTGGTGGAGCGTGTGCGCCATTTCCTTTGCCTGCTCGTTTGTCATGATTTTGGTGTAGCCGCCGACCGCAGGATAGTTGGCATGGACGGACTTGCCGGCCACCAGCTTCCCAAGCTCGTTGCCCGAGCTTTTCACCTCGAGCGCCTTTTCGACGACCGCCTTGTCGCGGTCCGCAAGCTCAAGCACGGAGTCCGCATTCAGGATGTCCGGAAGGCAGAAGATGTAAAGGTGCATTGCATGGTCGCGAATCATCAGCGCGTCCATGGTAAGATTGCGAAGGAGTTTTGTCTGCTCGGATGGCGTGATGCCCAGCGTATTTTCAACCGCCTCTATGCAGCAGGTGAGGTGCGCCACCGAGCAGGTGCCGCAAATCCTCGAGACGAGCTGTCCCACATTGAGGCAGGATTTCCCGCGCACGCCCTGCGTGAAGAAGCGCTTGGATTCGGATATCTTGAGGTGCGCGTGCTGGACAACGCCGTCCTTCACCTTGACGTCGAGGTCCGCGTGCCCCTCGATTTTTGAGAGATGGTCGATGTCAATGTCGAATTCGCCCTGTTTGTGCATAAGAACAACTCCCTATTGGATACCGAACTCCGCGAAGCACTTGCCAAGGACGTCGAGGAAAATTTTCTCGTCCATGGGGCAGCCCGGCACTATGTAGTCCACCTTCACGATGTCCTTTACCGGATGCACCTTGTCAAGGTGCCCGAACCGCTCCACTGTGAGCATGATTTCGCGCTTTGTCGAATCATCGAAGCTGTTGCGCTGGGCTGATGGCAGCCCCGTGCACGCGCAGGAGCCGATTGTCACGAGCTTCTTGGATGCCGCCCGCACTTCTTTCAGCTTTTCCTCGTCCTGCTTGGTCGCAATCGCGCCCTCGACAAAAACAACATCCGTGCCGGCGAAATCATTGCCCTTGCTCTTGAGCATCTTGCAGTAGCGGAATTCGATTTTCTCCTTCCACTCGAAAAAGTGCTGGTTGAGCATCTCCACGAAAATGATGGACGAGTCCTCGCAGCAGGCGAAGGTTATCCACGAAACGGCAAGTTTTTTTCCCATACGCTTCTCCGCGCAGAATAATCTTATAAATCAAAATGCACCACCCAAGCTTATGGAAAATGCAAACGGCAAGGGCATCGCCCTCGCATACCTTACCGCGCTTGTCAGCGGAATTTCGGTCTTCGCCAACAGCTTCGGCGTAATCACGCTTGATTCCACCGCATATACGCTCGTGAAAAACGTGCTTGTCGCGGCAGTGCTTGCGGCAATAGCGCTCTCGCTTGGAAGCTGGAGGGAAGTCCTTTCGCTTGACCGGCGCCAAAAGCTCATGCTTGCGTTTTCCGGCGTTGTCGGAGGAGGAGTGGCATTCGCGCTGTTCTTCTCCGGCTTGTCCATGATATCCGGAGCGGAAGGCTCATTCATCTATAGGCTGCTGTTCGTGTTCGCCGCAATAATCGGCGTGTTTGCCCTCAAGGAGAAATTCAGCTGGAATGTCGCGGCAGGCGCGCTTGCTATAATCGCGGGCAACTTCCTGCTGCTTGGGAATGCCGCCCTGACATTTTCAACAGGCGCGGCACTCGTGCTTGCCGCATCGGCGCTTTGGGCAATGGAATACGCGGTTTCAAAGAAAGCGCTTGAGAATCTCGCACCTACCACAGTCGCAGGGGCGAGGATGGGAATCGGCGCAATTGTCCTTTTCGGAATCCTCGTTTGGCAGGGCAAGGTGTCCGCGCTTGGCGCAATCTCCGCGGAATCGCTTGTCTGGATAGCGATTGCCACGGGGCTGCTTACTCTCTTCACCACGCTTTGGTATTCCGCGCTCAAGAGCACCTCGCTTATTTCAGCCACGGCGGCATTCACGCTTGGCGGCCCGATATCCGCGCTCCTGTCGCTCGCGTTCGCGGGCAAATCACTCGCGCCCATTCAGGCGGCGGGCTTCCTGCTTCTTGCCGCGGGCGCAATATTCGTTGTCGGCGCTGCGAACACAATCGCCACGGGCAGGTACCTGAAGGAAAAGGCATTGTCCAAGCTGCGTGCTTAGATGGGAAACAAGATGCGGGGGGTGGAGCTTTCTGCAAGATTCGCCCTGCCTCCCAACTCGTTCTCTTATTGCGGAACGCCTGCTTTCAGGCGCGCCTTTGCCGCATATCTTCGGGAAAAAAGCCCTGCAAACGCCAGCAAGCTTCAACGCGCGCTTTCGAAATTCAGGGCGCACTATTCCTACCTTGAATTGATTGCAAAGGCGAACGGGAAGAAGCCTTTTGACCTCGAAGTCGCGGAAGCGCTTTGGATTGGCAGCCCATTGCTTCTGAGAGTGGAAAGGCGGGAGATTGCGAAAATAATAACCAACGAGTTTTCGGGCAGGGGGCTTCTTTCAAAAGAAAAGGCGGCGAAGCTTGCCGAGGGAATCCCGAAAGGGGCATTGCCGCATCACTCATTCCACGTGCTGTATCTCCACACCATCACCGGCATAGTGCCGCCGAGCCTGCGGACCGCTGACATGTGCAGGATAAGCTGGGGGAAAGTCGTGAGCGTGAAGGGCGGGCGGGCAGTTGTTGATTCGCAGAAGCTTGCGAGAAAGAACGGGAAGCTTGCGCTCGTGCCTTGCAGGAAAACCGTGCGCGCAACTTGCGCAGGAATTGAACTTGTGCCGGACATCAGGAAGGGAGACATTGTTGCAAGCCACTGGGGATTCGCGGTGATGAAACTGTCCAAAAGACAGAAGGCGAACCTGGAGAAATACACGAACAGGAACCTGTCTTCTCTCGCAAGCGAGTAAGATTCTTTATATTGCTTTTTTCGGAATACACGCCCACTGAAAGAGGTGGATTTGAATGAGGATTTTTTCAGCTGGAACTGTGCTTGTGATAGCGCTCATGCTTTGTTCGATGCTCATCATCGGATGCACGCAGAGCCAGCAGGCAGCTTCAGGCACGCAGCCGGAAGGCAGCGGCGGCACGGTGGACATTGCAGGCAAGGTCAACAGCTCGATGCCCGACAACAAGACGGCATATGAAAAGAACGAGACGACCATCGCGGGAGTCATCGCTGACGGCACATATGTGGGCGACATCGCGTACAAATACCACAGTGGAGATGTGAGTGCAAAGGTGAGCCTGACTGTGGAGAACGACGTCATAACCTCGGCGTCGGTCATAGGCAACAACGCGGACAACGTGTCGACCATGATAATCGGCAAGTTCAACAACGCCCTTCCCGACCTCGTGATCGGAAAGAAGATAAACGAGCTATCCATTCCCAAGAACGTGGCTGGAAGCTCGCTTACGACCGCGGCATTCAAAGTCTATGTCGAGGGGCTTGTCAGCTCCGCGCAGTGATTGGATGGAAATTGCCGCAGAGGCGAAGCAGGTTCTCGGAACGAAAGTCGAGATAAAGCTCCCCTCGCGGCACTCTTCTTTTTTTTCCCTTTGTTTTTCCGAGCTTTCAAGGATTGAGAAGGCATACTCGAGATTCATTCCGGATTCCGAGCTGTCGGTGCTGAATTCGAAAATAGGCAAATGGCAGGATGCGGGCGATGAGCTTCTTTTTCTCGCGGGAAAGGCGGAGGAGTTCAGGGCAAAGACCGACGGGCAGTTCGACATCTCCCTGAAAGAAACCCTTGAGAACATGGGATACGATTCGCAGTATTCCTTCAAGCCGAAAAAGGGGAAGAATGGCATTGCATCCGCGCTTTCGCGCCTGCTTCCCGCCGTAAAGATAGACCGCGCGAAGAGGAGGATACTCCTCAACAGGCAAATCGAGTTCGGCGGGCTTGGCAAGGGATACGCGCTTGACTGCGTGGCTGCGCTTCTTGAAAAAAACGGCGTTAAGCACTATTACATAAACGCGGGAGGGGACATCTACGCGAAGCGGGAGGAAGGCACGCCCCAGTGGGAAATACTCCTTGAGCATCCTGACGACCCCGAACGGGCTATCGGGAAAATCGCGCTTGACGGCAAGTCAATCGCCGGTTCCGCGCCCAACAGGAGGAAATGGGGCAACGGGGAATTCCACCACCTGATAAACGCGAAGACAGGGAAGCCCGCGCAGGGCGTGAAATGCGTTTTCGTCGTTGCAGGAACGGGAATCGAGGCGGACGCGTATGCCACCGCAATTTTCACCGCGGGATTCGAGCGCGGCATCGCGCTTTCGCGCAACCTTCCGGTTGAAATCCTCATGGTGTCGGAAAAAAACAAGATGTACCAAAGCGCGATGTTCGGAGCCGAGCTTTTCGGATGATGCACGCAGGCATGGGCACGTTTATTTTCTTTTTCCTCGGATATTTTCGCATGGGAACCGGAATGCTCTTCGCTCTCGTGCTTTCAGTCGGGATATTCTACATACTGTTCCATCTTGTCAGGAAAATAGCCCCGCTTGTCTACCACGGGATCGTGGGCATGGCGGTTTTCTGGCTCCTCAATTTCCTCGGGGTGATGAGCATCCCGATGGACTGGATAACTTTCGCAATCGCGGCGCTCGCCGGCGTTTTGGGAGTCCTGATTGTGATAGGGCTGGCTGCGATGGGAATCAAATTCTGAGGACAGGCTCCCGTGTCGTCAGGACAAGCCGGCAAGGACGCTTGGAAGGGAATCGCTTATTTCCGACACGCCCACAAGCGCGCGGTCGTTCACCGTGACAAACGGGACCACGTAGTAGGAATCAGGAAGGTTGAGCCTGCGGATTGTTGCGTCGAATTGCGCGTAGCCCTCGGCGGTTTCCACGTTCATCTCCTTCCAGTTGTACTCCGCGAAATTCTTCCTCATCTGGGAAATCAGCGGGGCGACCTTTGCGCAATAGGGGCAGCCGGGCTTGTAGAAATAGGTGACGTTCACCTCGGTTTTCGCTTTCGGGGGCGAGACCGGCATGGCATTGCCGTCAGATGGTACTCCGGCGCCCGCGGGGGTTTGCGCCGCGGACCCGCCGGTTGCATTGCCTGCCAGCATCTGCTGGAGGAGTGCGAGCTGCTCGGGGCTCATGCCGCCTGTGCCCGAGCTTTTCGCCATCATCTGCTGTAGGATTGCGAGCTGCTGCTGGTTCGGGGAAGCCGATCCGCTTGCGCCGCCGCTTGCAGCCATCATCTGCTGCAAGGCCGCGAGCTGCTGCGCGCCGGAATAGCCGCCGCTGCCATTCGCCATCATCTGCTGAAGAAGGGCAAGCTGCTCCGCGTCCATGCCACTTGCATTTGAGGGGGGGAAGCCCGTGCCATTGGCGCCCATCATCCTGCCGAGAAGTTCAAGCGCCGAGGAAACGTTTTTGCTGTCCATGTACGGATTGCCCATGTTCGGCTGCGGGACCTTGCCGTCCCCGAGGTCCGGCGCAGAGGAAGGCGGGGACGGGGGGAGGGGCGCGCTTGCCACCGAAGGCTGCGCGCCTTCCTTCGTGTCATCGACAATCGAGATGCAGCCTGAAAATGAAAGGAGAAGCAGCGCGCTTATCGCGAATGCCGCGAATTTTCCGGAAAGCATATATTCAATCCTCCTTGCCAGTGAGCTTGAGAAGTATTTCGTAAAGCCGCACGGTGTCTGAATTGCGCACCACCATCAGCGTGTCGGTGTGGCATGAGATGAATTCGAGCACGTTTATGCCCTCTGCCGCGACCGCGTTGAGTATTGTCGATACGCATCCCGGCGTGTCCTGAAGCGCGGGCGGGCTTGATATTATCACGAGCGAAAGCTCGTCTATCGCCTTCAGCCCCTTTTTGCGCAGCTGCTTGGAGTATGAAGAATCAATCACGCTCATCACTCCCGCCTTGGAGTTGGAAGTTGCGATGACGGGCACGCCGATGCCGCCCTTGCTCGACACCACCGAAACGTCCGAGCGGACCTCGACGGAACTTAGCCTGAGGACTTTTTCAACATCCTTTTCCCAGCTCTTCTCCCTGCCGCCATCCTCGCGGGACAATCTCAGGAGGGACGCTTTTATCGCCGTGAATTCGGACGGCTTGCCCGGGAATATTTCCTTTTGCAGGCGGCGCGCAAGCGCGGAATAGTTGCAAAGCCCGTTGGTAACCATCGATGACAGCTGCGGCCTGCGCTTGAGGTAGAGCCTTACTATGTTCGCTGTTGTCGCCATGGAATCACGGGAAACAATGTCCTGCGTGGAACAGAATGTTCTTTCCGGAATAGAGCATTTAAAACCTTAGCATGCGCTGTAGGTGCGGTGATAATATGGCAAAGAAGAAAGTGAAAGCCAAAAAGAAAGCCAAGAAGAGATAATTTTTTGATTTGGGGTGGCACGCCGCCCCGTCATTTTATTTTCAAGCCGCCTTTTTTCCGCCCGAATGATGCCGTTTTCCAAAACCAGCGGAAGCTGCCTTTGTTTTTTATTCTTTTCACCCCCTACTCCCCGTATGAAAAGCAAGAAGTCGGATTTCTCGGAATGGTACACGGAGCTCACCAAGGAGGCGAAGCTCTGCGACCTGCGCTACAACGTGAAGGGATTCGTGGTGTTCATGCCCTGGTCGGTAGCCAGCATGAAGAAGATGTATTCCATTTACGAGGCGGAACTCGAGCGCACGGGGCACAAGCCCGCATGGTTTCCCGCGCTGATTCCTGAGAGCAATTTCCACAAGGAGAGCAAGCACGTCGAGGGGTTCACCCCGCAGGTATTCTGGGTGGAGAAAGCCGGCGACAACGTGCTTGAGGAGCGCCTCGCCATGCGCCCGACGTCCGAGACCGCGATGTACAGCATGTATTCTCTTTGGATCCAGGGCAAGGCGGATTTGCCGCTCAAGATTTACCACCAGTCGCAGGTGTGGCGGTATGAAACAAAGGCTACTCGCCCGTTCATCCGCAGCCGCGAGTTCTACTGGATTGAGTCGCACGACGCATTCGCCACCCTTGCCGAAGCCGAGGCGCAGGTGCACGAGGACATGACGATGAGCAGGAACGTCATCTTCGGGCAGTTCGGCGTGCCGTTCATCTTTTTTGAGCGCCCGGAGTGGGACAAGTTCCCCGGCGCGGTGCACACTTACGCCGCCGATTGCATGATGCCCGACGGGCGCGTGCTCCAGCTGCCATCCACGCACCTTCTGGGGCAGAATTTCGCGAAGCCCTTTGATGTCAAGTTCCTCAACGAAAAAGGCGAATCTGAATACGTTTACCAGACTTGCTACGGGCCTGCGATATCGCGCATATACGCCGCCATAATTTCCACGCACGGCGACGACTCCGGGCTTGTGCTGCCATACGCGCTTGCGCCCATTCAGGCGATAGTGGTGCCCATCCCGAAGAAAGGAACAGAAGATGTTGTGAATGCCAAGGCAAAGGAAGTGGCGGAACTGCTCGTTTCAGCGGGAATCCGCGCAGAGGCGGATTATACTCCGAACACGCCCGGCTTCAAGTACAACCACTGGGAAATGCAGGGCGTGCCGTTCAGGATTGAAATCGGCGGAAGGGAAGCCGAGTCTGGCGAGCTTACGGTGGCTCGCCGCGACAACAAGGCGAAAAGCAAGGTAAAGCAGTCCGAACTGGTTGCATTCATACAAAAAGAGGGGACGGCACAGATAGCCGACCTGAAGAAAAAGGCGCAGGCTGAATTCGACGCGCGGCTTTCGAAAGCCGGCGACATGCACGAGCTTGAAGCCGAACTTGGCAAGGGAAAGCTCGTCGCAGTCCCGTTCTGCTCGTCGGGCAAGGAAGGAAAGGGCTGCGCGGATGTTGTGAAGGAAAAAACCGCTGGAGACGTGCGCGGCACGCGCTTTGAGCCAAAAGAGCATGCGCACGGAAACTGCGTGGTCTGCGGAAAGCAGGCAACCGTAATAGTTTACGTCGCCAGCCAATACTGATGCGGACAACAGGCACCGTTCCTATTGTAGCCCCTTCGTCTAGTGGCCAAGGACGCTGGGCTTTGAACCCGGTAACAGCGGTTCGAATCCGCTAGGGGCTACTCACTTCGTTCGTAGCCCCGTAGCGTTTTGCGCTTTGGCGCAAAAACTCGCCAGCCTGCGGCTGTCGATCCGCTAGGGGCTACTTTTGTTTTTCACGCATCTGCCCGACATACGCTTTTTCGCCCGGAAACCGGCGAATGGATTATAAATGAAGAAAGAGAACCCCACTGTGAGGTGGGATTTTGGCTGGCTTTGGAAAGAGTTTCGGGTATGCGAAGACAAGCATCCTCGGTTATGTGGGGATCTGGCTTCTTGCCACCGTTCTCGGCTTCCTGCCCATCGTAGAGCTGGTCGGCGGGCTCATCGGAACGCTCCAGTTCTGGATAATCAACCCCATACTCCTTGCATACGCGGGCTACGCGGCTGTCAAAATCGGGAAGGAAAACTACTCGGCAGCCGTGCTTTCCGGGGCGCTTGCGGGTTTCGCAGGCTCGGCAATCGTCGCCGTGCTCAGCGTGATTCTCGTGGTATTCGGAATCGGCGTTGCGGCGGGAAGCGACGCGGCAGGCATCGGAATCGGAGCCGTTGTCGCCGGGCTCGTTGGCGTGGGGCAGATGGCAATGGTCGTCATGATCACAATCTGCGGCGCCGTGCTCGGGCTGGTTGGCGCGATTGTGGCGGGCAAGCCGCAGGAAGGCAAAGCCAAGGCAGCCAGGAAGAAGTAGGATTCTTTTTTATTTTCCGTCCCGCCGGATTTGCCCGGCGGGAAAATTCATGCCGCGGCATTGCGCGCGGAGGCAGGTGGAAACATGGTTGATTTCAAGGCGGACGTGGCATATGCCAAAACCAGCGCGATAGCGTACGGCGCGGCGAGCATCGCACTTGGCGTTCTCACTATATTCGTCCCGGCGCTGGGCTTGGCAGTCGGCGGGATTGCGTGGCTCGCACTTTCATACGTGCTTGGGCCCATCCTGTTCGGATACGCGGGCTTCCTTGCGGCAAAGGGCGGCAAGGCGATTGTCGACAGCGCGGTTTCGGGAGTGATTGCAGGGGCGGCGGGCTCGATTGCGTTCGCGGTTTTCAACGTGATATATGTTTCAGCCACAGCGTCAATGGGCGGGGCGCCGGATGTCGCCCAGATTGTGGTCTCGATGACGATGGCATATGCATACATGGTGGCATTCGCAGCAGTCCTCGGAGCAATCGCGGGCGCGATTGGCGGTTTTGCAGCAGGAAAAATCGGCGGTGGGAAAGAAGCGAAGCCGCAGGCGCAGAGCCCTGCCCAGCCAGAGCAGCCGCAGGCACCGGTGCAGGAGTAGGCGCGCGGGGCTGTTTCTTTTTTCTTTCAGGCTTCTTTTTCTCCGGCAGGCTTTTTTCTTAAGAAGAAGCGGCAGCCTTGCGCTTGCGCCTGACGAAAAAGCCTCCGAACTGGAGCGCGAGCGTTGCGCCTGCAAGAAGGATGAGCGAGGCTTCGGAAATGTTGGAGCCGGCAGCAACGCCCTGTTTTGCCATAAGCCCGTTTGACTTGAGGATGAAGTGCGCCAGTATCAGGACGAACGCAGGATAGACGAAGTAATGGAGAGTTTTCCATTTGCCCATGCCGAGCTTCTGCACGGCGTAATCGCAAGATGTCAGCGCAAGCGCGGCGAGTATGAAAAGCGCGGGAAGCGCGATGAGATGCGGCATGGGCGAGAGCGCGAGCGCGAAATCCCAGCCGAAGTAAAGCGCGAGAACAAGGAGGGCGTGGAGCGCGGCGAATGCCGCCGCGGCAAGCCCGACAGCCCTGCGGAATTCGATGAGTTGGGCGAATGTGGACGGCTGCAGCACCGCGAGCGGGCCTATCATCAGCGAAACCGAGAGAAGGAAGAACGCCGAGAGCGCGAGGAAGCGGATGATTGCAGTGTGGCTTGATGTGTCCGCCGCGCCCTGGTATGCGCCGAGAAGCGCGATTCCTATGGCGAGCAGCAGGAAAAGGAAGCTTGGTTTTTGCATATCAATCACGGTTCATTCCCAAGCAAATATTAAAAATAACAATCCAATCCCCGCGGGCTTGGAGGGAAAAAGGAAAAAAAGCGGCAGAGGGCGCTACTGGTAATACCTGATTGGCTCGCTGCCAAGCGTTACCGAGCTGATTGGGGCGAGAGTGCCCAGGTCGTTCGCTTTCACGTACCGGTCAGACACGGTGTAAAGGTAGTTGCCCATGTAAAGCGAGCGCTTCACGTTCGAGTTGGACCAGTAGTATTCGCCGCTCTTCATCAGCTCCTCCTCGTCCGCGTGCGTGATTGTCCCGCGCAGCGAAAAGCCGCCCTCGGGAGTCACGTTGAACACGTACGCGCCCTGGAAAACGAAGCTCCCGTATGCGTTCGCCGGAAGCTCGCCCGCGTACTGGCTCCTGTCGATTTTGGCGAGGGTTATCGGGATTACGAGCAGGTTTTTAGCGCGGTCGAACAGGAACGCCTTGTGGTCCGAGAGCGCGTAGGAGTCCGTGCCCCTGTCGCCTATCTCGACCATTGCCGCCTCCACGGGGTGCGCGACATCGCGGACATCGAACAGGGAAAGCTTCACGCCCTGGTACCATGCGAAGTCGCCCTCCTCCGCGGCGACCGCGCCCTTGCCAAGCCCGATTACGTAGTTCTCGTCATACGGGTGCAGGTAGTCTGAGTAGCCCGGGATTTTGAGCTTGCCCAGAAGCGCCGGCTTTGCGGGGTTTGACAGGTCGATTACGAAGAGCGGGTCCACCTTCTTGAATGTCACGAGGTAGAGCCGGCTGCCCATGAAGCGGGCGGAATAAATCTTCTCGCCCGGCGCAAGCCCTTCAAGGCTGCCGGTAATTGCGAGTTTCGAGTCAAGCACATAGACCGCGTTCGTGGTCGAGGGCTGCTCCGAGCCACCGGCCATGCGCCCCCATCCGCCTGTGAGCTGCCCGCTCGTGGTGGCAATCCTGAAGTATCCGTTGCTCTCGTCCATGGAGAACTGGTTGAGCGCGTGCCCGGGCACCTCGCCTTTCGCAAGGTAGGCGAATCCGTCGAGTGAAATCTTGTTTATCACCGTCCTCTCGCCGCTTGCTGCCTGAGTTGATGCCGCGCTCTGGAGCTTGTCGTCAAGGACGGATTCGAGTATCGAGCGCTGCGCCGCGCTTATGAAATCCTTGCGCGATTCGTTGTAGAGGTAGGACTCGGAGAACTGCTGCGCCGATGCGACCTTGAGCCGGTCTTTCCTCCAGTCCGAGATGTCCATCGCGTCTATTTCCGCGATTTTCGCCTTTGTCGCGTTCGGCAGTATGTCCCAGTATGTTTCCTGGTACGCCTTCCACTGCGGCACGTAGCTGCCGTAACCGGTGTAAGTCACGTACATGTTTTCCTGCGAGACAAAGAGGTTCTGCCCCGCGCCCATCATGATTATTTTCCTTGTTTCGGCCTTGTTGATTTCGGACAGGTCAAGCCCCACGAACGTGCTGTACTGGTAGTTGTCGTCGGGCGAGTCGAAATATTTCACGTCAGTTGCTTCGACTTGCTTTTCTACGCCGTCCACCGCATAAAGCGGGACAGGGTAGCCCCTGTCCACATAGTCGTTGAAAATCGCGTATACCTTGCCCTCAATCATGCGTGAGTCGGAGTAGCTCCCCTTTGTTTCAATCTCTTTCACAAGCAACGGGTTTGCGCGGTCTGACACGTCGTATATTTTCATGAATGCGAAGCCCTGCGAGTAGTAGGGGGGCAGTATGCAGCGGGAGCAGCGGGCGGGCATTTCCGGCGGGATGGCATTGTTTTTGTAGATGTTCCCGAAAACCACGAGCTTGTCCTTGTAGATGAATATTTCCTGCACGCCGCCGTCAATTGCGGTTTCGGACACGGTTTCCATCCCGCTTGCGGGGTAGGCATCGATTATCGCTATTTTGCCCTGCTGGTTCCCGTCATAGTAGCCGCTGGTGCCAAGCACGGTGTAGATGTATTTGCCGTCGGACTTCACTATGTCCGCCTCGTCCACGCCTTCAACCTGCACGTTTGTTTTGGAGTAGTCGGTTGCGCCCGGTGTTTGCGGCGCCGCTTCGGAGGATTTGGCTGATGGGGCGCCCGTTGCAAGAACCGCGTCCCACATCACGCCTCCCCTGTTCGCCCCGTAGTATCCGTGCCCGCTGTAGCCAGACGACTGCACGAATGAGGAGATGTCGTCCCATGACTGGAAGGATTTGAGCGAGCCGCTCTCAGTCGCTGGGGGAAGCGGTGGCTGCGGGTTTGCGCAGCCGGCAAAGAGCAGCGCAAGCGCAATCACAATCGCGAAAGAAAAGTAAATCGAGTCTCCCTTTTTCATATCTCCACCCCGTTGATGGGATGGGGTTTCCATCGCATATAAATCGTTTGGTTTTCATTCGGCTGACTGGGAAGCGGGCGGCGGCTTTTGGAAAATCAGGCAGTAATTTAATCTTCGCTGCGAAATCCGAAACCATGAAGATATTGATTGCCATTGCCGCGCTTGCCATGCTGCTTTTCGGCTGCATTGCGCAGGAGCGCCCGCCCGAAGCCGCGGGGGCGTCCGGAATCTGCATTTCCGAGTGCCAGCGGCAGATGCTCTCCGGAAGGGACTTGTCAAGCGGACCCTGCCTTCTTGACGGGATACCGGATTACCCTGACTGGGTGTGCGACGCCGCCCACTCTCCCCGTATTGCGGTGGACAACCTCCCTGAAAACCAGTGCAGCGCATACGCAAGCGGCAGGGCGCGGCATTTTATAGAAGTGTCGCCCGATTGCAAGCTCATACAAGAATATTGATTCGTTCGAAGGAGTGGAAGCATGGAAGAAACCGGAAAACAGGAACTGCTCGCAAAGGCAAAACGGCTCGAGGGCAAGCAGATGTTCGTGAAAGCCGCGGAAATCTATTCGTCAATCGAGATGGACGCCGAAGCCGCGAAGGCGTATGAGTCTGCGGGCGCGTTTGACAAGGCCATCGCTATTTTTGAAAAAACAGGGAAAAAGGAGGACGCCGCGCGCTGCAGGAAAAAGCGCGACGCGGCATCAAGCGGGCAGACCTGGCAGGACATGCAGGCTGATTTTCAACACGACAGTGGAAACCCTTACTGAGGGGAAAATCCCGCCAGCCGGATTAGGACGTAAGCCCTAAGCCCACTTGTGCGCCGGATTTTTGGGCATCACAATCCATGCCACTATGTAAAGCAGTATTCCCGCGCCGCCAAGCAGCGTGAAGAGCACGAGCGCAAGGCGCACCATGGTCGGGTCCCAGCCGAAGTATTCGGCGATTCCGCCGCATACCCCTGCGAGCATCTTGTTGTTTGCCGAGCGGTAAAGCTTCTTCGTTCCCTTTTCAGCCATGCCAATCCCTCCTGGATTTCATATGGGCGTCGATTGCAAGCGCGCCTAATACCAGAAACACCGCGAAAACTATGAGAAGGTTCGCTCGCAGCGCCATGCCTATGTCGAAAAGAATTGATACTCCTGCCATCGTGCCAATCGCCCTGAATATCCACGCAACAATCCACGCGGAGAACGTCGCCCCGAGCGCGTTTGAGAACGGGAAAAGGTAGATTCCCGCGGGCTGGAACCTCCGCGAGAAGAAATCGAGGTAGCCGATTGCAAGGGAGAATGCGAGGAACCATTGCAGGTTGTTCAGGACCGCGCCGACAAGCATGGTGACAAGCGCGCTTTGGAGAGCCATGTTCATTATTTTCAGTATCCAAAGCCCGATTACTATCATTGCCATCCATACGGCAGTGCCGATTATGGGGCCGATGAGCCCAAGGGGCAGGAACCACAGGTTCCACTGCCTGCCCGCCTGCCCTGCGAACGCGGCTGCCGGGTGCTTCCACTCGCCTTTGGCGGGATTCCCGCCAGCTGATGAAGTTTCCTTGTGCGCCATATCAACCGATGATGAAGGGAGCGGGCAAGAATAAAAAGTCTTTCCTATCTGCGCAGCTGCAATTCGCCGTCATTCTGCCCGCCAATCAGGTTGCTCTTCTGCTCGACGAGCCGCTTCATGCTCGAGTAGTATTCGTCCTGCCTGTATTCGTAGATTACGACCTTTCTCCTGTGCAGGTCGCCCCCGTCTCGCTTTGTCTTTGCAAGCATGGCGTAAATCCACCTTCTCTCTCCCGCGTCCTCGAATATCTCGAAGGCGACCTCGCCGAACCCGAGGCGGCTGGACTTCTCCTCGGTGTATTTCCTTATGTGGGAGAGGTGCTCGGCAACCGCCTTTTTGGCAAGCGGGAGCGTGGAGAAGACTCCGCAAAGCTCCTCGAAGTCGTATACTAGGTAAATCTTCTTGTCGTTTGGCATATGACTCCCACTGGTCGCGAGTGGTTTGACTGCGGGATGAAACTATTTAAATGAGAGGGCGGTCTCCGGCGGCGAAACGCAAGACTTAAATAGATTATGTTATATATTTCTAACATTAAGTGATGTTTATCTAACAAAAGGTGAGAAATATGGCACACAAGGGCAAAGAGGCGGGAAAGGTTTCGCAGCGCTCGATATACCTGTTCCTGCTTGCGGCAGTGATATACGTGGTGGCGGCATACGTCGGGTTTTTCACGCCCAATCCCGACCAGTTCACGGTTTCTATGCTTGTTTCCATGGCAACCGCGATGGTGGCTATCGGCGCAGTGAGGGCATGGCAGGAAAGCCGCGGCGAGGCGCTTGTGGACGAGAGGGTGAAGCTCGTCAACAGGATAGCTGTAAGCTACTCGTGGTCCGCCACATACCTGCTGATTGCCGTGCTTATCCTCGTGCAGCAGTTCAAGCTCGCGGTTTTGAACGTGGAGAGCCTGCTGTCGCTGATATTCTTCTTCATGATAGCCGTGCTTATCGTGGCGAGGTTCTACCTCTCACGGAAGGGTGAGTTGGAATGAAATCCAAAAAATCAGGCGGGCTGACCGACGCGAAGATACTCGAATACGCCGGCGTCGGCGCGGCGATTGGACTGATATTCGGCGCCATGCTGGACGGCATAATGCTGTTCGTGGTGTCTGGAGCGGCAATCGGGCTGTTTGTCGCATGGATGGCGTGCAGGAAGGCGAAGGCATGAAAACGAGGATAAAGGAACTTCGGGCGCGCTACGACATGACGCAGGAGGAGCTGGCGCGAAAAGTAGGCGTCCGGAGGGAGACAATCGTCTTTCTTGAGCAGGGGAAATACACCCCGTCGCTTCAGCTTGCGCACGATGTGGCAAAGGCGCTGAAGTCGAAAATAGACGATGTTTTTGTTTTTTGACGCCTTTTTTCCAGACGGAGATACAGTTATAAACACATCTCAACACACCTTTGGATAGGTGGGAAAATGACGGTCAAATCCAATGTTTTCACTCGAATACCGAAGACGCCGGCAGGGAAGGAAGTGTTTTCCTTCTTCATGCCCGCAAGGTACAAGCGCCTGATTGAAGAGCGCACGCACAACATCCTGAAGGACTATTCCTCCAAGGTCTTGGACTGGAACAGCGTAGAGGGCGCGAAACTCGACAAGCCCGGCTATTACGAGAAGACGCCTTTCAGCGCGGACAAGCAGCTTTACACTTATCTTCGCCTGTGGCACACGCTTGGCGGCTCGAAGGGGAAGGTGGCGCCCGGTGAATTCGCGGCATACGTGGAAGAGGCGAAAGGCAATGACGCTGAGTTTCCGCTTTCAGCCCCGACCACCCTTTCCCGGCCGTTGCGCCTGCTTTTGAGGTGCGCGTGGAACATCGCAAGCGAAAGAAGCTCGGGAAAGGCAACGTCCGAAATCAGGCAGGATGTGACGGGCATACAGGCGGTTTTCAGCTATGTGGGGCTCAGCCCGTACAGCGACAGCATGCTTGACAGGTTCCGCCCAAGCGCGATGAAGCTCATCGAGGAGTTCGCGGAATTCCTCGGAGGGCACGCGAGCGTGAAGACAACCGGTTTTGCCCACGAGATAACGATTGAAATGCCGATGGCTATGGAAAAGAAAAATTAAGAAAACTGAATTTCTGCTTTTAGCCAGCTTCTTCTTCGGCACGCTCAAGCTTGCGCTTGATTGTTTTGAGCATGACAAAGCTGTCCCTTTCCATTTCCTCAAGGCGGAAGCGGATGAGCTTTGCCTGGTTTTCCAAGCGGGGAATCATCACAAACTCGAGGGAGTTCACGCGCCTCTTGGTTTTTTCGATTTCGAGGATGAGGCGGCGGATGGCGTTTTCGGTCTGCGAGAGCTTGAAAACAAGGTCTGTCGCCTTTTCGAACGCCTCTGCCACTTCGTCGATTTTTGCCGAAGTGCCGATTACCGAGTAGCCGCGGGAGAGCAGGGGCTTTTCCACCTGCGTCGCCTCAAGCGAGGGAATCTTCACGCCCATGATGTTGCGCACGTCCACCTTCACGCCAGGAGCGCGCTTCACGGCGAGTGCCGCGGACTCGATTTCCTGCATGCCGTGGTAGGATTGCGCGACTGCAAGCGCGGTGTAGGCAATCTTCATCTGGGCGTTAAGCTCTGTCCTCAGGTCCTGCGCCTGCCCGAGTATCTTGAAGAACTCCATTATCAGCGCGTCGCGCTTCTGCTTCAGGAGCTTGTGCCCCTTGCGCGCCAGCTGTACGCGTGATTTGGCTCGAAGAAGCTCCATTCGCGTCGGGTTCGGGTTTTCTGCCATTGGAATATCCTCGTTTCCTGCTTAGATTTCGGCGGGAAGCTCAACTAAGGCTTGCAGCCTGCTCGCTTTCCGCTCGTTCATGCTGAGTTTGGACATTGCAAACACCTTAGTTTTTCCTGAAGCGCCGTCCGTATTTCTCGATGAACTCCTTCTTCACCCTCTTGAGTTCGGATTCAGGAAGCATGCTCATGAGTTCCCAGCCCAAGTCGAGCGTCTGCTCGATTGTGCGGTCCTCGTGGGAGTCCTGCCTGATGAATTTCTCTTCGAAAACGTCGGCGAATTTCAAGTAAATCTTGTCGGTTGCCGAAAGCGCTTCTTCACCTACGACAGCGGCAAGGGAGCGAAGGTCGCGCCCTGTTGCATAGCCTGCGTAGAGCTGGTCGGCAACGCCTCTGTGGTCTTCGCGCGTCCTCTCCTTTCCTATTCCCAGGTTCATGAGACGGGAAAGACAGGGCAATACGTCAACCGGCGGGTAGATGTTCTTGCGGTGCAAGTCGCGCCCGAGCACGATTTGCCCCTCGGTAATGTAGCCTGTCAGGTCGGCAATCGGGTGCGTGATGTCGTCGCCGGGCATGGTAAGAATGGACAGCTGCGTCACTGTGCCGTTCTTGCCCTTGATGCGCCCCGCCCTCTCGTAAATAGTCGACAAGTCGGTGTACATGTAGCCGGGGTAGCCGCGGCGCCCTGGCACTTCTTCACGGGCTGAAGCGATTTCACGAAGCGCTTCGCAGTAGTTCGTCATGTCTGTTATGATTACCAGCACGTGCATGTCCTTTTCATAGGCAAGGTATTCCGCAGTCGTAAGCGCGAGACGCGGAGTGATAATCCTCTCCACTGACGGGTCGTCAGCGAGATTCAGGAACAGCACCGCTCGTTCAAGCGCGCCGGTCTTTTCAAAGTCGCGCATGAAGAAGAGAGCCTCTTCGTTCGTGATTCCGATTGCCGCGAATACCACGGCGAACTGCTCGCCTTTCGCCGAGGAGGACGCCACCTTTGCCTGCCTTGCGATTTGCACGGCAAGCTGGTTATGGGGCAACCCGGAACCCGAGAAAATGGGCAGCTTCTGCCCGCGCACGAGCGTGTTCATGCCGTCAATCGTGGAAATGCCGGTCTGGATGAAGTCGCGCGGCTCTGCGCGCGCGTAGGGGTTGATTGGCGCGCCGTTGATGTCAAGGCGCTTTTCAGGGATGATTGCCGGGCCCTTGTCGCGCGGCTCGCCCATTCCGTTGAATACGCGCCCGAGCATTTCAGGGGAAACGCCAAGCTGCATCGTCTCCCCTATGAACTTGACGCGGGTGTCCGAAACGTTGATTCCCGCCGTGGTGCCGAATACCTGCACGACCGCCACTCCGCGCTGGGTGTCCAGAACCTGCCCGCGCTTCATTTCACCGGATGGCAGGGTAATCTCCACGATTTCGCCGTAGGCGATATCTGACACGCCCTCGACGAACACCAGCGGGCCTGCGATTTGCGTTACTGATTTGTATTCTTTCATAATATCACCCGGTGATTATTTCTTCCCAAGCTCGTCGAACGCGCGGTCTATTTCCGAGCCCACGAACTCGATTTCCTTTATGCGCTCCTCGGGGATTTCCTTGGCGCGCGCAATCCTCTCGCGGATTGGCATGTCGGTAATCTTCTTGAGCTGGACTCCCAAATCGACCGCCGCAAGCGCGCGGTGGTGGAAGCGCAGGATGTTCCTAAGCAGGTAGTATTCCTTCTTCATCGAGGAATAGGTGTCCACTTCGTGGTAGGCGGACTGCTGGAGATAGTCCTCGCGGATCATCTTTGTCGAGAGCAATATCGCCTGCTCCTTTTCGGGAAGCGCGTCCGGGCCTACCAGCTGCACGATTTCCTGGAGTTCGGACTCCTTCTGCAGAAGCGCCATCGCCTCTTTCCTCAACTCCACCCAGTCGGAGGAGATGTTGTTGGCGTAGTAGCTGTCAAGCGAGTCCGTGTAAAGCGAGTAGGAGCGCAGCCAGTTGAATGCCGGGAAGTGCCTGCGTTGCGCCAATGAAGCGTCAAGCGCGAGGAACACCTTCGTGACACGCAGCGTGTTTTGCGACACCGGCTCGTTGATGTCTCCTCCGGGCGGGGATACCGCGCCGATGATTGTCACAGAACCCGTGCGGGTGGTGTCGGAGCCGAGGCACTGCACGCGCCCTGCCCGCTCGTAGAATTCTGCGAGGCGCCTGCCCAAGTAAGCGGGATACCCTTCTTCTCCAGGCATTTCCTCGAGGCGGCCTCCGATTTCACGCATTGCCTCTGCCCAGCGGGAAGTGGAGTCTGCCATGAGCGCAACATCGTAGCCCATGTCGCGGTAGTATTCCGCAATCGTGACCGCCGTGTAAATGGACGCTTCACGGGCTGCCACGGGCATGTTTGAAGTGTTCGCGATAAGCACCGTCCTTTCCATCAAAGGCTTCTTTGATTTCGGGTCCTGAAGGTGCGGGAACTCGGTCAATACCTCGGTCATTTCGTTGCCGCGCTCGCCGCATCCCACGTAAACGACAATCTGGGTGTCGGACCACTTTGCGAACTGGTGCTGCGTGACTGTCTTTCCTGAGCCGAAGGGGCCGGGCACGCAAACCGTGCCTCCCTTTGCAATCGGGAAGAACATGTCCACAATGCGCTGCCCTGTGATGAGCGGGATGTTCGGGTCGAACTTCTCCGCAACCGGGCGGCTCTTTCTCACGAACCAGCGCTGCATCATCTTCACGGGCTTTCCGTCGAGGGAACAAATCGTTTCCTCCACCGTGAATTTGCCTGAAGAAATGTTCGAAACTGCGCCGTCGTGCTGCGCCATCACCTTGTGGACGATAAGCTCGGTTTCCTGCACTGTTCCGAGAATGTCGCCGGTCTTCACCTTCTGCCCGTTCTTTGCGACTGCTACGAAGTCCCACTTCTTGTTCCTGTCAATGGACGGGACGGTGAGGCCCCGGGTGATGAAGTTGCCTCCTTTTTCCACGAGCAGGTTGAGCGGGCGCTGGATTCCGTCGTAAATGGACGTGAGAAGCCCGGGGCCGAGTTCCACTGATAAAGGCTCGCCGGTTGTCTCGACCGGCTCTCCGGGCTTAAGGCCGGAAGTCTCCTCGTAAACCTGGATGGTGGCGGTGTCGCCTTTTATCTTGATGATTTCGCCGGTCAGCCCTTCGGCTCCGATTTTGACGAGGTCGTACATCTTCGCGCCGGTCATTTCCTTGGCTTCCACGACCGGTCCCGAAATCCTGTGCAATATTCCCATCTTAACACCCCTTATGAGTATCCGTTCACTTCTTCTTGCTCAAGTCCAATCCGAGCGCACGCTTTATCAGCATGGAAAGCGACTCGGACTGCTCGATTGGCCCGCCGGAATCCGGTATGGGCACTACAATCGGCTTTGCAGTCGCCTCGACGCGCTTCTTCAGGCGCCAGTCGCAGTTCTCAAGCAATCGCTCGGTCACGATTATTATGCCGTACGAGCTGTCCGAGAGAAGCTCGGAGAGCTTGTGCTCGGCTTCCGTACCTGAAAGCGAAAACGCGTTTTCCACCCCTGCGAGGCGGAAGCCGGTTGAGGTCGCGTCGTCCGCGATGACAGCTATTTTTTCCGTGTTTGCCATGGGAACCACTTAGCCTACGAGTATGAGCATTTCGGCGATGCGCTCGGGCGGAAGCCCCAGCGCCTTCCCGCGCACTATCTTGCGGATGTTGTTCATTTCCTCCTCTTTCAGGAACAGGAAGCCTGCAATCGCGCCGATTGACATCATGCTGCGGCGCAGAACCACGAGGCTCTTTCTCGCAAGGGAATTTTCGAACGCAACTTCGAGGTGGGACAGCCGCCCGTCCTGGAGGAAGAGCTTCTGCGCTTCGGCAAATTCCGCCCTGCCCGTCGAGGAAAGGAAGAATTCGGAGGCGAGCTTTGCCGCCTCGTTCACGTCTTTTGCAGCCGCGATTTTCTCGATGTGGATGCGGGAGAACGTGCCGCCGCCCACCATGGAGGAGAGTATGGCTTTTTTGTCAGCCCCGCCGCGCTTCATGCGCAGGATGGTAAGGATGTTCTTCGCGTCAGCCTCGGCTGAGATGAGCCGCGATATTTCCTGCGCGTCCTTGCCGCCAGACATGGCCGCGTCGGATGCGAGCTCGTAGTAGTATGCGTCAGCCGCCGCGAGTATGATTTCAGTCTGCACGCCGTCGAAGCCAGGCTTGGAAATCGCCGCGCGTATCCGCTCCTTGGGGATGCGGGAAAGCGACGCGGAATTGAAGAGCTTGTTGCCGAATGGCGTTGCGCGCACGGACTCGTAGAGCTCAGCCGCATTTTTCGAGGCAACGATGCGAGCGAGTTCGGTATTCGTGATGCTGCCCGCGGGAATCAGAAGGTGGCTTATGTCCTCGGACGATTTGCCGAGCTTTTTGCCAAGAAGTATGGTCTTGAGGTTGTGGATGTCGTACCTTCCGAGGAATGCGCGAAGCGTGGGCTTGGACTGCTCGGGCGTTATGCGCAGTATCTTCTGCGCGGTTGCCGCGAAATTGCGGCTGATTG
Source organism: Candidatus Micrarchaeia archaeon (assembly GCA_041665945.1). Lineage (GTDB taxonomy): Archaea > Micrarchaeota > Micrarchaeia > Anstonellales > Anstonellaceae > UBA10161. Next base: position 142,420 of record JBAYHU010000001.1, read on the forward strand.
CGATTTCCACGCGCTCCTCGTCGGTGATTTTTGCGGGCATGTGCGCGAAATTGTCGCGGTACTGCGTGCGGGAGAGGTATTCCGCGACGGCAGCGGCAGTCTTCACCTTGAGCAGGTCTTCAGCCTGCCTGCGGGTGAGAAGCCCGGTCCTCATGGCGCGCACGCGGGCGTTGGAATAGCCGTAAACCAGGGGCTTGAAAGTAAGCCCTGAGCGGACCGCCCCGATTGCGCTTGCGTATGAGGGGATTTTCATGTTCTGCCTCAGAAAAGCTTGTCGTAAATCTGCTTTCGCAGCTGGAGTTTCTTCTGCGCGAATGTGTCCTCCAGCGTCTTGTTCACGCGGACTTTCCCGTCCGCGCTTTCAAGTATCGCGCCGCCCGAATATTCGGATGGCAGCTTCGCCAGCCTGTAGCCGGACACAAGCGCCCTGTCCTCGTCGCGGACATAGACGGTCGCGTCCTTGCCGCCAAGCTCGCGCGCGCCTTCGCGCACCAGCCTGTCAAGGAGCTGGGGGTAGGCGGATTTCTTGAGCGAATCGGACTTGAAGACTGCCCAGACCTGCTCGAGGCCGGATTCGACCGCGGAATCGCGCGCCTCGTCCACGATTTTTTTCGCGGAGAGCTTCGCGGAGGTGAGCCGCTCCGAGGACTCCTGCTTCACGAACGACGCTGCGTCCTTCTTCGCGGCTTTCACCGACTCGTCAGCCTTTTCCTTCGCCTCGCCCTCTATCTTCTCGGCGTTTTTCTCGGCTGCGTGAATGAGCTTCCTGCCTTCGGCTTCCGCGTGCTTGTGGAGCTCCGATGCCAATCCTTCAAATCCCATTTTATCAACCCGTTTGCGACTTCGTCGCGTGGCTTCCCCGAAAACCGCGTCAGCCGCGGGGAAAAAACAAACCCCGCAGCCGGTTTTGAAGAAGTGTGTCTATCTTCGTCTTTCCGAATTTATGCCACTGCCGCCGCGCCGCCAAGCTCCATCTTGCCGACGAGCAGGAAGGCTACGACGAATCCCAGAAGCACGATAAGCTCCGGAAGCGCCATGTAGACGATGAGCTTGAATGCCTCTTCGGGCTTCTCGGCAAGCACGCCCATGACGGACGAGCCGATGGACGCCTGCGCCCATGCCGTTCCAACGGCGCCGCCGAACATGGCGATTGCCGCTGCGATTCCGATTGCTCCTGCGTTGTCAAACCATACCATTTTCACACCTCTTCATTCTTCAAGCGCAATTGCGCCTTTCATTCCTAACGGGATTGACCCGGTTAGCGTGATACTTGCGATATCCTTCAGCCATCCTCCTGCGAATAAATCCTCGCGGACGAGAAGGGCGCGAAGCGTATGCCGTTGCCCTTGTAGAACTTCCCGAAGAACTCCACGACATTCAGCCTCGCCCCGTGTATGAATGACTCGAACATTGCAAGGATGCAGGAGAGCGCGTGTATCGTGAGATATGCCGCGAGGGTGAGGATGAATACTATTATGCCCACGGGCGTAAGCTCGAAGCGGGGAAGCAATAACTCGTTTATCGCCTCGGCGAGGATTACCCCGCCCACGCCCACTGCCGCGATACGGATATAGGACATGATGTTGGAGGCAAGCCCGGGTATTTCGATTGCCGCGATTATCCCCTCGGTCATTATCATCCCCACGACCGAGAGCACGAACAGCCCGATTGCCGGCATGAAGAAGGCGGGGAACGCGTTGAACATGCCGCCCGCCACGAGGAAGAAGCCGGAGATTTCCACGCCGAGCCAGCAGAGCTTGGCAATCGCATGCTTCTTGCTGTGCCCCCATTCGTTTATCGCGCCGAGGGTGAATCCGAGCCCGAGGTGCACCATGCCCACGATTATGCAAATCAGCATGAGCGTGGTGATGGACGACACGCGGTAAAGTCCGTCGTAGAACTTCATGTGCTCGAAGCCGAACAGCGAGAAGAGGTGCCCGTGCGTGAATCCGAAGAACTCGTCGAACATTATTCCGGCGAAGAATGCTGGGATTGCCGAAATCATCCAGATTGTGGCGATTTGATTGAGAAGCGAGCCGGGCTTGCTCTTCTTCACCATGGCGAATGCCATGAGGAATGAGAATGCCGCGTAGCCCGCGTCGCCGAATATGAGCGCGTATATGAGCGGGATTGTGAATGCGATGATGAGCGAGGGGTCGATTTCCCTGTAGTTGGTGACATAGAGGAAGTCCACGAGGAACTGGAACGCGCCCGCCTGCGGGGGGTTCTTGAGCTTCGTGGGCGGGGTGTCGTCGTGCCCGATTGGCGCCTCGGTTACGAACACCTTCTTGCCGAACTTCTCGCGAAGCGCGGTGTTGAGGCCGTGCATCTTGGACTTCTCCACCCATCCTTCCATGTAATATAATGAGGCGGACGAGCCGAACATGGTGGATATGCGGGCGCGCTCGGACTCGATTGCAAGAGCCTCGCCTATTGCCGCCGCCTTCGCGGAGTGCGCGTCCATGAAGCGCGAGATTTTCTTTTCCACCGCACCGAGCTTCTCTCTTGTCGCGGCTTCCTTGCCCTTGAGGGACGACAGTTCCGCCGCCGGCGTGGATGAGAGCGCGGGAAGCGGGGAGATTGAACCGAATTGCTCAAGCGATTTCGTGTCGTCGGCTTTCGGAAGCGCCACGAGAAGCACGCTTGATGCGTTGCTGTGGACGATTGTGAAAGCGCAGTTCTTGCGGCGGGAAAGCGATGCCTGCGCGGCTTTTGCCTTGTCGCCCGCGGTTTTGAGAAGCACGAACTGGAGGGATTCCGACGGAAGCGCGGAGAAGTCGACGTCCATCTGCGCGATGTCGGACAGCGAGCGCTGGGAGGACAGGTTGGAATCAAGCTCCTTGGAAAGCTCCTCCTTTTCCTTCACAAGCGCGAAGAGCTTTTCGGATTCCGCGATGAGCGAGTCCGCCTCGCGGATGGGGTCTTCGACCGCCAGCTTCTTCTTGGGGGCGCGGCTGGGCTTGCCCATCGCCTCGTTTATCGCGCGGACCCTGATTATGCGAGAGGAAACGTCGTCGAATGAGGAGAGCGGGCCTGCGCGCTCGGTCTCAGGAATAGCGGCGTCCTTTATGTGCAGGACAGCCATGTTCTGGAGTGCCTTGATTACCGAAGGCGCCGATGCCTTCAGGCAGATTGCCCTGACCTTGGACATTTCAACTGGCTTTAGCATATTTCCCCTTTAGAGAACTGTCTGCGACAATGCGAGGACATCCTTGTCCGCCAACCTTTTGCCGCGTATCTTTTCAGCCGACTTCTTGGCATCATTTATCACGCCGTTCGCTTCCTTGTCGGTTTCTTCCCTGCCCTTGGCAAGCACTTCGTTCTTGACGGCAACCGACTTTTCGGATGCGCGTGCGGCCATTTCGACCGCGCGCTCGCGTGCGCCGGCTTCGATTTGCGCAGCCTTGCCCTTCGCCTCGTCAAGCACTGCTTGCGCTGATTTTTCCGCTTCCTTGAGGGAGCGCACCTGAGAAAGGAAATCATCTGCATGCGCACCGTGGTGGTGCTCTTTCCCCTTGGTATCGACTGGTGCATTGCTCACTTAATCAACCCCTTTCAAAAGACTGCTGCAACACAAGGTGAGGCTCGATACCCTGCTGCCAGGGCAGCCAACACTCGAGTTGCCTGCCACACCTTGTGACCAAAGTGGCTCTAATTCGATACACTTATTTTTAAACCTATAGCAAACCCGACGTTGCTCAGTGAGGGTTTGCTACATGCTTGTCCGCGAAATCCGCGGACTGCTATGTATTACGCCCGACGTGCGGCTGGCGGCGCGTTCGGACGGGAACTGCATGCTTTATTATGATTTAACACAGGAAAAATGGGCGTGGGATTATGGAATCTGCAAGGGAGAAGCCGCCCGTTTCCAACGCCGACGGCGGCAAAAAAAAGATATTCCGGAGCATGGGGGCGTTTTTGAGCAGGCACAAGCCAAAGCTGTTTTGGGAAAGCCTGCCCGAAGCGAATCTCCCCCCGAAAAAACCGCAGTCAATCACGCTGACTTACAGGAATTATGCCGACGTTTTCGCGGTAAGCCCGGCCAACAGGCAGGGAACGTCCGACCTGTCCGAGGACTTTTTCAAGCTTGTCGAAAGCGTGAGGCTTAGAAACAGCCACCCGCTGGCAATAGAGATGCGCTTTACCGAGGAGCCGAAGCGCGACATGAAAATGGAGAGGCAGGATACTGAACCTGTTCAAGCTGAACTACGAGGAGGATTTGGGCGAGCTTGCCGAGCAGGCAAATGATTACAGGAAAAAATCGTTCAAGAATTTCAAGTGGACCGGCATCATGGTCGGGGCGCTTGCGGTCCTTGAAACCATGCAGTGGAAATTCAAGGCTGAGCTTTTCCAGTCGATTGCCAAGCAGGCGCTTGAGACAGTTGGGAAAATCGGGGCGGCTGCGGATGGCCTCATAAGGGACGCGGCGCACTTTGCGGACAAGAGCCTCTACCATGTGGTTTACGCTGTTTTCCTGCTCTTCCTGTTCGAAGGCTGGCACCTCCTGAAGGACAAGCCCGCCGAGATGGCGGACAGGATAAAGGAGGCGAAGAGGCATCTCGAAGCCAAGATAACGATAATAACGAAAGACGAAATCGACAAGGCTAGGGCGAAGTAGGCACTCAGAGCCCCAAATCCCGTATTATTCTCGATGTCTTTGCCATCTTCGGGTCCGCGACCACGCCGGTCAGGTGCACGGTTTTCAGCGGGATGGGAAGCTTCATGGGCGTCTGGTCGTAGCCGAACACCACGACGTCGGGGCGCACGCGGTAGAACGTTTCCATGATGTCAGAGGAGCCGGCAAGCGCGAGATCCACGTATTTCATGGAAGCGACCATCTCCCGGCGGTATTCCGCGTTGTGGACCGGCTCGTGCTTTTTCACCTGCTTCACGCGCTCGTCCGTGGAAACCACGACCACAAGGAGGTCTGCCTGCTCTTTTGCCTTCTTGAGCGTGAGCGCGTGCCCTATGTGGAGTATGTCGAACGCCCCGCCGGTGAGGGCCACGGTGAATTTCTCGCGCTCTGCGCGGGAGAGCCAGTATCTGCCGTTGTCCCCGCGCATGAGCTTTTCGTGGTCGGCGGGAGTGAGAAGCCCCATGTCGCTGTCGGAAAGCCCGTTCTCTGCCACGCAGAAAAGGTAGAGTTCCTTTGCGTCCATAGGTTTTTTGCCGTCCATGGGAATCAGGGGTAAACCCGGTTTATCGTGCGCGGGAAGGGAATGGCGTCCCTTATGTGGTCGAGGTTGAGCGTCCATTTCACGAGACGCTCGATTCCAAGCCCGAAGCCCGAGTGCGGGTAGGAGCCGAACTTGCGCAGGTCAACGTACCAGTCGTAGTCCTTGGGGTTGAGGTTGTTCGCCTTTATCTTGCTCATCAATTCCGCGTAATCCCAAATCCTCTCCGAGCCGCCGATTATCTCGCCGTGCGCCTCGGGCGCGAGGCAGTCCGCGTTAAGCACGGTTCCCGGGTTGTCCGGGTCCTCGCGCATGTAGAACGCCTTGATGTCGGATGGGAAGTTGGTCACGAAAATGGGCTTGTCCTCGTCTTTTGTAAGCAAGGCTTCTTCATCAGCGCCAAGGTCCTGCCCCATCTTTATGTTCGCGCCTTTCTTGATGGCAAGCTCGACCGCGTCGGCATAAGTCATGCGCTTGAAAGGCGCGCGGATTGCCTTCAGCTTTTCGGGTTCGCGCCCCACTGCCTGCAATAAATCGGCGTGGTTCGTTGCCATTTTCTGCGCCACGTATTCGAGCATCTTTTCCTGAAGCTCCATGTTCATCTTCTGGTTGTAGAACGCCATCTCGGGCTCAAGGTGCCAGTACTCGCACAAATGCCTCACGGTGCGGGATGGCTCGGCGCGGAAAGAGGGCGCGAGAACGTAGACTTTTTCGAGCGCAGTCGTGAATACTTCCGCGTAAAGCTGGCTGGATTGGGTAAGATACGCCTTGCCGCCGAAATAGTCAAGCGGGAAAAGCGTGGAGCCGCCTTCGCATGCCGCGCCGGTTATGATTGGCGGGGCAAGCTCCCAGAAGCCTTCGGAATCGAAGAATTCGCGGAGATACCAGATTATCTTGTGGCGCGCCTTCATGATTGCCGTGAGCCTCTGGCTGCGAAGCCACAGGTGGCGCGTGTCCATGAGGAATTCCACTGACTGGTCTTTTGCAATCGGGAAGGGCTCGCCCTTGCTTACCACTTGGACTGCCGACGCCGCAAGCTCGTATCCGCCGGGCGCGCGCTTATCTTCCTTGACAGTGCCTTCTACAAGAATAGTTGATTCGATGAACGCGCCTGATGCAGCTGCGAATGCGGATTCGCCAACTATGTCCTTTTTCACCGCGCACTGCATTACGCCAGTGGAATCGCGGATGACAAGGAACGCAAGTCCGCCGGAAGTCCGCGAGCGGTGAACCCAGCCGCGTATCTTGACCTTCTGGTTATTCTGGGCGCCGGAGAGTATGCTGCCTATCTTCGTGAAATCCGTCTCCAGTGCGTCCATGCCATTACCTCCTATTGAATGGCAGAATAGAGGTGGAAAGATATAAAACTGGTGGGGAGATCAGCCCTGCGCCACGCTGCTTTTTTGCGCAAAAAGGCGGGAATAAGAGTCAACCGGCAGCGTGTAGCCGAACACAGATAGGGTGTCGGATTGCCCCGAGCTTGTTGCCGCCACCACGCCCCTGCCTCCGAAAAAGTCCCGGCAGCGCGCAGCCAGCCCGAATGCGGCGTCATCAGAAGTGAAAAGGCGCAGCGCCTCCTTGTCGTCAAGGAAGAACTCAAGCCCCTGCCTCCTGCGGGCGAAAACCGCCTTCGGTGGAACTGACGGGTTCACGAATATTTCGCTGCCGCCTTCGAGAATCTCGAGGGGCTTTCCGCGGCTGTCGCGAATCGGCATAAGCTCGTTGCCCTCCAAGAGCCCCTGCCTGAAGAAAAGCACGCGGTCGGACATGCCGACCAAGTCCTTGCGGACAGCGACAATGACCGGCGTTTTCTTCCCGTTGATTATTGTTTCCGTTTCGACGAAGTTGCCGAACGCCTTGTTCTTTTTCTCCTGAAGGTATGCGTGCCCGGAGAAGCATCGCTGGTCGCTCACTATTGTTATCGTGTTCCTGTTTTCGCCCAAAAGCAATTTGTTGAACTGCTGGAGATTCGCGATTGTGAAGCCGCTCCTGTTCGCAGCATGGAGGGCTTCCACGCCGCTGTTGAATTTCCCGAGCGGGATTAGTTTGTTTGCCATGGCTGCCTTTCTGGCATACCTGTTTATAAACATTTTAGTCCAATAATGCACAACTTTGTGCATTAAAGAAAAAGACTACCAGCCATAGCACTTGGCGCGGGATTTCCCAAGCGCCTCCATCGCTGGAAGGAAGCCTTTTGCGAGAAGCCCGGGCGCGCGAAGGATGACATTCGTGCCTACTTTTGCCTTGTCAAGAGTGGAAATCTTGGTCAGGTCTTTTGGAATGATTGAGCCGATTTTGTTCAGCTCCGCGTCGGAGAATTTGTAGAGCGAATCCTTGCCCCCAACGAGCTTTTTGTAGTCGGGAAACTCGGCGCGCCAAAGCGACTCGTAGCGGGCGAGATGGGGCTTGGAAGTGTCGCCGTTTTTCAGGGCAACTGCCGCCACGTCAATTGCGAACTTGGCAGAAGTCATCGCAAGGGAAGTGCCGCCTTCGAACATGGGAGAGGTGAAGCCCGCGGCATCGCCAACGAGCAGTATGCCGTCGGAATAGGTGTTCTGCACCGCGCCGGACGCGGGTATCTGCCCGCCGAATGCCATCTTGCCGACTTTCTTCTTTTCCTTCAAGCCGTATTCGTCTATGAACTGCTCGAGGTATTTGCGGGTTGCCGGAGCGTCGTTTGTAACGAGCCCGACATTCGCCCTGCCGTTCTTCTTGGGGATTATCCAGAGGTAGCCATGCGGCGAGAGCCGCGGCCAGAGGAAGAAATCAATGAAGCCGTCCGACTCGATTGGCGCAAGCTCGTATTGCAGCCCCACGACTGTTTTCGGAGGAGTGTTGAGATTGAGGAGCTTGGAGGAGACACCCGCGACGCCGGAGGCGTCGATTATGATTTTTGCCGAGAATTCGCCTTGCGTGGTGGATATCTGCCAGCCAGAGCCATCACGCTTCAGTTCTGATACCCTGTGCTTCATCCTGTAGGTTGCGCCCGCGTCTGTGCCGAGCTTCCCGAGGAATTGCTCGAACTTCTCCTTTTCAAGGGAAAACCCGGGTTCCTCTATATATGAGTATGAGCGGTCGGGCCAGACCACGCGGATTCCGCGCGCCTTGGAGGAAATTGCCTCGTCGGGGATGGCAAGCCCGAGGCGCTGCGCCGCGAGAAGCGAGAGGCATTCGCCGCAGTGCACCGGCTCGCCGACTTTTTCGTGCTCCTCGAAGACAACGGCACGCAAGCCGTTCTTTGCCGCAGCATAAGCCGCGTAAGTGCCCGCGGGGCCTGCGCCGATAATCGCGATGTCGAAGGAATCCATGATGACCGGACGAAAATGGGCTTGAATGAAAATAAAAAACTAGCTATCCGGCGCAGTGGGAACACCTGACGACTGTTGCAAATCGGGGTTGACACAGTCGAACCGCGGTTCGACTTGTCAATAAGTTGTTCGGCGCGCCGAACAACTGTATTGAACCCTCAGGGGGAGATGGTGAATGGCATATGCCCCCTAGGGGTGGGAGGGGCGCCCCAACCCCGGCAAAGCGACCAAACTTGCCTGAGTTGGGGCAGAAGTAGATTCAGTCCTCATGATGGTTCCACATTTGCCTTTTCTGGTTGAGAAGCTCCTTTGCGACCGAAAGAAGCTGCGTGGAAATGCGAAGCGCCTCGTCGGGCGAGAGCTTTATCGCCTGCTGCGAGACCGTGTTGAGTATGCGAAGCGTGATTATTCCGTCTCTGGGAAACCCGTTGTATTCCGAGGTGGGCTCGGACTCGATGCGAAGCGCATTCCTGTGCGATTCGCCCTTGTCGTCCTTCCACCAATGTATTATCTCTTCCTCGACAGTCGCCATGCAATTGGGTGCCAATTTGCGGTTTAAAAACAAAATGAGAGTGCCGTGCCGGTGAGGTTTGAGAGGTAAAAACGGACAGAAGAAGGAAAATAAAAAACAAAAATGAAAAGAAAAATCAGTTTCCGGTTGTGGGCTTACTCCTCGTCCTCGTCTTCCCAGTCTTCGTCGAAGTTGTCCTCGTCCTCGTCGTCTCCGCCCTCGTCCTCGTCCATCTTGTAAATTGGGAACCGATAAAGGTCGCGCATGTAGGTCCACCTCTGCGTGTATAAAAAGGGAAAAATATAAAAAGCAGACTCCGCCACCCGCGCGCCAATCGTCGGCGGGGGCAGGATTTTATAGGTTGGCGGGGAAATCCATCCGAGGTGTTGCTTTGGCAGGCGTTGTGGACACACTTACCGGCATACAGACTGACCTTACTTCTGTGGGATACGCTTTCTCGATAATACTCATCGTCCTTGGCGGGCTTGTATATGGATTCGCCCAGATGCAGCCGTCCGACCAGAGGGGAAAATACATCACCGCGGCATACGGCATGATAATCGGCGGAGTCGTGGTGGCTGCGATAACCGGAGCTGCGAGCGGAATCTCGAGCACCTCAAAGACGCTTCTTACTTGAAATAGGCTTCTTTTCTTTTTTTCTGTTTTCCAACGCCCAACCTACGTGAGTATCGTGTATTTGCTCATGTAGATTTGCGTCTGGAAGACGACGAGGAAGGGCATTATCACAAGCGAGTTTATCAGCACGACCGCAAGCGAGCCTAACTTGTGCGGAAGCGCGGCGAGGAATATCGCGTCGATGATGGAGAGGATTACAAAGGACGCGAAGAGCCACAGCGCCACGTAGGGCAATTTGGAAAATACGAGCGAGAAGGATTTCTGCGCCGCGCGGAACGGGCGCATCTCGTCAATCACCATCGCGGCTGGCGCGAAGAACAGGGGCAGCCACACGAGAAGCGAAAGAAGCGGCGCGAGCCATGTCTGCGCGCCCATCTCGAATGTGAGAAGCTGTATTATGAGAAGCGCGATTGTGCCTAAGAGGAAAAGCAAAAACACGTTGAGCGTGTAGCCCGTGAGCCCCTTGCGGATGACCTCGTCCTTTATGCTCGTGCTCGTGCGCTGGCTTTTAATCACGATGTTGATGTTCGCGATTGCGAACGACATGAGGTAAAGCGACGCCAGAAGCGCGACGATTATCACGCCGAAGTCGGAGGCAGACAGGTCGGGGATGCTGCCCGTGCGCAGGAAAGTCCCGCCGAGCGCGGCAAATACCGGAGTGTTGACGAGCGTCGGGATGAAAAACGCGAGAAGGGAGGGAATCGCGAAAAACGAGATGAGCTTGAAGTTCTTGCGGTATGCCTCAAACGAGTGCGCCACGATGTTTTCTGCCATAATGCTGGATTGATGCCCGAATTTTATAAGGTTAGCGATAGGAAACCAGTTTATGAGATATCCGGCGGTGGCAGGCTCGTTTTACACGTCAGCCCCGTCCTCGCTTAGAGGCGAGGTGAAGGGCTTTCTTGAGGATGCGGCAGGAGAAGTCAAGGCAAAGGAGAGATTGGCTATCGTCTGCCCTCACGCGGGATACGTTTATTCGGGTGCGTGCGCGGCTTATTCTTATGCGGCTTGCAGCAACTGGAGCAGGAAGGATTTGACTGCCGTGATAATCGGGCCGAACCACACAGGAGTAGGCATGCCGATTTCGGTTTCATTCGACGACTGGAAAACCCCGCTTGGGGAGATAAAGTGCGACGGTGCGCTTGCCGAGGCGATTGTGAAGGGCGGGAAGGTCGCAAGGAAGGATGAGCTTGCGCACGCGGGCGAGCATTCCTCCGAAGTACAGGTGCCGTTTTTGCAGATGTGCGCCCCTGACGCGAAGATGGTCGGGATATGCATGGGCTGGCAGGACGTCGCATCTGCGCAGGATTTGGGGCGCGCGATATTTGATGCTGTGAAAAAAACGAAGAGGAACGCGATTGTGATAGCATCGTCGGACTTCACGCACTATGAGGCAGCAGACGTTGCAAGGAAGAAGGACAGTGCCGCCATTTCAAAGCTTCTTGCGCTTGACGAGGAGGAATTCGAGGAAATGTGCGAAGCGAAGAACCTTTCCATTTGCGGTCACGGCCCGATTGCCGCGGCGATGCATTACGCAAAGCTTGCGGGCGCGAAGTCGTGCGAGCTTCTCAAATACACGAATTCCGGCGAGCAGACCGGCGATGGCAGTTCCGTCGTCGCATATGCCGGCCTTGCGATAAGCAGGTAGGCGGCGAAAATCCGCGCCGCGCTCACTCGTCGTCGAAGACTATCTTCGCGCTGCGCCACGGGTATTTCGCCGAGACGAAGTTGCGGTGCTGGAAAACGAACCCCTTCTTTTCCCTGAGGACCTCTTTTGTGAAATAGAACTCGTATTTCCCGCCGACTTCGGAGTGGTAGGAGAAATTCAGGTGCATCTCCTTCAGTTTCGCATCATCCATGCCCTCTACGACGAAATCGGACAGGTTCCGCGTGTACGCGTGCTCGGGGTGCGCCTCGAAAACGTCGAGATGCCGCTCGGCAAGCTCAAGCGTTTTTTTGCCAAGGCGCAGCGTGGCGTGGAAGTCGTAAATCGGGTGCTTTATGGTCTTGTAGGCGAGCTTCACTTTTCCCCCTTCGCCTTCGAGTTCCCATATCAGGATGGGGCGCACGGCAAGCTCGAGGCGCGCGGTGTCCTCCTCGCGCTTCGAGGCGACGTTGAAATACGCGTAATACAGGAGTGCTAGGGTTGCCACAACGGTGAGCGCTTGGAGATAGACTTTCGCGGATTCAACGTCCATCCCACCCTGCTGGAACACGTGCATTGTCCAGATGAGGAGAATCAGCAGAGAGAGCACGACTATATAGACATACTTTTCGCGCAGCCAATCCGAAGCTTTCATATGCGCATTTCGCAAAGGCATTTAATAAGCGTTTTCCATATCCATCCGGTTATCCTATGGACATACGAAGCAGGAAGCAGGACCACGTCGAAGCCGCAAGGAAGAACGACGTGCAGTACTCGTTTTCAGCGGGATTTTCGGACGTGCGCTTCGTGCACTCGTCCCTCCCTGAAATGGAGTTCGGCGCAGTGGACACTGCAGCGAAGCTGTTTTCCAAGAAGGTGTCCGCGCCGCTGGTAATAGTCGGGATGACCGGCGGCTACGCGGATGCGGAGAAGATAAATCTCCGGCTTGCGGCTGCGGCTGAAAAGGAAGGGCTTGCGATGGGGCTTGGCTCCCAGCGCGCCATGATTGAAAAGCCCGAGCTTGCCCCCACGTTCAGGGTGAGGAAAGCCGCGCCGACAATTCCGCTTATCGGCAACATTGGCGGCTGCCAGCTCAAGAAATACGGCGTGAAAAAAGTGCGCGAAATGCTCGATGCCGTCGAGGCGGACGCGCTTGCCATCCATCTCAACCCCTTGCAGGAAGTCGTGCAGCCCGAGGGCGACAGCGATTTTGCCGGCGTGCTTGCGCAGATAGGGATTTTCGCAAAAGACCTCGGAGTGCCGGTCATTGTGAAGGAAACCGGCGCAGGAATTTCCCGCGAGACTGCGCTTCTACTCAAGAAAGCCGGAGTGAAGATGGTTGACGTTTCAGGCTCCGGCGGAACTTCATGGAGCAAGGTTGAATATTTGAGGAGCAAGGAGGAGGCGACATTCGCGGACTGGGGCAACCCGACCTGCGAGTGCATTGCATCCTGCTCAGATGTTGTAGATGTAATAGCTTCCGGCGGCGTGCGAAGCGGGCTGGATGCCGCGAAGGCGATTGCGCTGGGCGCAAGCTTTGCAGGCGCTGCGCTTCCGTTCCTGAAGGCGAAAGAGCCGGCGGCGGAAGCAGCGAAGTGGAAGCGCGACCTGAGAATTGCCATGCTTCTTTCCGGAAGCAGAGACGTGGCGGCGCTCAAGAAAGCGAAACTTGTCATCACCGGAAAGACCGCCGAATCGATGGCGCGGCTCGGAATCGACGCTGGAAAGTTCGCGAAAAGATAGTGCGGCTCGGAGAAGCGCTGGCTTGCAAAAAGATGGCTACTTTTTCTTTTTAGCCCCGCATGCGACATTGTAGATGCTGTAAGGATAGGTTTTGTCGCGCAGAAGCGTTCCGGATATTTCCTTGAGCGCAAGCGCCTTGATGCGCATGTATTCCTCCCTTGGATATTCCCTGTTCCCGATTGCGAATTTCAGGTTCTTGGCGTTGAAGCAGAACATCGAATCTCTGACGTTTTCGCAGTTGTGGCAGAAGTAGCAGTCCGAGCAGGATACCGACTGGCTGACTTCGAAGCAGCGCGAGAGGTTCACGGAATTGTAGCACTTGAGGCAGAATTTCGAGGAGAAAATGAAGTCCGAGCCGAAAATGTACTCGCTGCTTCTCGGCCACATGGTATATGCGCAGTATTTGGAATACACAAAAGAGTCGCCATTGCAGCAGAAGCTGGAGTATCCGTGCTGCCCTGCCCCTTCCACTTCCACGTTGTCGCCGACTTTCGACTCCGCGGCGTAGAGCTTTATGCTCCGCAATATTTCAGGCGCGTTTGAAAGGCAAAGCTTGTGCGCGTCCTCCCTTGAAATCGATTTTTCCCCGAGTCTTGCGCCCTCCTCAAGCTTGATTACCCTGTCTTTCGTCTCCTTGAAAAATGAAAAGAACGACAGGACCACCATCTGGTCCGAAAGCGCGGATTTGTGCGAGGTCGGCATGCGCACGTCGCGCTCCAGCCATGCGCCGTAGGATTGCATTCCTGAAAGCTCCTGCCCGAGCAGGACTTTGGTGATGGACCTGAATGCAGTTTCGATTGCCGCGTGCATGCTAATCACATATCAGCTCGACTATGGACACGAGCGACTTTTTGCTTTTGAGTTCTTCCGCAATCTCGGAAACCAGCTTCTGCTTGAGGCTCTTGTATTCGTCTTTCGGAAGCTCGAGGTTGCCGATGAGATTGCGCCTGCTTCGCTGGTTGAAAGAGAAGAGGCAGCCGAGGCAGTCCTCGAGATTGGCGCTGTAGTAGCAGTCTGCGGAAGTGAAACACCTAAGCGTTTCAAAGGAGCGCGTCAGCTTGAAAGTATCATGGCAGGTGATTACGAACTTGGACTCGCCGGTCCAGTTGCAGCCGAAGACGTATTCGTCCAGCCGCCCGTTGCTGGAGTATGCAACATAGCTTGCGCCGAAATAATCCGAGGAGTGGAAGACATATGTCGAGTCGATGATGCCGTTGCTCTGCTCCACGAACTTCGAGTTGCCTGTCACGATATTGCCGCTGTATGCCGCGCTTTCCCCGAGCGCGGACACGATAGAGTCAACGTCCTTGATGTCGTTTATGGAAAGCGGGTTGCCTGCGATTGCCTGCTTGAACTTCTCCTGCTCATCGTTGCTGATGAATTTTGCCCCGTTGCAGAAGTTGGGGAGGGAAACGAAACAGGGCTTCCCAGAAAGGAATGATTGTTTCTCGAATATCGGCTCGACATACCTGGACAGGTATTTTTCGAAAGAAGCGAGTTCACCCACTTCCTGCCCGAGAAGAATCCTGCAGGTGGCTTTCCATTTCCTGTCAAGTTCATGGTATGCCAAAGAGAGATGGGGCATGGAAAACCATTTTGCGGGTTAATCTAATAACCCTTATTCCCGAAATCAGACCATGAAAACATTCGAGGAAGTCATCCGCAAATGGGCGCTGAAAAACGCCCACGATTACAAGCTTGCAATACCTGCCAAGATAATAGGGAAAGTCATCGGCGAGTGGCCGGACGCGAAAGCCGACATGAAGGCGACTATGAAACTCATCAACGACGAGGCAAAGCGCGTGAACGAGCTTAAGCCCGAGGACATGGAAAAGGAGCTTTCCGAATTCGTTTTCGAGGAGAAGAAAGAAGAGAAAAAGGAGATAGAATTGCCTGCGGCGGTGCAGGGGCGCGTTGTTACGCGGTTCCCGCCCGAGCCGTCCGGCTACCCGCACATCGGGCACGCGAAAGCCGTGTGGCTGGACTACGAATCAGCGAAAAGATACGGGGGGAAGATGCTTCTCAGGTTCGATGACACCAATCCGGAGAAGGAAAAGAAGGAATACGTGGATGCCATAAAGGCGGGGCTGCTGTGGCTCGGGATTGACTGGGCTGATGAAACATACACTTCCGACAGGATGGAAGAGTTCTATACTTATTGCGACGAGATGTTCGTGAAATACGCGGCATACGTCTGCACGTGCAAGGCCGAGGAGATAAAGAAGGGTAGGGAAGAGATGAAGGCGTGCGACTGCTCCGCCCGCGAGCCGCAGGAGAACATGACGCTGTTCCGCAAGATGCGCGAAGGGAAGATGGAGGAGGGAGAGGCGATCGTGCGCTTCAGAGGCGACATGCACTCGGAAAACACCGTGATGCGCGACCCCGCGCTCTTCAGGATAATCAAAAAACCGCACTACAGGCAGGGTGAGAAATACTTCTGCTGGCCGTCGTACGATTTCGCCGCGCCCATAATGGACTCGCTTGAGGATGTCACGCACGCCATGAGGACAAAGGAATACGAATTGAGGAACCCGCTGTATTTCGCGGTCTTGAAAAAGCTCGACCTGCGCGCGCCGCAGCTCATCGAGTTCTCGAGGCTGCAGATAAAGAACGCCCCGATTTCAAAGAGGCTGATTACTCCGCTGATTGAAAGCGGCAAGGTGGAGAGCTGGGACGACCCCCGCCTTCCCACGCTATCTGCACTCAAGAGGCGCGGCATATTGCCCGAGGCGATAAAGTCGTTCGTGCTAACGTTTGGATTGTCCAAGGTGGAGTCCGAGCCTGGCTGGGACAAATTGCTTTCGGAGAACAGGAAGCTCCTTGATGAGAGGTCGGAGAGGCGCTATTTCGTGCGCTCGCCAGTGAAGCTCACAGTGGAGGGCGCGCCTGCGAAGGAAGCCGCGCTGAAAAACCACCCCGGAAAGCCGGAAATGGGCGAGAGGAAGATGGCGGCAGTTTCGACATTCTACATTGCCGGCCCTGACGCGGAAGCGCTGCAGATGAACGAGCTTTTCCGGCTCAAGGAGCTGTACAACCTCACGATTATTGCGAAGGGCGCGGACGGAATCACGGCAAAATACGAAGCCGACGAGGGAATCGCGGCGAAGAAGATACAATGGGTTCCACTCGAGTCCGCGGTTGCCTGCAAGGTGAAAATCCCGAAAGACCTTCTTGACGAGAACGGGAATTTCGCCGAAAACAGCATGGCTGAGGACAACGGCTACTGCGAAATGTCGTGCAGGCAGCTGCCAGACGGCGCAGTCGTGCAGTTCGAGCGCTACGGCTACTGCAAAATCGACAAGAAAGAGGAGCACGGGCTCGTGTTCATCTTCTCCTGTTGAATTACCCTTGCGAGAGTAGCCATTCGAATAAAAGCTGCCGCCCCATCAAGGGACATATAGGGGTGGGAACATGATACCTGAAGGGACGGAAGCGCCTGACTTTTCGCTGCCGGATGCTGACGGCAAGATGGTGAAGCTTTCGGATTTCGCGGGAAAGACCGTCGTGCTTTACTTTTACCCGAAAGACGACACGCCGGGCTGCACGGCCGAGGCTTGCGGGTTTAGGGACGCAAGCGCCACATATGCAAAGCGGGGCGCAGTCGTGCTTGGCGTATCGCCTGACGATTCCGCCTCGCACTCGAAATTCGCCAAGAAATACAAGCTGCCATTCACGCTGCTTGCGGATGTCGGCGCGAAAGTGGCGAAGGACTACGGAGTCTGGGGCGAGAAGAAGTTCATGGGAAGGTCGTTCACCGGAGTCAACAGGACGACATTCATCATAGCCCCCGACGGCGAAGTGGAGAAGGTATTCAAGAGCGTCAAGCCGGACGGGCACGAGAAGGAAGTGCTTGCGTGGCTGGATGAGAATAGGGGATAACCGCCTGATTGGCGAGAGCTAATCCTCTTTTCTGCGCGTTTTCTTCGCTTTCCTGCCAGCCCGCCCTCCGAGTGCGAACTTGAAAGCTGATATCATGACTGCCAGAAAAAAGGCAAACGGCGAGCACAGCCACGACGAGAAAT
The DNA here is from genome assembly GCA_041665945.1 of Candidatus Micrarchaeia archaeon. Lineage (GTDB taxonomy): Archaea > Micrarchaeota > Micrarchaeia > Anstonellales > Anstonellaceae > UBA10161. Next base: position 159,459 of record JBAYHU010000001.1, read on the forward strand.
CGGTGGCAATCGCAATCAGGCAAAGGGCGATTATGAGAACCAGCGAATCGCGCGGTATTTCGAACCACCACGACTTCCGTTTTTCAGCTTCTTGCGCAGAAGGGCGGTAGAGGAAGGCGAAATAAAGCAGGAAAAGCACGGTGGCTGACGGAATCAGGAAAGCAAATATGAGCAGGTCCAAGAACAAGAGCTGGATGAGGAAGAGGTCGGACAGTTTTCCTATTATGAAAATGGAAACCAGATTCGCGGCAAGGAAGCCGAATGCCCAATAGGCGGCGATATTCCGCGCCTTGATTTTGCCTGTTCCGAAGAAATCGAAAACCTTCTCCTTGTCCTTCTTGTTGTAGATTTTTGAGATGGAGAACAGGAAAGCTGCCAGCCAGAGCAGGAAGACAGGCACGCCTGCGAAAAGCACGACAAAACCCCTGAAATCCGGAGTCCCCATAAAACCACCTACCGTTGCTCAGCCATTATCACGATGTCCGCGGTGTTGCGAAGCGCGATTGAGAAGCCGGGCTCTGTCCCAATTACCATCGTCGTCTTGCCAAGCTCCTTTGCCTTGACAAGCACGGGGCGGTAGTCAATGTCGCGCGTCATGAGCGCGATCGTGTTCACGTGCGGGTTGTAGACCTGCGCCATTGCTTCCACAGCCATGGTGACGTCCACATCGCCCGTGGTAATGATTGGCTCGAAGCCCTGGTTGGTCATCGCCTCAATCAGCTTGTCCGACGCATACTGGTCGAGGAAAACCTTGGACACCTTTATCGTGCCGTGCGACTCTATCAGCTTGCGGACAGCCACCAAGTCGAGGCGGACATCCTTGCGGATTACGTTCGGGCCGTCAATAAGAAGCGCTATTGTCTTTTTTGCGTCGTCCTTTTTCAGGAGATTGGCGAGCTTTCCGAACATGTGACCACCTTACTTTATCTTGAAGAACCCGATTGCGTTCAGAAGCGTTTGCTTTTGCACCGCCTCCTCCTGCAGCCCCTTTATTTCCGCAATCATTTTTATTGATTCCAGCGCAGCCTCGGGCGTCTTGCCTATGTAGGGCGCGTCGGACTCAGCCACGAGCTTTTCGGCAGGCAGGTCGCGGATGAACTGCTTCCTGTCCTTGCTCCTGAGGGGCGGCACTGATATTATGCACCTGCCTGTTTCCGCCGCAGCCATGGCGATTTCGCTTTTCCCCGAAAAGCAGTGGAGCATGAAGGGAAGGTTGAAGTTTTTCACTATGTCGAGGCACTCCGCCTCGGCGTCGCGGGAATGTATGACCACCGGAAGGTTCAGCCGCTCGGCAAGCTGCAATTGCGAGATGAAGCATTCCTGCTGGAGGTATTTCTCCTCATCCGTCTTTCCCCAGTGGTAGTCAAGCCCGATTTCGCCTATTGCCACGAGCTTCCCGCCGTCGGCGATTTCAGACGCAATCGCTTCCTCCCATTCCACGAGCTTTATCTTGATGTCCTTGTGCTTCATGGCTTCCTGCGGGGAAATGCCCGCGCAGAGATAGGTGTTTTCCTGCCGCGCGGCTATCCTCGCGTTTTTCATGTTGGAGTCGTGCGAGTAGCCCGAAGTTATGAGAAGCGCATCGGGAAGAAGTATGCCCGGGCAGGACTCAAGATGGCAGTGCGCATCGGCAAACCTGTAATCCGGCATCCGCGTCCCCTCCTTGTTCCCGGCAAATCCGCCGGTTCAGTCCACGTCGCGCCTGCCGTGCCGCCTGTGCTTCATCAGGTGCTCGTGGGCCATCATGCCCTTCGTAAGCTCGCTTACCACCGAAATCAGGAGCAGCACGAGCATAATGGATGAGAGCACCTCGGAGATTACGAGCATGTCCTCGCGCATCAGGCGGAACTTGGAAACCACCTGCACGGTGAAAAAGAGCAGCACCGCGACGCAGAGCGTCCTCATGGTCCTGTAGAAGGATTTTCCCTGCGCTTTGCGCAACGCATCGCAAGCCACCCAGAAAAGACAGCCGGAAAGAATGACCTCGGCTATTCCCAGGTAAAACACAAACACGGCAATCGGGTCAGACATGCAAGAGCGACGGTTCGCAATTTTATATTCGTATCGGTCAAAACCAATCCATGAGGCTTTTCGTCGCCATAAGGCTCCCGGAAGAGTGCCGCCCGGCAGTGGCAAAGGCTGCCGCCCCACTTGAAGGGGCGCTTGGGGCGAGACTGCTTGAAGCTGAAAACTGGCACCTCACGCTCAAGTTCATAGGAGATGCCGGGGAAGCGGACGCGACGAGGATTTCCGGCGCGCTTGCGGAGATATCGTTCGCCCCGTTTGCCGTATCGCTTTTTGGGGCTGGCGCGTATCCGAGCAACAATGTGCCCCGCGCGATTTATGTGGGCGGCGAGTCGGAGGGCGCAAAAGAGCTTGCGAAAAAAGTGGATGGCGCGCTTTCGTTTTTGGGCGGCAAGCCCGAGAAGTTTTCGGTTCATTTAACGGTGGCGAGGTCGACACGGTCGTTCGGGACGCCGAACGACCTGTTGACAAGTCGAACGACGCATCGTTCGACTGTGTCAAAAGGAGTTGCCGACATAGAGGAATTCGTGCAGAAGACCGGCGCGGTCTGCGAGTTTGAGGCGAAATCGTTTTGCCTGATGAGAAGCACTCTTGGGGCGCAGGGCGCGATTTACGAAGTATTAAGAGAATATCCGGCAAACGGATGACGTGGGATTTTGATGGCTGTAGAAATAGTGCCTGCCATACTTGTGAAAAGCAGGGCGGAATTTGAAAAGAAAATAGCGCAGGTCGCGCCATACGTTTCCCGCGTGCAAATAGACATAATGGACGGCAGGTTCGTGCCGAACGAAACCCTCCGCGTCGAGGAATTCACGCCCATTCCTGAAAATCTTCTTGTGGAATACCACCTGATGGTGGAAAACCCGCTTGACTATGTAAGGAAAATCGGCAAGAAGGGCGCGATTTACGAGCTTCACATTGAATCGTTCACCAAAGCCGGCGGCAGGGGCGGGAAAAGCAGGAATCCGGACGCGGAAAAGGAAATTCTTGCCGCTATTGAAGAAGTGAGGCGGCTTGGCGGAATACCTGCGCTTGTCCTCTCGCCAGACACGCCTGCAGAGGAAGCAGAGCCTTACCTGAAAATGGTGGAGCAGGTCCTTGTGATGACTGTTTATCCCGGCTTTTCAGGGCAGAAATACATTTCCGCAATGGAAGGCAAAATGTCGTGGCTTGCACAGCACGGCGCAATCGTGGAAGTGGACGGCGGAGTGGACATGGGAAGCGCGAAGACCGCGGCGCGCGCGGGCGCGACGCTTCTTGGCGTGGCATCGGGGATTTTCGCAAAGCCGGATTTGGAGAAGGCGATTGCGGAACTGAAGAAGGACGCGGAAAACTGAGAATGCTCCCTGCCTGTAGCTAACTTTTATATTCTTGTGCAAGATATCTTTTCCGGGAGGAACTGGCTTTCTGGTTGGTGCCTGAATGAAAATTAACTCAGTCAAGGAACTACGCCTGATGGCGAATGCATTGCGGCAGGACATAATCCGCATGCTGGTCCCTGCCGCCTCGGGGCACACCGCAGGCCCGCTTGGGCTTTCCGAAATATTTGCAGCCCTCTTCTTCAACGAAATGAAATACGACGTAAAAAAGCCCGACTGGAGCGGGCGCGACCGCTTCGTCCTCTCAAACGGGCACTGCGCGCCGGTCTTTTACGCGGCGATGGCGCGGGCGGGATACTACCCTGTTGAGGAAACGCTGAAACTTCGGAGCCTTGGCTCGAAATTCCAGGGGCACCCCTCAAGGCACTGGATGCCTCAGGTGGAAAATTCTTCAGGGCCGCTTGGAGAAGGGCTTGCGATTGCGTCGGGAATGGCGCTTGCTGGCAAGATGGACAAGGCGGATTGGAGAGTCTATTGCGTTACTTCGGACGGCGAGCATCAGGAGGGCTCCACATGGGAAGCCGTGATGCTTGCGAGCAAATACAAGCTTGACAACTTAGTCGCGCTGTGCGACAGGAACTACATACAGATTGACGGGAAGACCGAGGATGTCATGCCGCTTGGGGACATGGCGGAGAAATACCGCGCGTTCGGCTGGCATGCAATCACGGTGGATGGCAACAGCATTGCGGCACTCATGTCTGCGCTTGCAGAGGCAAGGGCGACAAAGGGAAAGCCGACCATGATAATCGCGAACACCGTTCCCGGGAAGGGAGTGTCGTTCATGGAGAACAATTACAAGTGGCACGGAATCGCGCCCAAGCCTGAAGAGGCGCAAAAAGCAATTGCCGAGCTTGAGAACGAGCGGAAGGCTATCGAGGCGGGACAATGAAACTCAACCCACAAATGCATTTGCTTGACCCGCTCTCCCCGGAGCTGAAAAAGGCGGCGACGCGAAACGCGTTCGGCGACGCGCTTGTGGAAATCGGCGGAACAGACCCGTCAGTGGTGGCGCTTTGCTCTGATGTCGCAGGCTCTGTCCAAATCGAAAAGTTCGGGAAGAAATACCCTGAACGCTTTTTCCAGGTCGGCGTGGCGGAGCAGAATCTCGCGGCTGTTGCAGCCGGGCTTGCGTATTCGGGAAAGAAACCCTACATCGGCGCATTCGCTGTTTTCAACCCGGGCAGGAACTGGGAGCAGATAAGGACGACAATATGCTACGCCAATGCGGACGTCAAGATAGAGGGCTCGCACGTGGGGCTGGACGTTGGCGAGGACGGCGCGACGCACCAGGCTTTCGAGGACATCGCGCTCACGCGCTGCCTTCCGAACATGACGGTTGTCGTGCCTTGCGATTACAATGAAGGAGTCAAGGCTGTGAAGGCTGCGCACGGGAAAACAACTCCGTTTTACATCCGCGCCTCAAGAGGCGCGCTGCCCATATTCACAACTCAGGAAACCCCGTTTGAACTCGGGAAAATCAACCTGTTGAACGAAGGGGCGGACATCGCCATTGTCGCGTGCGGCAACCTCGTGTTCGAGTCGCTTTGCGCAGCTGCGGAACTTGAAAAGAAGGGCATTTCGGTTGCGGTTGCGAACATGCACACCATATCGCACCCCGACAGCGCGGCGCTTGAGAAGCTGGCGCGCGGATGCGGAAGGATAATTACTGTGGAAGACCACCAGGTCAAAGGAGGCTTGGGTTCCGCAGTGTGCGAAACGCTCGCTGAAGTTCATCCCGTGCCGGTAAGAAGGCACGGCATGCAGATGAAGTTCGGCGAGTCCGGCAAGGGGCCCGAGCTTCTTAAGAAATACGGGCTTGACAGGGCTGGCATTGCAAAAGTCGTTGAAGAGGAGATAAAGCTGAAGAAGTAGGGGGGATTTGCATGAAGATTTTCCTTGACACTGCGGACACTGAGAAAATAAAGAGGTATTCTGATTCAGGGCTTGTGGACGGAGTGACCACCAACCCCACGCTCATTCTCAAGTCAGGAAGGAAGCAAAAGGACGTCATAATCGAGATATGCAAGCTCGTGGACGGCCCTGTCTCCGCCGAAGGCGTGGAGGAGAAGGCAGCGGGCATGGTAAAGGACGGCGAGGAATTCGCCAAGTGGGCGAAGAATGTCGTTGTCAAGCTACCCATGACGGAAGAGGGGCTCAAAGCTGTCCGCATACTTTCGAAGAAGGGAATCAAGACAAACGTCACTCTTGTTTTCTCGCCTGCGCAGGCACTTTTGGCGGCAAAGGCGGGCGCGACATTCGTTTCGCCTTTCCTGGGCAGGCTGGATGATGTCGGCGATGAGGGGATGGACCTTGTTCGCCAGATTGCGGCGATTTACAAGATATACGGCTACAAGACCGAGATAATCGCGGCGAGCGTGCGCTCGCCCCTGCACGTGGTGCAGGCCGCGCTTTGCGGCTGCGACATCGCGACCGTCCCGCCGGACGTTCTTGACAAGATGTTCAAGCACGGCTTCACGGACGCGGGGATAAAGAAGTTCTACGAGGACTACCAAGCCGCCGCGGGAAAAAAGTAAGACAGGATAGCGGAAGTTGGCATGCCCGCGAAAGACGGCAGGCGGCAAGTGTTCTGGCGATTATGAACCAGCGGAAGCCATCGGTGTGCAGGCATCACTTGTAGAGCCTGTTGATTGCATCCACCATGCCATTGTAGGATTCAGTTCCATCTACGCCCCTGACTTTGTCGAGATAGGCGGCTTCCTTGAGTGCGTTATTTACTTCCGCAACATAAAGCATGGATATTGCGTCTTCGATATGGAAATTCTTCCACAAGTCAGCGACAGCGTTGGCAAACGCGATTTTGCCGATTATGCCTTCCATCTTGCCGATATCAAGCGACTTGGTGTGGTGCTCGAAAAATGCTGCCGCGTATTTGACCACAAAATTGGAAACGTTCACGGAATTGAAATTCGACTCTTCCCTTACGATGTTCATCATGTTCTTCTCGGCATCGGAGAGGTATTTCCCCTTGTCCAGCGATGCCTCGATTTCCGCCCTGTGGACCGTGTTGAGGTTGTCCAGATGGGCGGAGAAAAACTTCATAAGGTTCTTGTCAAAGTTTTGCGGGATGTTGTTTGGGAACATCCATGCCTTGGTTTTCTGCCAAGCCGTGTAATTTTCAATGCCCTTGAAGCTGTTGCCGTTTTTTATGGCTGCGACTGTCTCTTTTGGAAGCTGGAATACCTTCATGGATGCACCTCGATAATCGTTATTAATAATGTTTTATAGTGGAAATGTTTATTAATCCTCCTTCAACCGCCTTGGAGAAAAATGATGGCAGGCGGGGTGCGAATGCTTTTTTAACATCCCCTCCGCAATGGCGTCATGAGGTGCGCCAATCCCAAAAAGGCAGAGGCGGTTCTCGCCCTTGCGCTGTCAAAAATAAAGCCAAGCGGCAGCGAAACAAGGAAGGATTTCGAGGAAGCGAACCGCCTGATAAAAAAACTGCAGGCATCCTGCCCGGAGTCGGTTATCGTGAGCCTCGGCGGCTCGCTTGCCAAGGGCACGAATATCGCCGGCAACAACGAGTTCGACATCTTCCTGCTTTTCCCGCGCCACTATTCCCACCACGAAATGACAATGCTGGGCGTGCATTACGCAAGGAAGGCTTTTGCCGGGATGAGGGTGGAGAGCAGGTACGCGGAACACCCCTACATACAGGTCTTCTCCGGCGACTACCATGCGGACGTGGTTCCGGCATACAAGATTGCAGACATTTCGCAGAAGGGCTCGTCGGTTGACAGGACGCAGCTCCATACTGCTTACGTGAACTCGAAACTTGATTCGAAGGGCAAGGACGACGTGCGATTGCTCAAGCGATTCATGAAAAATTTCGGGATATATGGGGCGGAGCTCCGCGTGGAGGGGTTCTCAGGCTACCTCTGCGAAATCCTCATAATCAAATACGGCTCGCTCATGTCGCTCTTCGAGCACGCATCTTCATGGGAAGCCCCCTCGCTTGTGCTTGAAGGTGATGAAGGCGGGCAGGCGGCAAGGAAGAGGTTCAATTCGCCGCTTGTAGTAATAGACCCGGTGGACACTGGCAGGAACGTCGCCGCAGTGGTGTCGCAGACCTCGCTTTCAAGGTTCATATTCGAATGCAGGCGGTTCCTCGCCTCGCCGTCAAAGGAATTCTTCCACAAGGAGGCAAGGGCCACAAGCGTGGCGCAGATAAAGGCGGCAATCAAGGCAAGAGGCACGGAATGCCTGCTGCTCGCCTTCCCAGCGCCGCCGACCGTTCCGGACGTGGTCTGGCCGCAATTGAAAAAAACCGCGCAGGCGCTCGTGCGGCACCTGCAATCCCTTGACTTTTCCGTGTTCGGGCACTACTACTGGAGCGACGGAAAGGAATGCACGATACTTTTGGAGGTTGACAGGTGGGAGCTTCCCGCTGTGAGGAAAGCCGCCGGGCCGGCAATCAGGTTTTCCAAGGACGTGGACGCGTTCGTGGGAAAGCACTCGCGCGCCCTGAACCTGCACATCGAGCACGACAGGATGGTGGCGGTGGAAAAGAGGGAAGTGCGGGACTGTGCCGTGGCGCTGAAGTCGGCGTGCAGGAAGCCCCGCGCTGTCGGGGTGCCCGAGGGCATGTGCGCGGGGATTTTGAAATACCGCCTGCTTGAGGGCAAGGCGGTTGCGAAGCCGAAATACGCGTGGTTCCTCGGGGACTACTTTTTCGCGAAAATCGCCTGACCATAAAGGAAGATTTTTATTGGTTAAACGGAATTTTTGAAGCGAGGCGATTGTAATGAAGTTTTTCTCACTGGCGATTGTTGTTTTGATTGCCCTTTCGGGCGCTGTGTTCGCGGAAATCGACACGAGCCCGTGCTCTGACGGCACCCCGTACGGCAAATGCTCAACTGCAAACCCGGGCAACTGGTGCACCGGCTCCCCGGGCGCGCACGCCCTGATGCAGTACGTGGCGCTTTGCTCCTGCACCGCCGTGCCGGGCTGGATACAGGACGGGACCGGTGACACCGCAACATGCGTGCAGGCGACGTGCGACGACGGGACAAAGAACGGGAACTGCGCAAAGACAAAACCCAAGGTCTGCATAGGCGGCTCGGCATACGCCGACAACGCGACGAAATGCGGCTGCCCGGCAGGCAAGAGAAAGGCTGCCAACGGCATTTTCTGCGAGTCCATACCTTGCAACTACAGCGGCGAAATAGTCAACGAGGGGCTGTGCTCGGCCAAGAAGGCGAAGATGTGCCAGAACGGCGCCATGGTGGACGCAGCAACCGCCTGCGGCTGCCCTGCGGGGCAGACCAAGGTGGGTGAGAAGTGCTCGCTCGTGTGCACTGACGGGACGCTCAACAACGCGTGCTCGACGACCAAGCCCCGCAAATGCGTGGACGGCGACCTGGTGGACGACGCACAATCATGCGGCTGCCCGAGCGGACAGAGCGCGGTCGGCAAGAACTGCGCCGAATCCGTGCTGGGCGCGCTTGGAGGCGTTGACCTGCTCGGAAGCGGGAACACGAACGCCAACAACAGCTCTGGCGGGAGCGCAACCTCGAATCCGCTTTCGTGCTGCTGCCTCCCGACTGCGCTGATAGGCATAATCGGCGGATTCGCGTTCTTCAGGAAAGAGGAATAAGCCCAGCTATTTTTGCTTTATTTTTCTTTGCCCCAGCTTGAGCGCCGCGCTTGGCCGCTACTCAGATTGAGGGGGTTTCCGGCGGGTTCATGGGAAGCGTGAAGAAGAACGTCGTGCCCCTTGCCTCGGCCGCCGTGTTGCTTTCTGCCCAGAATTTTCCGCCCATCTGCTCAACGAACTCCTTGCACTGGCGGATGCCGAAGCCCGTGCCTTTCTCCCCCTTGGTGCCTTCGGTTGAAGCATGCATGCCGCCATCGAAAATATTGTATTTGTGCGCCGGGTCAAGCCTCCAAGGCGCGATGCCCACGCCGTTGTCCGTGACGGAGACTTCCATGAAATCCCCCTTGAGAGAAGATGCCACGTGGATGAAGCCTCCCTGCTCGGTGAATTTCACGCTGTTGGCAATAAGGTTGCGCAGGACGAAGAACAGCATCTTCCTGTCCGCGAATGCCATGCCACCCGCGTATTCGCCGGAGATTTCAATCCCTTTCTTTTCCGCGCTTATGCGCTGAAGCTCAATTGCCTTTGCAACCAGGTCCTGCAGGAAAAGGGGCTCGGGCGCCATTTTGGAAGCCGATGCCCAATCGCTCAAATCGTTGATGATGCTGTTTATCTGGACGGCTGCCCCATGGATGACTTGCAGGAATTTGCGCGCGTCATCCGGCATTTTCTCCCCGTGGTCCTCGTCTATTGTCACGCAGAAGCCCTCTATGTGCATGAGCGGGTTTTTGATGTCGTGGAAGAGTATAGACATTAGCTGCGAGAGGCGGTCCACCGCTTCCTTGAGGGCGAGGTTCTTTGCCGAGAGCTCCTCGCCGAGCTTCACAAGCTCGGTGACGTCCTCGTGGATTATCAGGAAGCCGAATGCCTTGCCGTCCTTGCCAATGACCGGCGAAACGGTGGTTTCAAGCACGGCTCCCTTGCAGTTCCCGTCCGTCGGGGTGAGCTTCCCTTTCCAGCTCGCCCCGCCCGCGATGCGTGCGAACTCGCCATCGGACCACATCTGCCTTAACGGAGAGTTGGCGAGGGTGAGGGGAATTTTGCCGCGCAGTTTTTCAAGAGGCGCGCCCGCCAGTTCCTCGTAGCTTTTGTTCGCATAAATCGTGTTGCCTGAAAGGCTGGTTATCGTGATTGCGACCGGACTGTGGTGCACGCCCCTGAAGAACATCTCCAGATTTTCATATGCCATTTTCCGCTCGGTTATGTCCTCGATGATTGCCATCGAGCCGAGAATCCGCCCGTTCTTGTCCGTGCGGGGAGTGGAGGTCATTAGCAGCGTTTTCCGCTTTCCGCCTACCACGGCTTCAAGCTCGTAGCTCCCCTTTTCGCCTTTTTTCCTCGCTTCGATTTGGGAAGACAGCACGTCCATCTGCGCCTTGTCAAGATAGGGGGCGAACAGCTCCACTGCGTTCTTCCCGATTGCGAGGGCGGGGTCCTGCCCGAGCATGCGCCCGAGCTCGGGGTTTGCTATCGTTATTCTCATGCTTGAATCAAGGACGACTATGCCCTGCCCCAGCTGCTCCACCACGTCGCTGCAAAGCCGCTTCTGGGAAACCATGTCGTCAAGCAGGGCGTTGAACTTGCGGGGGTGGATGTGCCTGAGAACGAGCTGCTTTGTTTTGGAGGAACTCTCGTATTTCTGCTGGAATGCGCGGGTAGCATCAGGGCTGATGGGTTTTAGAAATTTCATCCGTTCGACCGAAGTTGATATGCTGCAATAGTTTTAAAAAGTATATATATGTGGCAAAATGGAAAAACAGGAAACCAGTGGGCCCGCGGAGACGAAGTAGTTGCGAAGCAACTACGACGGATTTCGCCATCAGGCGAAACCGCGACACACGAGCGAATGCGAGTGGGCCCGCGGAGAATCGAACTCCGAATCTTCGCTGTGTAAGAGCGACGTCTTAACCATTCGACTACGGGCCCGCAAAGGCATTCTGCCTTATGGGAATTAAAATCTGTTGCATGCCGGGGCGGCAAGGATAGCGGTTTTAACTTTGCCGGTGGATGTGTTGCCATGGCGAAAAAGCGCAGTGCGAAGGAGATTGCAGAGCTTTCGAAAAAAATCGATGCGCACTGGGAAGAGGAGCGGAAGCGCAAGGGCGGCGCGCTTTTGTCGGACGTCATTCTGGGCGGGCAGGACGGGCTTGTCAACGTGCTTGGCATCGTGCTTGGAGTGGCTTCGGCAACGTCGGACAAATATATCGTGATTATTGCCGGGCTTGTGGCGACATTCGCGGAATCCGTTTCCATGGCAGCAGTCGCATACGCGTCCGCGCGCGCGGAGCAGGACCACTACCGCAAGGAGATGGAGCAGGAGAAATGGGAAATGGAGCACCTGCCCGACATCGAGACCGAGGAAATCAGGATTATCTACATGAGAAAGGGGCTGCGCGGGCGCGAGCTTGAGCAGATGGTAAAGACCGTCACCGGCAACAAGGAGCTTTGGCTTTCAACAATGATGACCGAGGAACTGGGGCTTACGCCTGTTGAGAACATCAACCCATACCGCGCAGCAGGGGTCGTTGGCGGCTCGGCAATAGTCGGCTCGATTGTCCCGCTCGTGCCTTTCATGTTCTTCGGAATAGGGGAGTCCATAATATACTCGCTTATCCTCTCCACGCTCGTGCTGTTCGCGGTCGGCGTTTACAAGGCGAGGATAACGGTCGGCAACTGGTTCAAGTCCGGAATCGAGATGGCGGCTGTCGGCATGCTTGCCGCGCTTGTGGGCTACTTCGTCGGGAAATTCCTCGGCGACTGGTTCGGATTGAAGAACGTGCCGGTTTGAAGAGGCAGGGCGTTTGTTGCACTTACGCCAGTTGAGCAGTAAGCGGGGACCCGAAGCTCTTGCGTGAAGACTGGCGCAATTGCATCTCCAGATTATCCAGCTCGCGCATCAGCTGCTCCTTGGCAGAGGAATTCACTGCCAATCCTTCGAGCTTCGACAGGACTTCCTTGTTCTCCGGCTTGACGAGGAACCCCAAAATAGCGTGTGTCTTGTGGCTGAATACCCTCAAAGCCCGCGCATAGCTTATGATTCCAAGTTTGTCAAACGGCTTTGATTTGTCAGTAAGGCGTTCTGAGATAGCCGTGCGCAGAGTCGCGCTTATTTTCGAAGAAGAACCAGTCGTAAAAGCTTGCATGTCTCCCACCCGGCTATGTTGTAGTTTATTAATATTTATATATTTATGCGCAAACCGAAAACCCGTTGCTCACTCTTTCTTGGCGTTCAGCTGAGCCAGCTTCTTGTCTATTTTCTTTTCAGCTTCCAGCCTTTCCAAGTCGTAGTTTCCGTAGTCCACGAACTTCATGCCACTGGCAAGAAGGGGGTGCGTTTTTGCGATGAGCGAGTGCATGTCCTGCGCAGCCTTGCGGTAGTCCAGATGCCCCTGCCTCATGGAGCGAAGCTCGCAGAAGTGGTACGCCTCGCGCAGGTTCATCTTGATGTACCAGTGCATGCGGCAGCCCAGCGGGACAACGTATTGCGCCTCGTGCGGCATGGACTGGGCGAGTTTTGAGTAGAGTGCGTCAGCCGCTGCGACCGCTTCAGTCACGCGGGCGTCAAATCCGGCGTCCACAAGCTCCTTGGGCATTTCGAATCCGTGCTTTGTGGTGAGAAGCTGGCGCTCCTGCGTGAGAATCCTGTGGCGGTGCAAGTCGCGGTACATGCCGAAATTTCCTGTGAGAGAGAAGGTGTAGAACGCGTTTTCGAACGCGCGCCCGGGTTTCTGCCTGCGGTTGTTGCGCGTGCCGATGTAGGCAAGGATGAGTTTTTCCTTTTCGGCTTTCGGCATTTGCGCCACGAGCTTCTTGACTTCGCCAAGCTCGGCGTGAAGGTGCGGGAAGAGTATCGCGGCGAGGATTTTCTCTTCTGCATCCGAGTCGAACTCGACAAGCGAGACGTGCGAGCTGTCCTGTGCGGCGGATTTGAGATTTGGATAGGCAGCGGACATCTGGGATATGTTTCCCCTCACTTCGTCCATGTAGCCCTGCTGCTCGCGCCCGTATTTGTCGTCCGCGCGCTTGACGAATGAGGGGATGACTTTTGAAAGTTCGGCGTGCGCTTCTTTCGCAACAGATTTCGCCTCGGAAAGCTGGGAAGCGTACATTTTCACGAGCATGTATTCGAACGCCCTGCCGTTCCCGAAAAATCCGGAGTTCGTGAGCGTGGATGCCGGAAGGATTCCGCGCAGTATGTCGCAGGTCTTTGCGCGGATTGTGGAGGCATAAGCCCTGTCCGATACATTCTCTTCCCGCGGGAATTTCTCCTGCTCGATTTTGCCCACTTCTGGCACAAGAGCGGCATATGTTTCAAAGAGGAAGTCGCACGCCTTGACGTATTCTTCGGCGAAATTGGAGGACATTATCCTCTGTTCAAGAAGGTAGCGGTAGCGCCCGTTCTCCTTCTGGTCGAAGTAGATGTAGCGCGTGGATTTCTCAAGCGGGGACATGCCTATGCGCGAGTCCTGCATGAGCTTGGTGAGGACGTTTGAAATATTCTCTGCCGCGAGATGCGCGCCTCCAAGCTCGGCAACGGAATCATCCCCGTAGCCCACAAGCACGCGGTCGTAGAAATCTTCCGCCTTTTTCGTGGCGACAATCTGCGACTGCCCTCGGCTCACGCCTTCGCTTACAATCGCGTCAAAGCCCGACTCGGGATTCTGGATGAATTCCTCCAAAAGCACGCGGCGAAGCGACTTGGGCGAGCGGGAATAGCGGGAGAAGAGCGCGCCTTTTACGGCTTCTGGCAGGTTGATGAGCGCGAACACGTCGGACGTTGTGCTCGTGCAGAACTGCGAAAGAATGGTCTTTTCATTGTCCGTGAATTGCTCAGCCACCTGCCCACCGGACATGTAGGGGGAGGGAGATGTTTAAAACATTTAGGTCATGATAAAAGACAGATTTTGTTTTTTGGAGGTAGAAAACATGACTGAAAAGAGACCATTTGACGTGCTGAACGGCTCCCTGAACAACACCGTGATAGTCGGTTTGAAGGGCGGCATCGAGCTTCGCGGAACCATGGTGAGCTATGACGTTCACATGAATCTCGTTCTCGAGAAGGCGGAACAGCTCAAGGACGGGGAAGTCAAGCGCGGAATCGGGACGGTTCTCGTGCGCGGCGACTCAGTTGTTTACATCTCGCCCTCCTAGGCGGGACATTGTTTTGTTTTTTTCTTTTTTTCACGCTTCAGGGCTTGTGGCGCAACGGTAGCGCGCCTGCATGGCATGCAGGAGGCTGGGGGTTCGAATCCCCCCGAGTCCACTTACTTCTTTTTCTTTTCAAGAAGCGAAAACACGCGCTGGCGCACGGCGCGCGAGGAGTCAAGCTGCGAATTTATCTCGGCAAGCACGCGCGCTTTCACCTTCAGGTATTCCTCCTTGGGAAGCTCGCGGTTGCCGATTGCGTATCGCAGGTTCTTCACGTTGAAGCAGAGGATGCAGTCGTGGCAGTTCTCCACGTTGTGGCAGTAGTAGCAGTCCGAGCAGTTCCGCCCCGCGTCCACCTCGAAGCAGCGGGCGAGGTTTTTCGAGAAATAGCATTTCATGCAGAACGAGGAGGAAATGCCGCATGAGTAGGAGCCGAATATGGTTTCGGAATTCCTCGGCCAGAAGTTGTAGGCACAGGACTTTGACTTGACGTTTATGACGCAGCGGAGGCAGTTTGCGGAATCGATGGAAGTCGGGCAGTCGATATTGTTCTTGTTCGTGCCTACTTCCCAAATAGGGCAGAAGAACGCTATTTTCGTGATTGCGGATGGAATAGTGGAAAGCGAAAGCTTGCCTGCCTCCTCTTCGGAAATGTGCATTTTCTCCCCGCTTGCGTCCGCCTCCTGCTGCGTCAGCAGCCTGTCGCGGGGGAATTTGAGGAAATGGGCATAATCCGATAGCTGGAGTGGCGAGCCCGAGACGCAGGATTTCCCCCCCTCGAAAACTGCCCCTTCCTTCGAAAGCCATCCTGCGTAGCTTTGTATGGCGGAGCGGGGCTTGCCGAGGATTATGGCGGATGTTTCGGAAAACGCCTGCCCGATTGGCACAAGGTCTGGCTTTTCGGATTTGAAGTGTGCAGAAGAAGAGGATGCCCTCCGGACGCCCGAAAGCTCAGGTTTTTGCTGTGAAGCTATTTCGAGGAGGGAAGGGAGCCTTTTCTTTTCCGCAAGCTCATTCCTGAATTCCCCGAGGAGCTTTTTCTTTATCGCGGAATATTTCGAAGGCTCAAGCTGCAAATTGCCGATTGCGTGGCGCTTGTTCTTCAGGTTGAAGGAGAACATGCATTCTGCGCACCCGGACAGCCCGTGCGAGTAATATATGTCCGAGGAATAGTCCACCTTGTGGACCTCGAAGTTGCGCTGGGACAGGTAGTTGTTCGTGCGTATCCCGAATGTGCAGGAAGTGCACTGCCCCCCGAAGAGGCAATCGGAGTATATCACGTGGGTGGCATAGGCAACATACTTCGACTCGAACACCTGCTCCGAGCGATAGACGAAAAACGCGTCGATTATGTAGCTTGAGGACTGCACGGAGCCGGAGTTGCCCAGAACCACGCTTCCAGTGTAGTAGATGCGCTCGGAAACCGCTTCGATTAGCGAGTCGATGTCCTTGCAGTCGTTTATGCTGATAGGGCCGTATTTTTTCTCGAAATGCACGTCATCGAACGCGAGCCACTTGGAGCCGTCGTAGTAAGGCAGCACGCCGAAAACCGCCTCCTTGCCGGATTCGTCCGATTGGCGGATTGTGCTTTCGCGCTTGAATTCGGAGAGCCATGGAGCGAAATCATCAAGCTCGCCGACCTCGCCGCCAAGGAGCACCCTGCATGTTGCCTTCCACTTCCTGTCCACTTCGGCGTATGCCTGGTCGCCCTGCATGTATGCCATATGGGCAATATGTGTCTTAAACATATATTTAATAAAGTGTAGTCTTGAATAAGACTACAAAATGGAAGCATTAAAAGATGGCAACCCGATAGAATGCCATGGAAGAGGCGGATATCCTCAGGGAGCTCGGGCTTACCGAAGCGGAAGCGCAAGTTTACCTTGCGCTCCTTGAGATTGGATCTAGCACTGCCGGGCCCGTGATAAAGAAGACGGGCCTGCACAAGGCGACCACGTATCAAATCTTCCAGCGGCTTGCCGAAAAGGGGCTGGTTTCCTCTATAATCGAGGGCAAGAAGCGGCACTTCTTGCCCGCCAACCCCCGGCGCCTGCTGGATATCCTGCACATGCAGGAGGAAAAGCTGCAAGCGTCGCTTCCGAGCCTCGAGGCGATGCTGCAGGCAGGCATGGGAAAGCAGGAAGTTTCGGTCTATACGGGCACGAAAGGCATACGCTCGGTGCTGGACGGCATGCTCCATGAAGTCGGGGACGGGGGCGAGTATTTCGATTTCGGCTCGCCCGGGCTTTTCCGAGAGGTGATGGGGGCGTACTTCCCGGCATGGCAGCAGGTCAAGAGGAAAAAAAGAATCACGTCATACGTCATCTTCAACGAGACGCTGAAGAGCAACCGCGAATTCTTCAAGGAATACTGCGGCAAGGCGAGGTTCTACCCCAAGGAATATTCAAGCATCACCGACACGTTCATCTACAAGGACTCAGTCGCGCTTATCATCTGGACCGCCAAGCCCCCGGTCGCAGTCGTGATAAAAAACAGGGACAACGCGGAGGGCTACCGCAACCAGTTCAAGCTGATGTGGAAAAAAGCCGAAAAAGCGTAGGAGAACTTGCGTCGGAACCTGCGCGTGCCGCGCGGATGCCGGAATCTTTTTTTCAAGACGGGACGCACTCGAAGCCGTAGCTCGCCTCAATCGGGTTCAGGTCGTCGGTCATGATGTCCCGCCCGACCGCAGGAAGGGGCGTTGCCCTTGCCTTGCCCGCAGTTATCACGAGGTTCACAATCTTCCCTTCCTGCCCCAGTGGCTCGCAGGAGACCTCCTCGAATGCGGTCGCGACTGTGGCGCAAAACGCCCTGTTCGCAGGCCCGCCGGCTTTCACAATCACGTTTGCCATGAGCGAGCCGTTGTCCGAGAGGGCACGGGCGGCTGTTGCGAAAAACTCCGCGCTTCCGATGTGAGGGGGGAGGTGGCAGCCGGACGAGAAAACGTCTATTATTATGAGATCATAGCCACGATTTTCCTCGAGGAATTTGCGCCCGTCCTCCACGTGGAATTTCACGCCATCATCCTCATTTACAAAGAACCTGCTTTTGCATATGTCAAAGACTTTCGCATCTATGTCAACGACGTCTATTGTTGCCGAGGGGAAGATGCCCTTCACGTGGTGGACCTGCGTGCAGCCGCCTGCCCCGATTATCGCGACTTTCCTGACATTGCCGAGGGACCGCATGCGCGCAGCCATCACCTTGGCGTATTCGAAGACCGGCGCTGAATGGTTCGACAGGTTGAGGCTGGACTCCGCCCACCCGTCCATGATGAGATACCTCGCGCCCGCGGAATCGACCACCTTCGCGGTGTAAAAGTAGGTCGGGATGCCGAAGGGCTGGGCGATTGCGAAGCCCGAGAAAAGCGCGAGTGCGACCAGTATGCACGCCGCATGCGCGCCGGACGGCTTTTTCATGAAAAGGATTGCGAGCACCGCCATCATTGCGCCGGCGGCTGCAAGCGTCGCAGCAACGCCGATTACCGGAAGCATGAAAAACGCGGGTATGAACGTGCCTGCAATCGAGCCGACGGTTGAAACCGCGTAAATCGTGCCTGCGGACGCCCCTGCGTGCCCCTTGTCCGTCTTTTCGATAAGGACGGGTGAAACAAGCGAGAGCGAAATTGCCGGCAAGGAAACCAATAGCGCGGAGAGCGGCAGCAGAATCTGCCAGGGAAGTGAGAGATACCTGATGAAATCGCCGATGAACGGGAGCAGCGCCACGAACATTCCCGAAAGCAGGAGCGCCCTGCCGACAATCTCCTCCGCGTCCTTGCGCGGGCTTATCTTCGCCCCGAGCCAATAGCCGATTGACAATACCAGCATGAACATCCCGATTATGGATGCCCAGATTATCATGGAGGAGCCGAAGAACGGGTAAAGGAGGCGCGCGCCCGCGATTTCGAGAGCCATCATCGCAAAGCCCGCGATTATCGCCTTTGCCGAGTCGAGTTTGCCCATTGCCATGGCGGGATTTGCACGGCTTCAGTTAAAATGATTTGGCAGGAGCCGAGAGAAAATATGGGCGGTGCTGCTTGAAACTTATTCCTTGAAAACCGCGCTGCCTATCCTCACCATGTCCGCGCCTTCCTCGACAGCTATTTCAAAGTCGTTGGACATGCCCATGGAGCAGAGAAGCTTGTGCTGAGTTGCCTGCTTGCGAAGGTAGCGGAAAAACGCGCGGGTGGCGGATTCATCGCCTTCGATTCCCATTCCCATCAGCCCGACGAGTTTGACATTCGGGAGATTCTGGATGGATGCGGCGAGTGCGGAAAGTTCGGATTGCCTGATGCCCCTCTTCTTTTCCTCGCCGTTGTTCACTTCCACGAAGATTTCGATTTCCTTCCCCGCCTGCTTGGCGTGGCGGCTGATTTTTTCTGCGAGGGGAAGCGAATCCACGCTTTGTATGCAGGAGAAAAGTTCCACCGCGCGCTTTGCCTTGTTGGACTGCAGCGTGCCGATCATGTGCTTTTCGATTCTGGAAAACGACGCAAGGGGGATGATGCCCGCAAGTTCATCGAATTTTTCCTCCGCATCCTGCACGCGGTTCTCGCCGATAAGAAGGGAGGGGCGAAGCCTTGCGAGTTCCGCGATTTGCGCAGCCGTTGCGTATTTCGTCGCGAACAGGATGCGGATTTCGGAGGGTTTCCTGCCTGTGCGTTCCGCTGCGCGGGCAATGCGCCCTTCAACTTTTGCCAGCCGCTCTATGATTCTCATAAAACGCCTCAGAATTTGCCGCCCAGCGACTGGTAGAGAAGCAGGACGTTAAGAAGGATTATCACGCCGGCGATTGCCCATGCGGCAATCTCGGTCTTTTTGCGGTTCACCTGCGCGCCCATCAGCTTCTTGTTTGAAGTGAAAATGATTAGGGGGATGAGCGCGAATGGGATTCCGAATGAGAGTATCACCTGCGAGAGGATGAGGATGGAGAGAGGGTCGAGCCCGAGCCAGATTACGACGAATGCCGGAATCATGGTGATTAATCGGCGGAGGAATATCGGAATCGTTGTTTTCAGGAAGCCCTCCATTATCACCTGCCCTGCCATTGTGCCAACAGCCGCGGACGATAGCCCTGAAAAGAGGAGCGCGATTGCGAATGCCGTGCTTGCCGCCCCGCCAAGAAGGGGTTCCAGAGTGGCGTGGGCGTCCTCGATTCCGACCACGGTCATGCCGTTGGAATAGAAAACCGCGGCTGCCATGATGAGCATGGCTGCGTTTATCAGGAAGGCGAGGTTCATCGCAATCCCGATGTCAAGCATGGTGTGGCGGAGGTGCTTTTTCTTGCCGTGCCCCTCGTTCACGCGCGGCTGCACGAGCGCGGAGTGGAGGTATATCACATGGGGCATGACCGTTGCCCCGAGTATCCCGACCGCGACATAGATGCTCTCGTGCCCGATTGTCGGAATGAAAGTGTGGTATGCCACCTTGCCCCAGTCCGGCTTTGCGATGAAAAGCTCGAATAAGTAAGATAGCATTATCGCCCCCACGCAGCCCATTATCGTGTATTCGAAGCGGCGGAAGCCGTAATTCTGGATGGCGAGCATGGCAAATACCACGATGCCGGTTATCACACCCGCCACTGGAAGCGGGATGTGGAACAGCAGGTAAAGCCCGAGCGCAGCTCCGAGGAATTCCGCGAGGTCTGTTGCAAGAGCCACCAGCTCGGCGACAATCCAGAGGAAGCCCGAGACCATTGGAGAGAACCTCTCGCGGCAGAGCTGCGGGAGCGTCTTGCCGGTCGCAATCCCGAGCTTGGCTGAGAGGTATTGTATCAGCTGCGCCATCAGGTTGCTCGCAAGTATAACCCAGAGAAGGGCGTAGCCGAACTGCGAGCCTGCGGCTATGTTGGTGGCGAAGTTGCCGGGGTCCATGTAAGCTATCGATGCTACGAACGCAGGTCCGAGGAACACGAGGGCGCTTTTGCACCCGCCCGCCCCGCACAATCTCTTGATAATTTCCAGGATATCACCGTATTTGCCTTGAATCGATTGGCTGCCCGTGCGGGTCTGACTGCGGCTTGCCCAAAAGCAGGTAAAGCCTGCGGGCCGTGTCGTCCGATATCGCGTGCTCAAGCGCGCATGCCTCGGCATGCACCCGCCCGGATGGCACCTTGAGCGACGAGGACAGGAAGGACTCTATCACCCTGTGCCTGAAGGTCATCTTCCGCGCGAGCTGCAGCCCCTTGCGGGTAAGCGTCGCCTCGCCGTAGAAACGTTTTTTCACAAGCCCGCTTTTGTCCAGCCGCATAAGCATCTCCGAAACGCCGGGCTTTGACACGCCCAGGTAGCTTGCCAGATGCGATGACTGCGCAGAGCCGTGCTTGGAGCGCAGGTAGTAAAGCGCGCGCACGTAGTCCTCCTCGCTTTTGCTTCCCATGAAAAAGTTAAGCTTGCTTAACTTTATAAAAGCCGCCCATCCCGGAAGCCACAGCATTTTAATCCTTGCCGTGATTCATCAAGACATGGGATCAGACAAGACAAGGGCGCTGATATCCTTCGTGAAGATAGTGGTCGCCCTGGCCGCCGGTTATGCGATTGCCCACTTCTGGAACGAAACCGGAAGCAGCAGATTTTTCGACGAGTCCATTGCGGGCTACTCGGGATATATTGCCGGATTGATAGTCGCAATCATGGTGTTCTTCCTTCTTTCGAAGATGAGCAAAGGAAGCGGCGACTAGATTAGTTCAGGCACCGGAAAAACAGCCAGCTAAGCGGACATCTCAAACATCCTGTCAAGGGACTTCTTGGCGCGCAGAAGCACCGGCTCGGGAATCTGTATCTCCTTTTCAGCCGGAAGGTCCCGCAGTGTCTCGAATATGCCGAGGAGCGAGTTCTTCTTCATGTAGGGGCAAAGAGAGCACATGCCCACGAACTGCTTGTTCGGAAGCTCGGTGCGCAGCCTGTCTGACATGCCGCACTCGGTGGCGAGGAGGAACGAGGGCGCGTCGGAATTCCTCGCGTATTTTTCCATGTCGGTCGTGCCGCCCACCATGTCCGCAGACTGCGCAACCAGCGGCGGGCATTCGGAATGCGCGAGTATCTTGATGCCCGGGAAGCCTTCCCTTATTGCGGCGATTTTTTTCTCGTCAAAATCCCTGTGGACAACGCAGCGCGCGTGCCACCCGATTATCGTCTTGCCGGTTTCCCTTGCGACGTTTTGCGCCATGAACTCGTCGGGCACGAATATCACTTCCTTTTCAGGAAGCTTGCCGATTATTTTCGCGGCATTCGCGCTCGTGCAGCAGACATCGGACTCGGCTTTGACTTCGGCAGTGGTGTTCACGTAGCAGACCACGGGCGCGTTGGGGTGCTTTTTGCGGAGCTTTTTCACGTCCTGCGCGGTTATGTCGTCGGCAAGCGAGCAGCCGGCTTCAAGCGACGGGATGAAAACCCTCTTTTTCGGGTTGATTATCTTCGCGGTCTCCGCCATGAAGCGCACGCCGGAGAAAAGTATGATGTCGGCATCCGAGTTCTTCGCCTTTACCGAAAGCCCGTAGGAGTCGCCGGTGAAGTCGGCCACGCCGTAGACTATGTCGGGCGTCTGGTAGGAATGCGCAAGCACCACGGCGCGCTTCTCCTTCTTCAGGCGGTTGATTTCGAGCGTGAGCGGGGCGTATGAGAGGCATACGTCCATGCTCCAGCCCAGTGCCGAGAGCTTCGAATACAGGCGCTTTGCCTCGTCGCCAATTTCCTCTTTTGAATACATATGTCTCCCGCGAATATCAGGAAAGATATGTTAAAAATGGAGCTTATCCGCCGCCGGAGAGGCAATGTTTAAAAGGCGGTCAAACAGGAACAATGCGGAGCGGGGGGAGAATGGCTAACCCGGCGTCAAGCCGCGGGAGGAAGTTCTGCCCACCCGAGATGGTCCGAAGCCGCTTAAGGCGGCATCGGGAACAGAAACGATGAACATTTGCGAAAGCAAATGTTCAGACGTCGAACGAAGTCGTTCGACGCCGATAAACTCGTCCGGCAGATGAGTATGACGAAAGGAGATGCCGGAGCGAGGCTGAAACGGCCCGTGCAAGGACAGTGAAGGTGCAAGGCGTTATGCCGCTCAGTCCAATGCCATGGGAAATCCCGCAAGGGATTTTCCAGATGTCGCAGGCTCGCCTGCGACACGATTAACTGAAGGCAGGCTACCACCCTCCGCTCCCAACAAAACCCCCAGCGCAAGCCCTATCCCGAGCCGGATGCCGCCCTCCGCCGCCAAGCCCACCCCCCTTATTTTAATCCCTTTCCTCTCCAAAGCCATTCGTGCCAAGGTAACTCAGCTTGGTTAGAGTGCCAGACTCATATTTGGGAAACCCCGAGAGGGGGAACCCGCAGAATGTGAGTGATGAGCCGGCTTGCCGGCGATGATATACACAGGCAAAGGCGGCAGTTGCTGCCGTCTCATAACCGAGAAATCTGGAAGTCGTGTGTTCAAATCACACCCTTGGCACATTCTTCTACCTTTAGTCTAATTCATATCGGAATAATTTTTTCAGCCAATTATATATAGGCAGGGCGCCGCCAAGTAGCAGAGGTGTGGATTATGCCACAGAAAATTATAATCGGCGGCGGGAAAGGCGGGCAAATAATTAAAGTAGGGAAATAATTCTACAGATTCAACCCCACGAAGAACATCACGTCCAGCTGGGCGCTGGCGCCGATTCCTTACGGCATGGGGAGGATTTCCGAAACAGCCAAGAAGTCCAAGCCCAAATCCGAAGGAATCCAGTAATTCCATAAAGAATATAAACAACAAGAAAAGAAGAATTGCATGGAAGATTTAGCGCAGATAAAGGAACTCCGCAGGCGGCTCGGGATGACGCAGCACCGCCTTGCGGCGATTTCCGGCGTTTCGCAGTCCCTTATTGCGAAGATTGAGTCCGGCAGGGTGGACCCGGCCTACAGCAAGGCGAAAAGCATACTCTCCGCGCTCCAGCGCGAGCGGTTCTCCTCGGAAAAAAAGGCTTCAGACATAATGCATGCAGGGGTTGAAACGATACCCGCGGATGAAACGCTGCATGGGGCGGCCGCCCTCATGCGCAAGAAGGGGATTTCGCAGATGCCCATCTCGGACGGCAAGCGCATCGTCGGCAGCATAACCGAGCAGACAATTGTGGCGAATTTCACGGGCGAGCAGAAGAAGCTTGCGAATCTGCGGGTGCGCGAGGTGATGGAGGACGCTTTCCCCACCGCGCTGCCCGCCACGCCGGTTTCCGCAATCGCCTCGCTTCTGCACCACTATCCGGCCGTCCTCGTGATGGACAAAGGGGAAATCGCGGGGATAATCACCAAGGCGGACCTTCTCAAAACGATATAAGCTGCCGGGAATACCCAAGTGTTTTAATCTTAGCATTCTTGATTTTTGCATGGACCCCTCAAAACTTTCGGCAGCCGAAGAGGCGCTCAAGCTGGTCAGGCCGGGGCAGACAATCGGGCTCGGGACCGGCTCGACCGCGGAAGTGTTCATCGAGCTTCTCGGGAGGAAAAACTCCCACCAGGACATGAAACTCAGATGCATCGCCACATCCATTGCATCGGAAAAGCAGGCGCAGAGGCTGAACCTTCCGCTGTGCGGATTTTCCGAGCTTGAGTCGCTTGACATCGCATTCGACGGGGCGGACCAGGTGGATTCCAAGCTCAATCTCATCAAGGGGCTGGGCGGCGCGCTCGTGCGCGAAAAAATAGTGGACTACCGCGCCAAAAAATTCGTAATAATGGTGGGCGAGAGCAAAGTGGTGAAGAAACTCTCGGGCGTGGTGCCCGTGGAGGTAATCCCGCTTGCCGAGCATGCGGTGGCGCGAGACCTGAAGGAGCTTGGCGCAGTGAAAATAGAGACGCGCATGGCTGGCGCCGAGAAATTCGAGTCGGACAACTCAAACCACATCCTGCACGCGCATTTCGGCGAAATTCCCGACCCGAAAAAGCTCGAGGATGACATAAACCGGATTGCGGGCGTGGTGGACAACGGGATTTTCTCGCAGAACAAGCCGGTCGTCATTGTCGGCAATGAAAACGGGAAGGCAAGGACGCTGGTGTAGCAAATGCTTATTTTGCCGGAGAAACTGCGCGAAGAGGTAAGGAAACCCTTCGGGAAAATATACAAGGGCGCATCAGTGCTGCCCGTGTGCAAGGAGGCCGAGCGCCCTCTCATAACAGTGGGTGACCAGTGCGCGCACGACCTGATAACCGCGGGCATAGTGCCGGACATGCTCATACTCGACTTCAAGATAAAGCGCGTGGAAATCCCGAAGGAAATGAAAAAGGAAATTGCCCCTCACGCGAAAAACGCGTTTGTTGTTTTCTCCCCGCCAGGCAGGATTTCAAGCCAGCTTGCAGAGGCGGTCGGCATGCTTCTTTCCGAGGGAAGCGGGGCGATAATAGTGATTGGCGAGGATGACTTGTCCTCCCTTCTTGTCATGGCGCATGCGAAGATAGGGACGCTTGTCTACGGGCAGCCGGACGAGGGCGCGGTGGTCGTGCCGCTTGGCACGCCGGAAATACAGAAAAAGGCGATGGATTTCTTGGAACTGATGGAAGAACCTGATTAAATATCGCAGATTGGCGCGGGAATGAGCTTGTGCCTGTTTTTCTCCATGCGCGAGATGATTGCCCGCACGATTTTCTTCCCGAACTTCTTTTCGATTGCGCTTCTGGTTTCGCCCCGCCCTATTGCCGCAAGCACGACATCGGCTGCTTCGTAGGTAAAGCCAAGCTCGGATTCCGCCGTCTGCCCGCCCCAAAGCGCGGGGGAGGAGGGCTTGGAGATTATTCTTGCAGGGACGCCCAGATGCGAGGCGAGCTTGCGCACTTCTGTTTTGTAAAGCCCGCCAATCGGAAAGAGGTCCGCCCCTCCGTCACCGTATTTCGTGAAGTAGCCAAGCAGGAATTCGCTTTTGTCGCCCGTGCCGACAACCAGCCCGTTCCCCTGCTGAGCAATCGAGTAGAGGATTGCCATGCGGATTCTTGCGGACAGGTTGGCGCGGGAAAGCCGGCCTGACGAAAGGGCTCCGAACGCCGCAAGCGCCGGCTCGATGCCATGGAAAATGGTCTTTACCCCGAGTTTCTTTGCCAGCGCCTTGGCATCGGACATGTCCTGCGCCGGAGTGGAGAAAGAGGGCATCAGAACCGCAACAACGCGTCGCCTGCCAAGCGCGCGGACGCAAAGCGCGAGAGTGGCTGCGGAGTCAAGCCCCCCGGACAGCCCGATTACCGCGGTTTTCTTTTTCGAGGATTTGAAATAGCCGCGGATGAAAGCCGTGATTTTCTTTTCCGCCTTTTTCGCATCCATGCCATTCCCCTGTTTCATGCCAGCGCCTCAATACACCGTAGTTGACTTGAGGAATTTCTTCTTGCACTCCTCGAGTATGACAATCAGCGAGGCGGCGAGGGTGACTGCCAGAAGGTCGCCCGGCTCAAGCGGCACGGTCTTGAATACGTCCTGCAGCGGCTCAAGGTAGACAATCGCCATGTGCACGGCAAGCGAGAGTATTATCGCCACGTATATCGACGGATTGGAGAACAGCCGCGAAAAGAGCGATTCCTGCCCCGAGCGGCAGTTGAGCGCGTTTGCAAGCTGCAGGAAGACAAAGAGCGTGAAGACAACGGTCCCCGCCTTTTCGGGGGCGAATTTGAGGTAGAAGCCGAACATGGCAAGCGAAATCGCAGCCATCAGTATGCCTATCGCGAGTATGGATGCGACCAGGTTGCGGGAGACGAAGCTCGCCTTGGGGTTGCGCGGCGGCACCTTCATTATGTCGTGCGCCGGCTGCTCCGCCCCGAGCGCGAGCGCGGGCGGCCCGTCAATCATGATGTTTATCCAGAGTATCTGTATCGGGTGCAGCGGGAGCGGGAGGGACAGCGCCGGAGCGGCGAACATGAGGGAAAGCGCGGCGACATTGGTGGAAATCTGGTAGCGCACGAACGACTTGATGTTGTTGAAAATCGTCCTGCCGTAGCGGACCGCGTTCACTATGGATGAGAAGTTGTCGTCCGTGAGGACCACGTCCGCGACCTCCTTTGTAACATCCGTGCCTGCGATGCCCATGGCGACCCCGATGTCCGCTTTTTTTATCGCGGGGGCGTCGTTCACCCCGTCGCCGGTGACCGCGACCACCTCGCCGGATTTCATCAGCGTGCTTACGATGCGGTATTTCTGCTCGGGAGTCACCCTTGCGAAAACAGCGGTGTTGGAAAGGATGCGCAGCAGCCCCTCGTCCGTTATGCCTTCAAGCTCGGAGCCGTCGATTGCCCGCTGCCCGTCAAGAAGCCCCACCTTCTGCGCTATCGCCTTTGCCGTGGCAAGCGAGTCGCCCGTGACCATGATGACGCGTATGCCGGCCGAGCGGCAGAGCGAAAGCGCGTGCTGGGCTTCCGGGCGCGGCGGGTCTTCCATGCCCACAAGCCCGACATAGACAAGCCCGCGCTCGGTGTTCTGCGACGAGTATTTGCCGGAGCCTTCGACAGGGCGGTAGGCGAGCGCCAATACGCGCATGCCGGACTCGCCAAGCGAGCGGTAGTCGGACGCGATTTTCCTGCGCCAGGAGGAATCGAGCTTCTTTTCGCCTGAAGAGAACAGCACGCGCGTGCAGCGCGGGAGCACCTGCTCGGGCGCGCCCTTGACAAGCGCCATGCGCTTCCTGCCGAAAAGCCGAATGGAGCTCATCATCTTGCGGTCGGAGTCGAACGGGATTTCCCCGACCGTGCGGTGCGCCATGCGCAGGCGGTGCTCGTCCGCCCCGCAGAGCTTGACCGCGCGCAGAAGCGCGGTTTCGGTCGGGTCGCCGCTCATGGATTCCTTCCCGGAATCATGCACGTAAAGCGCGTTGTTGCAAAGCGCCATCACTTCAACCGCGCGGGAAAGGGAGGTGTCGCGGCGCATTGCCTGCGAGTCAAGCTCGCCCTGCGATATGCCGTAAGTTTTTTCCGGAAGCACTATCTCCTGCACAGTCATCAGGTTCTGGGTAATTGTGCCGGTCTTGTCCGTGCAAATAACCGTTGCCGAGCCCAAGGTCTCGACCGCCGAAATCTTGCGCACTATTGCGTTGCGCCTCGCCATTTTCTGCACGCCCAGTGCAAGCGTGATGGCAAGAACGGTGGGCAGCCCTTCGGGGATTACCGCCACGGCAAGCGTGACTGCGACGACGAACATGTCTGCCATCGCCTCGCCGCGCAAAAGCCCGATGACGAAGAAAGTCGCCGCGAGCGCTATGCCCGCGTATCCGAGCTTCTTGGAAAGGTCGGAGATGTCCGCCTGCAGCCTTGTTTCCTTCTCCTCCTCCTTTGCCACGATGCCGACTATCTTGCCGAATTCCGTGCGCATGCCGGTTTCGACCACCAGCCCGCGGCAGTGCCCCCTCACGATTGTCGTGCCGGCGAATATCATGTTCTCCTGTTCGGAGAGGACTGTTTTCGCGTTTAGCACCCCGGTGGACTTTTTCGAGGGGTGGGACTCGCCCGTGAGCATGGACTGGTCGCAGGCGACGTTCACGGACTCGATTATGCGCATGTCCGCGGGCACGCGGCTGCCCTCCTCCAGCATCACCACGTCGCCGGGCACAAGCTCGCGCGAATTGATCGTGATGTCCTGGCTGCCACGGACCACGACCGAGCGCAGCACCACCATCTTTTTCAGCGCCTCAAGCGCGCGCTCGGCCTTGAATTCCTGCCAGAAGCTAAACGTGGTCGCGACGAGGATTGCGGCGACGATTGCGGTCGCGTCAAGGAGCTTTTTCGAGTCGACGGTGAATCCCAGCGCGGCTGAAATCGCGGCTGCGGCAATAAGCATGAGTATGGGGAGGCTTTTGAACTGCCCGAGGTACATCACGTACCACGGGTCCTTTTTTTCGGCTATGAGCTCGTTGTACCCGTGCTGCTTCAGCGCGGATTGCGCCTGCGATGCGGAAAGCCCGGACTGGGAGGAGCCGAGTTCCCTGAAAGCTGATTCTATTGAAACGGAATGCCATTTGCCATTCATTCGCCCACCGAAAGGGGATTGGCGGCGCAATATTAAAAAGAGGCGTGAAAAATTTCCGAAGAAATTTTTCAGCAGTGCAGTACGCGCACGGATTGCACTCCAATCAGAAGTCGGTCAGCTTTTTCTGCTCAAGCGCCCTCCTTCGGCGGGTTGCGGGCTTTTTCTCGGGAATGGCGGCGGGTTGCTGCGGAAGCTGCGCTTTTGCCGCCTCAGGGGGCCTCGCAGCCCGCGGGAGGGCGGATTCCCTTCCCGTGTATTCCTTCCGTGCCTTGCCCTCTTTTTTGGGCGCTTCCTTTTTCTGCGCCCCTTTCGGAGTGCGGGAGAACTGGAGCTGCATCTTCCCGACAATGCGCTTCATGTTCTCCTCCTTCTTCCTTGAGGAGTGAAAATACGCCTCGTCGCGCGTGTTCTCGGTTATCAGGACAACGACCTTGCCAGCGGAAAGCCGCCCTGCCCTGCCCCTGCGCTGTATGGTGCGGATTTCCGACGGGATTGGCTCGAAGAAGACCACGGTGTCCACCGAGGGGATGTCCAGCCCCTCCTCGCCGATTGATGTCGCGACCATGATGTCGAATTCGCCATTCGAGAATTTTGCGATTGTCTGCTTCTGTTCATCCGCTGTGACACCTTCCTTTTTCCCCACGAATCGTTCGGCGGAAAATCCTGCCGCCTTGAGGGTATCCACGATTGCCTTTACCTGGTCGCGGTACTGCGCGAAGACCAGCACCCTCTCCTTCTTTTCCTTCTTCGCGGAGAGCATTTCAATCAGCTTGTTGAGCTTGGGGTGCTCCTTCGCAGTCGTGCAGATTTCAAGCGCGCGGACAAATCGCTTGTCCGAGAAAATCCTGTGGCGCGCTTTCGTGTCAGGGCGAGCGCGCAGCTTTTCCACGTATGAAAGGAACGTGGACAGCCCCTGCGTCTCGATAAGCTCGAGCATGTGGACAAGATTGAAGATGGTGGAGTAGAAGGAAAGCATGGAATAGCGCATGCCCTCGGAAAAGCGCATGATGCGCATGCGAAGCTCGACCAATCCCTTTTTCGAGCGGGTGGGCACCGTGACATTGTAGTTTTCGAGGTACTTCACGTTGTCCGCAAGCATTGCCGCAAGGAGGTTTCTCACTTCCGAGAAAGTATCGCCAAGCGGCACGCGGATGTATTCCACGTCGAGCTTCTGTATGTATGGCGAAACGTCCGAATCGTCAGCCGTGCGGATTTCTATGTTTTCCACGCCCAATGCATCCACTATTTCCTGTATGCGTTGCTTGCTGCCGCCGGGCGATGCCGTAAGCCCCAGAAGCTGCCCGCCAGCCTCCACGACCTTTTGGGCGACGAAAGTGTATGCGTAGCTTCCCACCGCGCGGTGCGCCTCGTCTATAATGCAAATGGAGCATGCGCCGTCCGTCCTTCCCGCCTTGATGTCGTTCTGGAATGATTGCGGGGTGGAAAAACACATCCTCCTTTTCCAAAGCTCCTCGCGCTTTTTCGGGGAAACTTCACCAGTGATGAGGGAGCAGTCCGCTTCGGGAAAGTCGGACATCTCAAGGAATGTCCTGTAGTGCTGGGCGACCAGCGGCTTTGTGGGGGCGAGGAATACTGCCCTGCCCTTGCCTATCCTTCCCTCGATTACAAGGAAGGCGACAAGCGTCTTTCCCATGCCGGTTGGCAATACCACGAGCGTATTGCCCTTTGACAATGCCGAGGCTGCGATTGCCGACTGGTATGCCCTCGGGACAATGCCTGCCTTGAGGAAGCCCATGCGCGAGAAAACGAAGATAGCATTTAATTACATGCCTGCGGTAGTATGCCCGTGGAAACATGATACTTCCGAAAGCCCCTGTTGAAAAGCTGATTCGCGAGGCAGGAGCCGACCGCGTAAGCGACAGCGCGGCAATGGAGCTTGCAGAAGTGCTCGAGAAAATCGGCGTGGAAATTTCGGAAAAGGCGATAAAATTCGCCAAGCACGCGGGCAGGAAAACCGTGACTTCGGCTGACATCAAGCTCGCGGCAAAAGAATAGGCGCTGGAACCCCGGCAAAGAAAAGTTGAATTGCACGAATCTTCTTTTGGAACTTTCCCGCGCAATTGCTAATTACTCCTGCTCTTTTGGCGGGAGAAACTCAATTGGAGCAAAGAGGCACATGGCTGCAAATTCGTTTTTATTGCGCCGAGCCGAGGCGCTGTCTTGCCAGTCCAAAGTAGAGGTTATCATGAATATCATGGGCGGCAGATTGCACTTGTTGGCGTATTTCGGCGGCTTGGCATTCGCCATCCACCAAGCCAAATCCGAGAGACCCATTTCACGATACTGCGCGTTGGGCAGGACAAAATCATCATTTGCCGGCTTATTGCCTGTGTTGGATCCGGGGACAAAAACATAATTAACCTTGAACATTTCGAAACGGCTGTTGTTGGATTCAGGATAGGCAAAGAATTGCATGGCGAGCGACCTTGCCATGGTGTAATCCCTGCTCGAAACATAATGACCGGGAATGATGAGAACTGCATCTGTCCTTTTCTGCCAGAGATTTGTATCAAAGAAACTGCCGCGCGTTGGCGTTGAGTGGACAGCTTGGTTCGGATGGACGCGAGATGCAACTGCCATGCGTTGTTCAAAATGGAAGAGAATAAAAACATGGCGGCAACGGCAAAGAAAACCCGGGCGGGCGCAAACGGCGCTTACGGCACGCGCGGAAGGTACGGCAAGAAGCATGATGATTCGCCGATTGTGCACTCCATACCTGTGACCGCGATGGAAACGGCATTTGAAACCTGGCGCAAATCAGCCCCACTTTCCAGACTGTAAATTTTTGCAGGAATTGCCGGAGCATCCGATTGGGGGAGGTAGCTGTCGACCAATGATTTTACACCTGCAAGGCTCTGGGGGTCAAACTTCAATATCACGTCCCTGAACCTGCTGTCTATCGAACTTGAATAGGATGGCAGAGTTATGGAGACGTGTTTGCGTTCTACTGAATTGCCTGAAGACGCCATTGCCTCTGCAAGCATCGCTCCCTCGAGCGCTTCCTTGCATGAAAGCGCCAATTGCACCGACCTGCATGGCAGGGCTTCATCTTCGTAGTTGTTTTTGTTGAGATAAATCTGTGAAGTTCGGATGAACTCGGATATTTCATCCTTACTTGCAGCAGGAAAGACGCGGGATATTTCATTTGCAGCGCTATTCCAATCAGGAATGCGGCTTGACCATGCTTTCGCCGCGTCTGCTGAAAAAAGGCTGTAGGAAAAAAACTTGAGAGTTCCAAGGCGGTTTTTATCGCCCCAATGCTCTTCAACCAAGCTTTCATATTTTGCATATTCGCCGCCGGCATTCAACCGCGTTTCCAAATCCGCCACGAAATCAACAATCGATGGAAACTTTTTGTAAAGGTCTGGATTTTTCTTGGCGTCAACAGACCAGCGATAAACCATGTCGCTTGCAAGCCATGATAGCCGCCCGACCTCGCCCGCACCTAGTTTGGTACCAGTCGATTTCTCAAAAGCGCTTAGCATATCTGAGAGGAGCGAAACTTGTACGTAATACCTATCTGTACGGTTGCTGCAAGCGTTGATAAACGTCATTATCTTGTAAACATCTTTTTCAGATGGACTGGGCATCTCGGCAAGGTAAATGAATATCGACGTGGACAGCTGCATGCGCTCCTCGATTGACATGGCGGGGAAAAACTGTTTTGAGACCTCAAATATGAAATCCAGACCTGAACCGTTTGGATGGGAAGTAGCGCGCTTGCTTTCCGGCCAAATTCGCCCATTTTTTAGCCAAGTTCCATCTAGATTGAGTCTGTTTTCAATTTTTTTCAGTTTCCCTGGTTCGCCATCAAGCAAGGCAAATGTGCAAAACGCCTGCTCGTCGCCTATTTCCGCACCGAATCCCGCCGCCACACCTTGCCGGCCAAGTTTTCGGATTATCGAAACCGTGTCCCCCTTGAAAAAAGCCCGGATAAGCGCCACCTTCCCTACTCTTTCAGAAATGCCCTCAAGCACTGTTTGGAACGGAACGAAATATGGCTGCTCGGCGTTTTTTCCAGTCAAATTCCCGGCCACCTCGCGAGCCATGCTCTCTGCCAAATAATTTTCGATAAGCATTATGAGATGGTCTTCGCTTGGGGTGATTTTTTGACCTGCTGGCGACTTCGCCAGTTTTGCGCCTGATTCCCACAGTGAAACTATCGCTTGGGCGAATAGGTCGATTGTTTTTCCTTCGAACGCACCTTGCCCGGCAGGAGAATATTTGCATGAGTCACTAAGATGACGATAAATGCCGCCTTCTTTTCCAAGATATTTCACAAGAACGTAATCTGCCGCAAGCCTGAGAAGGGCCGTTCTTGCCTCGTTTTTCATCCCGGCGTCCACAGAATCGATATTTTCCAGATGAAAGTTCATCCGTTCGACAATGTTGTCAAGGGCATTCCCCTTGTCGGCGGCAGTTTCAAGCGGCTCGTTTTCCCAGTCGAACCTGAGCGTCCTTGCTTTCATTTTCGAAAGGAGCGAAAGCATTGTAATGACTATATCGTTCGCCTGTTTGGAATCTCCGATTTTAGGGGAAGATTGCTCAAGCAAATCGCCTAGGGCCTCACCCAATTTCAGCAGTGTTGAAATGTCCTTTTCGGAGATGCCGCATTTTCTTAGCTTGTCGAATATTTGCGCAGGCGAGTTTTGGAAAAACGCCGAGTGCACAGTGGTTTCGCCAACGACGCCGCAGATTGATTGCGCAAGCGAGCGAAAATGGATGTACTCAGTTGCAGGCGTTCTTTTTGTTTCTGGGAATAAATCGCCTGTGATTACTCTCGCAATCATCTCAGTTATGCCCTCATCAAGCCACTTTATGCGATTCTGCCCGTAGGATTCGGGGAAACCGCCATACTTTTCGACTGTTTCGTGGATGGTTGTGAGGATAAGGGCGTCTTCCTGGCCCTGTTCGCCCGAGTATTGCTGTTTTATGCGCTCCATATTCAAAACGATAAGCTTGCCAGAAATGCTACGGATGCCTTCGTCGTTCTGTATTTCATCCATCGCCGTGCGTATGAAGAAATCATCTAGGGGGAACTTGTCCTCTTCGAGAAGAAGTTTCGCTGCCTGTTTCGTACTTTCAACGATGACCAATTTTGTTTCCTTCTTTTTATCAGGATCTTTAAGGAAATTCTTGAATCCTGACTCAATGTGGTTTGTGGCTTTTTGATATGCTTCCGTCGCTTTTTTGACGATGGATGCCGAAACTGCAAGCAAGACAACCGGTCCTTCAGAAAGGGTTGCAAATAATTTCTTGATGAAACGGTTTTCTATAGGCCTGGCTGGCACAGCCGCAATCGGCAATGCAAGCGAAATCGAACTCAAATTTTCACCAGTGTTTCGAAAAACAACTTTCAGTTTTTTTGACTCCAGACGCGCATATTATCCACTCTTAACCACGATAGTGTTTCCAGCACATGAACCCTGGCTTGCCTATATTGGTCATCGCATCAGACCAAGCGGAATCAAGCCCCATATGATACGCTTTCAAAGGAATGGAGAGGTGAGGATTTCCGCATTTCTTCCCGCGTTCTTCGGCCAAAGAGAAAATCTTATTTTTCAGGCGTGTGCATTCGAATGCCTCTTCGAGGCTTTTCACTTTCCTGAGCTTTTCCCGGATGTTGACAAGGAGGA
This sequence comes from Candidatus Micrarchaeia archaeon, assembly GCA_041665945.1. Taxonomy (GTDB): domain Archaea; phylum Micrarchaeota; class Micrarchaeia; order Anstonellales; family Anstonellaceae; genus UBA10161. The sequence continues at coordinate 193,255 of JBAYHU010000001.1, forward strand.
CCGTGCACATGCCGAGGAAGTAGGCATCCTCCTCCATCATCGTTATTTTTTGCATGGGCTCAGTATAGTGCCCGACGTCCATCGCCTCGATTTTTGCCCATCCTTCCTTCTCGCCGAATTTCTTGAGTATCTCCTGCCGGAAATCCACCATCTTCTTCTCGGCTTTTTCGAATGCGGGGAGGACTTCGTCTATGTCGATTACGCCTTTCTTGGCAAGCTCGGCGGCTTTTTTCAGTTCCGCTTTCAGTTTTTCTGCTTTGCTCTTGCGCATCGAATCACCCACCTTACGGACGATAAAATGTATGCTTTTCCAGGTTAATAATGGAATTGCCACGATGGTGCCGAGCAGTCCTAAGAGAGTTATGGCGCTCGCCCATGTTTGCGGCACCCCTACGCCCTGAAGCCAGCCAAAAACGTCGTCCAGATGGAACGTCTTCCCGAACTTATCCGCTTTCTCCTGAAACTCGCGCCTCTTTCTACCAGAATCAATTTCCTGCATTCGCTCATCGTGTTGTTTTGCCTTGATTGCCAGTTCCTTTGCGTCATCATCTAGAAACTTGCGATCCTGCTCGTTGAAACTTACGTTTGTTCTCCACCAAGCGCCGAAATTCCTGCCTTGGAAAGCAGACAGTTTGTCCATTTCGTCCAGAATATGGACAAGGATTTGCTCATCGTCCTTCGTGCCAAACCAACCAAGCATGTTCTCGCGGGTTTTCAGCTTAAGGCCAAACCTCTCCCGCGGGTTCATGTGCTGATAATCCGATTCAGTAACGATAAAGAAATGATATGTATAGCAGCCACGGTTTCCTACAAGAAGGGACATCCTTGAAGCAAACTCGGCAAATTCCGATTCTTTGATGTCTACCCCGACTTTTCTGCCGATTTCCACCCCTATTTCTTGCCAAGCGGCCGAATCCGCCGCGGAGTGATGTGGAACCGCATCTTTCAATGGAGACTCGGGATTTTGTTCATTGTCTTGCACACGAACGGACGATTTTTGGGATTGGGGACTGCCATTTTCCATCGCACTCGCGGCAGATTGGCTGCCAAATGCCAGCATGGCGGCCAAGGCAATGGCTCCAACACTGTTCCTGCGAGATACAGCACAGCTGGGCACCCGAAATAAGTGTTTCTCCTCTTTATGTCCAGCAGCTTTCATCTGCATATTAAACATGGTTGATTGAACACTTTATAAACGAGTATCCATTAACAGCCACTATAAAGACAGTGGCTGGCGAGACTGGCTGCAAGCACTTCGCCTGCCGAAAGCCGAACGAAAAGCGAACAGTTTATATTCTCTTTTTTCAGAGGTTAGCCCATGAAAGCGACACTTGCCGCAGTATTTGCCGTGCTATTGTTCAGCCCGGCGTTTGCCGCGCAATACACGGCTTATTTCATGCCCGAGCCGTTCCCGTTTTCCGGGCTGAACGGAAGCTTTGAGGGGCATTTCGGGGATTATTGGGTGGAGGCCGGTGCAGGCAGCCCGTTCCCATATATTTCCATTTCAGGCAGGAACGCAAGCGCGGATAATCTGGCGCTTGAGCTGGATTATCTGAAAAACATGTCGCTTTTGTCCTCCAATTGCAGCGCATTGGGGATTTCCATCCAAAACAGCACGGATATCATCTGCACGCCGGAAGGCTGGGGCGCGTGCCCGCAAGACGGCTCGTGCCGGCTTTCAGAGCCAAATGCTCCGGCAGCAGCGCCCACGGCCGCCTCGCAGGAAACCAACGGAGCGCCTTCCCCGTTGCATGACACGCTCGGGATAGCCGCGGGCAGTAGGGCTGCCATGAAAACAGGCGGCGCTGGGAACGAGGCGGCGGATGCTGCGGCTCCGGCGCAATCCGGAATCGGGCTTGAGCAGCTGCTGCAGCTCGCAGGCGCATTGATTGCCGTTGTGGTCGCGTCCTACCTGATATTGCAGCAGCGGCAAGTGCAGCTTGAGATTGACCCGCAGGAGGAGAAGCTCCTTGACAACGCGACAAGGGCGGGAATAATGCAGGAATTGTCCGGAGCGGACAGGATACCCACCGACCTTTCAATCAAGCTTGGCAAGAGCAAGGCAACGGTTGTCGAGCATTTGACCACGCTTTCGTCTGCCGGCTTTGTGGAGAGGGTGGCAACGCCGGGAAGGAAGTACGTTTTCTACCGGCTCACCCAGAAAGGAAAGCGCGCGCTTTTGAGAAGGGCGGGCTGAGACAGGAATCATTTATACGCTTTTTGCCATTTTTGGCGAACAATTAAATACCATACCGCCCATATTTTGCCAACTTAGGGAGGTGTGGGAATGGCTGTGAAGTTTGTTGCGCCAACTGATTCCGTGAAGAACTGCGGGAGCTCCAAGGTAGATGAGGGCAGGCGAAAGTTCCTGAAAATCGGCGGACTGGTAGTCATGGCGGCCTTCACGAACAAATTCAGCTCCATTCCTCTTTTTGCACAGGATGCCAAAGGCATCGTCAAGATGGATCTTGACCTGATTAGTATCAAGTCGAACGGAAATTTCACGATTAACGGCGCGGAGACCGTGGTTGGGGACAGGATACTTGATGCCGTGACCAACAATGGCGAACGGAAAATTTCGGAGGCCTATCTTGTGAACGGAAAAGTCTATGTCATCAGGTTCAAGTTCGGCATGGTCGTGATAAACGACACCAACGGCGCGACCGCTCACAAGGCATACGCGAATGAGATATCCAGCTTCCAAGTCCTCCAGCCAGACAAAGGCGAAGCCGTGAGGGTGCAGGTGGGCAACGAAATCATAACTGGAAGGATGATTGGTTCCGGCAACGACAAGGAGATAAAGCTGGAAGCAAAGGCCGCCTGAACGCTTGTGGGAAAGGGTTAAATCGTCAGCCGGATTTGGTATCCCATGGCACAAGCCCAAGCCGAGCAGAAAAAGCAGTTCACTCCAGATATGGCAGGCTTGCCATTGAAGGAGGAGAAGAAGCTCGACCTAAGCCTTATTGTCCCTCGAAAGATGGACTCGCTTTCCCAGATTGCGCCCCTTGAACTGAAAAACAGGGCGATGAAGCTTATTGAAGAATCCGACCTCCAGTCCAAGCAGAAGGAGAAGATGGGGGAGCAGATTGTGAAGGCAACGACTGTCGGGGACGTGAAGGATGCCCTTGACAAGAGCATCAAATACGACCCGATAAAGCTTCTCCACGGGATAGCTGCAACAGACATGGACTACCGCCAGAAGCAGAACGTATTGAAGCAGCAGCAGGAACTAGCAGGGGAGAAGAAGCCCTGATTGCCTTTGGCTAGGAACCATTAAATATTAGCCCAGAGTATAATAATGTGGATAAACAGCGCCGATGAGGCGTCCGAAATATGGCAAACGGAACAAGGAAAAAGTACACCCAAGTGCCGACGGGATTAGACCACTTGGCGTCAAAGCAATCCGCAACAAGGCTTTTTTTGAGGAACAAGAACGACACAGCTGTAGCAAACAAGAACGCCGTTGTCAACAAGGGCTACCCGGTCATAACCAAGAAAAGAAAAAACGGCGAGCCTGCCCCGGCTGTTTATGTCGAGCCGAGCCAAAAGGGCATCTTTTCAGGAGTCGGCCCGTTTGTCGGCAAAGTCGTGGCATACGGAATGGTTCTCGTTTCTCTGGTTACATTCGGCTGGATAGGCACAAGCACCACTCATGCGCAGAACAAGCCCCAGACCGAGCAGAGCGGCAAGCAGACGAAAATGACATGGGGCATGATAAAATCGAAAATCGGGGAGACTGAAAAGAAAACCGCGGAGAAAACTTGGGTCGAAAAAGGCGAGAAAAAGTATGATGTTGAATACAATGAAGGCGTGATTACATTCAAGAATTTTGATGGAAAAGGACACAACATGACATTTTCCCTTATAGATGACCAGGAGTTACGAGACGTCACTAAAAAACCATTGAAAATGATATTGCACGTGAACAGAGACGGTTATGATTGGGTATGTCTTGTATATGATTCGAATGTAATAGCGTTAAGAACTGCAACAACAGAAAATGGCGAGCCATGTGTAGTCTCTAAACTGATGGCGATTCAAGATAACGCACTCTCAGTAAACACTAAGAGCAGATGATATGTTTCTTTTTCAAACAACCACTGTCGAAAAAAATAGTAAAGCTAGGCAAGCGATTACCAGCAGTACGCTGAGCGATCAACTTTCTAGTGACATGATAAAAAATCTGAAATTTGTGGTAGTTGCAGGTAAAGAAAAAAATAAAGAAGTGTCAAATGCGGACGCTAACGCTTTACTCTCTCAGTTAGTGGGGGACAAAACATTTACAAGTACCAAAAACGAAACAAAAAAGAAAGTGACTATTACATCTATCGGAGATGGGATAGTAAATGCTGAGGTAACAGAAAATGGCAAGACAACAACTATGAAGAACATTGACCTCAAGACAGACGAAGGACGCAAGAAACTCGAAACATTTGTTGGAAAGGACGTTTTCAGGGAGTTCGTAGATTGGATCCAGCAAGCTTACGAGGACAATATCCGGAAAGTTCTCGGCTCGAAAATATCGAAAACCAAGAATCCCTCGCCGGTCAAGATTGCGGACGATGTCAAGAAGGCGAACAGGTTTTCGGAAGAGGGGGAGAAAGCCTCCACGGACGTTGCGAAGGAATACTCTCCCCTGAAGACAAAGGCGAAAAAGGAAAAGGGCGGCGAAACGAAAGAAGACGGCTTTTAGCTTATTGGCAGTTCCTAGCCCTTGGCGAAATAGGCGAACCTCTGCGCGAATGTCACCATGCACAGCGCGGCTGTTGCGAACAGCACGCCTGACGCGAGAGCCGGATTGAAGGGGATTAGAAACATTGCCAGCGCGAGTGCGAGTATGCGCTCGGCGCGGGGCAGGATTCCGGGCTGGGCGGCTATCTTCTTGGCGTCGGCGACGTGCCTGTGCTCGGCGTAGGCTGTTGCAAACGAAGTCATTGCCGAGCCGAAGAACAGTATTAGGATAAGGAGCAGGGGCGCGGAGAGGATGAAGAGCGGCAGGGGATAGGCGAGAAGCGCGAGTATGAAGAGGAATTCCACCAGCCTGTCGGTTATTCCGTCTATGTACGCACCGTAAGCCGAGACCTGCTTTTTCGCGCGGGCGACTGCGCCGTCAAGCGCGTCAGCCGCAGCTGAGAGCAGGAAAAAGAAGAGCGAGGGATAAACCTGCTGCGAGAGGGAAAACCAAAATCCGATTGCCGCGAGCACGACTGAGAAAACCGTTATCTGGTTCGCGGAAAACGGAAGCGCGGCAAAAATGCTGCCGAATGCCTTTTGCGCGGACACAAGCGCAGGGATTTTCTTCAGGCTCATTGTTTCTTCCCCCAGTAGTCGTAGTATTCTATGCCGAGGTGGGTTATCAGCCCCTCGCCAATCAGGTAACGGAGCGTGTTTTTCAATTTCATGTGCTGGATGGAAATGTCATGCTCAGGGGAAACGGTCGGCGCGTGCATGGGCGCCTTGAAGTAAAACGACAGCCATTCCTGCATGCCCATCATGCCCGCCCGCTGCGCCAAATCCATGAACAGCGCCAAATCAAGGACAATCGGCGCGGCGAGGATGCTGTCCTTGCACAGGAAGTTGATTTTTATCTGCATGGGGTAGCCCATCCATCCGAATATGTCTATGTTGTCCCAGCCCTCCTTGTCGTCGCCCTTGGGGGGATAGTACTCGATTCTTACCTTGTGGTACATGCCCTTGTACAAGTCAGGATACATTGCGGGCTGGAATATGAAGTCAAGCGATGACTTCTTGCTCATTTCCTTGCTCTTGAAGGAGCCGGCATCATCGAGCACGAGCCCGTCGCGGTTGCCCAGTATGTTTGTCGAGAACCAGCCTTTCACGCCGAGCATCCTCATCTTGAGCATGGGCGCAACCGTGGTCTTCACAAGCGTCTGCCCTGTCTTGAAATCCTTGCCGGCAATCGGAAGCCCCTTTTTCTTCGCAAGCTCCTCAAGCGCGGGAATGTCGAGAGTAAGATGCGGCGCGCCGTTCGCGTAAGGAACGCCCTCCATCAATGCGGCGTACGCGTAAATCATGGAAGGGGATATCGCGCCGTCGTTTGCGGCAAGCCCGCGTTCGAAAGATTCGAGTGTCGCATGGACGGGCTTTTCCTCGATGTAAGTCTCGGTGCTGGCGCACCAGACCGCAACCACCCTTGAAAGGTTCTTCTCCTTTTTGAAGCGGCGGATGTCCTCCCTTACCTGCTCTGCAAGCTCCAGTTTTGTCGCGCCGGTCTTCACGTTCTGCCCGTCGATGTTCTTGATGAAATTATGGTCGAAGACCGCCTTCATGGGCTTTATTTGTTCAAGCTCCCCCTTCACCAAATTGAGGTGCTCTGGGGTGAGCACGCCCGCTTTCATCGCGGACTCGTAGGCGTTGTCCGGGAAGATGTCCCATGAGGCGAATTCGATGTCGGATAGCGACGCGAGGGGGACCGCGTCCTTTATCAGGGGCGCCCGGTTCTCGTCGCGCTTGCCAAGGCGTATTGTCTGCATCTGCGTGAGGCTGCCGATGGGCAGTAAAAGCCCCTTGCGCGCAAGCATCACGCCCGCTATGAATGTCGTCGAAACCGCGCCAAGCCCGGGAAGCAGTATGCCAAGCTTGCCCTCGGCGGGAGCTATTTTTACCTTGTCAGCCATGAAGAACACCCCGATAAAAAGTTCCCGAAGGGAACTTTTTTGACGCAGGACGGATTCCTGCGAAGATGACTATTATATGAATTGTATAATAGTATAGATTATAAAAACAGTGGGGCGCTCAGATGCCCTTCTTCTTCATTGTTATGGCAAGCCATGCCGCCACCCCGAGGACGATGCCTATGGACACCATGGCTATTGCGTAGGCGCTTTCCGGAAGGGCGGGCAGCACTTGGGCGGCGCCATTTTGGGAGGAATTGTTCCCTCCTGTTTCCTGCCCTCCTGCTGAGAGGTTGAGTCCAGCGGTTGCGTTTGCAAGGGAGGAATTGTTTGAAAAGCCAGGAAGGACCTGCTGCAACGCGTATGCCGCCATGAGTGCAGTGGTGCGGGCGGAAACCTCTTCCGCGTCGTCCGGGATGGCATAGAACTTGGAGGCGTTCTTGTAGGCTTTCTGCGCAGCCTGCTGTATGCTCGTCAGCGCGGGAAGCGAATAGTCAGGAGTAAAGCAGTAGGAATACCCGCCGTAAAGCGCACTTTGCGAGGCGCGCGTCGCCACACGGTTTATCTCCACGAGCGAGGCGAGATAGGCAAGCGCGTTGTATTGCGAGCCTTCCTGCAGGACAAGCGAATAGGTGGTGCCCTCGTTTTCATAGGCGCGGGAAAGCGCTGCGCTGTTGTTCTCGAATCCCCATATCGCGTCCACGAACGGCCTTCCCGCTCCAAGCGCCATGGGCAGGCAGAAGGACGTCACCGTGTAGCACGCCTTCTGGCACGAGAGGAAATCGTAGCAGGGGCTCCGGTCCACGCCGGTCAGCACGCGGCATTTCGATTCGCCGCCGTGGTGGGTGTCTTTTATCCCGAGTATGGCGTCATGGACCGCGGAAAACTGGGAAAGCACTTCCGGGGAATAGCCCTGCGAAACATAGTAGGACCGCAGGATGCGCCCTATTTCATCAGTGCCTGTTGCGATGCGATAGGAGCCGGAATCGCCAAAGACTATGAACCCTTGGACTTTCGCCCCTGATACTGCAGCGTAGGCAGTCGAGTTGTCGTGCTGGAACGGGACCGGGGCGTGCTGCGTCCCGTTGTTAAGCTGCGCCGAGAGCACCACGACGGGGGGAGGGGTGTTGGAGCAGGCAAGCTGGAGGGAGAGGGCAACCAGCAGCGCAAGCAGCGTCAATCTCATGGCTAAACCTCGGGAAGAAGAAATAATAAAGAGGGGGCTTGGCTTCACAGCCCCTTGCGGTGCTTCTTGAACAGCCCAAGCGCGACTGCGCCAAGCGCAATCATCGCCACTATGCCCGCGGCCGCGAGTATAAGCGGGAGAGAGATGTCCTGCTTTTGCTGTTCGGGCGCGGCTTGCGCGGGCTCTGCGTTCGCCGCAGCCGGGGGGGCTGCGCACGGCTCGGATGCCCTCAGGCACCTGCCGCTGGCTTCGCACCAGCTGTAACCCGCGGAGGGTATGCAGCCGTGGGAGTCGCGCTCCGGGCCGGGCATGGGCGTTCCATTCGCAGGCTGGGTTGCGGCGGGCTGCTGCGCGGCAGGGGCCGCCGGAGCGGGCTGCTTGGCAGACATGAGGTAGTCCGTGAAGTTGCTCACGCTCGAAGTCCTTGCCCACCTTGAAACCGAATATGTGAGCGTCTTTGACTCGCCCGGCGCAAACGAGGGGAAGGCGAATGACACCGCTTGCCCGTCCTGCGACGAATACTGCGTGCTGAACTTTATCTCGCTCGTGTTGGCGAAGGCAAGCGGCACGGTGTCACGGAAAACGAACTCGGACAGGGTGCACGCCTCGCCGCCGGTGTTCACGAGGGTGGTGGTGAGGACTGAGACCGAGTTCGAGCTTTCGATGCCGCGGGAGATGTGCACCGTGCAGCTTGTGCCGCCGATGGTGAGCGTGTAGTCCGAGGCGTACTGGGACGAGGAAGTGTATCCCCCTCCTGCGCCGACGTTCCCTCCGGCAGACGTGCCGCTGCCGCCGTTGCCGGCGGTGGACGTGGATTGCGCAGTCTGCGTGTAGGTGATGAATTGCGTGAAGTGCTTGGTCCAGATGACCAGGTCGCTTCCCGAGTCAACCTTGCATTCGAGCGTGGTTCCGGTGAGCTGCGAGGCGATTGCCGCCGAGTCGGTGGCGCTGTTGCAAACGGTCGTTATCGGGGTTACGCTGCCCGCGCCTTCGCGGGTGAACCCGACGTATGCGCCAGCCTTGCCGGGAACGACTATCCTGATTGGGTTGCTGAAGTTGAGCTGCACCGACGGCAACCCGATTTCGACCACGCCCGTCACCGAAGCAGTGTAGCCGCTGGCGGGCGTCGGGGCGTAGCTTGCGGAAGAGCGGATGTAAGGCATGTTGAGCGTACCGCTCCAATCTGCAGAGCCGCTTACCGTGGTGGCAGCCGGAATCTCGACCTGCAGCGTCCCGAGCGAGGTGTTGGCGGCAACGTTGATTGCGGAGGGGATGGTTGCAGTGTACGTGGAGGAGTTGTACACGTTGGCGAGGTTCAGAGTCACGTTGGTGGACGCGTTGGACATGGATATGTTCGACGTCGGGCTGTTCGAAGCCACGTACACCGACGTATTGGTGGTCACGCTGGTGGTGTTGTTCACCATCAGCACGCCCGAGCCGGTGGTGTCGACCAGCAGGGCGGACGTTCCAGACAAGCCGATGTTGGAGGCGGCGTCGGCGCACCGGACGTACCACGTGTACGCGCCATTTTGGAGGGTTGCCGAAAACGCCGTCGTAGTGTTGTTGAGGGAAGTGGCGTTCGTCTGGTTGAGGGCGGAGTTTATGTAAAGCGAGCAGTTCGTGCTGTTCGCAATCACGTCGGCGGCGGTGAAGTTGAACGTGACGCTGGCGTTCGTCGTGTTGGAATTGTTGGCAGGCGAGTTGGCAACGACCGTTGGCGCTGCCCCGTCCACCGTGAAGTTGATTGCGGCCATCGTGGAGTTGGTGTTGTTCGCACTGTCCCAGCAGGCGACCGACCAGTTGTGGCTCCCGTCGCTGAAGTTGGAGGTCGCATATGCCGCATATGCAGTGCCGTTCGCAACCGATATGCTGCTGCGGTTCACCGCGCCGTCAATGGTGAGGTTGCAGTAAATGACGGTGGACAGCGCGTCGGCAGCCGTCCAGTTGAGGGAAACATTCCTGTTGGAGGTGTTCGCAAGCTCAAGGGGCGAATGAGGGGTTATCAGCGGCGCGGTCGCATCGACCGTGAATGTGCTTGATGCCATGGACGAGTTGGTGTTGTTCAGGTCGTCCCAGCAGGATGCCGACCACGTGTGCACCCCCTGCGAGAAGTTGGCTGTCGCTGTGGTATTGTACTGGGTGCCGTTTGGAACCACGATGTCGCTGCGGTTCACCGCGCCGTCAATGGTGAGGTTGCAGAGAATCGCGCTTCTAAAGACATCTGTGGCGGTCCAGCTGAACGTGACGTTCCGCAGGCTGGTGTTGTACTGGCTGGCGGGGTCGTTTGGCGCAACTGACGGCGCGTGGCTGTCCACCAGGAAAACGTAGGCTGAGCTGTTCGCGGACATCCCGACGCCGTCCGTGCAATTCACCAGCCACGTGTGGCTGCCGTCGTCGGGGTGCGAAACGTTCCAGCTGACCGCGCTCCCGTTCGCCGTGGCGGAGAACGGCGACGACGTGGGGCTGCCGTCCTCGAATAGGGTGCACGAGACGCTCAGCGCGACATCGGTCACGTTGAACTGGAAAGTCACGTTGCCGCCCGTCAGGTTGGACTCGTTCGCAGGCGAGATGAGCGAAACTGTGGGGGTGGTGTTTTCCAACGTGAAATACTGCACCAGGTTCTGGCTGTTCCCTGCCGGCGGCGTGCCGTAGTCCCAGGCGCTGATGTTGAACAGGTAATTCCCGTTCAGAAGGCCTGTCACCCCGCCAAGCGAGATGCTCCTGTAGCAGTTGCGGGCTTCGCTTCCCGGAGTGGCGTTGCTGCACTGGGCGCTGCCGCCGGTATCGGAATCCGTGGTTGCGTTGTAGGTGTAGTTCACCATCAACTGGGAAGTGTTGCTGTAGTTGTACACCGCCAGCCGCACGAAGCTTATCTCCGTGCCGGTCCCGTTCACGGTGTAGTTTATCAGCACGCTTGCCGAGCTGTTGTAGTAATTCACCGGGGAAATTATGGTTATCTCGGGGGCGAGGCTGTCGGTCACGTTGTAGCCGGAAAACCCTCCGACCGTGATTGTCAGGTCGCCGACCGTGGCGTTGAAAGTCGTGTTGTACGCCTTCTGCGTCCAGACGGCGGTGATGTTGCCGGTGCCCTCGTCCCCTACCACGTCCGGGTCGGATGCGAAGGGCAGGTCGTAAAGCGTGATTGTCGCGGACGTGTTAAGCGCGGTGAGGTTCGAGCTGTTCACGTAAATCCTTGACGGGGCGAACGAGCGCGGGGGCGCGATTTGCATCCTTATGACGTTGCCCATGGAGCTCATGACAGCGCCCGCCTTTTCCTGCGTGCTCATGTCGACCGAGGTGAAGTTGAACATGCCCATCTTCTTGAAATTGCCCTCGCCCCACGGCATGGTCCGGTTTATGCCGGTCAGCTGGTAGGCGCACGCCGCGCTTCCGTTCATGTAGCCCACCTGCACGAGGTTGACCGCGTGGAAGTTGGCTATTTTGCTCATGTTGGTCTGCCCGTCGGCTTCGGTGCCCTCCTGCATGCACGCCGCCATCGGGTCGCCCGCAGGCGGGCCTTGGAACGAACCCATGTCGTGGAGGAGCACCTGCGTGGAGTTGTCGGGCATTGATGGAGTCGTATTTGTCGAATCGTAGGCAGTGATGAATGCGATGTAGCCGGATACCGGCGCGGAAGAGTTCATCGTGTTGTTGCCTTTCATGGAAACGATGTACGGCGTCGCGTTGAGCGTGCCTTCCCAGTACTGCGAGGTCGCGTTGAACGAGAGGTTGAGCGCAACGAGGGACACTCCGCCCTGCCCGGTGAGGTTCACCCTCATGGCGCCGATTGTCCCGCCCGACGCATTCGCGCGGAAGTGGACGATGTTGTAGCCTTCGACAGGGGAATAGAATGTGTCGGCGTCCGTGACGTTGGCGTAGGTGACGGTCGGCTGGCTGCCGGGGCCGGTGAGCGTGAATGCCGCCGAGTCGTAGAGGCTTGCCGGCGGGGCTGCGTCGGTGTAAGTGTAATTGATAACGACGTATTTTGAGCCGGCGGTCACGTTCGGGACGGATATCTCGCCGCTGCAGTTGCTGATTCCGAGCGGCTCAACCGCAACTGCGGTCGCATCGGCGGAAGTGGTGTTGGAGACATAGGCGAGGCAGCTTATCGCCGATTCTGTCCCGTGGGTGATGGTGGTGGTGACCGTCAGCCTGTCCCCTGCCTGCGCTGTGGAGGCGTTGAGGGCGACCGAATCGATGGTCGGAGCGACGGCAAAAACCGCGCCCGAAGCCATGGCAAGGGCGAAAACAAATGCGAAAACTTTGCAGTAGGCTGAACGCTCGGAAGAACTAGTCATCTGAACCACCCCTCACATACAAGGGAAGGAGTTGCCAGATTTAAAAGGATTTGGGTTTGATGCGGGCAGGATTTGGGCATTGGCTGGCATCGGCGTGAGAGGATGGATTAGGGAACGATGGAAAAAAGAAAACAGGAAGAAGAAAAAGGGGTAAAAAGAAAAAAATGGCTGGCCGCTTAGTAGTCGCCCATTCCGCCCATGCCGCCCGGGGGCATGCCGCCCGCGCCTGCGGGCTTGCCCTTCGAGGCTATCATGTCGTCGATGCGCAGCAGCATCTTCGCGGCTTCGTACGCGCTTGCGATTGCCTGCGTCTTGACCTTGAGGGGCTCGAAAACTCCGAGCGCCTTCATGTCGGCGACCTGCCCGGCGTAAACGTCCACGCCGAAGTGCTCGCCGCCCTCCTTCTTGTGCTTGGAGCGAAGCGAGACCAAGACGTCGATTGCGTCCATGCCCGCGTTCTCCGCAAGCGTGCGGGGCACTGTTTCAAGCGCCTCTGCAAATGCCTGAATTGCGAGCTGTTCCCTGCCGCCGATTTCGGTCGCGTACTTGCCAAGCTGCACTGAAAGCTCGATTTCCGTGGAGCCGCCGCCTGTCACGTACCTGCCGTCCTCGATTGCGGAGGAGACTGCGCCGATTGCGTCCACGATTGCGCGTTCGCCTTCCGAAACAACGTGCTCGGTTGAGGCGCGGACGAATATCGTGACCGATTTCGCGTCCTTGCAGTTCTCCACAAACACCATCTTCTCGCCGGAAATGGACTTCTCGTTCACGTCGCCTGCGACGCCGAGATCCTTTGCCGAGAGGTCGCCAAGCGTGGTGGCGATTTTCGCGCCCGTTGCGCGCGCGAGCTTCTCCATGTCGGACTTCTTCACGCGGCGGACCGCGGAGATGCCCTTCTTGTTCATGAAGTGCTGCGCCACGTCGTCAATGCCCTTCTGGCAGAACACGACATTCGCGCCGGTGACTGAGATTTTCTCGACCATGTCCTTGAGCATCTTCTCCTCCTGCGAGAGGAACGCCTGCATCTGCTCGGGCGAGGTGATTTCGATTTTCGCGTCGACTTCGGTCTTCTCGATTTCAAGCGCGCAGTCAAGGAGCGCGATTTTCGCGTTCTTGATGTTCTTGGGCATTCCCGGGTGGACTATTTCCTTGTCCACGAGGACGCCCTGTATGAGCGCGGTGTCGTTGATGTCGCCGCCCGCCTTCTTCTCAATCTTGATGAGTTCGTGGTCGACTTCGTAGCTGTCGCCCTTCTTCTCCGCGACCTGCGTGACCGCGCCGACGACGAGTTTCGCGAGAGCGTCCTTGTTCGTGCCCACGCCTATGGACTTGGAGCCCATTGCGATGGACGCGATTTTCTCAAGCGTCGCCTTGTCGTTGATTGAGACTTTGGTGGCTATCTTGCTCAGGAACTCCGATGTCTTTTTGGCAGAAAGGTCGTAGCCCTTCACAATCGTTGAGGCGTGGATGTCCTGGTCTAAAAGGTCGCCCGCCTTCTTGAGGAGCATTCCCGCGAGCATGACTGAGGTCGTGGTTCCGTCGCCCACTTCCTTGTCCTGCGTCTTCGCTATTTCGACCATGATTTTCGCGGCCGGGTGCTCGACGTTCATTTCCTCGAGGATGGTCGCGCCGTCGTTCGTGATGACTATGTCGCCAAGCTCGGATACAAGCATCTTGTCCATGCCCTTGGGGCCAAGCGTGGTGCGCACGATATTCGCAACGGCGTATGCCACTGCGATGTTTATGCGCTGGGCGTCGCGCCCCAAAACACGGTTGCTTCCCTCTGGAAGGGCTCCTTCGGAATTCTTAGTCATATAATCCACCTCTCAAGTATCAGCATGAAATAAAGCCCGCCGGCGGGGGAACCCTGCCGGGGAACAGACCATTTACAAAACGGAAATTGCAGACCACTCTCTCCAGTAAAGCTGGAAATATAAAAATTAAAATGAAAAAACTCAGACTTTGGCAATCTTGCCGAACTTGCCGGCTGAGATCTGCGGGTTGCCCTTGAATTCGGACACCCAGCCGTTCTCGATTGTGATGTTGTCGCCGACCGCGTACTTGTCCGCGTCCTCGTTCCAGAGTGAAAGCACGATTTCGCCGGAGTCGTCCTTGAGCGTTGCGGACGCCACGCGGAGCTTCTTCCCGAACTTGGTGATTACGTCGCGCGCCTCGTCCTTGGAGACTATCTCGCCTGAGACGTTCACGTTGCCTGTTCCTGCCTTCAGTTCGTTGATCTTCATTATATCATCTCCCTAATGAGCGTAGGTAGCTTAAAATCCAAAAAGTATTTAATATGTTCCGGCGGGCTTCGAAAGGGCGCGTTCTGAGCCGCTATGTCCCCTCGTCGAAGGATTCCGCGTATTTCTTCTGTTCTGCCGTAGGCTCGGCAAGGCGTATGCCCTGCGAGCGGAGGAGAAGCCTTGCCACGGCATCATCCAGGACTTTCGGGACATCGCGCACGCCAGGGGACATTTTCGGGCTTTTTGCCAGAAGTTCGCAGCAGAGCGCCTGCACCGCGAAGCTTCCGTCCATTATTTCTATAGGGTGCCCCTGCCCTGACGGGCGGGCGAGATTGACCAAGCGCCCTTCCGAGAGGAGGTAAAGAGTCTTGCCGGAAGGAAGAGTATAGCCCATCACGTTGTCTTTCAGTTCCTCCACATTCTTGCTCGCATTGCGAAGAGCCGGCTCGTTTATCTCGATGTTGAAGTGCCCTGCGTTGGAAAGGATGGCGCCGTCTTTCATAAGGGGGAAGTGCTTGGCGTCAAGCACGTTCTTGTTTCCGGTTGCCGTGACGAAAATATCGCCTTGAGCCGCTGCGCTGTCCATGTCCATCACGCGGTAGCCGTCGTAAAGCGCGGAAAGCCCGCGCTGCAAGCCGGATTCGTGGGGGCCGAGCGTGCCGTCTATTTCGACGACTATCACGTTTGCGCCCATTGCCTTCATGCGGGAGGCTATCCCCCTGCCGCACCAGCCGTAGCCTGCGATGACGACTGTCTTGCCTGCGATGAGCTTGTTTGTCGCCTGCATGATTGCCGTCACGGTGGACTGAGCGGTCCCGAACTGGTTGTCAAGCAGGAATTTGGAATATGCGTTGTTCACGGCGAAGACGGGAATCAGTAGCTTGCCTGCTTTCTGCATTGCCTGAAGCCTCGTGATGCCGGTTGTCGTCTCCTCGCATGCCCCCTTTACCTTGGGAAGCAGGGATTTGCGCGTGGTGTGGAGAAGGTTGATTAAGTCGCAGCCATCGTCGATTACGATGTCGGGCTTTGCGTCAAGAACGCTGTTCAAGCAGAAGTAATACTCTTCATTGGTCTGCCCTGCCCATGCGAACGCCTCTATTTTCCCGCCCGCTGCAAGCGCCGCGGCGACCGAGTCGTCGGTTGTGAGCGGGTTGCATGAGGACGCGAACACCTTCGCTCCGCCATCTGCAAGGGTTTCAAGCAGTATGCCTGTCTTCTTTTCGAGGTGAAGCGCGGTTGCGATAGTCAAGCCTGCGAAGGGCTTTTCCTTTTCAAAGCGCTTCCGGATTTGCGCAAGGGCAGGCATGTTGCGGCGCGCCCACTCAAGCTCTGCCGCGCCTTTCTTGGCAAGGGTCGGGTCTTTCACTTTGGACATAATACCACGAAGGAATACGCAGGCGAACTTATATTAAGCGCATTCCTCCGAAGTGAAACATGCAGAAGATGTCCGGGCTTGACCTCAAATTCGCGGTTTCCGAGATTGCCCACTTGGAGGGCAAGCGGCTGGCTAAAATAAGAAAGACGGAGAGCGGCGTTTTCCTGTTCAAGATAGGAAGCGAGGAGATGCTGTTTGAGCCGGGAGTGAGGCTGCATTTGACACGGCAGGCGCTTGTGGCATCCGAGCGGCCCGAGGGCTTCACAAGCTTCCTGCGCAAGAATTTCGAGGGCAAGACCGCGCAGTCCATAAAGCAGTACGGGACAGACCGCATAGTGGAGATTGAAACGCGCTCCAAGGAGAAGCTTGTTTTCGAGCTGTTCAGGAAGGGAAACCTCATCGCGGTCGGCGAGGATGGCGTGATTGTGGCGTGCCTGGAAAAGGAAGAGGCGGGAGGAAGAAGGATTGCGAGGGGGGAGAAATACGCCTACCCGAAAGCCACTTCGTTCGAATTCAAGGTGCCGCCGAAAATCGCTTTTGTCGTGCAGGAGAACGATGAGGGCGAGCCATCTTCGTATTCGCTTGACGCGGCAAAGGGCGGGAAGGAATTCCCGTCTTTTTCAGAGGCGCTTGACTTTTACTTCGCCAACCAGAAAAGCGAGTCCGAAGAGGAGCGGAAGGCGGCGCGGAAGCTCGAGGCCCTTTCCAGCAGGCTTGCCGGGCAGGAGGAAGCCTTAGCCAAGCTCGGCGTGGAGAAGGCGAGGGCGAAGGAAGCCGGCGACGCGATTTGGAATGATTTGGAGAGGATTGACGCGCTTGCTTCGCTTGTCCGCGAGATGAAAAAGGCGGGAAAAAGCGAGGCGGAAATCAACGCAGCGCTGCAGGGCAGGAAGGCGAAGCTTTCCGGCTCGGAGCTTGAGCTGGAAGTTTGAAGGAAAAAAGAAACTGATTTTGGAATCAGTCGTCCAAGTCAAGATAGGGCTTGAGGAGGCGCTTTGCCTTGGTGTATTTGTCCACGCGCAGGGCAACCACGCTCTTGCCGCCGTCCCTTGCAATGAAGTAGAGATTCAGGATGTTTATCTTCTGCTTGGAGAGAAGCGAGGACATCTTAGACAGCTGCCCTGGCTCGTACTTGAGTTTCAGCACCAGCACTTCGGATTCAAGCACGGTGTAGCCGTTGTTTTCAAGCACCGTCTTGGCCCTTCTCGCGTTCTTTATGAAAAACACGAGGACAGCCTTGCCTGAAAGCGCGACCGTCGAGAGGGAGTCGATGTTGATTTTCGCCTTGCCGAGTATGTAGGATATGTCGGCAAGCGCGCCGACGTTGTCGTTCGTTACTACGGTGATTTGCTCCATATGTTCACCCTTTCACGAGATACTGCGCAAGAAGCTTCCTTGCCTTCTTGGGCTTGTCGACCTTGATTGCGTTGATGGCAAAGCCGTTGCCGTGCGTTATCTGGTAGAGGTTCTCGGTGTTCACGTGCGCCTCGCGGAGCAGTTTCGAGACTTCCGCGAGCTTGCCCGGCTCGTCTTTCACCTTGAACGTGAGGAGTTCGGACTCAAGCACGCGGTAATTGTTCGCGGCAAGCAGCCTCGCGGCCTTGACCTCGTCCTTCACCGTGAGGTTGATGACGGCCTTGCCGCCGTAGACCTCGACCATGATGGTCTCGATGTTGATGCGCGCCTTGCCCAGGATATAGGAGATGTCCGCGATGAGACCCACTTTATCCTCTGCCACAATGGTAATTTGTTTCATAGCCTCCCCGAAAAATGAATGCGTGGAAGGCTTATATGGTTTGCCCTCCGCCCGTAACAAAACACTCCATGCGGGACAAATGCCGCTTTTGCTAAAACCTGTAAATCTGCAGGTGGGGCACGCTTTTGATGGATATTGCGCCGGAAATGTCCACGCCCGCCTTTTTCGCGGCGGCAAGCGCGCGCTTGCCGACAAGGTTCACGTTCTCCGCTGCGCGGAGGGCGGCTACCGCCGCAGCCTCGTCCACCTTTTTCCCGCTGTAAAACGCCGCGTGCGCGCCCAAGTCGAGGCGGATTGCGCCTTCGGAGAGCACCGCCCCGACAAGCTCGGAGTCGCAGATTGCCGTGACCTCGCCCATCGGCGTGCGATGGATTTTGAGAAGCATGATGGGAAAACTGCTGGAAAGCTAATAAAAGTAAGAGTGGAATCATGCCCCATGGGAAGGCATGCGCAAGTTGTTCTCGCCGTTGCCCTGGCGTTTTCGTTCCTGCTCTCAGGATGCGCCATGCAAAACGGCGGGGCGGGCAAGGCGTTGACGGCGGGCGGAGAGGCAAATGCTTCTGGCACGGGATTTTTGGTGCCTGAAAGCAGGGCGGCATATACTGCTTACTATATAGTGAATGAGGGGGGGCAGGAAACCGACAAGACCGTTTACCGCATGGGGAGGAAGATGCGCATGGACTACGGGCTGGGCGGCGCGAACATCAGCGTGTTTTTCCTGGATGACAAGGCGTATTCCTGCGCAAGGTCGCTTGCGAGCGGCGAATACGGGTGCTTTGACATAACCGAAAGCGCGGCGTCGCAGGGCGTGTCCTCGCTGATTGGCGAGCCGGATTTGGAAAACGCCGAGATGGTGGAAATGGTGGATGTCGGGAGCAGCGGGCAGATGAAGGCGCAGTGCTACATATTCTCAAGCGCGGCTTTCCCGGCGAGGAAAACGTGCTTCGTGGAAGGCGCGATTCCCGCCTATGACGAGTACGTGCTTGGCAACGGGCAGAAGCACGTGGAATATTTGGCATATCTCAAGATGGATGCGAACCTGAGGAATTTCGGGCTGCCTGCAACGCCGGTAATTCCGCCCAAGAACCTGACGGAATACTAAAAACTATATTTCCTTTTGCATGTAGGCGCCGTAAAGGGAGTAGCCGAGTTTCCGGTAATAGCCGCGCGCGCCGGGGCCGGAAAGGACGGAAATTTCCGCAAGCCCGAACTCCTTTTTCGTGATTTGCTCTGCTTCCTGAAGGAGTTTTTTGCCCAAGCCCTTGTGCTGCATTTTGGATGCCGATTCTTCGCCAACCGCGGCTTCCTGCCCGTAGACGTGCAATTCGCGCACAAGAGAGGAGAAGATGTGCGGCTCGTGTTCGGGCACTGTTCGCGCAGGGCGTTCTGCCACGGGGAACTTCTGGAACGAGTATGATTTGGAGTCGGGCGCGGCGGCGTCTATTTCGCGCCTGTGCGACTCGTTTGGGATGCGGAGGCGCAGGAAGCCGGCAAGCAAATCCTGCTTTTTGTCCTCGAATGAGAGGAAGATTTCCTTTCCGCCTGATGCAAAGTAGTCTGTTCTCTCAAGAGTGAGATTCAGCTTTCCGGCAACGCCGCCTTTGCGCTCGGAGCTTCCGATTTCACGGCAGCGAATGCAGCGGCATTTCTCCCCCCTCTCCCGCAGCTTCTCATCCACAATCTGGCGCAAGTTGGAATTTTTCACGCCGGCTGAAACTATTGGCGATGGGATGTCGCGCTGTATGCGGGGAATGCGCACGTAGGGCGGGATGTGGCGGGTTGCCTGCGCGATTGTCTCTGCCGCAGCTTCCGTGTCGTAAGGCGCGAACCTGCCGCTTTTCCAAAGAGCGTGCAGCCCCGTGCCCGTGATTACGAGGGCGGGATAAATCTTGAGCATGTCAGGCTGGAAGCGGGGGTCGGAAAAGAGCGTGCGGAAGTAGCCCACGTCCTGCTTTTGCGTGGAGAACAATCCGGGCATCATGTGGTAGCAGAGCTTGAAGCCGGAATTCTTGAGTATCGAGGTTGCGTGAGCCACATCCGCAACAGTGTGCCCCCTGCGCACTTTTCTGTAGACTTCATCCGAGAGCGCCTGCACGCCCATCTCCACCTGCGTGCCGCCCATTGCGAGCATTTCGTCGGCGTGGTATTGAAGCGAATAGTCCGGGCGGGTTTCGAATGTCACGCCGATTGCCTTGTGAACCGCGCGCTCGTTTGCGTTGATTGCCGAGGAAAGCGAGGGGGATTTCTTCCCGTTGAGGGCGCAAAACGCCTGCTTCATGAAGCGGTGGCGCATTGCCTGCTTCCCGTAGAGGAAAGTCCCGCCCATCACTATCAGGTGGCACTTGTCCGCGAGGTGCCCCTGCTGGGAGTATTGCGAGAGGCGGGCGTCGATTTGCTTTTCCGCGGAATAGTTGTTCTGTATCGCCCGCATGGTGGTCGGTTCAAAGCCGGTGTAGGACTGCGGCGCGTTTTTCCCCTTGGGGCAGTAGATGCAATGCCCCCCGCACAGAGCTGGAGGAGGCATGATGGCAATCGGCGAGACTCCGGAGAGCGTGCGGGTGGGGGATTTCAGCAATCGCGCGCGGAGGGCGGCGTGCGCAGCCGTGCGGGGAATGTGCCTTAGGATGTCGGAATTGCGGAGGAAGGGCGAATGGTGCCTTGCGCAGACCTCCTGCTTGAGCGGCTGAAGCTCGAGTGCGGGATTTTCAATGAGCATTTGCGCGGCTTCCCTTGCCGAGGAATCGAGTGCGGATGTGTTTTTCGCCGCCTTCTTTTTCATGGGGGAAAATTCCGGAAGCGTTCCCGTGGATGCCTGTATCAGCGCGGCTGAAGAAGCATTGTGGGCTTTTGTTTTATCAGCCAAAAATCGCACCCGGGCGCCATGCGCAGCTTTCTTTCTTATGCAGGAAGCAGGTTCGAGAGCAGCCCTGCCATGAAGTAAAGCGGGGCAACCGGCGTTGGGAAGAGGAGCACGCCGTGGTTCACCGCGCGGTAGTCGGAGAACAGGTCGGTGTTCACGCGCAGCGACACGTCTCGGTTTGAGGATATCGCGTCGCTTGAGGAGGAGCGCGCCCAGATGTTCACCTTGTAGTCCGCCTCGTCATCGCCGGCTATTTCGTACGTGATTGTCTTTGACGTGCCGGACTGTATGTAGACCGCCCTGCGGAACTCCCAGTTGCGCACTCCGGACGAGCCGATTGTGAATATGTCGTTTGCAATCCCCTTGTTGACAACTGTAATGGTGTAGCGTGCGGGCTGCCCTGCGCCAACGGAAATGTAGGACGGCTCGACTTTCATGTCCATGACTTCCTTGGTGACTTTCACCTTGGCAATGAACGTGAGGTTTTCGCCAAGCCCTTCGGCGCCCGCCTCGTCCCAGAGGGACATCTCAACCGTGTATTCGCCGTCAGATGCGTCCTTTGGCACCGTGATATCCGCCTGAAGAGGGCTTCCGTAAAGCTTTGACGGAGTGGATGCCCAGCCATAAGGCATCTTGGATGCCGAGAGCTTGTCATACGCGCCGCCTATGCCGTACTTGCCGCCTGTGCTTGCCATGGGCTCAACCGAAACTGCGAATGTCTGCCCTGGGCCGACGTCGCCCACGCTGATTTGCGAGCCTTGCGTTATTTCCGCGGAGACTGGGTAAATCGTGTTTATCGCGAATGCCGGAGCCGCGAAAAGCACGAAGAGCGATGCGAGAACTGCGAGGAGCTTCATGTTGCGGTTTCTTCTTCGAAATTTTATAAAACCATGCTATTCTTGCCGGAAAAAGACCTCGACGCCTGACGTTCGGGCGCGGCACTCCCTTTTTAACTTTTCTCGCCTGAAAAAAAGTGCCGGTGCGCGGCAGCGCGCGCGGCAGTTGGGTGATTGATTGGCAAAGACGCATCTTCTGTTCACAGGCATCCTGATACTTGCCCTTGTGTCAATAATCATGCTTTCGGGCTGCGGCCAGTCCGGCTGCACGACCGACAAGCAGTGCAAGGCGTGGCAATCGTGCGACACTGGCAAGAAAACGTGCATATTGAAATACGGGTACTGCAACACGGATGCGGACTGCAACGACACGCTGAAGATGTGCGCCCCTGCTGACCACAAGTGCACTTACCTCCCTGACAGGTGCAGAAACGACATAGACTGCCAGGGATGGCAGCTGTGCGACGAGGAAGCGACAGTTTGCAAGCCGAAAGCCGGGTTCTGCTCCGGAGATGACATGTGCAACCCCGAGCTTGAAATCTGCCACCCCACACGCCACGTCTGCTCGCCCAAGCCCGGAACGTGCAACAACCAGTACGACTGCGAAGCGTGGCAGACCTGCGACACGGGCTCCCACGTTTGCACTCCCCTCGCAGGCAAGTGCAGCACGGACGTGGAATGCAAACTCTGGCAGACCTGCGACACCAAGGCGCACAACTGCCTGATAAGGGAGGGCTTCTGCAACAACGACTTGAACTGCCAGAAATGGCAGGTATGCGACCCGTCGAGCCACCGCTGCACGTCTGCAACGGGCAACTGCGAGCGCGACGAGGAATGCGCAAGCTGGGAGCTTTGCAACAACAACACCCACGCCTGCGAGGCGAAGCGCGGGCTTTGCTCCTCGCTTTCCGACTGCGGAAGCTGGCAGATATGCGATGTGGTGAACCGCCGCTGCGTGAGCAAGGCGGGCTTCTGCTCGTCCGACTCCGAGTGCGGCATATGGCAGAAGTGCGACCAGACGACGCACGCCTGCAACACGCGGTTGGGCTACTGCGGAAGCTCCGCGGACTGCAAGTTCGACGAGCGCTGCGAAAATGACGCCCGCTCGCCCTCGGCTTACAGGTGCATCAAGATAACCTGCTCGAGCAACGAGGACTGCCCGGGCTCGACCTGCGACCCGACGACGCAGAGGTGCAGGGGGACGGGCACAACGGGGCAATAAGCGCCCTTTTTCATTCTTTCCTTCGTTTTTATTTGGAAAACAGGCAGAGTAAGCCCTAATGCTGGGCTGAAAATCGGGCGCCGCGGGCGCAAAAGCTGATGTTCAGGAGGTAATTTCAATGACTTTCGAGGATGCAATCGGGCCGGAAAGGATTCTGCACGTATACGACCCCATAACCGGGATGCATGGCGTTGCCGTCGTGGACAACACGGCGCTTGGCCCCGGCAAGGGAGGCGTGCGCCTCCAGCCCGACGTCACGACCGAGGAGGTCTTCGGCCTCGCCCGCGCGATGACATGGAAAAACGCGCTTGCGGGAATACCCTTCGGAGGCGCGAAATCCGGCATAAAGGCGCCGGGCAACGCGAAAAACAAGGCCGAGCTTATCGCGGCATTCGCACGCGCAATCAAGCCCCTTGTCCCGGAATACTACATCCCCGGGCCGGACATGAACATAGGCGAGAGCGAGATGGCAATCCTCGCCAACACAATCGGCACGCCAAAGGCGGCGACAGGCAAGCCCTCCAGCATGGGCGGGCTGCCCCACGAGCTTGGCTCCACCGGATTCGGCGTGGCGCTCTCAACGGAAGTGGCGCTTGAGCACAAGAAAATCGCCCTCAACGGGGCGACAATCGCAATCGAGGGCTTCGGGAACGTGGGAACGTTCACCATGAAGTTCCTCACGGAAAAGGGCGCGAAGGTCGTCGCTGTGTCCGACTCCAAAGGCACTGTTTACCTTGAGGGCGGGCTGAACTACGAAACGCTCATGGCTACCAAGAAGGAAAAGGGAACGGTCATTGCATACCCGGGCGCGAAGGTGCTTGACGCCGGCGCGCTGTTTGCGACCAAGTGCGACGTCCTTGTCCCGGGCGCACGCCCCAACGTAATCCATGTCGGCAACGTGGAGAAGGTCAATGCCAAGATAGTCGTCGAGGCGGCGAACATCCCCATGACGCCTGAAATCGAACATAACCTCGAGAAGAGGGGCGTGCTTGTCATCCCGGACTTCGTGGCGAACGCGGGCGGCGTGATTTCATCCTACGTGGAGTTCAAGGGCGGAAGCGAGAAGGAGATGTTCTCAATGGTGCGCGAGAAAATCACGCACAACACCCGCCTTGTCCTTGAGAGGACGAGGAACAACGACACCAGGACGGCTGCGCTCACGATTGCAGAGGAGCGCGTGATTGCCGCCATGGAAAAGCGCGCAGGCGTCAAGATCCGCAAGTAAAACAGGGAATGGGGCGCAGCGCCCCGTCCTTTCTACTCCCTTGCAATAAAAGAAGGGTTATAAGCCGGCAGACAGGAGTGTTGGCAGGGATACTGTATGCTTTGTTTCGTAGCGCTTGCCGTGCTCGCAGTCATGTCGGTTTTCTCGGCAAAATACCGCCCGCTTGCAGCGCGCGCCTTTGACTGTGTTGTGAAGAAAGCCACGCTGCGCCCGTGCGACACGGGATTGGACGAGGAGATAAAGGCGAAGAGCCTCGCGGGAATAATGAGAGTCTCGCCAAAGGCGGCTGAATTCACAGCCAGGCATTTTGAAATCCTGTCCTTCGCGTTCACAGCGCTGTTCTTCCTCAGCATCGCCTTCACCTTGCAGGGGCTTTTCAACTTCGCAATCTACGGCAACTGCAACGGCGCGGAAGGGGGGTTCTGCATCTACAACGGACTCCAGAACGAGGCGTTTTTGAAGGCGCCGGGCAGCCTTGACGGCATAACCGCTGGCAACGCAAGCTCGAACATCACGGTCATCGAGTTCGGCTGCTACTCCTGCCCGTACACCAAGCAGGCGGAGGCGCACGTGCTTGCAATGCTTGCTGATTACAAGGACCGCGTCCATTTCGTATTCAAGCCATTCCCGCTCCCGTCCCACCCGTATTCCACGGAGTCCGCGATAGCGGCATCCTGCGCGAACGAGGGCGGCAAGTACTGGGAATACCGCGAAGCCCTGTTCGGCAACCAGACAGCGGTGAAAACCGAGGGCGACGCGAGGCTGCTTGCAATTGCGCACGACCTTAACGTCAGCGGGTTTGACAGCTGCTATGCGGGCAGGAAATTCGCCTCCTTCGTCGAGAAGACGGTGAAGGAGGGGGAGGATTGCAATATCTACGGCACGCCCACTTTCTTCGTGAACGGGAAGCCCTTTGTGGGGCAGGACGCCGTGAATGAAGCCGACGCGGAAATAAGGAGACTGCTCGGTGGCTGAGGCAATATGATGGATGCCCAAAAAATCAGGCAGGATTTCCCCCTTTTGCAGAAGCGCAAGATAATCTATTTCGACTCGGCATGCACCACGCTCAAGCCGAAAAGCG
Source organism: Candidatus Micrarchaeia archaeon (assembly GCA_041665945.1). GTDB lineage: Archaea > Micrarchaeota > Micrarchaeia > Anstonellales > Anstonellaceae > UBA10161. The sequence continues at coordinate 217,972 of JBAYHU010000001.1, forward strand.
TGATTGAAGCCGAACGGCAGTATTATGAGGAGGCTTCGGGCTGCGCTGGGCGAAGCGCGCACTCGCTTGCCAAAAAAACGTCCGAGCTGTTCGAATCTGCGCGGGAAAAGGTTGCACGGTTCGTGAATGCGAAAAGCGGCGAGGTCGTGTGGACGAAAAACGCCACCGAAGGGCTGAACCTCGTCATCCGCTCGCTTGACTATTCAAAGAGAAAGAAGATCGTGACCACGCCCCTTGAGCACCACTCGCTTTTGCTTCCCATAATCGAGCAGCAGAGGCGCGGGATTGCGACGATGGAGACGCTCGCTGCGACATCGCAGGGGGAGATATTGGAGGAGGGCCTCGGCGCCATCGACAAAAATACTGCGCTTGTCGCAATCCATCATACCGCCAATACTACGGGCATGCGCCCGCCGCTTGAGAAAATCGTGAAAGCCGCGCACGACAACGGCGCGCTTGTGCTTATTGACGGCGCGCAGGGCGTGCCGCACTCGAAAGTGGATTTCAGGAAGCTCGGCGCGGATTTCCTCGCCTTCTCGGGGCACAAGATGTGCGGGCCCACGGGGATAGGCTGTCTTGTCGGGAAAGCCGAAGCGCTTGACAAGCTTGATACGTTCATAGTGGGCGGCGAGACAATAGAGACAGTCAGCCTGCAAAAAGGCGTTGTGTTCAAGAAAGCCCCCAAGAAGTTCGAAGCGGGGATACAGAATTACGCCGGCGCGATAGGCATGGGCGCGGCTTGCGATTACCTCGGAAAAATAGGCATGGGCAATGTCGAGGAGCACGAGAAGAAGATGGCGAAGAAGCTGATGGAAGCCATTTCATCCGTGCAAGGCTCGGAAATCTACGGTTCGCAATCTCCTGAGAAGCGCTCCTCTTTGGTCTCCTTCAACCTGAAAGGGGTGTCTGCCCATCAGACAGCGCTCATGTGCGATTCCCTCTCGCAAATTGCGCTTCGCTCGGGAGTGTTCTGCGCGCAGCCGGCAATGGAGCTCATGGGCGCACCTCAGGGCGCCGTTCGCGCTTCGCTTTACATTTACAATACCGAGGAGGAAGTGCGCGTCTTTTCCGAAACGCTTGGGAAGATTTCCAAGCTTGGGAACTGAGGTTCTTCGGCATGCCCCAAGGTTTATTTAAGCGGTTTGCGTAGCAGATGGCATGGCAATTGACACAAAGGCAACTTCTGATTTTGAAAAGATGTCGGCGGCTGGGGCGTTCGCGGCGCTTCAAAGCGGGAAAAACGGGCTTAGTGCAGCGGAAGCAGGGAAGCGCGCGGCGGAAATCGGCTACAACGAGGTCACTGAGAAGAAAACCAGCCCAGTCCTCGAATTCCTGTCGCACTTCTGGGGGCCCATACCGTGGCTGCTGGAGTTTGCCGCAATCGCATGCTATTTCATAGGCAACAGGATAGACGCGGTCGTGCTTGGGATGATAGTGGTCGTCAACGGCGCTGTCGCATACTACAACGAGCACGACTCGAAAAAGGCGCTTGAGCTTCTCAAGAAGAAGCTGTCGTTGAGGACGAGAGTGCTTCGCGGAGGGAGCTGGAGTAATCTTGATGCGCGCGAGCTTGTCCCAGGCGACGTGATAACCATCGGGCTTGGGGACGTGGTGCCGGCGGACGCAAAAATACTGGAGGGCAATGTTTCTGCAGACCAGTCCGCGCTCACTGGCGAGTCATTGCCAGCCGAGCTTGCAGAGTCGGGCATACTTTTCACCGGCTCCACGATAAAGCGCGGCGAGGCGAAATGCATCGTGATAAACACGGGCATGAGGACGTATTTCGGAAAGACCGTGGAGCTTGTCAACATCGCAAAGCCCAAGTCGAAAACCGAGGAGATAATGTTCACGATAGCACGAAACGTCGGGTATCTGGGCGCGGCGCTGTTTGCAGTCGTGCTCGTGTACGCAATGATGATTGGCTCTCCCCTGATTACAATATTCACCTTCGCAGTGCTTTTCATCGGAGGCGGCATACCTGCGGCTCTTCCCATGATGTTCACGATTGCGCAATCCAAGGGCGCGACAGACCTGTCCAAGAAGGGGATACTTGTCACCAAGCTCGACTCGATTGAAAACGCCGCGTCCGTCGAGGTAATTTGCCTTGACAAGACAGGCACGCTCACCATGAACGAGCTTGAAGTCGCGGATGCCATTCCGCTTGGCAAATGCAACAAGGGCGAGCTTCTTGCGCTTTGCGCGCTTGCCTCAAGCGAGGCAAGCAAGGATGCAATAGACCAAGTCGTCTTGCAATACGCGAAGAAGAACGGGGCTGCGATGGCCGGCTTGAAACAGCTCTCATACACGCCTTTCGAGCCATCCACCAAGAGGGCAGAGGGATTGGTGCAGGGCAAGGGAAAGAAGTTCAGGGCAATCAAGGGCGCGCCGCAGATGGTGATGTCGCTTTGCAAGGGGGTGGATAGGAAAATGAAGGCGGCTGTCGAGGCAAAGATAAACGCGCTGTCGCTTAAGGGATGCCGCGTGCTTGCAATCGCAAAATCGTCGGGCGCGGGCAAGGCGGACAGCCTCACGCTTTGCGGGCTGATTGCGCTTGCCGACCCGATTCGCAAGGACTCGTCTGAAACCATTGCCGCGCTCAAGGAAGCTGGGATAAAGCCAATCATGCTGACAGGGGACAACATCGCGGTTGCCCGCGAAATCGCGAAAAAAGCCGGCATCGGGGAGAGAGTGGTGCGCATCGGCGAGATAAAATCGCTTCCGGAAAATAAGCAGGCTGACGCGGTGCTTGCCTGCGACGGCATAGCCGAGATTTACCCCGAGGACAAATACTGGGTTGTGAAACTGCTCCAGTCAAGGGGCAAGATGGTCGGCATGACCGGCGATGGCGTGAACGATGCCCCTGCGCTCAAGCAGGCTGAACTCGGCATCGCGGTTTCCAATTCCGCGGACGTTGCAAAAGCCGCGGCGAGCATGGTGCTCACCGAGCCTGGCACAAGGGCAATCCTCGATTCCGTGAGGGTGAGCCGCGAGACGTTCCAACGCATGCTCACGTGGACGCTGAAGAAAATCGCGCGCTCGGTGCAGTTCATGCTGATTCTCATGCTTGGCTTCTTCTGGTTCCATGACATCGTGGTATCCATTACCGGGCTTGTGTTCCTGATGATAGTCAACGACTTTTTGACCATGTCCCTTGCTGTGGACAATACGCGCGCTTCCCGCCGCCCGAATCTCTGGGACCTGAAAGGGATATCCCTTGCCTCGGCATTCATCGGGCTGCTCTTCTTCGCAATAGAGGTCGCGGTGTTTTTCGCGGGCGTGCGGTATTTCGGGCTTGACCTTTCCGGGATGCAGACTTTGATGCTGCTTTCGCTTGTTTACACCGGGCAGATGGGAATATACATCGTGCGCGAGAGGGGGCGCATGTGGGAGTCGTGGCCGAACTCTGGCGTGGCGCTCACGCTGTGGGGCGCGATAGCGATATTCACCGCTCTTGCGATATTCGGAGTGGGCATGGATGCCCTTCCGGCAGGAGAGGTGCTGATTACATTCGCGCTTTGCGCAGCCGCAATCTTCCTGTCCGACTTCCCGAAACTGTGGGCGTATCGGAAGCTTGGCATCTGATAAAGAGGCCGCTTTCGCGCATGGCTGAAGCTGGAGGGGATAGCGTGCGCGCGGATGGCGGGGCGCATTACATGAATTCTTCGGCGTATTTCGTTATGTCCACGTTTGAGATGTCGTGCTTGACAAGCGGCGAGTCCTTGATGAACGGAATTTCGTCAGTGTAAATCGGCTTGTCCGCCTTGTAGAAAACGCCTGTCGGCCAGCGTTCCGTTTCCTGCGCCTTCTTCATCGCGGCTTCGAGATTCGTGCGGTCGTGCCCCTCGTTTTCGAGTTTGTAGACCATCTTCTGGTAAAGCTCGTAGGGCAGGTCCTTGCGCCACGTGGTGCAGGGCTGCAATACGTCAATAAGCGCGATTCCCCTGTGGGATATGCCCTCGGCGATAAGGCCTGTGAGGTGCGGGATGTCGCCTGAAAAACCGCGCGCCACGAACGTGGCTCCGGCGGAAAGGGCGAGGAGGAGCGGGTTTACCTCCTGTTCGATTGCCCCGTGCGGGGTGGACTTGGACTTGTAGCCCTTCTTGGTGGTGGGCGAAGTCTGCCCCGTTGTAAGACCGTAGATTTCGTTGTTGTGGACAATGTAGGTCATGTCGAGGTTGCGGCGCATGGAGTGTATGAAGTGCCCCATGCCGATTCCGTAGCCGTCACCGTCCCCGCCAACCGCGACGACTGTCAGCTTGTTGTTGGCGAGGTGTATTGCGGATGCCGGAGGAAGCGACCTGCCGTGCAGCCCTTCGAAGCCATATGTCTTGATGTAGTGGGGAAGCTTGCCCGCGCAGCCGATTCCCGAGACAACCACGGTCTCGTGCGGCTCGCGCCCGAGTTTCGCAAGCGCGCCTTTGAGCGAAATCAATATGCCGAAGTCCCCGCAGCCAGGGCACCATTGCACGGTGTGCGTGTTGTTGAGGTCTGTTACGGTAACCATAATATCACTTCTTCGCAAGCGCCTTGACGTGCTCCGCGATTTCCTCGGGCGTGAAGGGCCTGCCGTCGTAGCGCAAGTACGCCTTTTCGATGTAATAGCCCGTCTTTTGCAGTATGAGCGTGCGCATCTGCGCGTTCGAGTTGCCCTCGAGTATCACGGTGTGCTTCGCCTTTGTGAGCGCAGAGAGGACCGCGCGCGCGGGGAACGGCTCTGCGTAGCGGATGTGCATCATCCTCGCCTTCACGCCGGATTTGTCAAGCATCTTGAGCGCCTCAAGCGCGGGCATCTTGGTCGAGCCCCAGCAAACTACGAGGATTTGCGCCTGCTCCTCGGACGCTCCGTGGAACGAAGGCGCAATCATTTCCAGCTGGATTGCGGCGAGTTTTTTCGCCCTCTTGTCAATCATTGAAATGCGCATCTGGGGGTCTTCGCTCGTCCAGCCCGTCTCATCGTGCTCGTAGGAAGAGCAGACGTAGTTGCCGTTCTTCTGCCCGGGGAGGCAGCGCGGCGAAATTCCGTCCGGCGTGAACGCGTGGCGCTTGAAACCGGGCTGGTTCTCCATCTGTTCGTCGCTCTGCAATTTGCCTCTCTCCACTTTTGCCGGGATTTTGCGGAAGTCCTCAACCGTCATCGAGGACTCGGAGAGGAACTTGTCGAGAAGAACTATCACCGGAGTCTGCACCAGCTCGGAGATGTTGAACGCGTTGATTGTTTCTGTGTAGCATTCCACTGGGTCGCCAGGCGCAATTACCACACGGGGGAATTCGCCTTGCGAGGCGTGGATTGAAAAGAGAAGGTCCGCCTGCTCGGTGTAAGTCGGCAAGCCGGTCGAGGGGCCGCAGCGCTGCGAGTTGAATATCACACAGGGCGTTTCCTGTATGCCCATCATGCCGAGAGCTTCAGCCATGAGCGAGAAGCCGCCGCCTGAAGTTGCTGTCATGGAGCGCGCGCCTGCGAAGCCGGCTCCGCAAATCATGTTCGCCGCGGCGATTTCGTCCTCTGTCTGCTTGACTATGATTCCGTAGCCCCACTCGTGCCCTGCCATCAGGTGAAGGATTGCCGAGGAGGGGCTCATCGGGTATTCGGCGACGAACTTGCAGCCCGCCTTAATCGCGCCCGCGACCGACGCTTCGTTGCCGTTTATGAACATGGTCTTGTCGCGCTTGATGAACTCGATTTTCGCCTTGAAGGGCTCCTTGAGCGCGGCTTGGGAAAATTCGTAGCCGGCTTTTGCCGCGGCGATGTTTGCAGAGACGACCTTCTCGCCTTTCCTGCCCCACATCTTTTTCATCATGCTCTCAAGTATGGCGAAGTCGAGCTGGAGGAGCCCCATGGACGCGCCAAGCGCCACGGTGTTGAACATGATTTCGCCGCCGGCGTCGGCAGCCATTTTTGTCAGGGGCGCGCCGATGAAGATTATGTCGCCGCGCTTTGCCACCTGCTCGGCTCCGGTGACCTTGTTGGAGTCGTAAATGAGCGCGCCCTTTTCCGAAAGGCAGGATGACTGGACCTCGACTGTTTTCTTGTCAAGCGCGATAAGTATGTCGAACTGCCCGCTGAGGGAATACAAGGGCTCTGGGGATGCCGCAACTGAGTAGGTGTTGTGCCCGCCCTTGATGAGCGAGGGGTAGTCGTTCGTGCCGAACACTTCCAAGCCCGCGCGCTGCAGGCATTTGGCAAAAAGCGTGCCAACTGTCGCCACGCCCGTGCCCGCCTGCCCGCCGATTTTGAAACTTACCTTGTTGATCGCAACCATGAAAACCACTTGTCGCCTTGACGGGAATTCGTTCTTTGTTCAAATTAATAAAGGTTATATTAAGCGATTGACGTAGTTTCCAGCCCCTTGCAAGATTGGAAATAGTGCCTGAAAAATAAAAAATTGGAAAAAATCAGTTGCTCTTTGCCCTTTTCCTTGACTGCCTCTGCCCGCTTGCAGACATTTTTCCTCGTTTCATAGTTTCACCATCCAGTTGACGCCCTCGTAGGGATTTGAACCCTAATCTCA
>JBAYHU010000002.1:0-175764 GCA_041665945.1 Candidatus Micrarchaeia archaeon
GAGCGTGTAGACCGTGTTGGGCGTGGAGAGGATGCCGCACGTCACCTCGCTCACGTTGAGGTAGCAGACGTGCTGCGGCGTTGCAGTGGTGTTGCAGGCAAGAGGCGAGGTGCAGTTGTCGCCCGCGCAGCAAAGCTGCCCGGATGCGGCGCCGCACGACTGGCAAAGCACCGAGGTGAGGTTGCACGCATAGGTTGCGCTGCAGGTCGTGCCCGAGCAGCAGGGCTGCCCGCTTCCGCCGCACTGGCAGGTGCCCGATGAGCAGGTAAGAAGCGGGTTGCATGCGAGACTTTCGCAGCAGGGCTGGCCGTAAGCTCCGCAGGCGACGCAGGTGGCGGCAGAGCAGATGTTCCCCCCGTCGCACGTGTCGCTTGCGCAGCATGCCTCCCCGGAGCCGCCGCACGAAGTTCCGAGTGGACCGGGTTCGGGCCCGTTCGTGAGCGTGATTGTGCCGTTGGTGTTTGCGATGATGAGCTGCGTGTTGAGCGAAATATTGCCGGAGATGTTGGTGCTGTTCGTCACGAGCGCGGACGAGGCGTAGCCCCCTATTTTATAGTAGGCGCGGACCGTCCGCCTGTCGAAGACCTCCATGCGGGTGACGTCCGGGCTGACTGTGTTTATGAAGCTGATTGTGGTGCCGTCACCGCCCGCTGCCGCGCGGTTGATTGCGAGCGCCACCTGGCTTGCCGCAGAGGTCGCCTCGAGTATTTGCCTCTCGGAGTTCCAGCTCGTCTGAAGCGAGTTGTTGACAAGGAGCATCACGAGAAGAAGCCCGACCATCACGGACGTTATGATTACAAGCTCTACTGAAACCTGCCCCCTGCCGCCGGGCATGGCGGCCTTGCGCCCGTGTTCGCCAATGTTTTTTTGGAAAGCCATGGGGGCACCTATGTTTCCTGCACGCGCGCAGTTATGGGCACGGTGAAATTCATCTGGACCGACGGCGAGCCAAGCGACGTTGTCGCCACGCTCATAAGCCCGGTGTATGCACCGCCGTCATAGGCGTCGGACGTGAAATTGAGCTGCACCGTTGAGGTGCCGTTGAAGAGGACGAATTGCGATGGCGAGATTGAAAGCGACGGGCCAGTGTTCACCCATGACGGGGTGATGTTCACGAAAATCGGGTACACGAAATGCGAGGTGAAGACCACGTAGGAGAGGATGTTCTGGCTGCGGGACATCTGGACGTAGACAACGGACGGCGCCGCCGAGATGGGCTCCTCGCCTATGTTCACGAACGTCCCGTGCGACGTGACGTTGACGGAGTGCGTTCCGGACGAGGAGGGGAATGCGCCGGTCAGCAATGCGCGGGTGTATGCGACGGCGTTGATGTCCTTGATGTTTATGTTTATCGTGTTGGAAGGGACGGACTCCCCGGCGGAGGGCGGCTTGCCGATATAGGTTTTCTCGGTGCTGAAGTTGACGCTTGGCGGGAGCGTGATTAGCACGGCAGATGACGCGCCGTCGCCCTGCGAGAGAACGTAGTCCGCGGTTTCCGCAAGCTGGGACGCCGATGATTGCGCTTCGCGGAGGTCCTTCTGCGTCTGGAGGTCAAGCACGCTTGAGGACGCGAATATCGCGAAAAACAAGACGTATATCAAGGCAACCCCCAGGATTGCCAGAAGCTCCGTGCTCCCCTGCGCTTTTGGCATGCGTGCCTTATCCTGATGAGATTTAAATATTCTCTCTTTCCCCGCAGCAAGAAACACGCGGGCATCAGCCGCCCTGCACGTCCACGTTCACTGGCAGCAGGATGGTTTCGGTCGCGCCGCTTGTCGCAGTTGCATTCACATGCAGCGTGGAGCTGTAAAACCCTGACGCAGTGGAGCTTGCGCTGATTGAAACCGTGATTGTCGTGCCGCCGGGCTCGGGCGAGAAGGCAGAGGAGGACACCGTGCAGTTGACGTCGGAAAACGCCCATCCGGACGTGATTGTGACGTTCACCTGCTCCCCGGAAATCCTGTAAAAGTCAAGCTCGTATTGCCGCGTCTCGTTTTGCGCCATGCTCGCGTGGACCGAATACTGGCTTATTTCCACGAGGCTGGGATATATTGCGACGTAATTGCCGCGGGATACCACCTTCATCCTGTAATTGCCGCGGGCGGAGGGGAACGAGCCGGATATCGGCTCATTGGCAAGCGCGTTTGTCTCCCCGGTCCCGTAGTTTATCATCACGATTCGCGACTCCGCGCTGGCGTTTGAGCTTTGGTTTTCGGGCTTGCCGATGTAGGTGAGGTTCGTGTCGAAGACAGTGGATGCGGGAAGCTTTATCAGAACCGTCTTGGACGCGCCCTCGCCCTGCGAGTAAACCTCGTCCGCAGCTGTTGCGAGGTCGTGCGCCGAGTTGTAGGCATCGTTTTCCTGCTGCAGCCGCGAGCTGTCGGACATCATATTGAGCCCGGACACCATGAACGCGAGCACGATTAGCATGGAGATTCCGAATACCGTTATGGTTTCGACGCTTGCCTGCGCGCGGATTGATGGCATGTGGAAGGCAACCATGCCGACCTTTATATAATTTACATGGAAACCGTTTTCCATGCTTTTTTCCGAGGTCGCCGAGAGCTTTTCCGAAGTGGAGGCGACCGGCTCGCGGCTTTCCATGTCCGCCATCGCAGCGAAGCTTCTGGGCAGGTGCGTTGCTGGAGAGGCAAAACCCCTTATCTATATTATAGAGGGGAACGTGGCGCCCGCACATGAGGGGCTGGACGCGGGAATCGGCGAGAAATTCGCGATAAGGGCGATAGCGCAAACTTCGGGCTACAGGGAGTCGGTTGTGCTTGCGGAATACAGGAAATCCGGCGACCTTGGCAGCACGGCAGAGGCGCTTCTTGCCAAAAAGTCGCAGATGTCGCTTGGCTCCTCGCCAAACACGCTTTTGAAAACCTACGCCACGTTCGTGAAAATCGCGAAGACATCAGGCAGCGGCTCGCAGGAAGCGAAAATTTCCCTTCTTTCCGAACTGCTCAACGGCGCGACTCCGCTTGAGGCAAAATACCTTGTGCGCTTCTGCCTCGGCAAGCTCCGGCTCGGCATAGGGGACCCGTCGATAATAGACGCGCTGTCCATGCTTCGGCACGGCGACAAGAAAGACAAAGCCGAGCTTGAGCGCGCATTCAACCTCTGCTCTGACTTGGGCGAGGTCGCGGAATTCTACATCGCAGGAAAGCCGCTTGCGCATTTTTCCGCCCAGCCATTCAAGCCCATCCGCCCCGCGCTTGCCGAGCGGCTTCCGAACGCAGAGGAGATAGTGCAGAAACTGTGCTTCGAGCCTGTCGAGAAAGAACGCAAGGCTGAAGAAAAGGAGGCGGAAGAGGCGAGGAAGGCGGAGGGCAAAGCCAAGCCCCGCAAGGGCAAGAAATCCGAACCAGCTGAGGGGAAAGCGGATGTTCCCCCTGTTCTTGTGAAGCCGAGGAAGTGCGCGGTCGAGGCGAAATACGACGGGCTTCGCATGCAGGTGCATCTTTCGGGCGGGCGCGTGGAAATCTACTCGCGCAAGCTTGAGAAGATGACGCACATGTTCCCGGAAATAGTTTTGGCGGCGAAAGATCTGAAAGTGAAGTCCGCAATCTTCGAGGGAGAGGCGCTCGCTTACAGCGAGAGTGAAAAAAAGTATTTCTCGTTCCAGCAGACCATACAGAGGAAGCGCAAGCACGGCATCGCCGCGATGGCGCAGGATTTCCCGCTCAGGCTTTTCGCTTTTGACTTGATGTATCTTGACGGAAATGACATGACTCTTGAGAAATATTCCGCCCGCCGCCGCGAGCTTGTGAAGATGGTGAAGGGAAGCAAAACAATTGTTCCCTCGGAACAAATCATTACCGATAATCCGCAGGCACTGGACGAATATTTCAAGTCGCTTGTGGGCGCGGGGCTTGAGGGCATAATCGCGAAAGACCTTGAGCAGCCCTATGTCGCGGGCGCGCGCAAATTCGCGTGGATAAAACTGAAGAAATCCTACGGCGAGCTTGCGGACACTGTTGACACCGTGATTGTGGGGTATTACCTTGGCAAAGGTTCAAGGCAGGAGTGGAAATTTGGCGGATTGCTTGCAGCCGTGCTGAATGAAGAGACGAACGAATTCGAGACGATTGCGAAAATAGGGAGTGGATTTTCAGAGGAGGAGATGCAGTCGTTCGAGAAAATGCTTGATGAGATAAAAATGAAGGAAAAGCCGCGCGGCGTGAATTCCAAGCTCGTGCCCGACTTCTGGGTGCAGCCGAAATACGTCGTGACTGTGGCTGCGGACGAAATCACGCTCTCGCCCATGCACACTGCAGGAATGGTCGGTGATACGGGCTACGCGCTTCGCTTCCCGCGCATGATGTCGCTTCGCGAGGACAAGGGCCCCGCGGAAATCACGACGACACGGGAAATAATCCAGATGTTCGAAATGCAGAAAAGAAAAGACGGCTAAGTCTGAAGGCAAAGCATTCCGCTGGCGCCATTTATATTGATTTGCCATTAAAAACAACTTTGTAGTTTTATGGCAACAGTGCTGGCCAGCGCGCCCAGGGCGACGGCAATCCAAACAAAAGACATCGGGCCCATAGCGTGGGCTTTCTGGCTGAAGGCAAACAAGTTCGATTTGGCGCCGGATGCCGGGCGCAGCGAAATTGGCGTGCCGTTGCAGATATTCAACAGGCTTGCGCGCGATATTTTTGCTGAGGAAAACAAAAGCGAGCCCGCCTGCAAGGAAAACGCCGCGCGCTTGGAATACCCAGCTGATTATGGAATAAAAGCCGCGAACGCCGTAGAAGCCAGAGCCGCGTCCTATTTTGACGAGTTTGAAAGGAAAGTGATTGGCTGTATTTATTCCGCTTTTGAAAATGAATCGAAAGCGTTGCTGGCAGGGCTTGGCAAGAAGTTCGATTATCCCCTGGAAAGCATAGATTTGCCGAAAAGAGTGCCATATAAAACCGCGATGGACGGGCTGTTCCGGCATTATTCAAAACGCGAAATGGCGGCGGCAAACGGCGAGGAAGTGGACAGGATAGAAGCAGCCGAAAACATCGCATACGCGCCGGAAAAATTGCTGGTGGGCCGCGTCATGGACAATTGGAAATACAACATCCTGGAAAAGGATGGTGAAGATTCTGTGAAGGGGAACACCGGCGGATTGCTGTACCTGCCCGCCGTATCGGATGAAACCATCGAAAGCCCTGGCGACAAAAAACTGATGCCATACCCGGGAGATGGATTGCTTGATTTCTGGCACGGAAGGCGTGTTTTCGATGCGGCTGTCCGCAATCTCCGCAGGGAAATTCCGGAGTTTTTCCGGTTGCTCACGAACTCCATTGAAGATACGGTTCGAGCTGTTTTCAGAAAAGAACTGAGTCTTGCCAAAACTGAGCCGTGAGCAGCTGCTATTTCTTCAGCACCTTTGAGTGGATGGAAGACGCCGGCGCGTTCCACAATCGTGGAACAGCCGCACGGCAATCGTGGAGCTGCTGCTTTTATTATGGGGGAACGCAAATTCCGGATATGGAAAACCACCAAGAGGACGGGATTCTCGAGTCCCTCCGGGGCATCATCGTGCCCGAGCGGGTGTCAGTCATAATCCCCTGCTTCAACGAGGCGCGCACGCTCGGCGCGATAATCGAGGAATCCAAGAAATGCTGGATGACAAAGGAAATAATCGTGGTGGATGACGGCTCGTCCGACGGGACCGCCGCGGTGGCGCAGGAATTCGGGGCGCATCTGGTGCGCCACGGAAAAAACATGGGCAAGGGCGTTGCGATAATGAGCGGGGCAAGGGCCGCGAAAAATTCCGTCCTTGTTTTCATAGACGGCGATTTGGAGGATTTTTCGCACGAGTCGATCAGCACGCTTGCGGGCCCCGTCCTCAAAAACGAGGCGAGGTTCTGCAAGGCGACGTTCGGGCGCGAAAGCGGGCGCGTCACCGAGCTTGTGGCAAAGCCGCTTCTCGGGCTGGTCTACCCCGAATCGCGATTGTCCCAGCCGCTGTCAGGGCAGTTTTGCATAAGGAAGGAGCTTCTCCTTTCGCTCGACGTTTCGCTCGACTGGGGGATAGACATTTCAATAGTCCTCTCGGCGCTGAAAAAAGGGGAAAAAATAGCAGAGGCGGACATAGGCGAGCTTAGGCACAAGCACAGGGAGCTTGACCAGCTCGCGGGAACCGCGAGGGAAGTCACCAAGACCATCCTGCAAAACGCGGGGTTCAGGGCGAAAAAGCACAAGCTCATCATATTCGATTTCGACGGCGCGCTGATTCCCGGCAGCAGCATAGGGAAAATTTTCGGCGCGCTTGGAATGGGGAAAAAACTCGCGATGCTGCGGGCGATGCACAGGTCAGGCAGGATGAACGAAGAAGAGCTGACACACAGGATTGCCCACGCGCTTCGCGGGCAGACAACAGGGGAGATAGCCGCGATTGCATCGAAAATAAAGCCAAGCCCCTATGCGATTGAAACGCTGGAATACCTGAAGAGGATGGGATACCGGCTCGCCATTGTTTCATTCGCGTTCAAAAGCGTGATTTGCTCCGTGCTGCCAGAGGGGCATTTCGACGCGATGATATGCCCGGAACTTGAGGAGATGGAAGGGGTGCTTACCGGAAAGGCGAGAATACCCCAGTTTGCCTCCAAGAAATTTGTTTTCTCCAAAGGGAAAGCGGCAAGGCGCCTGCTTCGGATGTTCGATGCCACGCCGACTGAAACAATCGCGCTGGGGGATTCCGAATCCGACTGGGAGATGTTCAGGGAGGTCGGGACATCCGTTTCCGCAAACCCGAAGGAAAAGAACCCCGCGTATGTGAAACTGCGCTCGCTGCCGGAGCTTCTTATAATCGCGAACTGAACGGCGGGCGAATCGGGCTATTTTTTCAGAACCCTTGAGAGCAGCGGCGGCACCATGAATGTCGTGAGAAGAGCCATTGCTGAAATGATGGAGTATTGCGCGACATCCAATGCGCCTGCGGTGAATCCGATTGAGGCGACAATGAGCGCGACTTCCCCCCTTGGCACCATGCCGATTCCGACCGCGAGAGCGTCCGTTTGCTTGAGCTTTGCCGCAAGCGATGCGAGATAGCAGGGGACGAGTTTCGTGAAGAATGCGATTATGGTGAGGATGACAATCGGGATTGCAAATTGCCAGAGCGCGGAAACATCCACCATCATTCCAAGGGAAATGAAGAAGATGGGCATGAAGATAAGTTCCAGCCCGGTTGTCTTGTCCTCGATTTCCCTTATGTGCCTGCTCCTGTTCAGCACGATACCCGCAAGGAACGCGCCCACTATCGCCGAGAGGCGGATGAATTCCGCAATGTATGCATAGAACAGCATGAGCGCGAGCGCGAGAAGGATGGCGCGCGAGTTGGAAGACCAATCCTTGTCAAGGTAATTCACGAAATATTTGCCTGCGATTAAGCTGCCTGCAAGGAAAACCGCGGCTGTCGCGGCTGTGATGGCAAGCTGCCCGATTTCAAGCGCGCCGCCGGTGACGTTGAGCACGAGCGAGAGGACGAGCAACCCCAATATGTCATCAATCACCGCCGCGCCGATTATGATTTGCGCGAAGCGCGCTTCGAGCATGCGGAATTCTTTCAGGATGGCGACAGTCACGCCCACGGAAGTTGCAGTAAGCGATGCGGCGACAAACATGGAGTAAGCGAAATTCCCTCCTGCGGAGCTTGCGTAGAAGTATCCCACTGCGAACGGGAAGATTACGCCCGCGACTGCAACCATAAGGTTGTCGAACGCGAATACCCCTTCGATTTTGTTGTGCAATCCGACCTTGAAGAGAAGTATGATTGCGCCCAGCTGCGCGAACACGCCAAGCACATCGCTTGAGCGCATTATGTCGGGCGGCAAGCCGCCGAACGGAAGGAAGCCCCATGCAAACGAAATGAAGCTCGGCGAGATTGCGATGCCAAGCACCATCAGTATCATGACGGTTGGCTGCTTGAGGTGCTCGACCGCTATTTCGCCAAGCACTGCGAGCAGGAGAAGGAAAACGATTTCAAAATACACGTGCTTGTCCGCATCCACCGTGCCAAACACGCTCGCGCGGAGGATGGTGAAAGTGAGTATGAGAAAGAGCGCAAGGATTGCGTATGGGAAAAATTTCTTGAAAAGCGGATCCATGCACGAAGTTCGCGCTGGGGATATTTATAGGTTGGCGGAATCAGGGGGAATTTAATGATTTGGTGCGAAAGCAGTTATGGTGGGGCTGCGCAATGAGTGAAACGCTGGATGTCCTTGAAAAACGGTGGAGCATCGCCTCCAAGCTTCTTTTCGGGCAGGAAACCCGCTCGCTTTCCGAATGCGAGAAATGGCTTACCGAGTTTATTGAGCCGATTTCTTTCCACAAGTCATCCATTTCCGGAAAGGAAGTGATTTCCGCGCCAACGGATTACTGCGGCGGGGCGTCGTGGCTGAGCCTTGAGGAAGTGGACTTCAACAAAAAATTCAATCCGGTCGGCATCAACGATGTGAAGGATATTGATTCTCTTGTTTCCGCAATTTCCGAAAGGCTTAGCTATTCCGGAAATGTTGTATTCGGAAATTCAGGGCATATTGAAAGAAGCTCGAATCTCAACGACAGCCATTACATTTACGGAGTCGGCAGGCACGGCAATTCAAAATACGTCGCGTATTGCACAGTGGGAAGGCTCAATGAAGACTGCTTTGGCTGCAACGGAATCGGCGAGTCGCAGTTCTGCATCAAGGGCTCGCGGACGCACCGCTGCAAGCGCTGCTTCGAGACTTGGATGTGCCTGAATTCGCAGGACTGCTACTATTCGTCCGCACTGGAAAACTGCTCAGAGTGCATGTTTTCATTCGACTTATTGAACAGGCGGCACTGCATCGGGAATCTGGAACTTCCCTTGGACAAGTACAAGGCGATAAAGGAAAAACTGAAAGAGGAAATGGCGCAGAAGCTGACAAAGGACTGCAGATTGCCGACGCTGGTCGGAATCCTCGCAGGGACGAAGGCAGCAAAGCCGAAAATCGAGCTTGGAAAGCAGCCTGCGGAAGAAATTTACGACAAGGCAAGGATTGAAGCCTCTTTCCTTCAGACCACGAAACTTTTGTTCGGAAAGCCGCTGGAAGGCGGAATAGACAAATATGCCAAGTGGCTCATGAGACATACGCATCCAATACTTGAAGGCAAATCCGCGGCAAGCGGAAAAACGCTTGTCATGCCATCCGCGCAGAATTACCCGCGGCTTCCGAAAGACAGGCTTCTCACGAAAGCAGAAGGGCTGGAATTCGGGGCGAAAAATTCCATCAGCGCAACTGACGCGGAATCGCTGACGCTTTCAAACGCGGGCGCGAAAATTTCCCCGATTGCGTTTTTCAACATTGAATTTGTCGAGGGGAAAAACAGGAACAACATCGAATGCGCCGTGTGCTTCGAGTCATCGGACAATTACAGAAACTCGATGACATTCTACACGAAAAAATCAGGCTACAATTACTGGCCGCGCGATTCCGAAAGCCTTTTCGGGACCGACTCGCCATTCACCTCCCAGTTCTCGATAAACATCTACTCCTGCACGAATCAGGTGCGCTGCTTTGAAATCGACTGCTGCGGCTTCTGCTCGGACTCCTACTTCCTGCACAACTGCGAGAACATGAGGGAATCCATGTTCTGCTTCGGGGTGAAAAACAGGAAAAACTGCATCGGGAACGCCGAACTCCCGCCCGACGCCTACAAAAAACTCAAGGACAACTTGGTTTCGCAGATGCACGATGAGCTTTCGAAAAAGAAGGATTTGAAGTGGGACATATACAATATTGGATGCGCGGGCAAGAAAAATGAGAGAGAAACACTTAAACAGTTATTGCAATAAACAGAACTGGGGAGATGAATATAGACACCCATGCAAAGAGTGGAGAATCACCGTGCGAATGCATAATGTGTCAAGTTAGGCGCCCTTTTACTATGCCCCCTGATATTGTACATGCATTAGAAAAGGGAGAGCTGGTTATTTTTGCTGGCGCTGGAGTGAGCACCGAGTCACATATGATAGCTCACGCCTCCATTTATCAAGAAGTAAAGAAAGTACTCAAAATACCGCCGAAAAAAAGAATTAGTTTTTCAAATTTAATGAGTAAGTTTTGTGAACGTGAAGATGGACGTCGAAAGTTGCTAAACCGAATTAGAGAAAGATTTGAGTATCTAGACATGTATCCCGCAAGTTATAGACACGTGGTACGTTTTCACCGTGAGCTTTCGACGCTATATCAGATTAAAGAGATTATAACTACTAATTGGGACGATTATTTTGAGCGTGAATCTGGGGCGATACCGTTCGTAAGTCCAAAGGATTTCGTATTCTGGAACAATGACGTGAGAAAAGTCCTAAAAGTACATGGCTCAGTTACGAACTATAGTTCAATTATAGTTACTAGAGATGATTATGAACGATGTTATTCTGAATTACAAAATAATTCAATCGGAGCCTACCTTAAGATGCTACTCACCACAAAGAAAATTTTATTTGTCGGTTATTCGTTTGGGGATGAAGATTTCAACCAGATTTATAAAATTTTAATGAGTGATATAAAAGATGTAGTTCCTAAATCATATATAGTAACTTTAGATGAAGCTTCAAAAAAGAAATTTGAAAAAATGAATTGCACCACGATTATAACGGATGCGACTTATTTCATAGAAGAACTAAAAAAAATAGAAATTAAGAAAGGCAACATAGTTGCAGATAAAAAATTTGAGTTACTTTCGTCATTAAATGAATACATCTTTAATGCGCGAAAGAGAATATTGAAACTTACCGACATAAAAAAGACGCCGATGTTACTATATACCGAATCATATTGGGACGGTATATCTCATTGCATAGGTTTTTTAAAAATAGGAAAAAAGAAGGGAAAGTTTTCGCATAGTTGCGAAACACGTAATTTGTTAGATTCAGTTAGACACATCAGGAGAATGTGGGTTAGAAAAGAGGATTACGAACGCCTCGCGTATACAGATGGTTTTATTGCATGTCTACTTTTTTTCTTAGATAAAAACCCTAGACTAGAAAAAATTAATCCATACTACCTATTAGGTGAAAAGTCGGGCATAAAAACAGAACGAGAGTATCTAAACCTATGTAAAAAAGTAGAGAAAAAAAATACTGGACCGTACCGCTCGGCTAAAGCTTATACATCTAGGACACCGAAAATTCTATATCCATATATACCTCCTTCGATTTTCCCCAAGAGCAGCATTCCCGATTTCGATTAACAGGAAGTCATCAAAGCATTGTTTTTCTCCGTCGTTTCCTCGGTTTTTCCGGTATAATCCTTTTAAATCTAATCCGAGTAGGGAGAGGCAAGGCGATAGGTATGGACAGCTTAGTAAAATCAGTCCTAGGCGAGCAAGAGCCAGCTCCAGCCGAAAACTTTGGCTCAGACCAGATTAAGATAGTCGTAGTAGGAGTAGGAGGAGGAGGCAACAACACCGTAAATCGGCTTATCCGCTCGGGTGTCAAGGGTTGCGAGCTTGTTGCGGTCAATACCGACAGGCAGCACCTGAACATGATACACGAGAAGGCTAAGAAAGTCCTCATAGGAAAGACCATCACCAAGGGTCTCGGGGCAGGAGGGTATCCTGACACGGGAGCCAAGGCCGCGGAGATAGACAGGCCGCTCATCGAGAAAGAGCTCGAAGGCGCGCATCTGGTATTCATCTGCGCCGGCATGGGAGGAGGCACCGGAACGGGGGCTGCGCCAGTCATCGCGGAAGTCGCGAAGGAACAGGGCGCAATCGTCGTCGCCATGGTGACTTACCCGTTCAACCTTGAGCGCGCAAGGCGCGTGAAGGCAGACGAGGGAATCGCAAAGCTGCGAAAATTCGTGGACTCCGTCATTGTGCTTGACAACAACAGGCTGGTCAAGCTCGTGCCGAACCTGCCCATGAACGAAGCATTCGCGGTTGCGGACGAAATCCTCGCGAAAGCCGTCGGCGGTCTCGTATGGACCATCACCCAGCCCTCACTCATCAACATAGACTTTGCTGATGTGAAGGCAATCGTCCAGGGCGGAGGCGTAGGCTTCATCGCTGTGGGCGAAGGCAAGGGAACCGACAAGGTGCGCGGCGCATCCGAAGGGGTGCTCAAGAACAAGCTGCTCGACGTGGACTACGAAGGCGCAACTGGCGCTCTCATCCACATCTCGGGCGGTGCCGACCTGACGCTTGGAGACGCCATCAAAGCCGGTGAAATGATCACCGAGAAGATGGACCCCCAGGCAAACGTCAAGTGGGGCGCGAGGCTCATTCCGGGTTACGACGGCAAGATAGAAATCGTTGCCATCGTCACGGGAGTGAAGGGCGCCAATATCTTCGGTGCAGGAGCGGAGGAACCCTCAAGGAAGGAGGTTTCCTACTCGGACATCGAGATAATCGGCTAAGCACACAGTTTGTTTCAAAAACCAAAAGGGCGCGGGCAACCCAACCCGTCCGCGTTCCTTTCCGGCTTTTTTATTTTATATCCGATAGCGCAAGCAGGGGGAATGGGCAGCCGGCGCATTTTTGCCAACCGGCAAAAGGAAAATTGTTTTTTCACGGCGTGAAATTTTTGGGGGAAAAATCCGGAAACGGGAAATTTCCGGCAAAAAATTCCGGAAAAAATAAATTCCGCTGGATTTCACGACGTAGAAAAATATTCCTCCGAACGCGTGCGTTCGGGCTCTTAGAAACATATTTAAATCTCACCAGAGTATCTGCAGATGGCGATCATGATGTTAGGCAAGCGCTCCGGTTTTTGACGATTGTTTACCTCGAGCGCTAGCCAGTGCAGAATGAAAGTCATGAAAGAATGAGGCGACCAAAAACAGAGGCAGGTGGACAGAGGCGCAGACACGGCGATATTGCGCAACAATATCGCGCCCATTCGAGCGCAGCTCGAATCGGGAAGCAACGCGCTGTGGTTCAAAAAACAAAAGATGGGGGTTGGGAAAAATGTTCGAAGACATTGTAGGCAAAAAGCAGGAAACATCCGAGGACCTGATGAGCAACGACAAGGTGCGTATCGGCGTTGTTGGCGTAGGCGGGGGCGGCTGCAACACGGTAGACAGGATGATGAAGATGGGCATCAGAAGCGCCCAGACGATTGCGGTAAACACAGACCAGCTTCACTTGAAGGTTGTTAACGCTCACAAGAGAGTCCTCATCGGCTCTTCTGTCACGAGAGGATTGGGAGCAGGCGGCTTCCCGGAAGTCGCGGCCAAGTGCGCTGAGATGTCGAGGGAAAAGCTGAAGGAAGTCATCGGCGAAAAGGAGCTCGTTTTCGTAACTGCGGGAATGGGAGGCGGCACCGGAACAGGCGCTGCGCCCATAATCGCTGAAATCGCGAAGGAGCAGGGAGCCATTGTCGTCTCCATCGTCACCATCCCGTTCAAGCTGGAACGCGCGAGGATGACGAAGGCGAAGTGGGGCCTTGAGCGCCTTGCGGCGAAATCCGACACGGTCATCGTTATCGAGAACGACCGGCTCGTGTCATACGTTCCGAACCTGCCGATAAACGAGGCATTCAACCTCGCGGACGCAATCACGGGCAAGGCAATCACGGGCATCGCGGACACCATCATGTTCCCCTCGCTCATGAACATCGACTTTGCGGACGTGCGCTCGGTCATGGAGAACGGCGGATTCGCGCTCATTTCCATGGGAGAGGGCAGCGGCACCGACAGGATAGAGAGAGTGGTCAAGAACACCATGGACCACCCGCTCCTCGACGTCTCGTATGAAGGCGCGAAGGGGGCGCTGTTGCACATCGCGGGAGGCACGGGACTCACCCTCGGAGAGGGGATTGAAATCGGCGAGAAGATTTCGTCGAGCTTCGACCTCAACGCGGACGTGAAAATCGGCGCGAGGCTGGACCCGGCGCTCGGAAGCAACATATCCTGCACTGCGATTGTCACGGGAATAAAGAGCCCCTACGGCGAAATGAAGCACGAGGAGGCCCCGCGCAAGGCAGTCGAGATGGACGCACTTTCGTACCTGTAAAAAAAGTTTTTTCTTTTAAGAGATGGCGCCCGCAAGGGCGCCGTTTTCCTGTTTTGGATTTCCGTCGTGTTTTTAAATACTTCAATCTTATCAGAAGCCACATTGGGCGTGTAGCTCAGCGGTAGAGCGCGTCGTTCGCAACGACGAGGCCAGGGGTTCAAATCCCCTCTCGTCCATCCCATATGGGGCAGCAGCCAACACTATCTTCCCCCTGAGGGTTCCACCCCCGAATTGCAACATTAGGGATGTTCAGAAATACGCTTTTTTGCGCCATCACACGCCGAGGAATCTCAGCAGCTCATAGACCAGGAATGCCGGCCAGAAAAGCGCCTTTAACACGCCGATGATGCCTGCCCAGAGGCTGGTCGCCGTCGTGAGGTAATAGAAAAGCGCGCCCAGAAACCCGAGCCCGTAGATTGCGCTGCCCGAGCCGTGCCCGCATGACGCCTCTTTCATCTTCCAGGGCTTGCAGCATCCCTCGTCATCCTTGCACTCTTTTTCCATTTTCGCGCCTATTGCCTTGCCAATCTGGTCCCAAGTCGGTTCCTTCGAAGTTTTTTTCATCATAAACACCCCTATAAACTGGAATGGTTTGTGATGCTTAATATATAAGCATTTTGAAATATTGCAATAGCGGTTCCCATGAAAATCGCGGTCTTGTTCTCCGGCGGGAAGGATTCGGTCTTTGCCGCGGAAGTTTGCAGGCAGATGGGGTGGGAAGTCCATCTCCTTACGATAATCCCCGCCGAATACTCGACAATGTTCCACCACCCCAATTTGCAGTGGTGCGAAAAGCAGGCTGCGGCAATGGGATTGCCAATTATTGTGGTGAAAGCGCAAGGGAAAACCGAAACTGAAGAACTTCTCGCTATGAAACAGGCGCTCGCAGGCATGAAAGTCGACGGAGTCGCGGCAGGCGCAATCGAGTCGGAATACCAGAAGGAGAGAGTGGACAGGATTGCGCACGAGCTTGGAATACGTTCCTTCGCCCCGATTTGGAGAACCGGCGGGCAATTGCTGTCCGAGCAGTGCAGATACCTTGAAACCTACGTCGTCGCAGTCGCAGCCGAGGGATTGGGCGAGGGGATGCTCGGCCGGAAGTTCGACGGAAAGTTCGTGGATTATCTCAAAAAGCTCAAGCCCGCGGTAAGCCCGCACCTTGAAGGCGGGGAGGGCGAAACCTTCGTCGCCGGCGCGCCTTTCTTCTCAAAAGCGCTGAAAATAGGGGGATGGAAAAAGAAATTCGCCGGAAGCTCGGGCATCGGCGAAATCGAGTCGCTTTCCTAGCCCGCGAGCGCTTCGAGTTTGTCTATCATGTTGTTGAGGTCAGTGCCGTAAGCGGTCTTGATTTTCACGATGGAGGTGAACTTCGCCTCGACCGGCAGCGTCTTTTGTATGCGTATAGTCTTGTTGCCAAACGCGGTTGCGGACGAAATCGGGATGATTGCCTTGATTGGCACGTCTTCCTTGACGTGGAAGGAGACCGGCGCGCCGGTTGTGCTGACTCCGACCAGCTGGGTGTCCACGGGAATCGAGAAATCAATCGGGATGTCGAACTCGGGTGGGAAAAGCTCGCTTATCGGGTAGCTGCGGTTAAGCTCGATTGTCGTTGCCACCGGCGCGGAAAGCTGTATCTCCCTGTCCTGGAGCGTGCGCAAATCCTTCGCTATGCCCATGAGGACCGTTTTCTGCGCTGGGCTGAGCGGGCGCTCGGTGAAAAGGAAAAGGTATATGGACGCGAACGCGAGCAAAAGCGCGAGCACAGCAACGTAAATCGCGGGCGAGGACTCCTCACCCGAGCTTTGGGGCTGGCGTGGGGAGCCCGGAGGGGTGAATGTCGAAACCGACGGGGTTGCACCACCCGTGCGCGAGTAGCTGCTTGGAAGATTGGAAGCCATTGGCATCACCAAAATGAATTCCCGACGACATTTTTTAATGCATGCAGGTAGGCGCCTGTCGTGAATGTTATAAATGTTCTGCGCAAAGTAGATGCGAGGGATTCCAATGGCAAAAGTTACTTTCAAATCTGACGGAAAGACGGTGGATGTTCCGGACGGAACGCCGCTCGTGCAGGTCGCCGAGGACAACGGCGCTTCAATCGCATTCTCATGCAAGGCGGGCGTATGCGTCTCGTGCCTCACCAACGTGAACAAAGGGCTTGAGAACCTCACGCCGCAGACGGACAACGAAAAGGCAACCCTCGAGGGATTCGGGGCCAAGCCCAACCAGCGCCTCGCCTGCCAGGTGACCGTCGTGAAAGGCGAGGTCGAAGTCGAGAACCCCTGATTTTCCTTTTTCCCTTTTCATTTTTCAGCCTGAAAACCGGTTTCCCTGATTTTTATGATGAAAATAACGCTGGATAGGGGCTCGTACCGCGCAGGCGAGACCGTGAACGCGTCGGTTGAGCTGAAGCTTGACAAGCCGGTGAAGGCAAGGGCGCTTGTCGTCGAATTCGCGTGCTTCGAGCGCAAGAAGGTGAAAGTCACCCGCGAGCTTGACGAATACGACTATGCCCGCAGGCGCGAGCTTGGGCTGGTTTATACCTCCAATGTGACTACCGAGGTCGTCGAGGAGGGCGCGCGGCGGTTCCACCAGCAAAAGGAGTTCTCCGGCGGGGAATTTTCCGGCGGAGTATACGATGTGGGATTCACACTTCCGCCGGATGCACCGCCCACAAGCAAGGAGTTCGGGCACGACAACAAGACGTTCGTCTGGAAAATCTCTGCCAAGCTGGACATCCCCCTCGCCCTCGACGTGAATACGGAAACCGAAGTGTTCGTCGAGGGGCTGTGAGCCCCGTTCCGCTTTCTTTTTAATTATTCTTCCCGTTAGACTTGCCATGTTGACCATAAATCCAGGCAAGCCATCCTTTGCCCGCGGGCAGGACTTCGTAGCGACGGTGAAATTCGACGCCAAGGCGCCGGTTGCGTGCCGCAAGTTCACGGCAAATCTTGTTTGCGTGGAGAAGAGCAACCTCCAGAGCCTGAAGCTGAAGGACAAGGAGGAAGTGCACGTCGAGAAGCTCTATGACCTGGAACAGGCGCTTGCCGGGGACTGCAAGCTTGCGCCCGGCAATTATTATGTTTCAATAAAGATACCCGCGAACGCCCCGCCGAGCGACTATGAGTTCGGGAAGGACGGCAAGATACGCGTGTGGACGCTTTACGTGAAGCTGGACGTCCCCATGGCGCCCGACGAGCAGGCGCAGCAGGAGATAAAAGTGCAGGGCATAGAAGACGAGTGAGGCGGCTTCTCAATCGTTTTAAACTCTTCTTTCTTTATCTTGGTGCTAATCAGCCGACGTGGCAGAATCCGGTATCGCGCTAGACTTGAGATCTAGTGCCCTTCGGGGCTTAGGAGTTCAAATCTCCTCGTCGGCGTTCTCACTTCGTTCGAACGCCAGAAGAGGTTTTGCGCTGCGCGCAAAATCGCAACGCCTTCGGCGTTGCTCTCCTCGTCGGACTTTTTCAGCAGAAAAAGATGCCCATTTTTGCAGTAGCAAAAATCGGGCGGCGTTTCTTCTTTCAGTCAAAAAAACTATTTTTTCTTGAAATCCTTGTAATCGTCATACAGGCTTCCGGGCTTGTCCTTGTCGCCTGCTTTCCCTCCGATGTTTTGTTTTTCGTCGCTATTTTTCAGGCCGATTCCAAGCTTCGACGATATCGCCCTCAATTC
Source organism: Candidatus Micrarchaeia archaeon (assembly GCA_041665945.1). Classification (GTDB taxonomy): domain Archaea; phylum Micrarchaeota; class Micrarchaeia; order Anstonellales; family Anstonellaceae; genus UBA10161. Next base: position 17,656 of record JBAYHU010000002.1, read on the forward strand.
ATCGAGGATGCCTGTGAGAAGCTGGGATGTGTCCGCCCCCTGCGCGCGGGTTTCCGCGCCCATTGCGTTCTTTGACCGTTTCACCCGCTTCATTATCGAGTCTATCACTTCTTCCTTGTTGGCAATGCCTGGAAGGTCGGTTCCGGCTAGATTGCTTGAGCCGGATGTTTCAATCAGCAGGGTGGCTATCCCGAGGAATCTCTCGCCCAAGCTGCGCTCGCTTGTTATGTCCTGTATGTTGGAGAAGGGTATTGTGTCACTCACACGGGTAAAGACGCCCCTATGGACTATCAACTCGTTCTCGCTGAATTCGTAGGTGAAATTGTCGTAGACGATGCCTATCCAGCCATAAGCCAGGAGCCAGAACGCCAGCACCACTATCGGAAGCACGTAAAAATAGTTCGAGTGGGTTATCCAGATGAAGGAAACGTCCGGCATTGCAAAAAAGATGATGATGCTTAGCAGGAAAAGAAAGGAGATTGCCGCCCCGGTCGGCAGGAACCAAAGTATTTTCACGTTCTTGTGGAGGTGGATCTTTTCTGCGGTTCCCATAACTATCTATTGGTGTTGCCCCCTTATGTGTATATTACTTCCTATCCGAGTGTAATTCTTACTATTCTATCTTCGCGATGAAAGCCACGTAGTTCTTGCCCCATTTCTTGGCGCATTTGGGGCAGGTTGTGTACCACATGTACAATTTGCCTGTCTTGACGCCTTTTTCCTTCGTGTATTCGGCAAACTGCTTGCCCCATTCGCCCGTCTTCTCGAAAGGGCCTTCGTAAATCTTGCAGAGGAACTTGCCGGAGATTTCGGTGTTTTCGCACCCTGGCACTTCCTTGTCGGTTGCCATGTAGAAGTCCATGTTGAACATGGAGGTGTGGTCGGAGAGCCCGAGCGAGTCCGGGCATTTTGCGCCGGCAGCTTCCATCTTCTTGAAAAGCGAAACGACCGCGTTGCCGAAAGTGAGAGGCATGTAGAAGAGGCAGAAGACTTTTCCCTTGATGAACTTCTTGCTGTTCCAATCAAGGATTTTCCCGTCCCACGGCTCGGGGTTGAATTTCGGACAGCATTCCTTTTCGTCCATAATCGCACCTCATTTGATGGATTATGCTGCCCGGACAAGAAATATAAAACTGGAAGGGCGCTAACGCTTGCTTTTCTTGGAAGATTTGCTCTTGGCCATTGCCTTTGCCGCGGCAGCCTCGTCCATATAGCCGATTTCCCATTGGTGGGAGTCGGGATCCTCAAAACTCCGCCCGTACATCCAGCCGTAGTCCTCGGCCTTCCGAGGCTCGGTGGCTCCGGCGGCAAGCGCTTTACGCATCAGGCTGTCCACCTCGCCCCTGCTGGCTGCCGAAAGCGCCACGATCACTTCCGTGCTTTTTGCCGCGTCGGCAATCTTTTTCTTGGTGTATGCCTTGAAGAATTTCCCCACGAGCAGCATGGCGTAGATGTTCTTGCCGATTATCAGGCAAGCCGCCTTCTGGTTCGTGAAGCGCGGGTCGGAAGTGAAGCCGAGCTTGGTGAAAAACGCCATGCTTTTCTTCAGGTTCTTGACGGGCAGGTTGACGTAGATTTTCCGTTCGGGGGCGGGTTTTGCGCCGCCGGATTTGTTTTTTGCCATGGGAATTGCGGCTCAAGGCAGATTTAAAAAAACGGATTGGTTCTGCGCGAGTAAATGGCTCGCGCTGGGAAGAATAGAAAACTTAAAACAGAAAATTCAGAAAAAGAAGATTCCGCCCGATTTATTCGAGCGAAATCTTGACCTGCACGTTCTCTGGGACGCGCACGCGCATGATCGAGCGGAGCGTCCTTTCATCGCCCGCGACGTCAATCACGCGCTTGTGTATCCTCATTTCCCAGTGCTCATATGTGTCCGAGCCGTCCCCGCAGGGGGTGCGGCGCGTGCAAATGGAAAGGCGGCGGGTGGGAAGGGGAACCGGCCCCTTGATTTCCACGCCTGTCGTCTTCGCGATTTCGACTATCTGCTTGCATACCTCTTCGAGGTCTTCAGACGTCTTTCCAATCAATTTGATTCTTGCCTTTCCCATCAATACACCAATCCATGCTCCGATCCTTTCGACCGGACACAAAAAAATCAATTAAAATAAAAAAACTTAAGCGGTCTTCGGCACGACTGACAGGACAACGCCTGCCGCCACCGTCTGGCCCATGTCGCGGATTGCGAAGCGGCCCAGCGGGGGGAAGTCTGCGAACTTCTCGACCACGACGGGCTTGAGCGGCTTTATCCTGACGATTGCCACGTCGCCCGACTTGATGAAGTCCGGGTTCTTCTGCATCGTCTGCCCGGTCTTCGGGTCCTTCTTCTCAAGGATTTCCACTATCGTGCACGCGATTTGCGCAGTGTGAAGGTGGAAGACAGGGGTGTATCCCTTGCCGATTGCCGTCGGGTGCTCGAGAACCACGATCTGCGCCGTGAATTCAGCCGCCACCGTGGGCGGGCTGCTCACCGGGCCTACGACCTCTCCGCGCTTGACGTCCTTCTTGTCGACGTTCTTCACGTTGAAGCCCACGTTGTCGCCAGGCACTGCCTGCGTGAGTTCCTGGTGGTGCATCTCGATTTTCTTCACCTCTCCCTTTGCGCCGGAGGGCATGAAGACCACGGTCTCGTTGAGCTTGAGGATGCCTGTCTCGACACGGCCGACCGGCACTGTGCCGTGGCCCGTTATCGTGAAGACGTCCTGGATGGGCAGGCGGAGCGCCTTGTCCGTCGGCTTCACTGGTGCGGTGAGCTTGTCGAAGCATTCAAGCAGCGTCGGGCCGGAGTACCACGGCATTTCCGCGGTCGGCTTGTTCTTGATGTTTGTTCCCTGGAAGCCGGACATGGGGACGAACGGGATGTTCTCGACCTTGTAGCCGATGTTCTTGAGGAGGGTGGACATTGCCATCTTCGTCTCGTCGAACTTCACGTGGTCGTAGTTGACCGCGTCCATCTTGTTGATTGCGACTATCATCTGCGAGACGCCGAGCACTTTGGCGAGGAAGGCGTGCTCCTTTGTCTGCGCCTGCACTCCTTCCTTCGCAGAGCACACGAGAACCGCCGCATCAGCCTGCGATGCGCCAGTAATCATGTTCTTGACGAAGTCCCTGTGCCCGGGCGCGTCGATGATGGTAAAGTAGTACTTCTGCGTCTGGAACTCCTTGTGGGAGAGGTCGATTGTCACTCCGCGTTCGCGCTCCTCCTTGAGGGTGTCCATGGTAAAGGCGAACTCGTAGGTTGCCTTTCCGACCTTTTCCGCTTCCTCTTTGAGCTTCCTCAGCTGCTGCTCCGAAAGCGCGCCGGTTTCGTAAAGGATGCGCCCTACCGACGTCGATTTACCGTGGTCGACGTGACCGATGAAGATAAGGTTCAGATGCTCTTTTTCTGCCATAATATACACCTCGTTTTTGTTACCCAACGATATGCCTGACCTTGGGCAAACATTAGCCAGTCTGCATGTGCGTTTTGCAGCGGCAAAACGCATCAGACATCGACGTGTACGTCGATGCTGAAGTCGAAGCGTCTGTATTATAGGGAATTATTTTATAAAGGTTATGTCGGAGCCGCAGGGGGCGCTACTGTTTTTTCTTCCCGAAGTTTCCCCTTGGTTTTGTGACTTTTATTTCAGGGAAGGTCTCGGACAGCGTCGCGGTGTCGAGGTTGGTCTTGAAGCCCAAAAGGTCCAGCATTACCTTGAGGAGGTAGTTCTCGGCAATAGGAAGGTGCTTGGGGGTGGGGCATGCCGCCAGAAGCTCGGTTTTAAGCTCGGTTGGCTTGAGCGAAGAAAGGGCTTCGGAGAGCGACACGAACGACTTTCTCTTGCCCTTCACCAGCTTCTCGGCGATTGACTCGACTATCTGCTGGTTTATGCCCGTGAACTGGTAGGACTTGCGGGTAAGGGTGGCTTCGATTGACGCAAGCGCGGCTGAAACCTCCTGCGGGCTGGTCTTCTCGTCCACGGACAGTTTCTTGATTACCATCCAATCCTTGTAGCGCGCTGTGAAGACTACCTCTCCTTGTGTTTCAGCCATCATAGCACCCGTTCCGACGCTCTACTTCTTGACGCGGATGTCCTTGCGCTTGGGGCGCAGATAAATCGAGCCGCACTTGCGGCACTTCTTCGTGCCGCGCTTGTTGCGCGCCTTGCACTTCTTGCAAATGAATATGTTTGCGATGACAGCGTCAGCTTCTGCGAATTTGCCCATAAATATTACCTCTGTAGTCCGTCTTTGTTCTAATCAAAGTTTAAATGCTTATGCACAAAGAAGAAAACCTAGGCAAATTTGCCATTTCGCTGTTGCGAAATGTCGATCCAGTCGAGCGCGGCTCGACTGTCTGCGCAACTCCTGCGGGAGTGTGCGCATGCCCCTGTAGCTCATCGGTAGAGCGATTGCCTTGTAAGCGCTTTTGTGCTTCGCACAAAAACTCGACGCCTGATGGCGTCGATTGCCTTGTAAGCAATAGGTAGTGGGTTCAATTCCCATCGGGGGCTTCGCAATAGGTAGCGACCGACAGCGCAGCTGTCGGGACTTGGCGCGAAGCGCCAAGCTGAGTTCAATTCTCGTCGGGGGCTTTACGTACGCTCAAAGCCCCCTCCTTTTGACCTGCGGGTCAAAAACGCGACAACACCTCGTGTTGTCGCTCGTCGGGGGCTTAGGGTTCTTCTCTCCTTGCTGTTCCGAACCTCGAACGCGCCGCATCAACACTTAAAAAGTGTTTGTTGCCGAAAGTGTCGGAGAGGTGGAGAAATGAGCGTCTTTAAACCCGGTGCGGACACCAAGAAAACTGGAGCAGGCAAATCTTCTTCTGAAATCAAAGGCGGCGATATTGCCGGTTTCAACACCTCGGAAAAGGCATTCACGCGAAAGGTTCTAAGCATGGATTCGCGGACACGCATCATCGAGTCGCTTGGCAGCATGGTTGCAGTCAAAACGGTTTCAGGCCCCGGGGAAACACCGGATTACGAGGGGTTCGAAAAAGTCCTTCGGGAAGAGGCGGCAATGCGCAAATTGAGCTGCGAGCAGATAGGGAAGCACGTCGGTAATTGGCTTGTGAAGATGCAAAATGAGGACCCGGAAAAGCAGACCATGCTCATAGCCGTCCACGCGGATGTGGTGTCGGTTGGCGACAGGAAAGACTGGAAAACCGATCCGTTTGAATTCACGGTTGATGGGGACAGCGCATATGGGAGAGGAGCCGCCGATTGCAAAAGCGGCATAGTGGTCGGGCTGGAGGCGATGTACCGGCTGCAGAAGGAAAATCCCAAGGTGAAGGTGCGGATGCTTGTCGGCAGGGATGAGGAGACCGGAAGCGAGCTTGGTTTCAAGTACCTTGCTGAAAACAATCTCCTGAAAGCGGATGCCGCCCTTGTTTGGGACACAAGGCCGGTCATCACAGTTGCATCCTCGGGGGTCATCGGGGCGAAGATTGAATTCCATGGGGCAGTATCGGGTGCCCTTGGCATTTTTGATGCAATCCAGGAATACTCCACAAAGAGGAACATGGTTGAATCTGAATATTATGCAACCGAAGCGCCCCGCCCAAAATTGTGGGGAAGGGTGACTCCGACAATAATCAACTTCCAAGTTATCTCAGATGAGGAAGTGTTCGCCAAGGCCATTTGGGGAGGCGAAAAAACAAATTCCGTGCCAGCCTCGTGCTATGTTTCATTTGGAATCAGCACGAGTGCATTGGGGGCCGGCATCTGGAAAGAAATTAGAAGCAAATTAAACCAAAATCTGTCGCCGGGATTTGAGATTGTCAAAGACCCGGAGGGGATTCTGGGGACTGGCAAGCGCCGTAGCGTCCAGATTGAGATACAGGGGAAAGGAGGGCATGCCGGTTATCCCCACCAGACATTGAACCCGATTCCAGAGGCGATAAGGCTGGTTAGGGAATACATTAAGGGTGAATCTTCCAGCTTCTACCTGGGAGTGGACGCACGGGCGCTTCCTGAAGAGAACATTATGGCAATCAAAAACGAGCTTATCGATGCTTTCAAGAAAAATGCGACGCCTATGCTGGATGATGGAAAATGGTCGGTGCACTCCCCATGCATGCTTGGAAAAAACCAGGTGAACGACGCTCTTGTAGGGCAAGTACAGGCGGCATTCGGAGCGCAGGGGCTTGATACGAAAATATACGGCGGCTTGGGCGGGCTGGACTTGGACATGCTAATAAAAGCAGGCATACCCTCGCTTGCAGCAGGGCCGCAGAATAAAAGCATCCACGGGCCGAATGAATACGTTTCGCTTTCTCAAATTGAGAAGTTCATCAATTTGACAGTGGACTTGGCCGTGAACTGGGAGAGCCTCCCGGGCAAAACCAGCACAGAGGGTTGAAATCCCGGGCAATATAGGCGTTAAAGCCGCCCGTTATGGGCAGCGCACGGCGGGGACTTAGTCCTCTTTTTAAATTTTCAACCCGAACCGGAAAGCATGAGCCACACTTGCGACCGCTGCCGGACAAGCTATGATTCCGGGGCGTTTTACGGCGGGCACGACTATTGCAACACCTGCTACGTCAAGATACAGGAGGAGGAGAGGAAGAAGCGCGAGGATGACAGGCGGAAGACAGAGGAAGCACGCAAGGAGCGGGAGCGCCAGTTCGTAAAAGACAGGGAAAAGCACGACATGTACAAGCAGATGGAGGAGGAAAAGCGCCACCGCGAGCTTGAGGCCGACAAGCAGCACGAGCGGGAAGTCCAGCAGAAAATCCTCGAGCAGCAAAAGCACCTTCTTGAAGAGCGCTCGGTTGCCAAGCAGAAGCACCACTGGGACATCACGATAGCCCGCCCCGGCGAAGTGAAGGCGGTCGTCGCCCCACCGGACCCGATGCAGATAAAAACTCCGATGAAGACGAAGCCGGTGAAGTTCCAAAGCACGGATATGCCGGGCAGGAGATACAAGCTCGACATGACCGGCGTCAAGCCTGCGCCGAAAAAAAGGGAGCGCGCCAAGGCAATCAGCAGCGTCGGGCTATCCGTGAAAAAGGGGCTGCCGGTTTCCCTTTCAGTGGGGCAGAAGGAAGTCAAGACATTGTTCATGGCGAAAAACTCCTCGCCGACGAAACTGACGCTTGAATTCGCAATCACTATCGAGGACTCGAAAAAGAAGCAGATTGAGCCAAAGCTTGAGCCCAAGCAGTGCGCAATCGAGCCGGACGCCGAGATGGAGCTGACGGCACAATTCGACCTTAAGGATGACGCGCCGACAGGCCCGCTCACGATGACTGCACAGCTCCGCGAGAATGCGATTTACGTGGACAGGGAATCCGCGAAAAGCGAGGCGATTGCGCTCTCTGCCCAAGTAAAGACCGCGATGGAATTGGAATACATCCCGGGAAGCGCGGAGTTCGAAAAGCAGGACAATGGCACGCTCGCGCTCATCTTAGTTTTCCAGAACACCGGCGAGACGGGCGGCTTCCTTGTTACGCGCTCAAGCGTCGGCTACGGCGTGGAAAATCGGATGAAGAGGTCCAACCTCGCCGCGAAGACGAAAATCAAGGGCAAGCAAAAAAAAGTGCGGCTCGTGTTTTCGCCATCTGAGGAAACGGCAATCAAGTTCCTCACATTCGACTTTTCAGGCACGGACGCGAACGGCAAGGAATACAAGTTCCAGAACAGCCTCGACGTGAAAAGCGGGAAACTGAAGAAAGAAAAAAAAGGAAAAAAGGAAGCGGGAGAGGCGCCCGAAGGCGATGTCGGGAAGGAAACCGGCGGCTAGACCGCCGCCTCCTCGCCCGGCACGCGCCTGAACATCTGGACATCGCCGACATGCGGCGCGCCCGAGAGGTAGCGGACAAGCCGCTCGAAACCGAACCCGCCCCCTGCGGACGGGGTAAGGTCGTTTTTCGCAAGCTCAAGGTACGCCGCGTAGCGGGACTTGTCAAGCCCGTTCTTCTCGATTTTTTTCGTGATTGTGGCGTACTCGTGCTCGCGCTCCGCCCCGGAGAGCGCCTCGCCGAAACCTTCGGGGTAAATCAGGTCGTAGTTCAGGAAATGCCCCGGCTCGGCAGGGTCCTCCTTGTCGTAGAATTCCCTCGTGTGGCAGACCGCCCAAAACGGCTGCTTGGTGGAAAGGGAAGCCGTATCCTCCCAGTCCGCGCCGTATTTGTCCGCAAGCTCATGCGTGGTGTACACCGGGAACGGGCCCCGCACGGAAGGGAGCTTCCTTCCGAGGAACTCGAGGTCTTCACTGCAAGTGGCTTTCACGTGCGCCACCGCGCCGACGAGGAAATCCTCCATCAGCGCGAACACTTCCTCCTTCTTCGCCTTCCTCATCTCGAAATCCACCTGCGAGAATTCGTAGAGGTGCTTCCCCGACGCACGCCTGCTGGGGTGCTCGAGCCTCACGTTGGGCGAAATGACAAACAGCTTGTCGACGCCTGCGTGCATGAGGAGCTGCTTGTGCAATATCATCGACTGCGTGAGGCAAAGCGTCCTGCCGAGGTACTCGATTTCGCCGCGCTTTATCACCGTGCTGTTCGGGTCCGGCCCCAGCGGGTCGGTTATGGGCGAGAGGATGACGGGCATCAGCTGCATGAAGCCGCGATTGTGGAAGAAGTGCGTGGTGTAGAGCAGCACCCTGGAGGTGAGCTTCGCATATGCCTTCTTCCTTTCGTCAAGCTTCTTCATTTTTCCACTCCCCGCGCGCCGGCGGCGCGCAGCGGCAATGCTGCGGGCATGGCTGCATATATAAATTATCCCAAATATATTGAATTTTATACAAAAAATGTGCTTGAAACCGCCATTTAATTGGAAAATTTCCAATCACAAGGGCACTCCCGCGAGGTGGCAACGATGGACAAAACCGATTCAGAGATATTATCCGCGCTTGAGCAGGACGCGAAAGCCGGCTTGCGAAAGGTTGCGAAGAAGGCGGGGCTCCCCATGAGCACGGCGCACCACCGCATATTGAAAATGGAAAAAGAGGGCGTGATACGCCGCTATTCCGCGATTCCGGATTACCGCAAGATAGGGCTGCCCGTGTGCGCATACGTGCTCGTGAACGTGGATTACTCCGGCATACGCTCGCAGGAGGCAGTGGCAAAGGAAATAAGGAAGCTCCCCAACGTGCTTGAAGCCGCCATCATAAGCGGGGAGATAGACATCATAGCCAAGGTCAGGGCGGCGGACATTGATTCGCTTGGCGACGCGGTGATTTCGAAAATCAGGAACATCAAAGGCGTCGCAAAGACGGTCACGTCAGTAGTCATGAAGGAGATTGGCTGATTAACCCCGCTTGCGCCGGCTGTGCAGCTTGCGCGCGTGCCCGATCAAGTCCCATATGAACACCAGCGCAAGCAGGAACGCGAGTTCGTCGCCCAGCGTGAAAATCGCGGGCAGCTGGAGGTACATCACTATTTCAGGCAGGACAAGCGAAAGAAGCATGAATACGACTGCGATTGCGACGTCTCGCAGGATGACGTTCTCAAGCTTGGCGTCCTTCTTGTGCCTCGCGATTGTTTTCGAGAGCTTGTCAAGGAGCGGCTTGAGGTCGCCCAGGATGCCGGCAAACAGCCAGAGTATCGGGAGGACCGAGAGCAGGAATATCGACGCGGAAAGCTGCCCGGCAGTGACCTTCGGAACGTCCATGAAGCGGACAGCGAAGCGCAGCACGAATGAAACAACCGAGATTGCGGCAATCAGCACGAGCTTCCTGCTGGCGCAGTCCCAGCACGTGTGGGAAACCTTCCAGAAGCTGCCGCTCGGGGAGAAATCCCGCAGGAGGGATTTGAAGTAATCGGAAAGCGGCTGCGCCGCCCTGCGCGCGCCCGCAGGCACGAGCCGCTGCTCAAGCGCGATGAGCCTCTCCTGCCTGTCGAGGAGGAACGACGATATTATTGCCGTGACAACGACGCCAAGCGAGCAGGCCGCGATGAGAAGCGAGGAATGCTGCCCGGCGTAGGAGGAAGCGATGAGGAGCGAGAACTCCCCCATCACCACCATTGCCGAAGCCCCAAACATCGCGTCCCTGGGCTGGGCGCCGGTGAAATACAGGAGCGTGAAGACCGAAAGGAAGCATCCCGCCGCGAATATCAGCGTGAATGCCGCGGCGAAGGGCAGGTTCGCGAGTATGACCGCCGGCTCGATTTGCATGCCGAGCGACAGGAAGAACAATGATGCGAAGGTAAGCAGCAGCGGCTTGAGCGTCTTTTCAATCGAGCGCGCGTTGGGCAGCGTGGAGATTATAGAACCCGCGAGGAAGGCACCGATTGCTGTGGAGAGGTTGAAGTATCCGGCGACCATGCTCATGGCAAGGCATAGTGAGAAGGACACGAAAATCATCACTTCCGCGTTGAGAGTGGAGGTGAGGCGGAATATCGCCTTTGCCGCCGGGCGGCGCACCACGAAATAGAAAAGCCCGAGAAGCCCAAGCGAAATGAGTATGGAGTAGAATTTGTCCTCCGACGTGCCCGCGCCGCCCGAGAGGCTGGAGAAGAACGTGAGAGCAGCGACAGCCACGATGTCCTCGACGATGAGCATGGAGAACAGAAGCGGCATGAGGGAATTTTTCGCCATGCCCTTCTGCGAGACGACCTTGAACATTATCGCCGTGCTCGTGACGGATATCATCGCCCCCGCCGCAAGCGCGGAGGTGAGGTCGAGCCCGAAATAAAGCGCGGCTTCGTAGCCGAGGAAGAAAAGCGCGCCCATCTTGAACGCGGTTATGAGAACTGCCCTGACACCCGAGCGTAGTATGCGGGTGATTGAGAATTCGATGCCCACCGTGAACAGAAGCAGTATGGCGCCAAGCTCGGAAAACGTGCCGATAAGGTCCCTGTTGTCCACCAGCCCCAGCATGTTGGGGCCGGCAAGCATGCCGAATACCAGCAGCCCGACCACGTAGGGCTGGCGCAGCTTGAGCGAGATTATGGTGCCTAAAAGCGCAAAGACTATGAAAAAGGAAAATTGCAGGAGATATGTGGTTTGTTCCATCGCGCACACCGGATGCCGCACTTATTTGCCGAGCCTGAGGAAGGAGGATAGCGAGGCAAGCTTTATGAGCCTGGGGGAGGGCATTGCGGCAAGCGCCTTCCTGCTTGCCAGGGAGAATGCTGCCCACTTCGAGAGCTGCGCGCGCAATGCCTTGCGCCTGGCAAGCTTCTTTTCATGCGCGATTATGTAGCGAGCGATTTCCGCGGGCAGCATTGCCGCGATTTTCTTCGGGATTTCGCGTTCCCCTTCCGGGAATTTGTCGATTGCGGAGATTGCGCCCTTGAGCTGCTTTTCGGCTTTTTCGAATTCCGCCATTTCCTCGTCGCGGCGCGCAAGCGCGAGGGCTGCGGACTCGACGGCAATCTCGCGGGCTTTTTCCTCCCCTGTGCCGGCACGGTGCGCGGCTTTCACGTGCTCGGGCGAAATCAGCTTGGCAAGCTCCTCGCGCTTCTGCTCCGCCATGCGCTGCTCCTGCATGAATTCCGCTTCCTGGTGCGCGCCTGCGCAGTAGATGAGCGCGGGGGAAAGAGTTTCCGCGCATATCGAGGATACGACCGCCTCCTGCGCGGGGGTGGAGAGGGACTGGCGCATGTTCTCCTGCTGGCGCTCGTGCTCCTTCTCCGCCTCGCCTGCGCGGGACTTCTCGGTGATTGCCTCGGACTTGCCGGACTGCGCCTGAGTGTCCTTCAAATCCTCGTTGTAATATCCCCAGACGAACTTGGAAACTTCGCTCGATTTCTCGTTCTGCCCGGCCTGCACGGACATGGACTCGATCACCGCCTTGCTCTTCTCCACCATGTTGTCGGCGTTTTTCACTTCCTCGAGCTTCATCGCGTTCTTGAGGTATTTTGTTGCGTTCTCGTAGCCCCACGCGAACGATGCCGCGTGTATTGCGTTTTGCGCGCCGGGCGTGAGAGTCGACACGAACTCGTCGGCTTCCTTGTCGCGGGCGACCTTGTGCGGGGAGAGCATCTCCGATGCCATGTTATCCACAAAAACCGACAGCGCCTCCGCGCTTTCCGCGTCCATGAAGCCCTTCCTGCGGATCCGCACGCCGAAATGGGTCGGGGAGTTTTCGGAATCGCTTTCGTTGTATTTGACCTGGAAGATGAGCATCATTGCACCGAAAAAGGTATTGCAGTAGAAAATAAATAGCAGGAGGGTTGCGAAAAAAAGTGCGGAGAACTTCGGCTGCTGCCGAAGAACCGCATTTTTCTGCGAAAAAAAATGCGGAGAGGAGGATTTTTGGGCGGCTTCTGTCCGAGTTTGCCCGAAAAAAAGCCGGAACCCCCGCAGCCACTAGGGCACTGGGTCCTAAGCCCAGCGCATTTGACCGGACTCTGCCATCTCCGCGGGATTGATGATGACGACAACGGTTAAAAAGAGTGCATCCGAAGAAAGTGCGGTGACGACATGAAGGCGCCTCTCGCTATTGCTATCTCAATTCTCGTTTTTGCATTGGTATTCTCAGCCGGCTGCATACAGCCCAAGCCGCCAGCGGTGAACGCCACCGAGCAGCCGCCCATAGTCACCCCCCAGAACAACACGAGCACGCCGTCCGAGCAGCTCTGCTCCGGCGGCAACGTCGTCCAGAAAGACGAGTGCTTCACCTCGCTTGCCAAGGCGACGCGCGATTCTGAATACTGCCAGAACATATACTCGATAGAAAAGATGGATTCGTGCTATGCGCTCTTCGCGAACAATAGCCTCGACATCTGCAAGAAAATCACGAACGCTGAAACGAAGTGGGGCTGCCTCTACGCGAACGCCGTCCGGGAAAAGTCGGATGCCCCATGCAAGCTCATCGAGAATGATGCCGCGCGCGCCAGCTGCCTTCAGGCGGTCGTGCCGGCATGCATGCTCATCATGGACGAGAACGCCCGCGCGCTTTGCCTCGCGCTTGAGAAGAGAGATTCCAGCCTGTGCACGAACGACTGGTGCTTCGCATCATACGCAAGGAACAGGTCGGACCTTGGGGCATGCGGCGGGATAAACGCGGAGTTTTACAGGTATGCCTGCGCGGCGATAATCAAGGATGACGTGGAAATCTGCAAGCAGGCTGCGCAATCCCCCGTGCAGGACGCCTGCATCGAGAACGTGTCGATTGCGCTTGAGCGCCCAAGCGGCTGCGACCTCGCAACACCGGGCAGTAGCTACGCGAACAGATGCTACCTGCACTTCGCGCTCAAATACTCCGACCCCACGTACTGCAGGAAGCCGTACCAGGAGGAGCAGCGCGACCAGTGCTATTCGGACTACGCGAATCTGACCGCGAACATAAGCACCTGCCCGAAAATCATCAACACGCTCAACAAGATAGTCTGCTACAGGATAGCGGCGATAGGCAACAGGATGCCCTCGCTTTGCAACGACATAGGCACCAACACGAACATGCGCGACTGCTACGCGGGAAGCATATTGTACGTGGATGCCGGCCCCGTCCCCTCGGACTGCGGAAACGTCGCTGACAGCGACTGGAAGAACAAGTGCTACCTGAGGGCGGCTATAAAGACGAACAATGCGACGTACTGCACCTTTGTCGGCGAAGGGCCTGACAGGCAGGACTGTGACGAGCTGTTCGGGAAGAAGTAGCTTCCGCGGGCAAAAAAGAAATGGATTAGCGCAGGCTGGAAGCTAGCGAAAATAAATAAAACTAAAAATAAAAACGGGAAAAAAGAAGTTCGGGCTTACTCTTCCTTCTCTTCCGTGCCCTCTGCCTTGTGCTCCTTCTTCTTCGAGGCTTTCTTGTGCTTTGCCTCTGCTTCCGCAGGGGTTTCAGCCGGAGCGGCTTCCTCGGCAGGGGCTTCCTGCGCGGGCGCAGGGGCTTCCTGCACTGCCGCAGCCACGGATTCGGGCTCAGGCACTACTGCCGGCGCGGCCGGGGAAAGCGGGGGGATGGAGCCATCCTCGGGCTTCTCGGCTTCGAATGCCGCAAGCGGGATGGAGAACTCGTCGTAGGACGCAATCTTGCCCCTGCCCATCATGTATTCGCGGGCGAGAAGGTAGAAGATGAGCGCGAGCGAGCGCCTGCCCTTGTTGTTGCACGGGACAACCCAGTCTATGAACATCGTCACGTTGTCCGTGTCGCAAAGCCCGACTGTGGCGATTCCCATCTTGCCGGCTTCGATTACGGCCTGCCTTTCGCCCTTCGGGTCGCAGATAAGGATGAGCTTGGGCTCCACGAAGTCCGCGCGGTTGACGTTTGTCAGGATGCCGGGGATGAAGCGCCCCTGATAGACCTTGACGCCCGTGAGGCCGGAGAACGCGACTGCCGCGTTGCCGGAATAGGAGCGCGAGGCGACCACGAGTATTTCCTCGGGCGCGTACTGGGAGAGGAGCTTTGCCGCGAGGCGTATCCTCTCGTCGATTTTTCTGAGGTCAAGAACGAAAAGGCCGTCGTTGCGCATCCTGTAGATGAACGGGTCCATGTCCATTACCTTGAGCTTGGTCCCGATGTGGATGCCTGCTTCAAGGTACGTTTCCTGCTTTATCAAGAGGCTGTCTGCCATATTTACACCTTTTTCTCCGGTTGCTGCACGCGCTTCCCTTTTGGGTTCCGCAACTCTCAGCAATTCCGGATGAATAATGAAATGGGGCCATCGAGATTTGAATTTCCGCGTAGCAGGGCGATTGCCCGACTCCATCTCGAATCTCCAGCACCCCAAGCTGGAAGGCTAGCCAGGTTACCCCATGGCCCCATAAACGTCAGCGATTGGGTTCAAACCTTCCTGTACTTCACTATCTTGTCCATCACTTCCACGTGCCCGAGGAACATCCTGCGGCAGCAGTAGCGCTCGATTCCCATGGATTCGAGCACCTTGGCGGGGTTCTTGCCCTCCTTTACCTGCTTTGCGTACGTGTCGTAGAGGTTCCCGATAACGGAACCACACGTGAAGCACCTTATTGGAAAGAACATTCATACACCCCGTTTGATTGGCGTTTGCCCTGTCATGCCTATCTGTAGGATTTCTGGAACCTTGCGCGAGCCTTCGGTCCCTTGTACTTCTTCGGCTCAATGCGCCTGGAATCCTCAATCAGAAGCGTCCTGTCATATTCGAGCATCTTGCCCTTGAGCAATTCGTCGCCGGAAAATCCGCAAAGCGCGCGGGCGATTGCCACGCGGCACGCCTGCGCCTGCCCCATCTGCCCGCCGCCGGCTACGGAGACGGAAATGTTCGCAGTTGATGCGACCTCGGGGGCGAAGTGCAGCGGCTCTGCGACAAGCTCGCGCACGTACTTGTTGTCGATTGCGTCGAGCCGCACGCTGTTTATGCGCACGATTCCCTTGCCCTTGCTTATGCTTGCGCGGGCGATTGACTCCTTGCGCTTGCCGCGGAACACGCTCTGGAGCGTCTCCTTCTTCGGCTTCTTGACTTTCTTTTTGTTGGCTGCTGTCACCATGAAAACCACTTCTCCTTAGGAGCTTTTTGACTTGCCGCCGAGCGACACGCAAAGCTCTGAAATCGTGAATGTGCCATGCTTCTTCTCCGAAGACGCCTCGGGGACCTTCGTGGTCTTGGCGCCCTCAGGCGCGCCCACGAGAACGTGGAGCCTGTGGTACGCGTCGCGCCCCCTCTTGCTCTTGTGGGGAAGCATCCCGCGTATCATCCTGCGGACAAGCAGGTGCGGCGCTCGCGGCCAGTGGGGGGACTCCTCCGGGTTGCGCTTGTTCTGCTGGCTGCGGCGCGAAAGGTATTTCTCCTTCGCGGCGTCAAGCGAGCCGACCATCAGCGCCTTGTCGGCGTTGACTATCTCGACTTGCTGCCCAGCGAGGAGGAGCTTCGCGACGCGCGCTCCGAGCCGTCCGATGACGGCGTCTTGTGCATCAATTGTAACCATTTCATCCACCCTTGCTCACTTGATAATCGTAGCTCCCGTTCCCGTGGGGCTCTTCTTCGCGGCCTCGATGATTGTCATCGTCTTGCCGCCCGCGGACTCGATTGCCTTCCTCGCGGACTGCGAGAATGACACCGCCGCCACCGTGGATTTCCCGCACGAACTGGCGCCCGCGCCGAGCACCTTGTCAGGCACTACGACGAGCTGCCCGTCTTTCGCGTATGCGGCAATCCTGCTGACGTTCACGCCCGATTTTTTGCGGGAGCTGGCGGAAAGCAGGTACAGCACGCGCTTCCAGAACGGGGTCTTGCGCGCCTCTGCAGGCAAGCCCGCGGATATCTTAAGGTTCTTTTCCGAAAATGTCGCTTTTCTCATAATCAACACCGTTATCGTTGTTTCGCACAACTTTGTTAGCAGGAGTGTGGGGGAAGGGATTTGAACCCTCGAAGCCCTAAGGCACTAGCCCCTCAAGCTAGCGCATTTGACCTAGCTCTGCCACCCCCACACGATTCGCATGATTTTTGCATTCCACTCTCCATATTCATTCGTGAATTCATTCCGCCTTCTTGATGTCTGCAAGCTTGCCTTCGATCTCCTCGCACTTCTCGAGAATCTTGTCGGCGGACTTGAGCAATATGTCGCGCGGCTCCATCTGCATGAACGATTCCACCTTGAAGCGGAATTCGTTGGGCGAGAGGATTTCGTAGGCGATAAGCCCTGGCTGGAACTTCGCGTGGTCGCGGCCTATGCCGCGGCGCGCCTTTGCCTCCAGCCGTATGTTCTGCCCTTCGAGGAGCTTCAAGAGGGGCAAATCATCGAGCGCCGCCTTGATTTTCGCGTCCGTGCTCTTCAGCTCGCGGGAGAGGACCGTTGAAGGGCCTTCCGCGTCGAGCGTGAAAGTTATCTCGTCCGTGGCGCGGGAGGAGTCCATCTTTATCGGGACCTGCCCGAGCCTGTGCGCCACGTATTCGTCGAACATCGCCGAGCCGTTCTCGTAGAACGTGACGCGGTCGATTGCGAATATGGGCACCTGCCCCATGCCGTAGCGGCGAAGCAGATTGGCGAACGGCGTTGCCGCTCCGCGGAGCAGGAATTCCATCCTGTTGTCGTGCTCGGATACCATGGTAAGATTCATGCATACCACCCGGGGTTTCCCCCTTGCGATTCCTTATACTCTGCGCCCTCTGCGGCCGCCCGGCCTCTTGGTCGTGTCGGTCGGCGTCGGGGTGACGTCCTCGATTTTGCCGATGCGAAGCCCCATTCTTGCGAGGGACCTGACAACCGCCTGCGCTCCGGCTCCCGGAGTCTTGGCGCCATTGCCGCCCGGCGCGCGGATGCGGATGTGAAGACCGGTTATTCCGCGGTTCTTCACCTCGTTTGCCACCTTTGCCGCAGCCTGCATCGCCGCGTAGGGCTTGCCCTCTTCGCGGTCAGCCTTCACAATCATTCCACCGGACGCTTTTGCAATCGTTTCTGCGCCGGAGATGTCGGTGACCGTGATTATCGTGTCGTTCTTGGAAGAGTAAACGTGCGCGACCGCCCACTTGTATTCGCGGCGGATTGGCGCTGCCGTCGGGGTTGCCGCTGCGACAGGGGTTGCAGGCGTTGCGCCTGTTGCCTGGGCCGTGCCTGCCGGAACTTCGGCTGGCTTCGCCGCTTCAACTTTCGGCTTTGCTTCTTCGGGTGTCTTCGCCGTTTCAACTTTCTTTTCAGCAACCGCCTTCTCGGCGACTGCTTCTTCGGCTTTCTTTTCGTCTTTAGTCATGAAAATCACCAATTACTGCGCGGCTTCCGCCTTCGGAGCTGCCGGCTCTGCCGCCTCCGTGGGCGCAGCCTGTGCCTTGCTCTTGGGGCTCGGCTCGTGAACTGCAATGTCAATGGGCTTGTAGTACGCGACATACTGGTCTTCATCGACGTTGACCATGTAGGACGGCACTGTCACCCTCTTGCCCTTCACTGCGATGAAGCCGTGCGTGACAAGCTGGCGCGCCTGCGTCATGGTGCGTGCGAGGCCTTTCTTGACAACGCGCGTCTGGAGGCGCCTGTCGAGGAAGTTTTCGACTGAAATCGAAAGCACGTCGTCGAGCTTGGCGTCAGCCGGAAGTATTCCGAGTTTTGCGAGGCGGGTAAGAAGGGGCTGCCCCTTCGCGATTCCCTCTGCGCCGAGCGTTACGTTGCGGATTGCGTTGCGGCGCGCCTTCTTCAGCTGCAAAAGCGTGGTCCAGATTTCCCTCGTGTTCTTGAGGCCGTAGGTGGAAGTCAGGCGCTTGTCGCGCTTGATGCGGTCCGCGTCCCAGACCTTCCTCGGCGTTTCGTACTTGTTTCGGATCCTTTTTGGGTCACCCATGATATCAACTCGCTAAAAATTACTTTTTCGCCTCGGGCTTCGCAGCCGGTGCCGCCTTGGGGGCTGCCGCAGCCGGAGCCTTTGCCGCCGGTGATGCGCCCTTCGCGCCTGCCGCAGGTGCGGCCGCCTTCGCGCCCGCCGCCTGTGCCGCTGCGCCTGTCGTTGCAGCCGCAGCCTCGCCTGCCTTCGCAAGCACTGCCTTCCTCAGCACGCCGACGGTCATTCCCGTCCTTCCCGTGCTCCTTGTGCGCTGTCCGCGGACCTTCTGCCCGTATGTGTGGCGGTAGCCGCGCCAGGTGTTCGACTCCTTTTCGTGGTCGATGTCCTGCTTGACTGCATAAGCGAGATCTGTTGAAATGAGGTGCGAGTCCTTGCCCGTGATTACGTCCTTGCGGCGGTTCAGCATGCGAACCGGCACGCCGAAGCTCTCTGGGTGGAGCATGACCTGCTCGAGCTTGAGGATTTCCTCCTCGGTCAATTCTCCGAGCATGGTCTTGTCGTTCATGTGCAGCTGCTCTGTCGCGATTCCGGACACGACGGTGCCGAGGGTGAGCCCGATTCCGCGGACCGATGTGATTGCGCGGCGGATGGAGAGGTTGCCGCGAAGGTCGCGCCCTGCGAGGCGGACGACCCCCCTGACTTCCTTGCCCGAAGCCGAGACAATCGGCTTCATGGACTGCTGAGACGGGCGGCGCGCCGGGGCCTTCTGCTCCTGCGGCTTTTCTCCGCCCTGCTTCTTAGCATCATGCTTTGCATCGTGTTTTTCTGCCATCATTAGTCACCTTTCAAACGTCAGTTATCTTTCCGAACATCAGCTTTCATTCCATTTTCCATTCATAATGGGGAAGCGCCGGGAGAGGGATTTTTGGGCGGCATTTCAGGATTTCTCCTTCGAGCCAGAACCCGCACGGCCTTGCGACCACACGCTTTCGAGTGAAACAAAATTTCCAGGCGTGCGCACTACCAGATTATGCGATCCCGGCAGCTTGTTGCCCCGCCTCGCAGGACAATTGCCAAACGCGCAAGCGTTTGGCATTCCCCTATTACCATTCACGGGAATACGTTCCGCGCTTCATGATTATTGTCTGCGGCAGCGCGAATGCGCCGTTGCGCTCGTGCACCATTTTCTCAGAAGAAAGAGCCGCCCGGCCTACGCCGATGAGCTCCCCCTTCAGGGTGGTGAGGGCAACGAACTCTCCGGCAGAAATGCCCCCGTCACACGAGGAGACTCCTGGCGCGTAAAGCGGGGAGCCTGCGCAGACCGCCTCGACGGCGGAATCCTGCAGCACCATTTTCCGAAGGGAGAGCGCCTCAGACGCCGGCACCAGAATATTCCTGATGGCCGACTCGTCGCGCTTTTCTCGTGCAAGCCATATCGCATCGGAAATTTCCTGAAGCGAATGAGCCTGGGCTTCGGTGATATGCCCTACCGAGATTCTTCTCAGCTCGAGCATTTCAGCGCCGCCGCAGAACCTGCCGAATTCGGAGACGATTACGCGAACGTAAGTTCCGGCTTCGCAGTGCACTTCGAAAAGCACCTTCTTCGGCATTATTTCGAGAGCATTAATATAATAAACCTTCCGTTTTCGCGGCTTTTTGGCAACCGCGCTCATCTTCGGCGGTGTTTGGGTGATTGTGCCAGTAAATCGTTTAAAAAGGGAAATTATTTCGGATTCCGGCAGTTCGCGCGCGGTTTTCATGACGCAGACGTATTTCTTGTCCTTCGTCGTGACATAGGGGAGCAATCGCGTTGCCTTGCCCAATCCCACGGGGAGGACGCCGGAAACATTCGGGTCAAGCGTGCCTGAGTGCCCGGACTTCTCGACGCCGAGAATCTTGCGGGCATACGCCGCAACCTCGTGGGAGGAAGGTCCCCTGGGCTTGTCGACTACGACAAAGGAACACTGGAGAAGTTCGTCGAGGGTTTGATGAAGCATTCGAACACGTCGCTTGGATAAAACAGCGTCAGAAGCTGCATCCTTAGCTGGCAGTGAAATGCTTTTAAAGGCATCTAACATATCTTTACATAAGAAATAACATGTTGAGTGCCATGCACAATCCTCTGAGGCGCCACGCGCCAGACAAAACCGCGCAAAATGCGCAGGTGCAAACCAACCCCTACAAGAGAGGCTGGCTTTTCGGCACGAAGAACATGCCCTCCGAAAAAGAAATTATGGAAGAAATCCCCGGCATACGGAGAAGGGAGAAGAGGCTTGACTGGGATTCGTGGGGCGTTTTTACCTGCACTCCGTTGAAGAATTACACGTTTCATGAGAATCAGACTGCCCCTGCCGGAATGAGATTCGACTTCGAGAAGCGCCTTCTCGGGGAGATTGAAACGGCGGAAAATGAGGGGAGGACCTACAGGGTGCTGGAAATTGGGGGTTTCAGCTTTCTCCAGTGGGTAGAAATTTCGGAAAAGAAAGGGCTGGAATTGAGCGGCATAACCCTGACACAGGACAAGGTGGCGCCGGAGATGCGCAACGTTGTGAAGATAATCACCGCGGCGGAAATCAGCGTGCACTTCCAACCGGATTATTTTGACATGGTGGTTTCGCACTATGGAATCCCGTCCCAGCAGATGGATGCCGTCGAAAACATACTGTATGTGCTCAAGCCAGGAGGGGAGGCGATACTTTCCGGACAGGAAGGGTTCTATCATCTTGACAAAAATGCGCATGCGGCGGTCTATGAAATAATGAATTATGACAACGGTGACCGCGCGGATTACGGCGCATGGTTTGCGCACATCAAAAAGAGGCTCGACGCGCCAATTGCAGAGATGATGAAAATGGCGGAAGACGCAAGCAAACCGGCAAATGGGCTGCTTGGCTGGCTTGCATCATTCAAAAACAAGGAATAAAGAAAAACAAGAAAAAAATAAATTAAAACAAAAAACCTAAGCGACTGAAACGACGGTTTCGGTCGGCTCGAGGTGGAGGACTGCGCACTTGCGCTCGGGCTTGCGCTTCCTCGCGGGCGAGCGGATCATCACGAAGTTCTCGTCGATGATTTTCGTCACCACTACCTTTTCGCCGGAGTCGCGGCCCTTGGTCTTTATGCAAATCCTTCCAACCTGAATAGCTGCTGCCATATTTACACACCTTTTAATCGTTAAAACGCCATTTCGCGCTTCACTTTCTCTTCTTCGAAACCTTTTTATTCCCGACCTTTTTGCCCTTGCTTTTTTTCGGGGCGCTTGGCTGCGCGGATTTTTTCGGAACAGACATGTGCTCCTGCAGCCGCCCCTGCGCAGTCGCCTTTTGCAGCGCCGCCTCGGCGATAATCGCCGCGGACTGCGAGGGCGCGAACTTCTCGCTGTTGATTATCAGCTCGAAGCCCGAATGGTCGTAAATGTCAATCTTGTAAATGTCGAGGTAGCGCATGCGGTTGGATTCGTCCCTGTCCTCGATGTGCTTCTCCGCCGCCTCAGGTGACATGCCGTCGCGCCTTGCCACGCGCGCCGCGCGCGCGGCGCGGGGGGCGTAGAGCCATACCCGCAAATCGGCGTCCTTTATCATCCACGGGCCGAGCCACGTCATAACGACGCAGTTGCCCTTTTTCGCATCGGCCATAAGCCGCGCGTCGAAGTCCTTGTCAATCGTATGGTCGCCTTCGGCTTTCTTGTGGAAATCCATAAGGTCCATTTTCTGCTTCGCGGCGATTGTCTTGAAGGTCGGGTCGATTATGCGCAGGCCGAGCTTTTGCGAAAGCACAGTGCCCACGGAGTTCTTCCCGCTTCCGGACAAGCCAGATATGCAGATTATCGTGATGGCCACCCCTAGTTTTTGGAAACCACAAGCCTCTTCACGTAAGGCAGGAGAAGGATGTCGACGTCCTCGATTTTAAGCGAGCCTTCCTTGACGCGCGATGAAACGACGAGCAGGCGGCTGGTGCAGCCAGTGCAAAGCGAGCCGCCGAACTTGCGGTTCGGGGTGCGCTGCGACTTGGGGGTGCCCTGCCTGGAAGAAACGGACTGGAGAAGCGCGCCGCAAATCCCGCAGGCGTGCTTTATTCCCTTAAGCCTCCGGACGTAGTGGATGGTCGAACCACCCTTGGGGGTGCGCTTGTGCACCTTGCGCACGGACGTTGAACGGTTTTTTGGAAGCGGCATAATTACACCTCATTTTTTTGTTCAGGCCTTTTTCTTGAAGGCAGAATCGTAAATCGCTTTTAACAGGCTGTAGCAGATGCTCAGCACGAACGCCGAGAAAATCAGCACGCCGGTCGAGCCGATTATGCGGCGTATGTTTAATAAAGGTAGCGTGAAGGGCAAATCGACGTAAAAGAACGTGCCGGAGTTGGACGACGCCTCGAAAATCGCGCCCTGCGGCGCTTTCGGAATGGCGTTTGCAAATACGGAAACCGTCCCGCCGCGGGCTGTTGCCGCCCCCTCCGCGCTCACGTTCAGCCGGTAAGAGGTTTTCCCAAGCACGATGTCAAGAAGCCCGCCCTGCGAGATGTTCTGTATCCACACGTCGGATGGCGCGCCGCCTTCCACATATATTTCCGTGCCGGAGCGCGCGAGCTGCTCGCCCGACTGCGTCTTGAGGTAAACGTCCATCACCTGCGCGCCCGTTCTTGCGTCCTGCGGGATTGCGTAGCAGTTGGAATGGATGCCGTCGTTGGCGGCAAGGTCGCAGTGCGCGGCAAGCCCGTCATCGTAAAGCGCGAATTTCACGTCGTCCTCTCCGCCGGGCTCTATTGCCGAGAACATCATGGCAAAGCCGAAGAAAACAATGAGTATGACAACAGCGAATTGCATCTGCACGACCATGAGCTTGCTCGTGAGCGCCATGTTTTCTGCCATCAGCCGGTCCACTTCCTTTTCGTTGCGCTTCTTCGCAGCCTCTGACATCTTGGTCTGTATCTGGCGCATTTCCACCTGAAGCTCGCGAAGGCGGTTCTTGCCGCCGATGTTGGCCTGCAGGAATGTGCTTATCGCCACGTAGAGAACGGCGCAGAGCACGACGACTATCCAATAGTTCTGCAAATCGAATAACAATTTATCACCGCTTTTTTACGAAAGAATGGAAAGGAGCTTTTCCTGCGCAGCTTGCAATCCGCCGTCCTTGTTCATTATTATCACGGCGGGCGCGCCCGTGAGGCATGAATATGCCGCGAGGAAAGAGCGGTTCATGGAGTCGTGCTCCGCAAGGGACTCCGGCGGCTCATCGTCGCGCACGCGGGTGGTGTCCTTCCTGCGCCTTGCGAGTATTTCCTCGATTGGCGCGGAGATGAGCACGAGGTATTCGACTGTCAATCCGGAAAGAAGCGAATAGGGCAGCCCCGGAAGGTAGCCTTTTTTCGTCGAAATCGAGCAGTGCGTGTCAAGTATGATTTTGCCGTTCATTTCCGCAAGCGCTTTCCCCACCGCGGCCTGCACGCGCTTCTGCTGCGCAGGGTCAAGCTTGCGAAGGTGGTCGCGGTGCGAGATTATCTTTTCCTTCGAGGCGATTTCGAACATCAGGTCTCCGTAGTTCACCGTCTTGTATCCCGAATTTGCAGCGGCTGAGAGAACTGTCGATTTGCCCGCGCCGGGCAGCCCCATGACGATAATCATTCGCACACGCCTCCGTTTATTTGCCCATAAGCCCGCCAAGCGAGGAGTATGAGTCAAACAGGTGCTGGTTCTCCAGGTCCTGGTAGAACTTGAAGATGATGCCGACGCTCAGCAGGATTCCCGTTCCGGTTCCAAGAGCGCCCGTCATGTCCGCAAGCGCAGCGAGAAGCCCGACGAATGCGCTGCCGATGATGACGATGTAGGGGATGTAGTCGTTGAGCTTTTTCTCGACAACGCGCGGGTCGCGGCGGAAGCCCGGAATCTGCAATCCCGCCTTGTCCAATTGCTCGGCGACTTCCTTCGCGCCCATGCCGGTCGTCTCCACCCAGAACTGCCCGAATACGATACAGAGCAGCATGTTGAATATGACGTAGACCAGCACGTGCACCCAGCCGGGTATCCCGAATATCGGCGACTTGCTGTTCATCAGGTTGTCGAAATACGCGCCGTAGCTTCCCTGAAGCGGACGGTAAATCGGCGAAATCAAATAGAAGAATCCGTCGCGCACCTGCCTGCCCGAGTCCACGAAAGCGACCGCCTGCACGACGTCAAAACCGCCGCCGCACTTGGTGAGCGCGGGCGAAGTTTCGTCGTAGGTGCCGCCTATGCAGAGGTGCTGCCCCTGCATGCTGATTGCGAAGAACTGCACGTTGAGCAATAACGCGGATGCGAGGATGACGGGGATGTTCGAAACATAGAGGAGCTTTATCGGGAAGCGGCTGCCGAATCCGCGGGCGCGGTCGAATGCGAGCGGGATTTCGACTTTCAGCCCCTCGGCGTATGCGACCACGAGGAACACGAGCACGGTGAAGAGCAGTGGGAGGAGCGCGAGTATCGCGTTTGACAGCGCGTCTGCTGAGCCTGACGACAGCGACTCGAAAACGCCGCCCTGCTGCGTGAACAGCGCGAACGTGCCTCCGACAATCGACATCGAAACTCCGGCTGCGATGAAAAGCGAGATTCCGCTGCCTATGCCGTATTTGGAGACCACTTCGTCGAGGTAGAGGAGCACGAGTGAGCCCATTGCGATTTGGAGGATGACAAGCGCCATCGTGTAAGGCGCGCTTAGTACCGCCGCGTCGCCGGACTGCACGTAGCCCTCGCCAAGCGCGGAGAAGAGCGGGACGAGCTCCACGCGCGCGAATATGACGAAGACCGCGGCCTCGAAGAAACAGAGGAGGATTGCGAGGAGCTTCTGCGCGCCCTGGAAAGTTTTCTTCTGCTCCGGGTCGGACATGTCGATTTGCAGTATTTTTGCGCCTGCGAAGAGCTGCAGGAAAATGCTTGCGAGCACGATTGGCCCGATGCCGACGGTGATGAGCGAGCCCACGCGGCTGGCTGTCACGACCTGCAAAAAGTCCGAGCCTCCGACGGAGGGCTTCACTCCGGCGGCCATGATGTGATACATGGTGAAGAAGAACACGAGCGCGATGCCGGTCCACATCAATTTCTCGGCGAGGTTCGTCGGCCTAGATGGCGGGGAAACCTCGGGAAGGAGGTGCAGTATCGGCTTGACAAAATCGAGAGAGCTGCCCATAAAAATCACATGTGATTTTTTGCATTGGGGCGGGATGCCTCGGCATCAAGCCCCAATCCAATATATATCAACAAAATTATCTGGATAAGTTGGTCTGATTGAAGGGTTCAGGTTTATAAAAGGGTGCGGTTTTGCGCACGCTCATTTTTTCCCTTTTGCCAGCCGTTCGTTGCGGAAATAAAGAGCCATGTCAATTGCCACCATCACGCCGTTGAGCACGTAAAGGTAAATCACGGCGTCGTAGGCAAAGAAAAATTTGTGCAGCGCGCCTGCGACGTATCCGACGAAAATCACGGCGAGGAAGATGATGCTTTTCCCCTTGTTCGAGCATGACGTGTAGGATTTCCAAATCGAGAAAGGCCACGCGGCGCCGAAGCAAAGCAGCATCAGTATTTCAAATGGGCTCATGCGGAATGGAACTCGGCTAAGTTTTATATTCGGCGAGGGGGATGGCGCGCGCCGTAAAAATCACGTCGAGCCGGAATAATCGGAGCTGTGCAGCGGCTTTTTTTCAGAAAAAACGCGCGAGCGGATTTTCATTTCAAGCGAGGGGATTGAAAGCCGGACGCGCTCAAGCACCGCCTCGCCAACGTCTTTTGGAAGAAGCTCGTCCTTGAGCAGGAGGATTTTTTTGTGAAGCGCTTTTTCGCCGGCGGATAATGACAGCTGGTCGAGTTTTCTTTTGAGGAGGAACCGCTCGACGTGGTTGAGCAATTTTTCCGCGCCGGCAATGCTTTTTTCGCTGAGCAAAAGGGATGCCACCGCGTTGATGTCTGCCGCGCCCTCGCCGAGAAGCTTTGCGAATTCGCGGAGAGCAAAAATCCTCGTGCGAAGATTCTCGGCGCGCACGGAGAATGCCGGCCCGGGCTTGCGTTCGGGCTGGAGGACGGGTTTTTTCATAAAAACGCCCAGTGGCTTGCCGGAAAATTGTGGCTGGAAAAACGTATAATGGGAGCGTGCCGGAAAAAGAGTGCAGATAAAATTAAAGGGATGAAAACTGGAAACAGATAAAAATGAAAAAAGAACTTACTGCTTTTTCGCGGCAGCCTTCTTGGAGGCGGTTGCAGTCGCCTTCATCTCCTTCTTCGCCGACACTGCCGTCGTGAAGGTGGAGGTTGAGCCGCCCGCAGCCTTTATTTTCTCAGCCGCGCCGCCCGAAAAGGATATTGCCTTGACAACAACCGGCTTGGCAATCGAGCCTGCGCCCAATACCTTGCCTTCGAACTCGAAGTATGCCTTGCCCTCGCGCTTTTCCAATTTGTCAAGAGTCGCGAGCTGGTCGATGACATGCAGGTTGATTGTCTTGATTTTGCCCTTCTTCAGGCTGGCGAAGCCGTGGACTCCGAAGAAGTCAGGCTCGTATGCCGTTATGTAGGTGAAGCGGTGCTTGTGCATTCCTGCGCGGCCCCAGCCTCCCTTGCCTCCCTTGCCTCGGCGGTTCTTCGTGTTGCCCTTGCCGTGGTTGCGGGAGCCGTTGAATTTCCTGTTCCGTTTCTTCTGCCTTGTCACCATGAAAACCAATCCTCAATTTATGCCATCTTGGCTATGAGCCCCGAAATGTCGGCGTTCTTGCCAAGCGGGCCGTACGGGGTGCCGGACTTCCTGCTTCCGTCGAATCCGCCCTTGGGCGGGGAAAGTGCGAAGAGGTTTTTGACGCCGAAGTCCTCGAGCGACTTTTCGGACGCGAGGAATTCGGACGCGAGCTTCTCGATTTCGGCGGGCTTTTTCGTTGCGGACAGTTTCTTGCCGTCCACTCCCTTGCCGCGCTTGGAGAGGAGAAGCGCCATTGCCTTCTCGTCAATCTCGCCGTATGCGACCACGTCCTTTGCGATTTGGAGCATGCCCTTGGAACTCGGGGTGAGCGTGATTATCGCGCACGAATAGAGCTTGTTGAGGCGCATGCACTCAAGCGTCTTCTCTATGGTGGGCGAAATCGAAAACAGCCCCTTCAAACGGATGATTGCTATCTTGCTCATGAGGACACCTGTTCAGACTTTTTGGATTCCTTTGTTTCCCTGTCTTCCCAGTTCCCGCTCACGCGCATGGAGCTGAGGTGCGAGAGGGCATCCATGACTGCCATCGCGCTGTTGTAGATGTTGCGGGTCCTGCCGCGGGAGAAGCTCCAGACGTCCTTCACTCCTGCCGCGCCGAGAACCTTCTTCACCACGTCGTTCGCCACAATCCCCACGCCGAGCGGCGCGGGCTTGAGCGTGACTTCCACGCTCCCCACCTTGCCTATTACCTTGATGGGGATGGTGTGCTTCTGGTTGCCAGTGGCTGCTATCGGAACGGAAATCATGCTGCGCTTCGCGCTTTTCACCGCGGACTCGATTGCGGGCTTGACCTCTTCGCTCTTGCCCCAGCCGATGCCCACGTGGCCGTTCTTGTCGCCGACCAGCACCACCGCGCGGAACTGCGCCTTGCGCCCGTTCTTCGTCATGCGCTGCGTGCTTGAAACCGAAAGCGTCTCCTCGGTCAGGTTCGGGTAGAGGTGGTCCACTATTTCGTACTCAAGGACCTGCTTGCCCATGACGAATATCTCGTCAATGGAGGTTATCTGCCCGGATTTCACCATCCTTCCGATATCGGTCTTGGGAATCCACTCGGGCTTCTCCTCTTCGTTGCGGTCGCGCCGCCTGTCGTTTCTGTAGAATCTTGCCATTTATCCACCTAAAGCTTGCTTATCTTGCCCTTCGTTGCGTTGAACGCCTCGACCATCTTCTCAGGCTCGAACTTCTCCTTTATGTACGAGGAGAAGAGCTTGGAGTATTTCGCCGGGTCTGATGCCTTGAGGGACTTTGCGTACGCGGCAATCGTCGCGCCGGTCATCCTCTCCTCGGTAATCATCTCGTCCGTGTAATTCGTTGTGAGCCCGGCGTCGATTGCGCCCTTGAGCGCGGCGAAGAGTATCGAGCCCTTGCTCGGAGTCTGCATGCCGATGTCGAGGTTGAACGCCTTGGCGCCCTTCTTCGCAGCCAACCGCGCGGAAAGCATTCCACAGAGGTAGGCGGTCGGGGCGTTGCAGCGGGGGGACCATCCGTACTGGGATAGCCCGCTCGAGCGCACGGATGAAAGCATCTTGTCGCCTTCAAGCGAGTATTCGATGAACTGAACGAGCACTCCTGTCGAGGATTTCCTCACAACCATGCGTGGCGCGTCGCCCTTGACAAGCGCGAGGCGCTTGGCGTAGTTGGTCAGGTTCTTCCTGCGGCGCCTGAATGCCACTTTGTATACCGGCCCTGTTGCGTGTCCCACATAATCACATCGTTTCAATCGTAATCGTTTACTGCTTCTTTACTTCTGTCTTTGCTTCATTTTTG
Organism: Candidatus Micrarchaeia archaeon; assembly: GCA_041665945.1. Taxonomy (GTDB): domain Archaea; phylum Micrarchaeota; class Micrarchaeia; order Anstonellales; family Anstonellaceae; genus UBA10161. Next base: position 46,199 of record JBAYHU010000002.1, read on the forward strand.
GCACTTGCCTTTGCCCCTTTCTGGGCGTCTTTCCGGGAGTCGATGCGAACCCGCTCGACTTTCTCGGACGACAAAAGCTTGTTGTCCCTGAGGTATGTCTCAAGAACCTTCACGCCCTTGAAAGCGTTGCCCTTTACCATGAGATAAATCTTGCGGGATGACTCTTCAGGCACACGGCCTGATTCCACAAGCCTGCGGAGGAGCTTCCTCTGCGAGCGGATTTTCGCCATCCACGCGAGCTTGTCGCCCGTGCGGGTGCTGAAGGTTCCCTTGCGGCTGCCCGTGCCAGAGCGGCGGCCCTTGCGCTTCTGAGCCTGCTTCTTCTTCGCGCGAACGCGGGAAACGCCGCGCTTTGCAATCGCGGTTATGTCGCCTTCGCGTATGAGCGCGCGCACGTCCTCGCGGGTGAGCGCCTCCTCTATCTTTCCGAGCGACTCCGGGTTGAAGCGTATCTTGGATTCGCCGATTCCCATTATCTCGGACGCAATCCTTCGGACGTTTTTCATTGCCATGAAATTTCACCAAATTTCAGACATCGAGCGCAGCTCGATGCTGATAAATATCACTTAATTGACTGCCTTCTTCGCGGGCTCCGCAGCCTTGGGTGCCTCGGCCTTGGGCGTTTCGGCTTTTGGAGTTTCGGCCCTTGTCTTGGGCTCTTCTGCCTTCTTTGCATCGGCCCTTGTCTTCGCAACCTTCGGCTTCTTGACCGGGTAGTTCTTGCTCTTGTTGACCACGTGAATCTTCGCGGCCTCGCAGAGCTTGATGATTGCCTCGCGCTTCACGCGGCCCACTCCGCCCGCGATGCGGACAACGACGTCCTTCAGGCCTTTCAGCTCTGCCGGAGTCTGCACGATTATCTCGTCAAGCCCCTTGGGGTGCTTGCCCTTCAGGACAAGGGGCTGCCCGTATCCGATGGATGGCGAGCATCCCATGTACTTTATCTTCGCGCGCTTCTTGTTGTCGATTCCGCGCGGGCGGCGCCATGCGAGCTTTATCCTGCTCCTGCTGCTTCTTCCGTAGTTGGGGCGCAGGAATTTCGGGTGAGTGCGTTTCGTTGCCATAAAAATCACAATATTCATTCTTCAACGACGTAGTATCCGTCCTGGAACACGCGAGAGTCGCGGTTGCGGATTTTCGTCGCCATCTTCAGGTTGGAATATGTCTGCCCGACTTCATCCTTGCTGATGCCGGAGATTGTCATGTCCTGCCCCTTTGCCTCGACTTTCGTCTGCCCGATGATTTTCACGCGGCGGGGCTGCTTCTCCCCGAGGAAGTTCTTGACGAGCATTTCCTTGCCCTTCATCTCGATTGCAATCGGGAAGTGGGCGAAGATGGACTTGAGCTTCATCGAGTATCCCTTGGTGACGCCGTTCGCCATGTTGCGCACGTGCGTCTCCACGGTCGTGGTTATCTTGTTCGAGCCGCTTGCGACAAACTCGTCGCCCTTCATCGCGAATGTGAGGCCCGGGTAGGTGAAAGACCTGGTGAGCGTGCCCTTGGCGCCGCTGACCGTGACTGTCTTTCCCGCAACCGATACCTTTGCTCCTTCAGGAATTTTCATTTCAACCAACCTTTAGTAAACGAACGCCAGCAATCTTCCGCCGAGTCCCTTGCCCTTGGCTTCCGTGTGAGTCATGAGCCCCTGCGGGGTTGACACCACGAACATGCCGAATCCGCTGCCCGGGAGGTACTTGGATTCCCAGTCGTTCCAGTCGCTGCGCTTGACCGCGAAGCGGGGCTTGACAGCTCCGCACTTGTTTATCTTGCCAAGCAGCTTTATCTTGAAGTAACCGCTCTTGCCATCGTCGACGAACTCGAAGTCGCCGATGTAGCCGGTGCGCTGGAGAATCTTCAGGGTCTCCCTGACCAGCTTGCTCGGTTTTACCTCGCATACCTGCTTGCTGAACGTCTCGTGCGTTCTTATCGAGTTCAGCGCGTCTGCGAGCGGATCGTTTGCCATATCATCCCTCAGTAATATCAATACTTGCGGAAGCCGACTTCCTCGGCGACCTCTCTGAAGCAACGGCGGCATATCCGCAGGTTGTATGAGCGGATCAGCGCGCGGGCGGATCTGCAGAACCTGCATTTCCTCATGCCCTTGCCCTGATACTTGTGCTCAGGCGGAACGCCGTGCGACTTCTTCTTCTTTTCATCAGCCATGAATATTCCTCCTGAAATCATTGGACGGTAATCGCGAACGTTGATTTCGCGAACTCCATGCCGTCATCCTTTGTGAGGCGGTGCGTCTTGCCTATCTTGGACTTGCCGCGCCTGCGCCTCACCACGCGGTAGCCGCGGCGGCGAAGAGTTATGCAGACATCGAAGCCCATCATCCCGATTTGCGGGTCGTACTTCGCCCCGGGGAACTCGATGTATTCGGGGACCCCGAAGGAGAAATTGCCCTCCTTGTCGAACGATTTTACGGGAAGCGTGAATGCCTTGACCTTGAGCGCTTTTTTGACGAACTCGATTGCGGACGGCCCGCGGAGCGTCGCCTTGGTGCCGATGATGTCCCCCTTCTTTATCTTGAAGACGGGGTTGCGCACCTTCGCGTGCGTAGGCACGGCCTTGGCTCCCGAGAGCCGCTCAAGAAGCGTCTTGGCGTTCTCAAGCTCCTGCCCGGCCCTTCCAATGCCGATGTTGAGCGTCACTTTGTCGACGATAACATCCTTCATCTTGTTTTCCATTGCTCTTCACCATTGTGCAAATATGTTTTCCAATCCAATCTATGCGTAGTTCCCGTCAATCAGGAACAGGTATCTTGCTATCGTGATGAACTGCCCGGACGGGCCGGTCATGAGGACCTCGGACTCGTGCGAGCCAGGCCTCTCGATTACCTTGTCCAATTTCGCCCGCTCTCCGCGGTGCTTGCCCTCGACCACGAGGCAGTCCGCGCCCGGCGCGAACTTGATGTGCGAGACCAGCTTGAACTCCGGCAGGGAGAACACGCATGTGTCGCCCGTGGAGATGTGCTTGTCGCCGAGGTAATTCCTTCCGTCGTGGAACGTGATTTGCGTCTTTGCACCCTTTATGGTCTGCTTGCCCGTGACCTTAAGGTACTTGCGACTCGCCGCCTCCCCGCTTATCGCCTTGGGGACGAGGTTGGGGCCGGAAAGCTCCATGCGATAGGACTTCTTCTCGACGGGCTCGGACACTATGTCCATGATTCCGATTGGGTACTTGGGCTCGGAAATCTTCTTTCCGTCCACGAGCACCGCGCCCATGTTCAGGAGTTTCTTGACCTCGTGCAGGTTCTGCGCGCGCCCGAGCACGTCGCGGATGAGAACTCCCGCGGAGATGCTCTCGAGCTTCTTGTGCGGGCCTGGCGAGGGAGCGAGCAGCCACTTGACCGCTTTTCGCTTGACTACGCCGAGCCTCTTGTTTGCGCGCATGCGCACGAAGTGGTGTGAACCGCCTTTTTTGGACATAATATCAACCTTGCAATAATTACTGCTTCTTCTTGCCTGACCTCTGTATCATTTCCAGCCTGTCCTTGGAGAACTCCCCCTCCAAAAGCAGGAGGTTGGACGGGTCCACGGGCATGAGCTTCTCGATTCCCTTCGCATTCTTCTGAGTGTAGCCCTCGACATATACCTTCAGGTCGTTGAGCTCCACTTCAAGTATCTTGCCTGTAAGCCCCTTGCGCTCGCCGCGCATTACCTTCACCCTGTCGCCCTTGTGGGCCGGGACGCTTCTGCGAGCGGTGCCGAGCTTCGCTTTCAGTTCCTTTGAAACGTGCACTGCCACCATCTTCTTCCTCTGGTGCATGGGCGCGTTGTAGCGGAACTTCCTCTGCTTTCGCGGCTGTATTGAATTCTCCATAATCATCACTTTACACTACTGCTGCGGCGATTGCCGCGACTTTGGGGAAGCGCGTCGCCACTTCGCGGGCGATGACTCCCTTGATTTCCGTGCCGACGGGCAGCCCCTGGTCGTCGATTATGACGCAGGCGTTGTCCTCGAAGGAAATCCTCATGCCGTTGGGGCGCCTGAAGTGCTGCGCCTGGCGCACCACCACCGCCTTGAGGACCTTCTTCTTCATGGCAGCGGAGCCCTTCTTGACTGCGACCGTAATTATGTCGCCGATGCCGACCTTGGGGTACATGGCGCGCTTCGCCTTTGCACCCTTCACGCCGATTATCATGACCATCTTGGCGCCCGAGTTGTCGTTGCAAATGAGCACCGAACCGGTCTGCAGGCCCTTTGTGATGTGTCCGCCCAATCCTTTCATAGTATCAACTTTTCATCCAACGATGGAAATTATTCTTCCTTTTTCGCCTCTTCCTTCACGGGAAGCTCGGCGCGCTTGACCTCGGCTTTCTTCAGGCGGTCGGCTTCCTCGCCGAGAGCCCTGCCTCCTTTCGCTTCGATGACCACGATGCCGCGGGCGCGCTCGGTCACTTTCGTGACGGTCCACGCCTTTGTCTTTGAAATCTTCCTGCATTCCGCTATCTCGACCATGTCGCCGAGCTTCGCTCCGACCGCGTCGGGGTTGTGCACCGGCACGCGGCTCTTGCTTCTTGCGGAGCGCGCGTACTTGGGGAAGCGCTCGAGTGTCTCCCACTCGACGATGACCGTCCTCTTGGAGCGGTCGCTGACGACCTTGCCCGTGCGGACGTGCCCGCGCGGGACAATCGGGCCTTTCCTGCTTGGATTTTCAACCATAAATATTACCTCGGACATTGCAAACATCATTTCAGTTTCTTCGGACGGTCATATGGCCTGAACACAATCTTGTCCCCAACGAGGTCCGCGGTTTTCCCTCCGGCGAGCCGGAAACGGAAAACGCATCCCTTTTTGGGCACGGTTTTCTCTGTCCCATCCCCCGTGCGAAGCACGAGCGTGTTCTTGGTTTCGTCAACCACGATTCCCTCAAGCCCCTCATGCGGAAGCGAAAGCGCGCGTTGCACTTTTGCCCGCAGGCCGATGAATTCGTGGATGCGGAGATTCTGCGGCGTTATCATAATCGCCACACCTACTGCAGGTTTTCCATGACGGTAATGCTGCCCTCGGGATAGCCGAAGTTCACCAGGGCTTTCCTGATGTTCTTGCGCTGGTCCCCTTGCAGGACAATCACGCCGTCCTTTACGGTTCCGCCGCACGCGAGCTTCTTCTTCAGTTCCTTGCCGGTCTCATCGAGCTTTGCCTTGTCGATGCCCTCGACGACTGTCACCAGTTTCCGGAACCTTTTCTTCGTCGCGTATGCGCGGATTCTCTGCGTCTCCTCCTTTTCGAGGATGTCGCAGGAGCAAATCTCCTTTATCAAACCGCATTTCGGACAGATATCAGCCAATTTCGTCCACCTTCCACGACCGCTTCCGCAGCCGTATATTTTTCATATATTAACGTTACTTCTTTGCCTCGGCTTTTTTCGCCGGCTCTTCTTTCTTGCCTGCGAAAGCCTTGACTTTCCGAACAATGCCGAGTTTCCTCTCGTGCAGGATGGTCAGGATGCGCGCCACGGACTTCCTAAGCTCGCTGACCTTCCCGGTGTTGGACGCCCTGCCTCCTGCCGCAAGCAGCCCGCGCTCGGAGTTGAGCTCCTTCTGGAAGTCAAAAAGCTTGGTCTGCAGTTCCGCATCGGACATTTCCCGCAGCTTGCTCTTCTTGATTATTGCCATATGAATCAACACTTACCTTCTCCTCTGCATCGGGCGCCTCTTCTTCATGGGCATGGGCGTCACCTTGGGCGCCACTTCCATGGGCGTTGATGCCGTGACGTCGGCTGCTCCGGAGATGACCCTCGGAAGCTCTATCTTCGCGCCGGACACCTTGTCGGGGAAGACGGTTCCCGGGAGGACAATCCTCACGAGCACGCCGATTGCGCCCGACTTGGGGTACGCAGTCACGTGCGACACGGCAACCTGCCTTGCCGGCTCGCCTGCCTTTGGAATATAACCTGCCATGACGCGCAGCTTCTTGCTCCTGCCGCCTTTCGCGGCAATCTTGCCGGATGCGACGATTTCCGCGCCGAGTGCGCCTGCGCGCATGGCGTCACGGAGAGCCACGTGGAGGATTGCGCGGATTTTCTTCCCCATTTCAATGTACTTGCAAATCCTCTTCGCAACGAGGCGCGGCTCGATGTTCTGGTTCGTGGATTCCACGACCGAAATCTGCGGGTTTTCTATCTTGAATTCCTTGTGGATTGCGTCGGTGAGGTCCTGTATGCTCTTGCCGCGCTTGCCGATTACCCTTCCCGGGTTGGTCACTTCGACCGCGATGCGCGTCACCATCGGGGTGCGCTGGATGCCTACGCGGGAAAACCCTGCGCGGTCAAGCTCGTGCTCGAGGAACTTGGACACGCGGTAGCGCGTGATTGCGTCCTCGATGAACTTTTCCTCGACTTTCTGTTTGTCTCCCATAAATATCACATGTCAGTTATTGGGTTGCCGCGGTCGTTGCCGCTTTCGCTTCCGTTTTCTTCGCGGGCTGCTCGGCTGCTTTCACGCCGGTGCTCTTTGCCTGCGACTGCTTTGCAGCGGACTTCTTCTCCGCCTTCTCGCCCTTCTTTTCAGCCTCCTTGGGCTGCCACTCCTGCAATACCACCTCGACAAAGGCGGTCTCGAAGTTGTGGACAATGCGCCTGCCCTTGGGGGACATGCGCGGGAAAGTGTGCTCCTTGTTCGCGATTATGTGGACGATTTTCGTGCTGCCCACGCCGAGCTTGTTCGCGTTCGCGAACGCGGACTTCACCACGCCGAGTACGATTTTCACGGACTTGACAGGCCAGCCGCCCTGCTGCCCGCCGAGCTGGCGGACGTGGCCGCGGCCCTTGCCGTGGCGGCGCATGGGGATTGCCTGCTCCATGACGGACGCGCGCTCGAGGAACTCGATTGCTTCGTCGGTCGGCTTGTAGCGGACCGCCCTGCAGACCTCTCCGAGGTCCTTGAACGAGGCGTTGATTCCCGTGAGCCTTGCGCGCGCAGTGCGCTTGGTTGATTCCTTCTGGAATGCGTAGGTTTCGGTCATGAATATCACTTACTTGAGCGGGATGAACTTCGAGCCGCGCGTTGCTCCAACACCGGGGCCGGAGTGCAATACTCTCCCCGTCGTGTGCGAGAAGTCGCCGAGCCGGTATCCCAGCTTGTCGACGCTTACGTGCACGTTCTTGTATTCCTTTCCATTGTACACGGCAAATGTAAGCCCGAGCCACTCGGGGAGGATTACCGCCTCGCGGGTGTGCGTGCGGATCGGCTTTGCGGGGTCGGCCTTCTTGACCTCTGCCGCCTTCTTCATGAGCTTCTTGACGTCCGTTCCCTTGTTCACCAAGGCGCGCTTGACTGCCCTGCGTGCGCGGGAGGTGAGAATCGGGAGAGTCTGCTCAAGGGTGTAGCTTTCGAGCTCCGCCCTTTCCATTCCCCTGTATTTGTCAACTTTTGGCATAATGATACCTCATGAAACTTACTTCTTGCCCTGCTTGAGCTCGAGCTTCGCCTCTTCAACGTGGGACTTCTTCCTTCCCGTGCTCCTTGCGGCGATGTGCCCGACCTTCCTGCCCGGAGGCGCGTTGCGGCTAGTCATGCTGCCGCGGCCCTTGTGGTGCTGCTTGCCTCCGAACGGATGTGTGTAAGCGGACATGTGAACGCCGCGGTTGACCGGCCACTTGCGGTTCTGCGCGTGCTTCTTGTAGAAGCTGTTGCCTGCCTTCATGAGCGGCTTCTCAAGCCTGCCTCCTCCGCAGACAACGCCGATTTGCGCCCGGCATCCGCCGAGGAGAACAAGCGTGTGCTTGGAGGGCATCTTGACATAAACGACATTCTTTTCGCGCGAGACGATGCTTGCATACGTGCCGGGCGCGCGGACAAGCTTGCCGCCGTCGCCGGGTGCCATCTCGAGGTTGAATATCGTGGTTCCTTCCGGAATCTTTGAAAGCGGGAGAATGTTGCCGATGCCGAGCTTCGACGCCGCGCCGGTCCTGACTTCCTGCCCTATCTGCATGCCTTCAGGGGCAAGGAGGTAGTTCTCGCTGCCGTCCTCGAAGCGCACGTCCATGAGAAGCGCGCCTCTTGCCGGGTCGTCGAGGAATCCGAGCACCTGCCCGCGAAGCGAGCCGGACTTCTCGTTCTCGTCGAGCCTGCGGTAGGCAAGCTCAGCCTTGTAGCGGTGGGACGGCGCCTTGTACGCCTGCGAACCCTTTCCGCGCCTCTGCTGTTTCAGTAATTTGCCCATTTATTGCACCTTATACAATCTTGAGTTTCGCCGCGACGTCGTCGGCCTTGAAGCCCTTTTGCAGCTTCACGTATGCTTTTTTCGCGCCCTGCGGCGTGATAAGGGTGTGGACGGATGCGACTTTCACCTGGAAAAGGTCCTCGACCTCTTTTTTGATGAGCGGCTTGGTTGCCTTCGCCTCGCAGATGAACGTAAGCGTGTTCTGAAGCTCAATGAGCCCCACCGCCTTTTCGTTCGTCACCGGATAAAGAATGGATGCCATAATTATCACTTACAATTTTGCAATCTCTGCAAGCGCCGCTTCAGTGTATATTGCGAGCCTGCCTGCTTTTGCGCCCGGCGCGAGCTTCTCCACGGTCAATTTGGAAACCTCGACGACGTCAACGCCCGCGATGTTGCGCGCAGCCTTGATTATCGGGGAGTCCTTGGAGACCGCGATTATCGCGGACTTGGGGTAGACCTTGCCGCCCTTGCGCGCGCGCACGCCGCTTCTCGGCTTTCCGTATTCCGCGCGTGCCAAGTCGTCGCTTATCAGGACGGAGAGCGCCTTGTAAACGTCCTTTGTCTTGGAAATGGATTCGAACGAGTTCTCGAAAACAATCGGGAGAGCAGTTGTCACGTTGTGCCCGCGGGCTGCGACTGCGACCTTGTCCGCCGTTGCCGCGATTGCGGAAACGAGCGCGACTCTGTATTCCTTCTTGTTAATCTTTTCGACTATGACTTGGTTGACGTGCGGCGGGTGAGCCCTGCGCCCCTTGACTGCAGAGGGAATCCTCTTCACTTTGCCGAGGCGCCCTTTCGGAAGAATTTCGCGGGGGCGGATTGCCGTTCCCTTGTTCTTGCCCGAGCCGAAGTCCTCCTTCCTGCCCTTGTAGCGGGCCGAGGTCTCCATTCCAGCGCGGGGGTCGTTGCCCTTCCTCTGGTAGTGCGTTGTCTGGTCGGCGATTGCCGCGCGGGCTATGAGGTCCTTGCGGACTTCGCCGGAGAATTGCGCCGGCAGCTGCACGTCGCGCACCGCCTTGCCTTCAACAGAGTATACTTGTGCTTTCATGAAAATCACTTATTGCTTGGATTCAAGGGAGATGTAGCGAAGTTCGGGCGCCTTTACCGGCGTTGCGAGCTTGCGAAGCGCCCTGCGCATGCGGATAAGCCGCTTGCACGGGCCTGCCACGCTTCCCTTTATCAGTATGAATTCATTCTTGAGGACGCCGTAGTGCTGGAAGCCGCCCTTGGGGTTGATTTCCTCGGGGGTGCCGACCTTCATTATCCTCTTGTTGGGCTCGGTCCTCTTGTGGTAGCCCATCTGCCCCGCCATCGGGACCGTGTAGTGAACGTAACCAGGGTGCCATGCGCCCAGCGTTCCGGTGTGCCTGCGCTTGTTGGTCGCCTTCCTGCGCTGCTGCGCTGTTCCGAATCTCTTGACCGGCCCCTGCCAGCCCTTGCCGGTAGTGATTGCAACAATGTCAACGAACTCGCCGGGCTTGAAAAGCTCGGATGCCTTCACTTCCTTGCCAACAAGCGAATTTGCGAATTCGAATTTCTCCGCCGCGTCCTTGCCGCCGACGGCGATTTCCATCCGCTCCGGCGTTTTCTTGCCGAATCCGGTCATGCCCGGGCGCGCGTAAGCGAGAACAAAAACATCGGAAACATCAGAAGCAGTGAATTTCTTTGTTGATTTCTTTGAAACGCCAAGGGGCTTGGTGATTTTCTCATCGGAGGTAATCAGGTCGCCGACGACCTTGCCGTCCTTGTATCCGCGCACGCCGAAAATCATGAGGGGCGGGCACTCGATGACGGTCGCAGAGGCGAACACCTCGTTGCCCTTTGACGGGGACTCGGTGTCATCCACCCAAGTCACGTGGGTCATGCCTGCCTTGTAGCCTGCAAACCCGAGAAGCTTCTTTTCGGTTGAAGACGGCCAGTACGATACTGCCGGCATCTGCGAAATCGCACGCTTGCGCGGGCGGAATGCGCGCGAACCTTTCTTGTGTCCAGATCTTTTTCCCATGAAGTTTCACCGAAATTTTCAGGCATGGAGAATTCCATGCTGATGAAATACCCTGATTGATTGCTGTGAAATACCCAACCAGCAATGATTCGCCATGCTTCTTTCCCTCTCGAGGAGGGGTGACGGCGAGTGTCATCTTACAGCATTCTGTAAGAAGCGTGGCTTGATATTGAAACAAGAGTTTAAAAAGGTTCCTTCAGGCGGCAAACGCCGGAGAAATGGCTTTTCAGATAACTTGCTACGGGAATAAAAAACCATATGAACAGAAAAAGACACAAATTACAGGGGGGAGAATGATGGTTGACGCTAAGGAAAACAGGGTCTGGCAGTCCGAACGCGAAAAAAACGGGGAAAACCACGCTTGGAAAGAGATTCTCGAGAGGAATATCCGCAAGATTGACTGCGAGTTGGATACTGGCGACCCGGCAACCATGCTCGTAATACAGCTCCGGGGTTCCGGCCTCAGCCTGATGGATGTATTCGACTCCGATGTACCCCTGAAATGGTACGCGAGGCAGATGTCGATTAATTCCACTGGATATGCAAGGAGAACCGAACGCTTCCTGCAGGCGCTTGAAGCCACGCGGATGCAGTACGAGATTGCCGTTGAATTGGGAAAAAACCTGAATGAAAGATCATTCTCGGGCGACGAACAGCATTGGATGGGAGTCGCGCGCGAGTTCGTCCAGTTCGTGGAGATGGGCAGCGGGCAACCTGCCGAGGTTTTCTTCAACCCCATGTCAAGCGTGTTTTCAATCGACAAGATGGAGAATTACTTGCGCGTTTTCCGTTTCCAAAACGACATCAAAGGAATCACCTCGTATGAATTCAAGACAGCGGTTGAAAAAACCGATTCGAGGAAAATAAAGGGAAAGGCGCAGCAAACATGTGTGGAAATTGAAGGGCAGGCAAAAACACCTGCGCGGGTTGATGTGCAGAGTGCGGATGCCGCGCCCGTAGCGAAAAACTTGGAGTTCGTGAAAAAAATGGAAGCCGCCGGGCTTGGGGCGGAAGCCCGAAAAATCCTCGCTTACCTCGAGAAAAAAAACACTACGCTTGAGAAAATAAGCGAAATTGAGCTTTGGAGGCAGTCCGTGTCCCTCTTCGAAAAGCCGCGGACCTCGTATGACAGCCAGACAGGCATAGGGATTGCGAACAAAATCATCGAAGCTGCCGGCAAGCACGCCGCGGCGGTGAGTGCGAAGGAAATGAAGCTGACTGACTGGGAAGCGGCATTCGCATGCTACATGCACGACAACTACCGCAAACGCGGCACTGCGCTCGAGGCAATCGCACACATCAAGAAAAACGGCATTTCCGAGGAGAAAATCATCTCGCTTGGTGAAAATGAGATAATCGGGCTCGTGGCATCGATGCCGTGCGGCTACGGGTCGTCGCGGATGTATGTTGACATCGACTCCGTAAGAAAGCAGCTTCTGCGGGGAATCGAATACGCCAGCAAGGAGGAGCGAAGCCGGCTGAAGATGGAGCCCGTTGAATACCCGTGCCTTGAGCACAAGACAACCATCAGGTTCGAGGACATCGGCTCCGAGAGGCATTACCGAAGCAGGGCAGGAACCGATAACGCCGCAGGCACTGAAACGGCAAGCCAGCAATCATCCGGCGCGGGAAACGCGTATTTCGGCGGTTTGCCCAGCGGAACCACGGACGTACTGGCGCTTGTGCGGCAGAGGGACGCGGCGATAGAGAAAAGGAAAGCGTGGGAGAAGAGCCACCCTGGCGCGAACAGGAATAACGGGAAGCACCGCCGCCACTGAACGCATTGCGGCATTCCCGCCATACTGTTTTTTATTTTCCTTCAGGCACTAGCGTAGCATGGTGAAGAAACTCCTTGCCGTCTGCGTCTTCCTTGTTTTCCTGCTCAACTTCTGCAGCGCATACGTGCTCAACGAAAGCCGCGAGGAGATGCTTTCGTATTACCAGACCTACCTCGAGCCCAAGATTCCCAGGACGGCAAAGGCGCTCCTTGGCGACGAGAGGATAAACGTGCAAATCGGGGGCAAGACGCTGGGGATTGCGACGAAGCGCGGCGAGCTGTCCGACTTCGAGGTGCACGCAATCGGGAATCCGACCATCGAGGTGGCGGTAAGCGACGCGGCGGCGGAGGCAATCAAGGGGAAAAAAGTGGGAATAATGCCGTGCCTTGACGACGGAAGCATAAAAGTAAGGACGAGCAACTTCTTCACTGCGGTGAAAGTCGAGATGATGAAGAGGATTTACGCCGTTTCAGGCGCGGACGACGCGATTACGGGCAAGGCGGCGCCATCCCGCAGCATTGAATCATACAATTCCATTTACATACAGCGGGCGAAGATAACGAACTAGGTGCTCCATGGCGTCGGACGCATACAGCGCGCTTGACAAGGCGTGGCGCGGAACATGCAGGGTGCTCTTCGGGCAGGAGGCGGGCGGGCTTTCGGATTGCGCCGGATGGCTTTCGGAATACGCCGAGGAAATCCGCTCGGAAAAATCCTCGATCAGCGGCAAGGCAGTGACATTCACGCAGAACGAATATTCCGGCAGCGCGCGCTTCATGGCGTTCGACGAAATCGGATACGGGAAAAAATTCGCGCCCATCCCCCTCGACGACATGAAGGACATCGACAGCCTCGTGACGGCTGCGAAGGAGAGGCTGCAATACGCCGGAAACGTGGTGCTGGGGCACTCAAGCGGCGTTCAGAACTCGAGCAATGTGACGGACAGCCATTATGTGCTTGATTCAACGGCGGTCGCAAGCTCCAAATACGTCGCGTACTCGAAATACATCAAGGAAAGCGAATACTGCTTCGGGGTTTTCGGCGCGGAAAAGGACGCCTATCTGGTAAAATCCATGGGAAGCTCGCTCAAGCGGTGCTTCGAATGCCACATGGTCAATTACCTGTCCGACTGCTACTACTGCGCGAAAACGCAGAACTGCCGCGAGTGCTTCTTCTGCTTCGGCATGGAAAACGGCAGCTATGCAATCGGCAACACGCCGGTTGGCAAGGAGAAATACCTCGCGCTGAAAGCCAAGCTTCTGCCGGAAATCGCGGAAAAGATACGCAAGGACGGCAGGATATTCTCGCTTTTGAAGCTCATCGAGGAAGCCGGCGCGCACAAGCCGGATTCGAGGCTGAAGTTCGCAAAGGAGAAGGAAGCGGCATTCGATATTGCCCCAGTGCAAAAAGGGTTTGACTCCGCCTGCCGGCTTGTCTTCGGGAAGGAAATGGGGGAGATCGGAAAGTACGAAAAATTCCTCTTCAAGCACGTGCCGAAAAACGTGGTCGTGCCATCCCCGCTGAGCGGCTCGGCGTCGGTGGTGTGCGGCTACAGGAGGCATGTGCTCAACAAATTCGAAATAGCCAGGAGGCTTCCGACGGAGGACGAGATAAGAAGCGTCGGGAAGCTTGCCGGAATGGTGAAAACGGACGTGGGCGGGATGGAGCTATCCGCGCTCGCGGAGCAGTTCCACCCGATTGCATACACCAACCTCGACAAGGTGGCGGGCAAGTGCACGAATTTCAGGAACTGCGCCGTGATAATCGAGTCGCAGGACTGCCTCGAAGGCTCGGCTTTCGACTATTCGAAAAAATGCGGCTACAACTTCTGGGCGTCGAACGCCGAGTCCGTGTTCGGCTCCTGCGCCGCGTGGTTCTCCACATTCGTGCTCAAGAATTTCTATTCCAAGAACATGACGCGCTCGCTCGAATGCGACGGCTGCGAATCCTGCACTGACTTGTATTACTCGCACAACTGCGAGAACGTGCGCGACTCGATGTTCTGCTTCAACGCGAAAAACCTCACAAACGCAGTGGGCAACGCGCCGCTTCCTGCGGAGCAATACAGGAAAATGAAAGGCGCGATTGTGGCGCAGCTCGCCGACGAACTGGAAAAGAAGAAGGATTTGAAGTGGGACATTTTCAATATCGGCGCTATCTCTAAGTGATTGAAAAACAAAGAAGGAAAACAGAAAAAGGAAAAATAAAAAGAGAAAAAACTTCCCTTAGCTTTAAGCATCCAGGAAGTCATTGGGCGTGGGCGGGTCGGGCTTGTCTCCCTTGCGCTCGCGTATCTGCTTGACGACCTTGAGAAGCATGTCGCGCGGCATGGGCTCGTAGCCTGCGTATTCCTGGTAGGGAATGCCTCGCCCCTGCGTTGCCGAGCGGAGGTCGTTTCCGAACCCGAACATTTCGGCGACGGGGAGCTTCACGATGATGTTCGTGGTCTCGCCCTCCTGAATCATGTCAAGAAGCTGCCCTCTCCTTCCCTGAATCAGGGTGATGACGTTGCCCATGTAGTCCTGCGGGCAAAGCACGGTCACCTTCTGCTTGGGCTCCTGAAGGGTAACGCCTGCGTAAAGCATTGCCGCGTAAATCGGGCGCTTTGTGGCAGGGATAATCTGCGCGGGGCCCCTGTGCACCGGGTCCTCGTGGATTACCGCGTCGGTTATGGTGACTTTCACGCCGACAACCTTCTCCTTGGCGAGCGGACCCATGTCCATCGCCTCTTCGAAACCCTGAATCATCAGTTCGGATATTTCGTTGAGGTACTGGATGCCGCGCGTGCCGTTGATGAAGATGTTCTTGCCGTGTATGTCGTACACTGATTTCGCCTCATCGCGGTCCATGCCGCACTCCACAAGCGTCTCCACGAGCGACTTGCCCTTGGGCTGCCCGTCGGGAATCTTGCCGTCAATCATCGCGTCGAAGACGGTCTTCTCGATTGGCTGCACCGTGAAGGTGAGCTTGGTGTGCTTGTTCGGGGACTTGCCCTGTATGTCCTCGGACTTGCCGGAAATCATCTCGCGGTAAACGACAATTGGCGGCGAGGTGACTATCGGGATTCCCTTCTCCTTGGTTATCTTGTACTCGATGATTTCGAGGTGCAATTCGCCCATGCCGGAGATGAGGTGCTCGCCTGTTTCGTGGTTGATTTCGACTTTCAGCGTGGGGTCTTCCTTGCTGATTTGCCTAAGCGCCATAATCAGCTTGGAGAGGTCCTTGGAGTCCTTCGCCTCGATGGATTTTGTCACGACCGGCTCTGCAGCGTGCTTGATTTGTTCGAACGGGGTAATTTGCCCCTCGGAAAGCGTTTCGCCGACGTAGACGTCGCGCAGGCCGACCAATCCTACGATGTTGCCAGCAAGCACGTTGTCCACCATTACGCGGTCAGGGCCCATGTAAATGGCGCACTGCTGCACTTTCTCGGTGGTGAGCCTCGATGCTAGGAACAGCATGTCGCTTTTCTTGACGGTTCCGGAAAACAGCCGGACGACCGCCACTTCTCCCGCGTGCTCGTCGTTCACGACTCCGAAGCAGATTCCGATGAACTTGCCCTTGGGGTCGCACGCAAGCATCGCCTTGCCTTCGGGGGATGCGGGGTCGCCTTTCCAGATGATCGGGATACGGTACTGCTGCGCGTACTTGGGGTTGGGGAGCTGGTCCACCACCATTTCCAGAAGCACTTCGTCAAGCGGGGATTTTTCGACAAGAATCTTGTGCTCCCCCGCCTTGCAGTGGTTGTAGATGTCCGTGAACTTGATGTTGTATTTTTTCATGCTCTTTACCGATACCGCCCACTTGTGGAACGCGCTTCCGAACGCCACGTTGCCCTTGGCAACGCCGATGCGCCATTCCTCCTTCTTGTCCTCGGGCGCGTACTGGTCGATGATTTTATTCAGGCCGTTGATGATTTTGATGAGCCGCGCCTGCATGGCGTCGGAGTCGAGCTGCAGCTCGTTTATCAGCCGGTCTATCTTGTTGATGAATACGGATGGCTTGGCTTTCTCCTTGAGGGCCTGGCGCAGCACTGTTTCGGTCTGCGGCATGATGCCCTCGACCGAGTCAACGACTAAGACGACTCCGTCGACCGCGCGCATGGCGCGGGTGACGTGCCCTCCGAAGTCCACGTGCCCGGGGGTGTCGATGAGGTTGATGAGGTAGTCCTGGCTGTTGTAATGGAACGCAAGGGAGATGTTCGCCGCCTTGATGGTGATTCCTCTCGCCTGCTCCTGCTCGTCGAAGTCCATCATGCGCTGCTCGCCCGCAAGCTCCTTTGAGATGAGCCCCGCCCTCGCCACGAGCGAGTCGGTCATGGTGGTTTTGCCGTGGTCAACGTGCGCGACAATCGCGATGTTGCGGATGTTATCCACGTTGTTCATCATTTTTGCTACTTCTTCTACGACAAATTCTTTGCGGACCATAAGACTACCTCTGATTAATCGATTACCAACTTGAACGAGACGTCAAGCAGCGTGGCATTTATATAACATAAAGCTTTTATAAGATTTGCAATTGCGGGCAACGGGGGCATCCCCCACATCCAAAGGCGATAATTTGGGCGTTTCAAACCGGCACTATTCTTCAAGGGCGCAGGGTTCCAGCGAATTCCTGCTCGTTTTGGGGATGGTCCTTATCATTTCTGTCAGCGCAGTCGCCATAGTCGGGGCGTGGCCGGGCATCCTTACAGCCACGCAGGAGCAGCGCTCGGACGACTACTGGGCGGCTGCCATGCCGTTCTCAGTCACGTTCCACTCAATGAAACCTGACACCATGGCGCTTGCGGTGATAAACCGCGACCCCACCACGCTCACGATAACCGAAATCTGGCTGGACGGTGTGAAAGTGGACTTCTTCAACCACTCGGTCCCGTACACTTCGACTGCCAATGCA
Organism: Candidatus Micrarchaeia archaeon; assembly: GCA_041665945.1. Lineage (GTDB taxonomy): Archaea > Micrarchaeota > Micrarchaeia > Anstonellales > Anstonellaceae > UBA10161. The sequence goes on from JBAYHU010000002.1 coordinate 63,050, forward strand.
CGCTGCTCCGGAGGGGTGTGCAGCATCGCCATGGCGCCGGGCGTGATGCAAATCATTTCCACGGGCAACATCACCACCTCGCCATCCAATCCGTGCGGATACGGAAGCGGCTTCCAGTACGGAGCAAAATACTCGATGGACCTCGTGATAACCTACCACGGGCTGAACAGCAACAATACTTACAACCAGACAAGCCCGGTCAAGCTTGAGGGCACGTGCAGCGGATGGGGCGGCTGCGAAATTGCCAATTGCTGCGGCATACTCAACGCGCAGTGCTGCGCAGGCGGCAGCTGCAATGAATCCGGGCTCGCATGCGACGGCTCGCTTTGCGTGCCGTGCGGAGGGGCAGAGCAGCCGTGCTGCTCGGGCACGGACTGCTCGGCAAACCTCGTCTGCACCGGCTCGTCGCCCCCCAGATGCGTCTGCGGCTCTGCGGCAGGGCAGCCCTGCTGCGACGGGACAACGTGCACCGGCGCTTCGGGCCTCGTATGCAATTCCACGACGCACCTGTGCCAATCGTGCGGCGACGGGGGGGAAACGTGCTGCTCCGGGGACTCCTGCACGGGAGCGATGACAATATGCAACACCAGCACGTCGTTCTGCACCACGTGCGGAAGCGCGGCGGGGCAGTTCTGCTGCGCTGGCAACGACTGCAGCGGTGGGGCGAACCTCACCTGCAACACCACCTCCACTCTTTGCGAAAGCTGCGGAGGAGTGGGGGAGCTTTGTTGCGGAGGGACAACGTGCGACAGCGGCAACCGATGCAGCTCGGGCGTCTGCGAGCTGATATGCGGAGGCAGCGGGGAGGCGTGCTGCCCGCCGAACAACACGTGCGGCTCATCCTCGCTCGGATGCGATTACAACACCATGACCTGCCAGACATGCGGCTCGCAGGGGCAGCCCTGCTGCGCCGGAACCTCGCCGTATCAGTTCGAATGCCCGGCAAGCATATACTATGGCTGTGATATTTCCACGCACACGTGCGTGACCGGATGCGGAATCGCAACTGCGCCATGCTGCGGGACCGCGCACACCTGCACGCAAGGGGCGGGGCCGATGATATGCAACCCTGCCGAAGACCTGTGCTACAGGTGCGGGCAGTACGGCGGGGACCCGTGCTGCACCGACACGCCGTGGAACTATTGCGAAGTCACCAACAACCTCGGATGCAACCACAACACGGACGTGTGCGTTTCCTGCGGCGCGCAAAACGGCCCATGCTGCGGCTCGAGCCACTACTGCCCGTATTTCTACAATGTCTGCAATTCGTCAAGCGACACGTGCGACACGCACGTTTGAGGAGGAGGGATTTCTGGGGACAAAAAAACATTTAGCGCAAGCAAGCTTTCGCTGGAGAAGTAAAAATAAACGGAAAAACAAAAACTGGAAACAAGTGCCCGTTTATCTGGAAGAACGAGCCATCCGTTCGAACTTCGTTCGACCAGCTGCCCAGATCATCTCGATGATCTGGCCATTCTCTCGGTTTCGTCGCGCTTCTTGATTGCGTAGGACGAGTTGACGTCACCTTTTGCCGCGAACTCTATTTCGTCGGCGAGCGCCTGCGCGAGCGTTTTCTTCTTGTCGAAGCCGCCCATGATTGCCGCAAGCGCGATGTTGCGCAGCGCCATGTCAAGCCGCCTTGAAGCCGAAACGTCGACCGCGACCTGGTAGGAGACGCCTCCCATCTGCACGCGGGTGAAGTCTTCGCGCGGGGCGGAGTTCTGCAGCCCGTCCACGAGAAGCTGCACCGGGTTCTTCTTGGTGCGCTCGGCGATTATCGCGAATGCCTCCTCGACGATGGCGAGGGTCTTTGTCTTCTTGCCCTGCAATCTTCCGTCGGTGCGGATGACCTTGCCCGAAGTCTTCTCTCCGGTGCCACCCCTCATGAGCTTGTTGGCGAGGCGCTCGACCAGGTTTATCTTGCGCTTGCCGAACTGCGCCTTCGCGTTCCTGCCGTGCGAGTGCGGAACCGCGACCGGAGTCAGGCTCACGTACTGCATGAAGCTCGGGTCAGTTACCTTCACTTCGGTAAGTTCGTATTTTCCAAAAAGTTTCAAGTCCATAACAAAACCATCCTTCCAATGAGCCTATCTCTTGGGCTTTTCCTTGCGCTTCTGAACGAGCATCTGGAGGTCCACTCCGTTGACCTTGATTACCTTGTAGCGGACGCCGGGGATGGAGCCCATCTGCCCGCGCTGCGAGCCGCCCAGCCCGTCGATAGTCACTTCGTCGTGCTCGTCAATGTAGTTGATTGCGCCGCTGCGGGGCGCGAACGCAGTAATCATCTTGCCGTTCTTCACGAGCTGGATTTTCACGCATTTTATGAGCCCGGAGTGCGGCTGCTTCTGCTCGAGGGACTTCTTTTCGATGACAATCCCTTTCGCCATCGGCGAGCCCTCTATCGGGTCGTACTTCTCCTTGAGCTTGAGCGCTTTTCTTTTCCATGTCTTCTTGAGCCAGCGCTGGCTGCGGCGGTCCTGGTACATCGAGCGTCCTGAAAGTTCTCCTCTGCCCATAATCATATCCTCCTATAAACATCAGTTCGAAACCAGCCGCAAGTCGCAGTTGAAACGGCGCATCAGAATCGCGCGGCACGTCTTTATCCTGTTGCCGTCGCGCCCGATTGCCGTTCCGCGGTCGCTGTCATCCACAGAGACGAACGCTGTCTTCGAATCGATTTTCTCATGAACATTAATATTCCTTACAGGTATCTGCCCGAAGAGGTTGCGGACGAACTGCTCTATGTCATCCGCGTCTTCGAATACCAGTATCTGCCTCGCGAACCTCTGGCGCACGCGGGTTATGTTCGCCCCGTGCTTGCCGATTGCCTTCCCCAGTTCGCCCTTGATGACGATGAACGCCACCGCGTCAGGAGTGAGCACGCAGTCCTTCACCGCCGCGCCGGTCATCTCCTCGAATTCCGCGATGCACTTGAGTTCGTCGTTTGAAAGTTCAACCATCTATTCACTCTTTGTTCGCATCGCACAAAACGGAATTATTTTGAAAGCTCGAGAATGCCCGAGTTGCCCGCGTCAATGACGGTCATCATCGAGACAGGGTAGGGCTTTCCGGCAACGGTTCCCAAGTCCAGCGAGGTTCCCTCGTATGTTATGACCGGGATTCCGGAGAGCTTGCAGAAGCGCGTTGCATCCTGCGAAAGCGTCGCGGGACAGTTCTTCGCGAGAACCACGAGCTTTGCCTTGCCTGAAAGGGACCTCTTTATCCCCGTGTTTGCGCCGAATTCGACCTTGCCGGAGTCCACGCACTGGCGTATTGCGCGCGCGAGTGCCGAGCCGGAAGTTTCTGCAGATGATTTTTTTCTTGCCATAAATACCAACCTTTCCATCCATCGAAGGAGTTTTCATATAAAACAAAAGGAATAAAAAGCCGAGATTCAGCCGAGCTTCATCTTCAGCTTGACCAGCCCGGTTCCGACAGGCACCGTCTGCCCGACTATGATGTTTTCCGTGACGCCGATGAGCTTGTCATCCTCGCCGCGGACAGCCGCGTTTATCAGGTGCTTGACGGTCTCCTCGAACGCCGCGCGGGCGAGCACTCCCGCCTTTTCGCCGGACAATCCGTGCCTGCCAATCGAGTTGATGTCGCCGCCCATTGTCATCGCGTCTGCGAGAAGCATGCAGTGGCGCTTGTCAACGTTGAGGTTCTGCATGTCCAGAACCTGCATGAGCTCGAGCATGAGCGAGTTTCTTGCCGCCTCGACGCCGAGCACGCGGTTGATTTCCTGCACGTCGTTGGTGTGTGCGCGCTTGCCGTCCACCTTGGGGTGCTTCATCACCTTTTCGAGGTTGGAGCCGGAAGTGCGGATGAAGTATTTGCCTTCCTTGCCCTTCACAACGATTGTCCTTGCGATGCGCTCGATTCCCTTGAGGTGGAGCAATCGCAGCTTGTTGGTCATCCTGCGGATGTTGCGAAGAGAAGTAGCGGCGGGCTTGATTGTGATTACGTTTGCCTCGGATTCGGCGTGAGAGCCGACTGCTGCCTTCACTTTCTTTACTGCCTCGGCAAGCGTTACGCCTTCCGCGTCAAGCTCGGTCTGCACGAACGTGACGAGGATGATTTTCTTCTCGAAGTCCTCCTCCACGTACGCGACCTTGTCAAGCGTGGTGCATTCTATTTCCTTGGCGACTTCCTTTGCCTTGTCGTAGCTGCCTGCGCAGTCGTCCTTGAGGAATATGTCCATGATGGGCTTCTTGGGCTCCTTGCGCGCGTCCACGAGCTCAATCAGGCGCGGCAAACCAGTCGGCACCTGCTCCGCCACTCCGGCATAGTGGAAGGTACGCATGGTCATCTGCGTGCCCGGCTCGCCGATTGACTGCGCGGCGACAATGCCGACCGCCTCGCCGACGTCGATTTGCTTCTTTTTTGATATAGACATGAAAACCACACCCTAATTGAACGTTCCGTCTTTCTCCGTGAATATGCCTTCGCCGAGGAGAGCCGCCTGCTTGAGGCTGAATGGCTTGGGCTTCGCGCTAAGGGCTTTCGGGCGCTTGCTGCCTTTCAGGGCGTCCTTGAGGCTGAAGATGTTCGCGGGCATCTCCGCGTTGCCAACCAGCAGGTTGCCAAGCAAGGGGCGTATTTTCACGAAGTCGTAAACCTTCTTCGCGACGTAGCCCGCGGCTGCGACGCCGCCGAGAATTGCGATTTTTTTCACGGTTTTGTTCATGAAGCCACCTTGCCTAAGCGTCGTGCTCCTCTCTCTTGATTTCTTCCGGCGCCTCGGTCTTCACGTTCGCCTTTATCGGGTCCTGCCCGTCGCCGCCGTACATGAACTGCACGATGACTCCGCGGGAATCGCGGACCGAGTAGTCGGACATGACGACCATGTCCTGAAGCGCGTTGATGAGACGGCGCTGCATGTAACCTGAACGAGCCGTGCGGATGGCCGTGTTGACCAATGATTCGCGCCCTCCCATCGAGTGGTGGAAGAATTCCGTGGGCGACAATCCGGTCTTGAACGAGCCGAACACGAAGCCCCTCGCCGCAGCGCCCAAGTCCTTCTTCTTGAAGTGCGGAAGCGTCCTGCCGCGGTAACCGCGCGTGAGGCGTTTCGAACGGACGGCCTGCTGCCCGACCATCGAAGCCATCTGGATGGCGTTGAGGAGCGAGCCTCTTGCGCCGATTTTCGCCATGATGATGGCGGTGTTCTCAAAGCCGAGCGACTGCTCGGTGAGCGTGCCTGCCGTGTCACGGGAGCGCGAGGTTATCTGCATGATTTTCTCCTCGAGGGATTCCTTGAGGGAAAGCCCGGGAGAGCGCTCGAGCGTCTTGTTCTTGTACTGCACGATTGCGCCCTCGACTTCGCGGCGCATGCTGTCCTGCATCTCCGTGAGCTTCTTCTGCGACTCGGGCGTGAGCGTGTAGTTTGCAAGCGAGACTGACAGCCCCTGCTTGGAAATCACGTCAATAAGCATGTGCGTGGAGACGTCGATGAACTTGCGCGCCTCCTCTGCGCCCTTGCTGTGGAATATCTGCTCGAGGATTTCGTTCTCGTATGATTTGCTCTCAAGCGCGCCTGAAACCATGATGCCGTTCTTGATGACGATGAGCGAGTCAGGGTCGTCAGCCGGGTCCTTGGTCTTGCAAAGCTTGCTCCTCACCTTGATGTTGAGCTCCTTGGGGAGCAGCATGGACAGGATGAGCTTGCCCGTGTAGCGTTCTCCGCGGTCGGGCTTGGGAAGCCTCGTTATCCCGCCCATTGCGAGAAGGTGGCACGCTTCGGAGCGCGAGAAGTCCGTGGTCTGCCTCGTGAAGAAGTATGCGCCTGAGACATAGTCCTCCTGCGGCTTGATGATTGCATGGCCGTGGCGGGGCGAGATTATCTGCTGGTGCACTTTCATCAGCATTTCAGCCTCGACTCGCGCCTCCTCGTTCTGGATGACGTGGAGGTTCATTTCGTCCCCGTCGAAGTCGGCGTTGTACGGGGGGCAGACGACCGGGTTGAGCCTGAAGGTCTTGCCCGGAAGCACGCGGACCGAGTGGCACATGATTGACATCCTGTGAAGCGAGGGCTGCCTGTTGAAAAGCACCGCGTCCCCGTTCATGAGCTGGCGCTCAACAACGTATCCCTGCCCGAATGTCGCGAGTATTTCGTCACGCGCGGTCGGAGATACGCGGATTCTCTTGCCGTCCGGGCGCACGATGTACTCGGCGCGCGGGTATTCGTCCGAGGTGACGTATTTCTTGCACTCCTCGATGTTCCATGAGGTAACGCGAATCGGAACGGTCATTTCCTCCGCAACGGACTGCGGCACGCCGACTTCCGAAATCGAAATGTTCGGGTCGGGCGAAATGACCGTGCGGGCTGAGAAGTTGACACGCTTTCCTGACAGGTTGTACCTGAAGCGTCCCTCTTTGCCCTTCAGCCTCTGGCTGAGAGTCTTGAGAGCCCTGCCTGAGCGGTGCCTCGCGGGCGGGATGTTGGACGTTTCATTGTTGAAATACGTCGTGACGTGGTACTGCACCAGCTCCCAAAGGTCCTCGATGATGAGCTGGGGCGCGCCGGCGTTGATGTTCGCCTCGAGGCGCTGGTTTATCCTCATGATGTCCACGAGCTTGTGGGTGAGGTCGTCTTCCGAGCGGTCTCCTGTTTCAAGCGTGATTGACGGGCGCACGGACACTGCCGGCACGATAAGCGCGGTGATTACCATCCATTCCGGGCGCGCGTATGTCGGGTCGAAGCCGAGGACCTTGAGGTCCTTGTCAGAAACAGCGGCGAGCCAGTCGCGCACTTCGGTCGGAAGCATCGCAAGCTCGACCTTAGTGACTTTTTCGCGGGAGTCGTCGGCTTTCTTCTTGCCGTCCTTCTTGCGCTTGACTGTGAACACCCACATGAAAGTGGTGGGGCGCACGAGCTTGATTTCGAATTCGACGGTGTAGTCGCCGTCCTCCACGGTCTTGCCGTCGAAGGAAACTCCTTTCTGGCGGGCGACGTCCGAGGGTTTTGCCTTGCAGTGCGGGCACGCGCCGCGCTTCTTGGTCTTGTTCTTCATTTCCGTCTCGACGTCGGCTTCTATCATGTCCGACAGCTCCGCAAGCTCGTCATCGTGCATGAGCAGCCTCTTGCACGAGGGACAGGTGGAGGTGAGAACGTAGAGAATCTTTTTGCCGAACTCGGGGTGGACAACAGGTCGGACAAGCTCGATGTGCCCGATGTGGCCGGGGCAGGAGCGGATTGTGCCGCCGCATACCTTGCACTTGAGGCCCGGGTCGATGACACCCATGCGAAGGTCCATAAGGCCGCCGTCAATCGGGTATGAGTCGTCGTTGTAGGTGTCGGGCACCGTGATTTTCGCCGCGGACATCTTGCGAATCATCTCGGGCGAGAACAGCGAGAATTTTATCCTGTCAACCATCCTTGTTACAACCATAATAGTCACCATCTGGCGTTCCCGCCTAAGCCTTGTCCCTCAAAAGCAGCCTCGGGAAAATTCCCAGAGACTCTATTTCGTCGAGCAGCAGCTTGAACGCGTAGCTCATCTCCGCCTGCGAAAGTATTCCGTTCTCGCAAAGCGGGCAGTTGTCGCGGTTCTTCACGAAGTCGTGGTGCCCGATTGAGCCGCACGTCTCGCAGACAAGCATCGTCGTCTTGTCCGACTCGTCAAGCAGCCTCTCCTTGATAAGCATCGATGCGCCGTAGCCGATAAGGCAGTCGCGTTCCATTTCTCCGAAACGAAGACCTCCTTCCCTTGAGCGCCCTTCGGTCGGCTGGTGGGTGAGCAGCTGCACAGGGCCGCGCGAGCGGACGTGCATCTTGTTTGAAACAAGGTGGTGCAGCTTCTGGTAGTAGATTACGCCGATGTAAATCTTCGTCTTGATTGCCTGCCCGGTCATGCCGTCGTAGAGCGTTTCCTCGCCGTATTCGGAAAGCCCGTTCTCCTTCATTATCTTCTTGATGTCCTCCTCCTTGTCGCCTGTGAACGCGGTCGCGTCCACGAGCTTGCCGGAGTAGCACGCAGCCTTGCAGCCCAGCATCTCAAGCAGGTGCCCGATTGTCATACGGGAGGGGATGGCGTGCGGGTTGATGATAAGGTCGGGGCACACTCCGTCCTTGTTGAACGGCATGTCCTCCTGCGGGCGGATAAGCCCGATGACTCCCTTCTGCCCGTGGCGGGAGGCGAACTTGTCGCCGACTTCCGGGACCTTGATAGAGCGCACGCGCGCCTTCACAAGCTTTGTTCCCGAGAGCGAGTCCGTGAGCATGACAGAGTCGACAACGCCGTCCTCTCCTGACTTGAGAACAAGCGAGGATTCGCGCTTCTTTTCCTCAATGACTCCAAAGACGGTAATCTCTTCGAGGAAACGGGGGGGCGAGGTCTTTCCGACCAGCACGTCCTTTGCCGTCACTTCGCACTCGGGCGAAATCACGCCGTCCTCTCCAAGGAAGCGGTATGCTGTTTCTTCGCGGTAGCCGCTCGTGGTGGGCGCGGGGATTTCGAACGTGTCCTTCTGCCCGCCGGGGTAGCGGCGTTCCTCGGCTTCGTGCGACTTGTAGAAGACAGAGCGCCCGAGGCCGCGGTTAATCGCGTTCTTGTTCATGACAACGGCGTCGCCGATGTTGTAGCCGTACGAGGAAGTTATCGCGACGATGAAGTTCTGCCCTGCCGCGCGCTCGGCGAAGCCGAGAAGCCCGTAGGGCTGAGTCTGCGCAAGGGGCTGCTGCGGGTAGAACATGATGTGCGCGCGGGAGTCGTTGCGCATGTTGAAGTTGACTGCGTACGTTCCGAGCGACTGCTTTGCCATGGCGCATGCCATGGTGATACGCGGGGATGAGTTGTATTCCGGGTAAGGAAGAACCGATACCGTGACTCCGAAGATGGAGACCGGGTCGATTTCAAGGTGCGTGTGGTCCGGCGTTATTTCGGACTCCTTGAGCGCGACATAGGCGGATTCCTCCTCTTCTGCATCGAGATATTCGATGACGCCGAGCTTCACCAATCCCTTCCAGGTGATTTCGTTTCTTTTGAGCTGGTCAAGAAGGACCGGCGTGAGGCGGGACTGCCCGTTCTCGACGACGACGTAAGGGTGGCGCGCGCGGCCCGAGTCGCTGTTGATGAACAGGTCGTCGGTCTTGCGGTTGTACTGGAAGTTCACTTCCGAGGAGAGCGAGCCCTGCCTGCGGCGGCTGCGCAATTCGGAGAGAAGGGTGGTGCCGCTTTCGTGGAATCCCACCAGCCTGCCGTTAAGGTAAATGGAGGTCTTCGGGACAACGCCGCTTGCGGCTGCTGCCCTTCGCTTGGACTTGCTGGATTTTTTGCGCTTCACAAATATCACCAAATGAACGCGATTGCGCTTATCTCTTGACTCCGAGCTTTGTTACCGATTCCTCGATGTTCTTCTCGTCCTCGCCGATTGAGACCTCGCACAAAAGCGAGAGGTTCTTCACCAGCGCGCACGACGGCCCTTCAGGGGACTCGTTCGGGCAGAGCTTGCCCCAGTGCGTGCCATGCAAGTCACGCGCCTTGAAGTGCGGGTGCTTGCGGGAGAGTGGCGAGATTATCCTCCTCAAATGGGAAACTGAGGAGAGGAAGCTTGTCCTGTCAAGAAGCTGCGATACTCCGGTCTGTCCGGCAATCCAGTTGCCTGTTGCCATGGAGTAGCGGATTCTGTCGGAGAGCGCGTCAGGGCGCACGAGCGTCTGCACCGCGAGGTGCCTGCCGCGGGCGTCTGCCCTGCCTGCCTGGTAAGACACGTCTTTTACGAGGAACTGGAACGCGTAGCGGAACAGGTCCTCCATCAGGTCTCCAGTGAGCTTGATGCGCTTGTTCGCGTAGTGGTCCTTGTCGTCCTGCGGGATTTCATTGTGCGCGACCTTGATTGCGTGCTCCGCCATCTTGCAAAGGTAGCGCGCTTTCCGCATGCGGTCCTCCGCAGTCGTCCCGATGTGCGGAAGAAGGTAAGTGTCAAGGAGGATTTCTGCGCGCTTCTCGCGGTAGTCTTCAGCCTGCGAGGGCGCGGCTTTCCTTCCGAGGAAGTCGATTGCGGACTTGCGGTCCGTTGTCGTGTCCGCCTCCATGTTGAGAAGCATGTCGTTCTTCACGTTGCGGTCGTCTGCGAAGACTGCGAGTATTTCGTTGTTCTTCTCAAGCCCGAGCGCGCGGAGAGTCGAAGTGAGCGGGAGGTCTTTTGGAGAAGCGGGGAACACGACTCTCATGAGCCCCTCGTTCGTGCGCTCGACCACCGAGCGTGCGCGGAAGCCGAAGCGCGTGGAGAATACTTTCGCGGTGATGAGCGTGTTGTCCTTTTCGCGCGTGCACATGATGCGGTTGGGCGCAAGGTCTTCAATCGAAGTGAGAACGCGCTCGCTTCCGTTGATGATGAAATATCCGCCCGGGTCGGCAGGGTCCTCGCCCGCTTCAATCAGCTCGTCAGGGCTCATGTTGTCGAGGTAGCAGAGCTTGGATTTTACCATGACGGGCAGTTCGCCGATGAAAACTTCCGAGAAAGTCGTTTTTTCAACGCCGTTGAAAACAGGGATTATCTCGAGGAAAATGGGTGCTGCATAAGTGAGGTTGCGGAGGCGCGCTTCCGAGGGCGTGATGGTGCGCTGCGCGCCGTCAGCCTCGATGATTTTCGGCTTCTCGAGGCGGATTTGCCCGAAGCGAAGCTCGAATCCCTCGACTGAGGGCTGGATTGTGCCGACGCGGTTGACCACCTGCTGGAGGCCGAACTCGATGAACTTGTTGTACGAATCAAGGTGCTGTTTTACCAGGCTGTTGTCCTTGAAATATGCTGTGAGCAGTTCTCCGCGCATGGAAATTCCCTCCCTTCAGTCTCTGCGTAACCGCGCGCACATGGCGGCGCGGCGCAAGATATGGTGAATATTAACTGTGATGGCTTGCGCTGGAATTCAAACGACCAGGCGGTAGCACTTGGAGTCGTCCAGCCTCGTCACTTCGACGATCTGTCCGGGCTTCGCGCCCAATCCGGCAAGCGCCGGATCCTTCGAGAATATCTTCGGAATCTGGTGTTTCGACACCCTGAAAGTGGAAAGCACTGCCTCCGCGTCCTTCGTGGAGAGGAGCTTGTGCTGCGGGATTAATTCGTGGGTTGGGGCTTCTTTATCGGGCAAAGTAACACCTAACTTAGCGATACGTACGTGTAGGGCTTGTTATGAAACAAAAGTTTATAAAGGATTCCTAATCAAGAAGGGCTCAGGAGAAACGGAATTTAAACGGCACAAAGAAACATAGTGATATTTGATGAGCACCGACAGTAAACCAGAACTAGACGCCTATCCCGGGCTTGTCTCAGACACCTTTTCCAAGATTTTTACCGCAATGCGGCAATTTCTGGCTAGCAAGAACATCGTAATAACTCCCGAGTTTACCTTTTTCTTCGCACTAGCCGCGTACATCTTTTTAGATAACGACATAACTAATATAGCATCCAAACTAAATACGCCTACAATCGTAATACTGACTCTTGTGGGTCTAAACCTGCTGTGGCCCAACCTCCCACAAATAAAACGCACGATTTTCAGCACTGATGAAGAAAAATTGAATAAAATACTAAAAATATGCAATGAACAGGAAGCGTTAAGCAAGTTGGGTAATTTTTTAGCAAGTAGTGGAACGGAACTAAAAATAACCAAAAAAATATTTTCAAGAAGATTTGCAGATAACTATGAAGCATATGATTTATTTTTCAAGAATGTTAGCATGGATGAAAGCGAGGTTAACTACCTAATACAGAGAAGAGTCATAAACAAGCCATTTTTCAACGAATTGTTGATGGAGAATTTTTTGGCTAAAACCCCTTGGACGATTTCTTATTCGACCTATCAAAAATTAAAGCAGATCATACGAGAAAGAAACTTCTCTAGCCGCATAAGAAAATTATTCAACTACAGATATTGCAGATATAGTGATGGTTCATTAAAACAAACTGTTTTGATTCATGAACGAGAAAAAGCATATCTGATAGTCAGAAAATTACTTATGATAATGTTGGCAGCATCGGTCGCGGCGATATACATTTTTGGCGCAGTTGCGATAATTAGCGCACAGACTCCTCAAAATGCAGCCATGACTACCCAAATAGCCAATGTGGTAGAAGCTTCAGCTGCACTTTTTGCAATAGGAATCGCTCTGCTGATCATTATTCATATTGTAAATTGGTTCATGAAACAGTTGTTCCTCCAATTCTTAGTTAAAGATACAATTTAGACTAAAGAATGAAACTAAAGGACTACACCAAACGCATTCCGCCCGGTTTAAAAACACTATTGTAGATATTCGACAACAGGTCAAGCCGGTTTTGCAGGCAGGCGGAAAGGCACAGGAAAATTCGCATTAGAATATACTGGGACTGGCAACTGGGACCATCAGCAACCGGCGATTTGCCGGAAAGCGCGGGAGGCAGGGGAAAATTCGCCCTAATATATACTGTATATGGAAGGTGTTTTGGAATGCAGGCGCACAACAGGAGAATACTGAACGAGAAATTCACGGGAAAGGTCGCATCACGGCTCGGCCTTTCCATGGAGCAGGAAGGCAGGCTCAACAGGAAGTTTTACGCTTACCACGATTTGGTGCACCCGCGCCTGAAGAAGGAGCCGACCGCGATTGACGGATGGAAATTCATCGCAAGCGGGATGGAAAACCATGCGCCTGCGCAGCCGCACGCCGAAAACGCCCAGTTCGAGCATCTTGAGAAGGCGAAGCTGGAATTGGCTGACGAGCTTCTCGCCATCTTAAAGGAAGCCCCGGCGAGAATCAAGGATACGAAGCTCGGGATAATCAGCGCGACTTCCGGCTTTTCCCTCGCCATAATCGGGCTTGAGGACCTTCTTGGCAAGCAGGCAGTCCGCCTGAAGCTCGACACCGCGGCAATTGCGCCGGCGGCTGAGAAAGCCGAGGGGCTCAAGAAATTCTTCAAGGGGAAGACTGCGAAACTCACGCTCGGCTCGCTTGCGGCAGGCGTGGCGGCGTTCGGAACAGGGACCGTAATCGCGATATTGCAATCCATTCCCGAGCCGGTGCCCGCAATCATGGCGGCGGGATACATTGCACTTGGCGCAATCCTCTCGGTACTGGTCGCAGTAAGGTCAAAGCATATCTACCACTCGTCAATGTTTTTGGCTTACAACCGGCAGGCAAAGGAGGCGCAAGAGGCGCAGAAGCAGGAAGGGAACACGGGAAGCAAGAATTAGGATTTGACCTGCGGCATCCTGCGCATTGCGCGCGGGCTTGCCCGATAAGGAGAACAAACAGCAGGAGCTGGTATATATGGCAGAACAGAAAACCGCGCAGCTGCGCGAGAAAGTCGTGTCCAAGATAATCACGGTGTCGCGGAGGTTCCACTACGAGCCGCTCACGTCAGACCTTGACGAGAGGATGCCGCTTCCGAAAAACATCTCGCTCATGGCGCTGTCCTACCTTCTCGACGGCAACCACCTCATCAAGGGCGACCCGGGATTCGGGAAAAGCACGGGCGCGAAGATAATCTCCTCGGTATTCGGCGGCGTGCCGTACGACTTGTACCACAGCCTCGAGCTTCAGGGGCATTCCGGGCAGGTGAAGGAGCACGCGGTCGGAAGGCTGGATTTCTCCACCGAATCCGCGGGCGAGAACATGATTTGGATGGGCACGATTGCGCTGCCCGTCCTCCACGTGGACGAGGGCAACCGCCTTCCCCCGGAAACGCAGGGCGGCATATTGCAGGGGCTTGAGACCAAGCGCTGGAACTATTCCGGCAACCACACGTATTACGCCGGGCCCAAGCCCGCGTTCATCACGGTCAATTACCACGACGAGGGGACGGAACGCTTCCTACCCCCGCTTCTGGACAGGATGGACATAGTCACCGAAAACCAGTACACCGGCAGGAACAACTTCATCACCAACATGACCTACGAGCTTGCGAAAAGCGAGCGGCGCAGGCTGCTTCGCGACGATGCGATAACCAACGAGGCGATGAAGAAGCTCAACAAGAAGGGCATCGAGGAATTCGTGAAATACTGCAAGGAAAACCGCCTGAAAATGGTCGGGAAGATAACGGATGAGGAAAAGGCGGAAATATTCGCGCAGATAGACGCGGTGAGCGTTTCCAAAAAGGGCGCGGGCGGCTCGCTCGTGTCGGGCAACGACGCGCTATTGTTCCTCTCGGCATTCGACGCGGAAATCAACTGGTCGGAAAAATACGGTTCCAAGCGCTCGGCAGACACGATAAGCGACCACAGCCACGACAGGAAATACATCGGGGTGGATGTGAAGGGCGGGTTCTCCCCGCGCTCGCTTGTCGCAGCCCTGCGCTATGCAAAGGGAGTGGCGTGGCTTTCGGGAAGGGACGAGCTTGACATCAGGGACGTCGTTGCCGTGCTTCCGCACGCAATCGCGCACAAGACCGCGTTCTCGGAGAAATTTGTGAAGGACGCCGAGGGCAGAAACGAGATGCTGGAGCTTGCGCTCGCGAGGAAGCTCGTGGGCAAGGCGCTTGAAAATTACAGGAAAGCCGCAGACGGAATCAAGGGGCTGCTTGCCAAGATACAGGAGGCGCCGCAGGAAATAATGAAGTTCGACATCGGCAAGTACGACCACCCGCTCCAAAAGTCGCTCATCTCCACTGTGAAGGACGAATTCTCCAAGCACGAATCGTACGGCGATACCGGGCTTGAGGAAACGGTCTGAGCCCTGCGCGGGCATTTGCAAACGGGTGCGCTGATGAAATTCCTCTGGAAAAAGCAGGATGGCGTCGAACGCGGAAACGCGGGCAGCGGCGGCGCGGGCTTTTTCAAAAGGCAGATGCAGGAAAAGCCGCAGATCGAGGTGGAAAAATTCCTCTGGCAGTGGGAACTCTGCCGCGCGCTTTTCCACTCGCCGGTGCTTTCCGCGCCAAAAATGGGCGCCCCTCCCCTCGGATTTTCAGGCGCGCACCACGACATCGCCACTGGCGAGACTTGGGTGGATGCTGAAGCGGCGCGCGGGCTTTCGGACGCCACCGGCTGCCAGTTCGAATCCGTCCTCTCAGGGCTCATGATACGGCAGATTTCAAGCTACATGGATTTCCCGAAAAGCCTCTCAAACGCACTCATCCTCGAAAAGATGATTCTTGACTTCTGCAAGGGGGACGAGGCGAGGAACCCGGAATTTTTGCGTTTTGTTTCAATGGCATTCTCCGCGCTTGCCGCCGACGCATGCTCGGTCCTTGACCCGGAAAAGGCAAGGCACGCACTTGAGCTTCGCAGGGCAATGGCAGCGGCGAACCCCGGCGACTTGCGCCTCCAGCTGGAATACGCCTATTTGCAGTCGCAGGCAAGGCAGGACGTGAAGCCGCCCGCAGGGCTGGAGCGCGAATTTGAGAAGCTGCACACCGTTGACTTTTCCGCCGCGGGGGAAAACCACGAGGAGATGCGCCGCGCGCTGATGATATGGATGGAAATCGCGCGAAGCGTTTCGGCGCAGGAATTTTCCATGCCCGGGCGGCGGGGATTCGGGAAGGGGGCCGGCTCGAGGAAAGGATGGGGCGCTGGCAGGATGGAAGTTGTTGACTCGGACCACTCACAGTCCATTTCGCAGGCAAGCGGGCACAATCTTTCGCAGGCGCTTGCGCAGGCGGCGTCGCGCCTCTCGCGGCAGGAATTCGAAAAGGTGAGGAAAATCGCCGGCGAGATGAAAGGCGAGGGCGGCGGCGGGCATGGCGCGCAGGGAATCGGGCTGGATGAGTCGTTCAGCGGGCTTGACGTGGATGCGTCCACGGTCGAATATTATCTCACGCTCGTCAGGAATTATCCGCTGGTAATCGGCAGGGTGCCGATTGAAACCAACGGCATGCGAGATGTCTACAAGGGGACCGAGAGGTTCACGGCTGGCTCGCCCCCGCACAGGGCAATGCCGTTCACCTCGGGCGGGAAAATACTGCCCGGAATCACGAGGATGACCGGAATCGGAAAGAGGCACAGAAGGACCCTTGACTACGAGGTGCCAAACGCGCTGATATTGATAGACTCAAGCGACACCATGCCCGACCCGGCAACCCAAAAGTCCGCGCCGGTGGCTGCGGGGATTTCCACTGCTATTTCCTACCTCAACATGGGCGGGGAAGTGGGCGTCCTCAATTTCGGGCCGAAAAGCTGCTATCTCCCCTTCGGGCGGGATGAAGGGCGGATATTCCTGTCCATCGTGGCAAAGCAGCACGGCGGCACGCGGATAGACGTCGGCATCGTGAAGCAGATGCTTGAGGCGCAGGGCAGCGGGCATCTTATCGAAGGCGGGCTGGACATTTCGTGCGTGCTTTCTGACCCGGCATTCGAAAAAATTGCGGCCGAGGCGGCGAAGAAGGAAGTGTCAGTTTCGACCGACGCGATAAGCCGCATTTCCGGCGCAAAGCCGGTTGACCTGTTCATATTCTCGGACATGAAGATATCCAACCTCTCCGAGCTTTTGGGGCTGGTCGAGGAGAGGGAGGGCGTGAACCGCGCCACGATAATAACAAATTCGGGCATCAGCGCGGAGGAACTCGGCGTTTCTGAGAAAATACGCGTCTATTCCAACGTGAATGACGTGGAGCAAAGCGTGCAGATTGCGGTTGGCGAAGCCCGCAGGGCAATGGGGAACAACGGCGAGTAAGATGGTATCCATGGAGCAGAAAAAAATCGATGGGGAAAAACAGCAGGCTGGCGGAAGCCCTGCGAAGCGCGCCTTCTCCCTTGCCGGGCTTTTCTCAAAACAGCAGCCAATCGCCGAGAAACTCGCCCCGCTTGTGAAGGTGAACGAGCGCGTGCGCGAGATGGATGATGCGCTTGACGCAGCGCTTGCGGCAAAATCATACTATACCGCTGAGCGCAAGGAGGCGCTTGCGAAGATAGCCGGCATGGGGCACACTGCGGAGGACATTGCGGAATTCGCGCTTTCGCTTGGCAAATACCAGGGCAGGAAAAATTTCGCAAACAGGGCGGGGCTTTTCCTCTCCGAGCTTTGCAATTCTTGCGCCGACAGGGCAATCACGCTGCACCTCTCGCACCTTGACACGCCGATAAACTACCTCGGCTTCCGCAACCGCAAGGAGCTCACAGTAATCGGCAACGCAGGCAGCCACTTCGGGCAGGAAAACGAGGATGGCTCGCTTTCCCTTGAGGGGAACGCGGGCAGCTTCGCGTTCTTGCGCATGCGGGGCGGCAGCGCGAAAATCACCGGAAGCGCGCTTGACTATGCGTGCGAGGAGATGGAAAACGGGAAGGCGTCCATAGGCGGCAACGCGCGCCACCATGCAGGCAGGATGATGAGGGGCGGGCAGGCGCTTTTCAACAGGGACGTCGGCGACGCCGCGTTCGAGGAGATGAGCGGCGGGAATGCGATAGTCCATGGGCTGGCCGGCGAAAATCCCGGGCGCGGAAGGGTTGGCGGGCACCTGACGATATACAGGAATGCGTGGAACAACGGCAGGGCGCAGCACGGGCAATAGCGGTTTTTATTCGTTTTATATCAGACAAGGGCACATCGGGAATGGTTGCATGGATTTCAGGCTCTGGAAAAAACCCGAAGGGAACAAAAAGTCGCCGCTATTGGAAATAATCTGCCCGCGGGCGCACAACCTGAAGTTCCCGGAAATGGAAGTGGCAATCAAAAAAGCGGTCGGGCACGCGAAGCGAAAGATGGACTCGGACGGGGCGCCCGCAGCCGCGATACTGTTTTCCGAAGGGGAGAATTTCCGCTTCACGATAACGCAGGAGGAGGGGGCAATCTACGCGGAGAGGGTGCAAAAGCTGCTCCCCAACGGCTATTTCATCTCAGTCGCATTCAACCTTCTTGAAAGCAGCGAGCCGGACGGCGGCTACAACGGCTGCAACAACGGCTACCTCGTTTCGCGGGAGCAGGTGCTGCACTCGCCGAAAAGGAACCTGACAACGTTCGAAAAGGATGTCGTCGGGAACATCCTCCTGCCGGAATTCCAAAAAAATTGGGAGGCGCGAACGCGGGAACTCGAGGAGAAGGGCGAGCTGTTCGGCAGCATTGATTTCGGGTTCGACCAGAGGATGGAGCACAGGATTTGCGCGGATGTGTGCCAGTCGCCGATATATTTCGAGCCGCAGACAATCACGCTTGTTTCGGCAGGCGGCAACCAGGTCTCGTATTACAACAGGCTGGCGGGAAACCGGATGGCGGTTGTCACCAACGACTCGACAAAGCCCGAGCCCGTGGTCTATAAGCGGGAGGGCACGGTTTGGGGCATAAAGGCGCTGGAGGGGTTCCACATGCTGTCCGTGTTCGAAAATCCGGCTAATCCGCAACTTTGAATTCCGCTTTCTTGCTGTTTGAGAAGTAGCATGCCACGTCTTTCATCCCGTAGGGCGCGGCTGCGATGAAGTTTATTCCTCCTTTTTTCGAAAAAAGCCGCAAATCCTGCCGCGAGGGGAGTATGTTGCCGTTCGGGTGCGAGTGGAAGCTCCCGACAACGCCGTCAAGCAGGGGCATCATCCAGTCGTCGAACATGGACGCGCCCCTTGACACGGAAATGCCGGGCGGGATGATCGTGCCATCTATTACTATATTAGTAGTGTTATCCGCGCCATCCTCGCGCTCACCAGTAAGAAGGCAGATGAACTCGTTTGGGTAAGCCGCCTTCGCGCCGGCGAGCGCGGAGAGCAGGGCTTGCCTCTTGATGATGATTTCCATAAACATGAACCACGTGAATGTTTTGGAAAGCCGGTGCGACAGCACCAGATTGCCATGATGGGATTTCCGCGCCAACAATTAAGAAGAGCATGACGCAGAAGAAGCTTCGCAGATGATGACGGATGTGATCTCCGAGGCGAAATCGCCGTTGACGAAAGACGGACGGTCTGATGCACAAATGCGAAGCATTTGGGCAGTATTTGTCCGAAGGACAAATCTGATGCAAAAAATGGAATTTTTTGCAGACTTTGTCTCGCAAGGCAAAGCTGATGCACGAAAGCTGAAACTGATGCGAAAAACACGGGACAGACGGCGAGGCACATGGCAGACGGGCAAACCTATTTCATAATCCTGCTGATTCTGCCCATGTTGCTGAATTTCGCATTCCCCGCCCCGGCAATCGTTTATGCCCCGTACACGTATTTCGGGATAATTCCCATCGGCTTTGGAATAGCCATCGCCCTTTGGAGCCGCTCGTTGTTTGTGAAGAGCAGGACAACGCTGTCGCCGCATGAAACGCCCACCTCGCTTTTGACCTCCGGCCCCTTTCGCATAAGCCGCAATCCGATATATCTTGGAATGGCGGCCATGCTGTTGGGCAGCGCCGTATTGCTTGGGACGCCGGTTGCTTTCGCATCCCCTGCCTTATTTGTCATCATAATTGAAACCCTGCTCATACCCGGCGAGGAGAGGAAGATGGAAAAAATATTCGGGGACAGGTACAGGAAGTACAAGGGCAGCGTACGGCAGTGGATATGAACCGGAACCCGGATGCGCCCGCGACCAACGGATACGTAAAGCGTATTTTATTGTTTTGCAGAGGCAAGAATCGCATGGAAGAAAAAATATCCGCAGGCATAGCGGAGGTAATGGACGTCGTGATGCCCGGGCAGACCAACCACTACGGCACGCTTTTCGGCGGCGTGCTCATGGCGATGATGGACAAGTCAGCGAACATCGCGGCAATCAGGTATTGCAAGAGCGACTGCGTCACGGTAAGCGTGGACCACATTGTTTTCGAAAACCCGGTCAAGCTCGGGGAGATAATAATCGCGAACGCGAAAGTCATCTATGTCGGCAATACTTCCATGCTCGTGCGGGTGAAGGCGGACGCCGAGGACAAGAGCGGCAGGAGGCGCCCCATCATCGGCTGCGCGGACTTCCTGTTTGTCGCGGTTGACCCGGCGGGAAATCCCGTCGAGGTTCCGAAACCGATTTTGCAGACAGACGAGGAGAAACTGCTTTTCAAGAGAGGGAAGGAGATAAAGGAGACTCTGAGACGGCTTTGCTAGAAGGGGCCGGGCAGAAAAACGCGCTTTTGCCATTTTTCGCGCTGCATGGCGCCATATATAAGGCAAGATCGGCGGCGGAGCCCTGCCCGACAAATAACCTATATTAAGTAATATGCTATAAGAAAGATAGCAGATAGTGAGAATAAATGCTAAAAACGGAAGTGACCATAAATGCCAAAAGCTGCCAATTACACTAATGAGGAAATTTTGATTGCCCTGATTTGGTCGATGCCGGAGCGGCTGACCAAGGGGCAAATTGGCCGCCTGCTGGGAATCAAGTCCGCCGGGCAGAAGCACTGGCGCGAGCGGCTGGAGAAGCTGGGCGCGAACAATCTTCTTTCGATTGAAAAGCTGGACACGGGCGAAATGTTCTTCGGGTCCCCTATCCTCAAATATTACCTCACCCCCGCGAACCTCGAGGCGATTTGGAGCCGGTATTTCGTCAGTTACGAGCGCAACGGGCTCGTCAACGATCCCTACCTGACCCCGTTTTCCGCCGGAATCTGGAACGTGACTTCCACGTCCGAGTTCTCGAAGCTCGTGGGTTCGAAGTTCAACTACCACTTCCTCTGCGCCAAGAACAAGGAGAATCCTGTCGAGCCCTCGGAGAGCGTCAAGTCGTTGAGCAAGGAAAAAATCTGGAAAAACATGGACGCGGTGCTTTCGATAGCCTGGAAAATCGAGGCGTACCGGAGAAAGCCGATGCTCATAGGCACGCTGACGCCCGAGCATAAAAAGATATACGCGCTCGTAACCTCGATTTACGCCGAGCAAATCAAGGCGCACCCTGCGGACTACAAGAAATTCACGGAACTCTTCGAGAAGAATTTCAAGTATTACCTTTGATTTTTCCCAAAGATTGCCCGTTCCCCCTGAACCTGTTCCATTATTTTCAGCCCTCCAGCGCGGACTCAAGCGGCTACTACGGGATTGCGCTTTTGCAAGGCAGCTATCTTGTCAACGTGACTGATGCCTCGGGCGATTCGTTCGGGCTGCCCAGCCTTGATTACACCCAGTCGATATCAATCGAGAAAGGGCACGTAATCGAGATGGACTTCAGCATAGACACCGGAATAAGGTAGGGCGCGATGCGCGCGCAACCGCCCTAAACGCTTTAAAGCCTTTTTCGGCAAGGCTCCATTGCAGGAAGGCAGGAATTCCGCCGTGCGCGGCAGATTCCAGCAGGCGCAACTTTGCGCTTCAAGGCGTTCCGGGACCGGCAAAAGCCGGCTCAAAGGCACAACGGGGTGCTGGAATGTCCGGGGCAAAAAACGATTTCGGGGAATGCGGCCTGCCAGTTGAAAAACTTCTTTACGCGCCTGGCAGCAAGGCGGACTTGAGCAAATGCGCCAGCCCTGGCTCACGCCATTCGGAGAGGATTGCATGAGGAACCGCAACGTCGAGGAAACGTATTCCGGGCTTAGGCAGGACCGGGCGCAGGAGCGCCTTGCGGATGATGGCTACAACGAGATTGCCGGCGAGAAGAAGCGCTCCATATTCAGGATAGCGGCGGAGACATTCAAGGAGCCCATGTTCCTCCTGCTTGTTGCCTGCGGCGCGCTCTACCTGCTGCTCGGTGACATGGAAGGCGCGCTCATGCTCCTCGCGTTCGTGTTCGTGGTCATAGGGATAACTATTTACCAGGAAAGGAAGGTGGAGCGCGCGCTTGAGGCGCTGCGCGACCTCTCCTCGCCGCGCGCGAGAGTAATCCGCGACGGAAAGCAGGTCGTAATCCCGGGCAGGGAGGTCGTGAGGGACGACATACTCATATTGTCCGAAGGGGACCGCGTGCCCGCGGACGTGGTCATACTTTCGTGCAGCAACTTCACGGTCGATGAATCCCTGCTTACGGGCGAATCCGCCGCGGTGAGGAAATCCGTCTGGGACGGGAAGGAAAAGCAAAGCGGGCCCGGCGGAGAAGACTTGCCATTCGCATATTCAAGCACGCTCGTTTCGCAGGGTCATGCCGTGGCAAGGGTGATTGCCATCGGCGCGGCGACGGAAGTCGGGAAAATCGGCAAGGCGCTTACCCGGATAGAAGCCGAGCGGACCGAGCTTCAGAAGGAAACCGACGGGCTGGTCCGGCTGTTTGGCATGGCGGGCATGTTTGTCTGCGTCGCGGTAATAGTGATTTACGGGCTCACGCGCGGGAGCTGGATAGATGGGCTGCTCGCCGGGCTCGCGCTTGCCATGGCGATACTGCCCGAGGAATTCCCGGTCGTGCTCACGATTTTCCTCGCGCTTGGCGCGTGGAGGATGTCGAAATACAACGTGCTTACAAGGAGGATGAACGCCATACAGGACCTCGGCGCGGCGACCGTGCTTTGCACGGACAAGACCGGCACGCTCACGCAGAACAGGATGACTTTGAAGAAGCTATGGTCGGATGGAAAGAGCGTTTCGTTTTCAGACGGCAAGCCCCTTCCGGAATGGGCGCACGAAACGCTCGAATACGCCGTGCTTGCGAGCCAGAAGCAGCCGTTCGACCCCATGGAGCGCTCGATAAAGGAGACCGGCGTGAGGGCGCTTGGCGGGACCGAGCACATCCACGCGGACTGGGAGCTCGTGCGGGAATACACGCTTTCAAGGCAGCTCCTCGCGCTGTCGC
Organism: Candidatus Micrarchaeia archaeon; assembly: GCA_041665945.1. GTDB lineage: Archaea > Micrarchaeota > Micrarchaeia > Anstonellales > Anstonellaceae > UBA10161. The sequence goes on from JBAYHU010000002.1 coordinate 85,585, forward strand.
ACGTGTGGCGCGCGCCCAATGGAAAGGAGTATTTGATTGCGGCAAAAGGCGCGCCCGAGGCGATATTCGACCTCTGCCACCTGAAAAAGCCCGAGCAGGAGAAACTTTTGAAAGAGGTTTCGCGACTCTCGGACGAGGGCTTGAGGGTGCTTGGCGTCGCCCACGCGCACTTCTCGGTGAAAAAGCTTCCTGAGAACCAGCACGATTTCGAATTCGAGTTCGCGGGGCTTCTTGCCCTTGAGGACCCCGTGCGCCCGGAAGTCGCATCATCCGTGAAGGAATGCTACGAGGCGGGGATGCGGGTAATCATGATTACTGGCGACTATCCGGGAACGGCGCGGATTGTGGCGAAGAACGCGGGCTTCCAAAATTGCGACAACATAATAACCGGCGCGGAGCTCGACGCAATGAGCGATGCGGGCCTGTGCGATAGAATCAGGACGGCAAGCATATTCGCGCGCGTGGTGCCCGAGCAGAAGCTCCGCATTGTCGAGGCGCTGAAAAGCAACGGGGATGTCGCGGTGATGACGGGCGATGGCGTGAACGACGCGCCCGCACTCAAGGCGGCGGCAGTGGGAATCGCGATGGGGGGCAGGGGCACGGACGTCGCCCGCGAGTCCTCCGCGCTTGTGCTGACCGATGACAACTTCACTTCCATCGTGTCGGCTGTCCGCATGGGCAGGCGCATATATGACAACATAAAAAAAGCGATGGGCTATGTGATTTCGGTGCACGTGCCGATTGCGGGAATGTCCCTTGTGCCGGTCGCCTTCGGCTGGCCGATTGTGCTCTTCCCGGTGCATATCGCGTTTTTGGAACTCATCATAGACCCTGTATGCTCGGTGGTGTTCGAAGCCGAAGCCGAGGAAAAGGACATAATGAAGCGCAAGCCGCGCGGGAAAGGCGAGAAGCTTTTCGACAACGGCTCGCTTGCCATGAATTTCCTGAGGGGCATGTCGGTCTTCATAATGACCGCGGCGATTTATGCCACCGCCATCCAGTCGGGCGCGGGAGAGGATGTCTCGCGCGCCATGGCGTTTTCCACCCTTGTTTTCGGAAACCTCGCGCTGATATTGTCAAGCAGGTCATCCAAGAGGACGATTGCCGAGACTCTGGGCGACAAAAACAGCGCGCTTTACGTTGTTTTCGTGCTGGCGCTGTTTTTCCTCGCGCTTGCGCTTTACGTGCCTTTCCTTGAGGGGCTGTTCAAGCTTTCGGCGCCAAGCGCAATGCAGCTGGCGTGGTGCGCCGCAGCCGCTGCATTCGCGATAGTCCCGTTCGAAGCCGCGAAGATGGCGCAGCGAAGGGCGGCACGGCAATGATTTTATATGGAGCCCGAGAATCGTGGGACAACGGTGTTTGATTGGAGAAACAGCATATGTACGTGGTTCTGCTGGTGATTTCCTACCTTCTCCTGTTCGAGGGGATGTTTTCCGAGCGGCGCATTTCACAGGCGTGCTCGCTTATCCTGCTGATAATCAACATTTCCGCGCTTGCGGTGAACATGCAGCGCAGGCGCCCGAAGGTCGCGATTCCCAAAGTCGCGGGGCACTCCTTCAGCTTCTGGCGCATGAACTCGCTCGCGCTTTCGTTCCTTGCCATGCTTGCGCAAATCGGCGCCCTGTTCGCGGTGGACATATACGTGACGCCGCTTCCGAACTTCGAATATTCCGTGTTTTCGGTGATGCTGATTGGCATGCTGAGCTTCAGGATACTGATGGGCGACGACAAGTGAACTGATTAAAAACATGTTTGTCCACAGTTTATCAGGGAGGAACATGCCAAAAAAAGAGCGTCCGGCAGGCAGCGGCATACGCAGGCTGAAAGAGGAGCAGCGCAAGCTCTGGAGAATCAACCTCGCCCTCGCGCTTTGCGTGTTTTTGATGCTCGCAGTCTGGTGGATTGGGATGGAGTTCGGAGCTTTCCCGCCTGCAGACGCACGGACCGAACTGCTCATGGAGCAGGCGGACCTCACCGCAATACTCGTTTTCGGCATAGACCTTTTCCGCGGCTTTTCGAAAGCCAGAGACAAGAAGATGTTCCTGAGGAGGAACTGGCTGGAGATAATAGTGCTCCTGCCCGTCGGCACGGCTTTCAGGGCTTTCCGCGCGTTTGAGGAGCTTAGGATTTTCGGGATGGCGGAGAAGAGCCTCGGTGCGGTGGAGCTGCCTGTCCTGGTTCCGGGCATAGTCACGCACGCAAAGGGCATAGGGAAGGTCGCACTCAAGCTCCACGGCTGGTTGAGCAATGGGAAAGTCATGGCAGAGGTTTCCGAAACGGTTTCCGGCATCCTCAAGGGATTCCCAATATAGCCGCGGCACGGGAGCATCGGTTGCCGCTACCGCCATAATTAAAAATGCTCCAAACTGAAAAGCGGCAGGTCATTTGATGATTATCGATTCAGTGAAGGAATTCATGGGCGTGCCTTTCAACAGGATGCTGGTGCTTGTCCTTGCCTGCCTCGGGCTGCTATTGCTTTTCAACGCACCCATCGGGAACAACGAAATCGAGCGGCTGGAGAAGCTGCAGGACGGCAGGAACGCCACGCTCGCAATCGACTTTTTCTATTCCCCGACCTGCCCGCATTGCAGGGCGCAGGAGGCATTCAACGAAAAGCTGGTGCAGGAGTATTCGAAAATCCGCATAAATGCGCACAATACCGAACTTCCGGGAGAACTTGCCCTCATGCAGAAGATGGCTGCTGACGCAGGCGTGCCATCCGAGCTTTCAAACGGCGTGCCCATGACGTTCATAGGGAACGAGAGCATAATCGGCTTTGACAGCGAGGAGAAGAACGGCGCGAAGATACGGATGGCAATCGAACGCAACATCGGGAATGCTACTTCGGGTGCAGGGCAAGATGCCGGCTCGGAGCTTGAGCTGCCGGTGTTCGGGAAGATAAAGCCCGCGGCTGTTTCGCTTCCAGTGCTCGCGGTGATGCTCGGGCTTGTGGACGGGTTCAATCCCTGCGCCATGTGGGTGCTGGTTTATCTTATAGGAATAGTCCTTTCCATGGAGGACAAAAAGCGGCTCTGGATAGTGGTCGGCTCGTTCGTGCTGTCGTCGGGCATATTGTATTTCCTTTTCATGACTGCGTGGCTCAACGCGTTCCTTTTCATCGGTTACTACCGCCCGGTGACGATAGTGATAGGGCTTGTGGCGCTGGGGGGCGCGATACTGTCGCTTCGCGATTTTGCGAAAAACCCCGCAGCCGCGCTTGAGTGCAAGGTGACGGGCGCTGAGGACAAGAAAAAGACCATGTCCGAGGTGCAGAGGCTTGTTTCAGCCCCGATAACCATTGCCACGCTTGCCGGGATTGTGGCGCTCGCCTTTGCCGTGAATTCCGTGGAGTTCGTCTGCTCCGCCGCGCTTCCCGCAGTATTCACGCAGGTGCTTGCGCTTTCCAACCTCGGCTTCTTCGAATACTATGCGTACATACTGCTCTATGTGCTCTTCTTCATGCTCGATGATTTGGTGATATTCGGGCTTGCCGCAATGGCTGTGTCAACGGAGTTCGGCGAGAAGTACGCCGGCTACTGCAAGCTCATAGGCGCGCTGATAATGCTGGCGCTTGGAGTGATGCTTCTTTTCTTCCCCAATGCGCTTCGATGATGAAGCGGGCTTTGGAAGTTAATTCCTGCCGAAAGTGTCGAGGACCTTGAAGCCGCCCACGAAGAACAGCACCGCGGCTATCGGGTACACCGACCAAGAAATCCTGCCTGTGGAGTAGAAGTCCAATGCCAATAGGAAAAGGCACACGATTCCAAGCGCCCCGAGGTCGTACCACCATTTCTTTTCGCCCTTCACGTGCTTGTGAGCAGCCATCCATACCACCGGAAAGGAGAACGCTTCCGCTGTTTTTATTTGTATTGCTGCCAGCCGCGCTTTTCAGGCTCAGTCCCACTTTGCGTAGTGCCTGTCGCAGCCGTCCGGCGTCGGGATTGCGGATGGCGAGATGAAGAGCTTGAGGTAGCCGACGAATGGGATTTGCAGGATTACTCTGCCTTTCGAGCGGGAGACTTCCACAGGGCGGTTGCCCTGCCCTGAAACCTCGTCATACACCTGCACGTCGAAAATCGGGTTGTTGTCCCCCCTTGTGAGGAAATAAGTCTTGCCGTCCTCTTCGGACGCGAGGAGGATGAATGCGCGGTGGATGATGTCGCCCACGCGGGAATAGTATTCGCCTTTTTCGGGCTGGTAGACGACCACGCTGTTTGAGAGGTTTTCATAATAGCGGACGTTGTTCACCTGGAGCCATGAAACGCAGGGCCCGTATTGCATGGTGCCTGACTTCGGATAGACTATGGTGCACCTGCCGTAGCCGAAGGTGAGCTCGCCGTGCCGCTCGGTGAAATTTTCCGGGGATGAGACGAATCTGGAACACATCGAATCGCCCCTGCGGATGGCGCAGTAGGAATATATGGAGCCGCTCGCCTCCACCGCGAAATTGCCGCCCTCGTAAATCTTAGCCGTGCCTATGCCGCGGATTGAGGAAATGTTCGCCTGCGGCGCGGCTATCTGCCCGCCCTGCAGGACTATCATGTCGCCGCGCTGTATGTGCGGAAGCATCGAGCAGGAGACGATTGCGTTCAATGGGACCGACGTCTGGAGGATGAAGCCCGAGCCGAACCAGACCACGAGTGCGAGAAGAAGCGCGATTGCGGTTTCCTTGATCTCTGATTTCACGCCGTGCTCGCTCGCCCCCTGCATGAATTCGAGCGCGACAAGCGAGACTATGCAGACGCCGATTAGCAGCCCGAAAATCCACACGCCGGACAATAAGTAGAAGATGAAAAATGCCGCGATGAGCCCGTAGAGGAAGCGGGAGTCCTGAAGCAGTGCGGGCACGCCTTTCATCGGCGCGCCCTTGCCGGTTGGTTTGCTTTCCGCCAAATAAACGCCCCGTCGCGCGATTCACCGCGCCCTTGCCGCTGGCTTCTTCGCGCCCGCGGCTTGCAGCCAATTACTTCTTCGGCTTCTTCGCGTCCTTTATCGCGTCGCGGAATTCGGTCGCCATCTTCTTGAGGCGCTTGACCGCGCTCTTGAGCGCATTGAGGGGCGTGCCGGAAGAGGTGCGGATCATGAGCACCGGGCTTGCGACAATCGGGTGGTCGAGGCGGTATGCCGCGAACTCGACGTTCTCGTCCTCGAGCAGAAGCTCCTTGAGCATGTTCGCCATGCCGTATTCCTCGCCCTTGAGCGTGACTTCCAGATAATCCTTTTCGTTTTTGACTACTTCGATTTCCATGTTATCCCCCGTGCAATCCTTACCTGTCCACGCTTGCCTTCCTGTAATCGTTCGCGGTCTTGCGGTTGTCCTTTGCCCCGCAGTCCTCGCATTGGAGCAGCCCCGACTCGATTTTCATCGGGTGGCGGCACTTTGCGCAGAACGCCTTTATCGCGCCCAATTCGTCCGAGTCCGTCGTGAGGCGGAACTCGCCGTTCTGCAGAGCCGCGATTTTCGCGCGGATGATGTCGCCTATCCTGTATTCGTCGCGCACGTTTTTCACGTAGCCGCGGCGTATCATCGAGGCGTGAAGCACCGAGTAGTCGGGGTTCTCCCCGAAGCGGTGCTCGGCGTGCTCGCCGGATTTTATGCTGATTAATGCGATTGGCTCCACTATGTTCTCGACCGTGCCTATGACCACGGTGCCGACCTCAAGCGCGTGCAGCGGGCGCGACTGCGCGACCGACAGCTTGTGCGAGTCCTCATCGGCATTGCCCGCAAGGGTGGAGTAAATGCGCTCCTTGTCCGAGAACGTGCCCCGGTCGGAGAGATATTCCTCTTCTGTGCCGAGGAAATCCCCCGGAACCACGAATTTCTTGTCTAGCTTGTCCATTATAACCCCTATTCCGCCTTTTTTCCTTAAAACGAGCGAGGAAAATTAGATTCCATAAATATTTAAATAGGTTTTCCCCAACCCACCATATGGCAATCAAAAAGGGCAAACTGGTGCTTTGCATCGACAGGGACAACGACCTGTACGAGAAGGCGAAGGTTTCAGGGCCCATTATCGGCAGGGAAGCCAACCTCGCGGCAGCCACCAAGCTCGCCCTTGCGGACCCGACGGAGCCGGACGCCAACACCATATTCCGCGCCATCGGGATATACGACTCGCTTGGGAACGAAGGCCCGGTGCAGGTGGTCACGCTCACTGGCTCGCAGTCGCTGGGCTACTCGGCGGACAAGGAAATATCCTCGCAGCTTGAAAAGGTGCTCTCCGACTTCCCCGCAGATTCGTGCATATTCGTCTCCGACGGGGCGTCGGACGAGCAGATAATGCCCGTGGTGCGCTCGCGGCTCAAAATCGACGCAGTGGAAATCGTGGTCATGAAGCAGGCAAAGGAGCTTGAGAAGACATATTTCGTCATACTTGAGAAGCTCAAGGAGCCGCACTATGCGAGGCTGATTTTCGGCGCGCCCGCGCTTATCCTTATACTTTTCGCAGCCAGCCGCTACCTTGGCTGGGGGCTTGAGTTCGTCGCGGCGATACTCGCGGTTTACCTCGGGACAAAGGCGTTCGGAATAGAGGAATTGTTCCTGCGCTCGGCATCCGCGTTCCGCTTTTCCGCGGACAAGATTTCAAGCATCGTCTACCTGTTCTTCCTCATCATGCTCCTTATTTCTGGCTGGGCGGCATACCAGCGCTACATGGAAGCAGTGGGCATAGGGCTTGACGGGGTGAAGACCACGGCAACGCTTGTCAAGACGCTTGCCAACCTGCTCTCGATTTCGTTCATGGTGCTTCTCGCAGGCAAGATGATTGACATCATGAACGACAAGGAACAGCGCAAAATCGAGCTTCCGAGATATGGATTGTGGGCGATAACCACGGTCATTATCTGGTTCGTGCTTTCCGTGGCGTCCGACTGGGTGCTCAACACCACCCCGCCGTACGTGTCGTTCTCCGACTTCCTGCTTGCGGTATTGTCAAGCATGGTGATGGGATTCGCCGGCATCTGGGCGATGAAACAGATAAAAGTCTCGATAATCGCCCGCCTCAAGCTCGAGAACAAGGAACTCTTCGCGGAGAACGGCGCTTACCTTGGCAAGATAATGGGGCTGGACCCGCAGGAGTCCACAGTAATCTACCGCTCGCCCTTGGGGCAGAAGCTCACGATTTCGCTTGAGGACGTGACTTCGGTCGGCGAGAGAGTGATGGTAAAGGCTTAGGGGGCGAAGAAAGGATTAAAAGCCGGGATGAACGAAGTGATTGCATGGGAAAAAAACTGAAAGAGTTTGATGTTGTTTTCGAGTCTGGCGAAGATGGTTACGTGGCGGCATTCGTCCCGGCGCTGCCCGGGTGCCACACGCAGGGCAGGACTATTGCCGAAGCGGTGCGGAACGTGAAGGAGGCAATCAGCCTGTACCTTGAGGTCGCATCGGAGAGCAGGGCACGCTCCAAGTCAAAATTCATGGGCATCCGGAGGATAGGCGTCCCTCTTCCTGCGTGAGCGCATGAAACTGAAGCCGGTTTCTCCCAAGAAAGTCGTCTCAGTCCTGATTGAACTTGGCTATTCGCCGGTTCGACAAAAAGGCTCGCACCTGATTCTGCGGAATGACAAGGGGAAGCTATCGGTGGTGCCGATGCACCAAAAGGACATCGGCGTCAGCCTGCTGCGCGAAATCATCCGCGAACTCGGAATAACGCGGGAAGAGTTCCTTGCGCTTTGCAGGAAGAAATAGGCAAGCACGCAATGGTGAAGGATCGGTGCGCCCGGCATAGTTTTCGGGCAGATAATGAGGGCGGAGAAGAACGTGTGAGCCCCGGAATTCAGTCTCTCTTTCCTTTCATCATCGCGCCCATCTTTGCGATCAGCTTGCGCTTCTTCTCCGAGTCGACAAGCGCGACTTTCAGGACATCCGTGAAGGTGCTGGCGGGGATGATTTCAATCTTGTTCTTGAACTTGCCGGAAAGGTAAATGTCCTCGACATTGCTCTTGGGCACGATTATGTGCTTGATGCCGGATTCTATCGCGGCTTCGGTCTTGCCAGTCACCCCGCCAACAGGCAGCACTTCCCCGCGCACGGACAGCGAACCGGTCATTGCGATATCCTGCCTGACAGGTATGCCCTCCATTGCGGAGATTATCGCCACTGCGATTGAAATGGACGCGGAATCGCCCTCCACGCCTTCGTATGTCTGGAGGAACTGCACGTGCATGTCGTATTGAGAGACATCCTTGCCCATGTGCTTTTTCATGATTGCAGAGACATTCTCAACCGCCTCTTTTGCGATTGTGCCGAGTTTTCCTGTTGCTATGAGCTTGCCTTCGGATTTCGAGGATGCGGGCGTCACTTCCGCTACAATCGGCATTACCAGCCCGGAGGATGCATCACCCAGAACAGCAAGCCCGTTGACCTTGCCGACCTGTGCCCCTTCGGTCATGAATACCTGATAATCTTTCCTGCCCTCGACAAAGCGACTGCTCATCTGCTGCTCGATTGTCTGGGCAACGCCGCGCGCGCGGACTACATGCTCCGCATCCACGACTTTTGCCTTCTCTTCGTTCGCTATGTCGCCTGCTGCGCGCACAAGCCCGCCGAGTTCGCGCAGGTTGAGGGACAAGCGCTTCTTCCTTCCGGCTTTCCTCTTGGCTTCCTCGATTATTTCCTGCACTGCGTCATAAGTGAAATGGGGGATTTTTTTGTCCTTTGCGATTTCCTGCGCCACGAACTGCACGTAGCGGTCGCGGTTCTCAGGCGTGTCGGGCATGGAATCCTGGACGTAAAGCTCGTAGCCGTTGCCGCGGATTCTCGAGCGCAGCGCGGGGTGCATGGCGCGGATGTCGAAGAGGTTGCCTGCTGCGACCAGAACGAATTCACATGGAACCGGCTCGGTTTTCACTATTGCGCCGGATGAGTTTTCGCTCTGCCCTGTTATCGGGTATTTCTTTTCCTGCATTGCCGTGAGAAGCTCCTGCTGGGAGCGCGGCTTGAGCGAGGCTATTTCATCAATGTAAAGAACTCCCTTGTTGGCGCGGTGTATTGCGCCTGCTTCCACTCGCAAGTGCGCAGGAGTGCCAAGCCCGCCTGATTGCAGCGGGTCGTGCTTCACATCGCCTAAAAGCGCGCCTGCCTTTGAGCCGGTCGCGTCAACGAACGGGGCGGCTTTCTTGCCGGTGTTGTCCACCACGAGCTTGGGCTCATTGTAGTCGGTTCCCATGCCCATGCGCTTGCCGAATGTATTCGTGAAGCGGAATAGAAGGTAGAGTATGCCCACGCCCAAAAGCGCGGCGAGCACGAACCACTTGTTCTCGTTGTTCAATGAGCCGGTTGCGTAAAGGAAAATGATTGCCGCGATTATTATGAAGAGAAAAACCATGCCGTTGGGCGCGCCCTTGTAAGCAGATGCCTCGCGCTGCCGCGCCGCCTGCTGCATCATCCTGCCCTGTCCCATGTCCTCGTCTTCCGGAGCTGGCTTCTGCTTCCTGCCCGTCGCTTTCTCCGCCTGCGCGGATAGCTGCGCAAACATCTGGCGCATCTGGCGGAAAGCCGCGTACATCTGGGAAAGCTGCGGGTCCTTGCGTATTTCTTCCTCTGAAGGATAAGTGGTGACAGTGCGGACAATCGGGCGGTTCTCGTCGTTGGGGTTGGGATATACCAGCACGTCCTCAAGCTCGGCTGCGGGCATGAGTTCAGCCATCGCCTGCGCAAGCATGGATTTGCCGGTGCCGGGCGTGCCAATCATCAGCACGTTGCGCCTCTGCGCAGCCGCCTTTTTCACAATCTTGACCGACTCGTCCTGCCCGATTACCTGGTCTATGAGCTTCTGTGGAACCTTGATTTCTTCCGTTGTTTTGAAAGCGCGCATGATGACACCTGAAAATAAGTTGAGTGTTGTGGATGGCTCGGTTCGGGTTTAAAAGGGTTTGTTCCCGGAGCTGCCCGCTCACTTATTCGCAACGATATCCGCGACTTGGTAGGTAAGCGAATTTATCGAAGCGTTGATATTCGTTGAAAGCCTCGCCTTTGCCGCGTCGCACTCGGTTATTATGGAGCAGCGGTTGAAGTCCAGCCAGCTTCCGTAGACCGGCGTGTCCTTAAGCGAGATGATGAGCGCCTCGAGGCGCTTGATTTTCGGGGTTGTCGGAACCTTGCCGGGCCCGTACGCGTCGTCGAAGTAGGTCTGCACGAGCTTGTATTGGGCTATGAGGTCGGTTTTCACGCGGGCTGCGGCGAGCACTTCCGAGCCGTCCTTCAGCGTGGCTATCTGCTCCTGCTGGTCGGAAATCAGGGTTTCAGTCGCCTTCCTCGCGTCGTTGCAGTCGTCCAGCTGCGTCTTGCAGCTGTTCACGCGCGACGTCATGGAATCAAGCGCCGCGGTGGATTCCGCTTTTTGCAGGGCGCATGTTGCCGCCAAATCGTCGTATTTCGACTGCGGCACGGTGGCTGCGCAGCCGGCAAGAAGAATGATGCAGGCGATAATGGCGAATGCCGACGTCTTTTGCATGAGAAGGAAATGCGCCCAGCTTTTATATTATATATAGATGGAGAAGCGCGAGTGTGTTAAGTTGGTGCTAACAGTGTTAACAACGTATTAACATTTATAAACTCTTGTTAATAAGGAATTGACAGTGAGTGATATGGAAAAGGAAAAGACCTCGATGGTTGCAAGAAAGCCGCCCGCGCAGGACGCGGACACCGAGCTTGTCGAGCTTTGCAGGATGATGAGGCTCATGTCCGAGCGGGACGTGGATGCCACGCTTGCGCAGGTGCTCAAGACCATGATGGTTTCAGCCCGCGACCGCCCCGTAGGTGGGAGCGAGCTTGCCAAGGCGTCGGGAATCAACAGGATAACTATCATACACCACCTCAAGCGGCTTGAAATCGCGGGCTTCGTGCGCCGCGACGAGGGCAAGTACGTGATGCGCGTGCATTCCGCCGAGGGAATGCTTGTGGAATTCCGCAAGGAGATGGAAGAGGCGTTCGCCGAGATGGACGAGCTTGCCCGCGAAATAGACCAGCAGTTCGAGCAGGCGGGCAGGGGCGCGGTGGACATAAACAGGCGCAGGCGCCTGCCTTAGGGGTTGCAATCTTATGAACAAGAACGAAACGCGCACGGAAAACGCTGCAAAACAGGCGGCAAACGACACCGAGCACTCGCAGTCGAACCTCGTGCCCGGGCAGGAGGATGCGGAAAAGGAGCTTTCGGAAACGACTGACCGACTGCTTCGCCTGACGGCGGAATTCGACAATTACAAGAAGCGGACGGCAAAGGAGAAGGAGCAGCTCGCGATTCATGCCGAAGGGAAGCTCATGCTCCAGTTCCTCCCGATTTACGAGGAAATTGCGCTTGCGGAAAAGGAAGCGGCAAAGGTGAAGGAAGAGGCGGTGCGCGAGGGAGTGCTGATGGTGCTCTCCAAACTGCGCGCGGCGTTCGAGAAGGAAGGCTTGCAGGAAATGAAGCTCGACGGCGAGAAATTCGACCCGTACCGCCACGAAGTCGCGCTTCGCGAGGAGTCGGACGCGCCGGAAGGCGAGATTGTGAGGGTAATACAGAAAGGGTATTTGTTCAAGGGCGCCGTGCTGCGGCACGCGATTGTTTCCGTTTCAAGCGGAAAAAAGGCAAGCGGGATGAAAAAAGCGGATGATGCTGACGAAAAAACCGAACCGGAGAAAGAGTGAGGTGGGAACATGCAAGGATTTGCAATAGTCAAGCTCGAAGCCGACAACGTCGCGGTTGAGGAAAACGTTGTCCAGCAGTTCAACGAGTACATGCAGAGAACCGAAAAGACGCAGTCGTTCGTCCATGACGGGGAAGGGTATTTCCGCATGGCTTACAGCGAGAAAGTCGGCATGACGTCCGCCCCGATTGAGACGTTCGGGAATTTCCTGCTCTCAAGCGGGTATTCGGTGAACGGGATATCGAGCGCGAACACGATTGACGGGGAAAACGGAACCATGGTTTCGTTTGAAAAAGGCGGAAAGGAGGCGCACGTGACGCTTTCCACCGTGAGAATATATTGAGAAGGCGATGACCATGGCTATCGATGAAGAAAAAATTCTCAAGAATACCGATGCATACACGGCAGTTATGTTCGGAGGCTTGTTCGGCGCGTTTGTAGGAATAATTTTTTCTCTGTTCATTCTTCCATTTACACTTAGGGGCACTGATGGAAGAATAATGTATTTTGCAACTGAAACTCCTATGACTTTGCCTTTGCAATTCGACCAATGGCAGGTGTTTGTACTTGGAATGTTTCTAGTGTTTTTAGTGTTGTTTGCAGTAATGGCTACGATATTTCAAACACTCCTAAGATGGAAAAGCAATGCGCTTAAGGACGTAAAATTGCCTGCAGAATACATCAAAAAGAACATTTACTGGATAGTTGGCATAGGTCTTTTGGTTTCCTTTGGAATAGTAGGTTGGGACTCCACAAAAATTATCGCCCTATCTACTGTCGCATACACTCTGATGACGATGTTGTTAGTTCTAGAGAATAAAGCGATGAGAGAAGCGCAGACAGAACCTAGAATGTCAGTATATCTAAAACCAAGAGAAGAATCGATAAATCTGATGGATTTGAATGTTGAAAATATCGGTATGGGGCCTGCCTTTGACATCAATTTTAAGATAGAACCAGATTTTGCCTGCATGGGAACCGGTAATCTTTCAACGATACTAAACAAGATAGCGTATCTCACACCGAAAAATACTAGGAGCGTATTCCTCACTAGCATGCTGGACAACTTTGAAGAAAAAAAGAAGACAAAACTTCTCGTTAAAGTTAGTTATAAAGATAAAAACGGAAAGCAATACACAGAAGAATTTACCTTAGATTTCTCTGAATTCGTAGGACTAACCCAGATAGGGAAACCGCCTCTTCATGAAATAGCAGATAATACTGAGAAAATTAGTAAGGCAATTGAGGGCATACTCTCGAGTTCTGATAGTTTCAGAAAGCCAGAGATTATCGTAACAACAAGAAAAGAGATTGCAGATGAGCGCCAAAAATTAACAAAGGAAATGAAAAAGAAATTTGAAGCACAGAAGAAAGAGAAACAAAATAATGTTTGAAAAAGGTGATTGGAATGTCAAAAATAATCGGAATTGATTTGGGAACTTCGAATTCGGCAGCCGCGGTAATGGAAGGCGGCAGGCCGACGATTGTGCCATCCGCAGAGGGCGCGACGCAGTACGGGAAGGCGTTCCCGTCTTATGTGGCGTTCACAGAGGAGGGGCTGAAACTCGTGGGCGAGCCGGCAAGAAGGCAGGCTGTCGCAAACCCCGAGGGGACTTTCTCCGCCTTCAAGCGCAAGATGGGAAGCGACTTCAAGTACAGCGCGCACGGCAAGGAATACCGCCCGCAGGAACTCTCGGCATTCCTCCTTTCGAAGATAAAGGCTGACGCAGAGATGTACCTTGGCGACAAGGTGGACAAGGCAGTAATCACCGTGCCGGCTTATTTCAACGACAACCAGAGGCAGGCGACAAAAGACGCTGGCTCGATTGCGGGCTTGGAAGTAATCAGGATTATCAACGAGCCTACCGCCGCTGCGCTTGCGTACGGGCTTGACAAGGCGGACAAGGATCAGAAAATCGTTGTCTTCGACTTGGGCGGCGGAACGCTGGACGTCACAGTCATGGATTTCGGCAAGGGCGTATTCGAGGTGAAATCCACTTCCGGAGACACGCAATTGGGCGGAACAGACATGGACAATGCGATTGTTGACCATCTGGTCGGCATATTCCTGCATGACAGCGGGATAAACGTGCAGTCAGACAGGCAGGCGATGCAGAGATTGCGCGAGGCTGGCGAGAAGGCGAAGATAGAGCTTTCCACTGTGCTCGAATCTGACATCAATTTGCCTTTCCTGTCCGCAGACAAGACGGGACCGAAACATTTCGCGTACAAGCTCACAAGGGCGAAACTCGAGGAAATCGTGGAGCCGATTGTGAGCAGGTGCAAAAAGCCTGTGCAGCAGGCGATGTCCGACGCGAAGCTTTCGCAGACGCAGGTGGACAAGATTATCCTCGTAGGAGGGCCAACCCGCATGCCGATTGTGCAGAGGTTCGTGGAAAGCACGTTCGGGAAAAAGCCCGAGCGCGGCGTGGACCCCATGGAATGCGTGGCAATGGGCGCGGCTGTGCAGGCGGGAGTCATTTCGGGTGATGTGAAAGACATCCTGCTCTTGGACGTAACGCCTCTGGCAATGGGAATAGAAACAATGGGCGGCGTATTCACCAAGCTTATTGAGCGGAACACCACCATCCCGACGAGAAAATCCCAGATTTTCTCGACAGCCGCGGACTCCCAGTCCTCGGTCGAAGTGCATGTTTTGCAGGGCGAGCGCGCCATGGCAAGGGACAACATCGAGCTTGGAAAGTTCTCGCTCATGGGAATCCCGCCTGCCCCGCGCGGAGTGCCGCAAATCGAGGTCACGTTCGACATCGACGCCAACGGCATAATGCACGTGGGCGCAAAGGACATGGGAACCGGCAAGGAGCAGAAGATGCAGATTGTCTCCCCGCACAAGATGGACAAGAATGAAATCGAGAAGAAGATGAAGGAAGCCGAGCAGTTCGCGGAAGACGACAAGCGCCTGAAGGAAGAGGCTGAGACGAAAAACGAAGCCGAGACGCTCGTTTACTCCGCGGAGAAAACGCTTTCAGAGCTTGGGGACAAGATTTCCGCCGAACTGAAAACAAAGGTGCAGGAAGCCTCGAAGGAAGTGAAGGATGCGCTTGAGAAGAAGGACATTGCCGCGATAAAACCGGCTGTCGAGAAGCTCAAGAAGGCTCTTCAGGAAGCCGGCGGCTCGCTTTACGGAAAAGGCGAGCAGGGCGCAGGACCGGGAGGCCCCGGCGGAGCTGGCGGGCCTGACTTCGGGCAGGGCGGCAATGGCGCAGGCGGCGCGGGAAGCGGCGGTGCTGGCGGAGACAACGTCTACGACGCCGACTTCAAGAAGGTCTGAAGACCTTTTTGTGCATTTGAATGAGCAAGGCGAATTCAAATCGCACAAGAAAGTCTGAACTTCTTTTTTCTTTTCTTTATTTTTCTGTTTTTCTTTTCCCCTAAAGCTTGCTGTTTAATATATCTTGTTCTACAAAAATACATTAACGAACACACAGGCTGGATACTATGCGGCAAATGAAACTCACACCTGCGAAAACACTTATTCTGGCGGGAATCGTCGCTGCAAGCTCGTTCATATTCACAAGCAAGCTGATGGAAAACAGGCAAATCATGCAGCTCAAGCCGCTGAAAACCGTTGAAAAGATAGTGCCTCTGAAAAAGGCGAAAAAGGAGGATCTCTCGGCGCCCGTCAGGAGAATCATGCTTTATGTTGAAAAAGAGGGCACAGGCGCCAAGCAAGACACGGTTGCCAAGCAGACAACCGCGCCAGCCCCAATCAGGAAGCCGACATTGAGCCGGGCAAGGAATTATCTTGTTTCGAAAGGATTTGAAAAAGCCGGAATTGACTCTCTTCTTGCAGACCCGCGCATCGGCAAGGTGAGCCTGGAATACGCCAAGACGGATACTGTGAAGGGAAAGATGACATATGAAAGATACAAGAAATACTTCAAGCCAGACGAACTTATGAAAAGGGGCCCGGCATTCTACCTGTCCAACAAGGAATACCTCGATTCCATGGAAACCGAAAGCGGGGTGCCTAAGTCGCAGGTGCTGTCGCACCACTGGATAGAGAGCTTTTATGGGGACTCGACAGGAAGCCGCCTGGCAGTGAATGTCCTCCTGACGAGAATGGAGAGAAATCCCGGGCGGTCCGGTTTCGCGCTCAACGAACTTGCCGCCCTTTTGCGCCTTTGCAAAAAATACAACAAGGACCCGCTCGAGGTCTATGGCTCGGTCTGGGCGGCGATAACACCTGCGCAGGCGATACCGAGCATGCTTGAAAGATTCGACAAGCGGCACCCGTGCACAAGCTTCGACGAGCTTGTTTCCGCAAGGAATTCCATAGCTTTCATCTTTGATTATCTCATGCGCTCAGGCGCAACCGTGAAATCAGGGTACGCCGTCCCGCCTACCCACAAGGCGGCATATGGGAAAAACAGGCAGAAATACTCGAATTACTTGGCTGCGTTCGACTACAACCATTCCGAATGGTATGCGCGGCTTGCCATGGAATTCGCCCTGATGATGGAAATGGAGCTTGTGGCTGAGAGATTGGGCTGGCCGGCAAAAACAGGCGCCAGCATGTTCTAGCGGAGGACGACGAGGTTCGTCATTCCCCTTCTTTTGCGCTCAATCAGGCCGCTGTTTTCCATCTTGTCGAGGATGCGCGAGACTTTCACTTTTGAAAATCCGGTGAGCTTTATCACGTCCGACTGGAAAACCGAGCCCTGCCTTTCCTGAAGAAGCGAAACTATTCTCTTTTCATCAGTGTCGAGTTCGGAGAGGTTGACCTTGCGCTGCGGCGCGCGGGCTGGCTTGCCCTCCTCCGCTTTCTTCTCCTCCGGATTTTTTCCGATTTGGACGAAAATCCACGCCGCGAGGATGCCGATGACGAGTATGAGCGCGGCGATTATCACGTTCTGAGTTTCAAGAATCTTTTCGTGCGGGCAGCCGTTTCCCGCGTCAGTGCAGCTCCCTGCTGCAAGCTCGTTGAGCGTTTTGTTGTAGAAGAAAACAGCCACTGCGAAGAGCACCAGCAGGGCGATAACTACGCCCATCATCGTCTTGTTTTCGCCGAATTCCATGCTTTGCACCTTGAAACTAGTTTCAGGAGTATGTTAATAAAGCGTATCAGCCGCCGCGTAGGTAGCGCAAATGGCGATGGTGATGGAATGGCGAAAATGGCATTCAAGGTAAGCGGCATGCACTGCGCGAGCTGCGAGAAAATCCTCAAGATGGAAATCGGGGAGCTTGCGGGCGTGAAAAACGTGAAGGCAGATGCCGTGAAGGGAATCGTGGAAGTCGAGGGAAACAGGCTCGACGCCACGGCAATCAGGAAAGCGATAACGCAGAACGGTTACAAGGTATAGGCAGGGTGTTTTGATGGAAGGAAAATCATTCGAAGACGAACTTGAAGAATTCGTGGCAGGCGTGATAACCGGAAAAAAGGAGCTTGCCATCGAAAGGAAGATGCTTCTGATGTCGGTTGCAAGCTTTGCGCTCCTGCTGCTTGCCGGAGCCGGCGCATACGAAATTTACCTGAAAAACATCTCGGAAATCGGGAAGTTCGTTCCGTATCTCATATACACGGCGATTTCCGCGGTCGCGCTTACCGCGGCAATCGCGCACTACTACGCGCACAGGAGGCAGTTCGCCTGCATGGAGGGCATGATGGTCGGCATGACCATCGGCATGATGGGCGGCTTTTTGTTCGGCGCGATAATCGGGGCGACGAACGGGATGTTCGTGGGCAGCGTGTTTGGCATGGCAATCGGCATGGTGGCAGGCGCGTGGTGCGGCAAGTGCTGCGGCATAATGGGCTTGATGGAAGGGCTGATGGGCGGGCTTATGGCTGGGACAATGGGCGCCATGCTCACAGTCATGATGGCATTTGACAACCTCGCGCTGTTCATGCCGATTCTGATTGCGTCGTGCCTTGCAATCATGGGCTGCTTCGCATACATGGTGCATGAGACCGCGGGACAGAGGGAAAAGGAAAAGGCAATCGGCTTTGCCGCGTTTTTCGCCCTCGCGCTTCTGCTTTCAATCATCACGGCGGCGGCGATGCTCTTCGCGCCGCGCTCGTCGGCAGTGGTGCTTTAGGGGGGATTGAATGGACTACAAAAAATTGTTTTGGGGATTCACGGCGGTTGTTTTCATCGGCTTTTTCGCCTTTCTCGCCATGGGCATAGCCGCAAAGCCGGCGAATGCCGCGCCTGCAGGCGAAACCGGCGCAGGTGCCTATTACGCGCCTTTCGGGCAAGCGGCACAGGCGGCTGGCGCAACACCGGCAGGAGGGCAGCTCGCGGCAGTGAACAACGGCGCGCAGGAAGTGCAGCTCACAGTGCAGGGCGGGAATTACATGCCCAACCCGATAAGGGTGAAAGTCGGCGTGCCGGTCAGGATTACGGTTGACACCAACTCCGTGGTCGGATGCGCAAGCGGAATAGTCATGCCGGAATTCGGCGTGAGGAAAAACGTGCGCGCGGGCGACAACGTGATTGAATTCACACCTGAGAAGTCCGGCACTTTCCAGTTCTCATGCTCGATGGGAATGTACAGGGGGACAATCGTTGTTGAGGAGACAGACGGCACCGTAGCAGCTTACGCTGGCGCGGCTGCCCCTGCCGCAACAGGAGGCTGCGGCGGAAGCGGGGGCTGCGGATGCGGCGGCGGGGCAGGGGGCTGCGGAGGCGCGGCAGCAGGAGGGTGCGGGGTTGTTGCGGCGCCACAGCAGACGGCAACCGGCGGATGCGGATGCGGCGGAAGGGTTTGAGGGGGCAATTGTTCATGAAAAAAGAGGACTTTACCATCAACGGAATGCACTGCGCATCCTGCGCAACGCTCGTAAACCGCGGGCTGTCGAAGCTGCCGGGCGTGAAGGCCGCCAACGTGAATTACGCGGCGGCGCGCGCGCAGGTAGAGTATGATGAAGCGAGCGTGAGCCAGCAGCAGATACTCGAAAAGGTGAAGTCCCTTGGCTATTCCGCGCAAGCCGGATTTGATTCCGAACGGGAGAAAAACGAGAGGCTGAAGGAAATATCCGAGCTGAAAACAAAGCTTGCGATTGGAGCCGCGCTTTCAATCCCCGCAATCGCGCTTGGCATGTTCCTCATGGATTTCCCATACAGGCTGTGGCTGCTTTTCATGCTCGCAACGCCGGTGCAGTTTGTTGTCGGATGGAACTTTTTTCAGGGCGCATTTGCAGCAGCAAGGAACAGGAGCGCATCCATGGACACGCTGATTGCAGTAGGCACGGGCGCGGCGTATGTTTTCTCGCTTGCCGCGCTGTTCGGTTTCGTGCCTGAGCAGTATTTCGAAGTCTCGGCATCGCTGATTACGCTTGTGATTCTTGGAAAATATCTTGAGGCGGTTGCAAAGGGAAGGACAAGCGAGGCGATAAGGAAACTGATGGATTTGTCCCCCAAAATGGCGCACGTCATCCGCAAGGGAAAGGAGCTTGAGGTTCCGAGTGGCGAAGTTGTTATTGGAGATTTGGTTGTCGTAAAGCCGGGCGAGAGGATTCCGGTTGACGGAACTGTCGTGAGCGGGGACTCGTCGGTTGATGAGTCGCTCGTGACCGGCGAGTCAATCCCTGTCGAGAAAGCGAAGGGAAGCAAGGTAATCGCAGGCACGATAAACAAGCACGGAACGCTTACGTTCAAGGCGATGAAAGTCGGCTCGGAGACGACGCTTGCGAGGATTGTAAAGCTTGTCGAGGAGGCGCAGGGAAGCCGCGCCCCGATACAGAGATTCGCGGACACTATCAGCGCGTATTTCGTGCCGGTTGTGATTGTGATTGCGATTGGGACTTTTGCTTTCTGGTATTTTGTCGCGGCACAGCAGTTTTCGCTTGCGCTGATTTTCGCCGTGTCGGTTCTCGTGATTGCCTGCCCCTGCGCGCTCGGGCTTGCGACGCCAACGGCGATAATGGTGGGCACGGGAATCGGCGCGCAGAAGGGAATACTCATCAAGAACGCCGAGGCGCTCGAGGCAATGCACAAGGTGAACGCGGTTATTTTCGACAAGACCGGCACGATTACCGAGGGCAAGCCGAAAGTCATGGACATCGTGCCGGTTGCGAACATTTCCGAAAAGACGCTCCTGTTCCTCGCAGCCTCGCTTGAGAAGCCGTCCGAGCACCCGCTCGCGGAGGCGATTGTGAACGAGGCCAAGGCAAAGGGGATTGCGCTTTCCAAAGTGCAATCGTTCAGGAATGTGCCGGGCAAGGGAGTGGGCGGGAAAATTGGAAAGGTCGCGTATCAGGTGGGAAGCTTCAGGCTGTTTGGAGAGCTGACCGGCAAGGTGTTGGAAGAATCTGAGAAGCTCGAGGAGCAGGGCAAGACCGCCATGTTTGTCGGCAAGGGGAAGCAAATAATCGGGATTGTCGCGGTTGCCGACGAGGTAAAGGAAACCTCGCAGCAGGCAGTTGCCGCGCTTGCCGCGCAGGGAATCGAAAGCTGGATGATTACCGGCGACAACGAGCGGACCGCGAAGGCGATTGCGCAGAAGGCAGGGATAACCAACTTCTTCGCGCGCGTGCTGCCCGAGCAGAAGGCGGAATATGTGAAGAGGCTCCAGTCGGAAGGCAAGGTCGTAGCAATGGTGGGGGACGGCGTGAATGATGCTCCCGCGCTTGCCGCAGCGAACATCGGAATAGCAATGGGCTCTGGAACTGATGTCGCGATGGAATCGGGAAGCGTGGTGCTGATGCGTTCTGACCCCATGGACGTTTCCCGCTGCATAAAACTGGGCAGGGCGACCATGGGCAAGATAAAACAGAACATGTTCTGGGCGCTTGTCTACAACGTAATCGGAATCCCGATTGCCGCGGGCGTGTTCTACTCGTCCGGGCTGGTTCTCTCGCCGATTTTTGCAGGCGGGGCGATGGCGCTCTCAAGCGTGTCCGTAGTGACGAACGCGCTGACTTTGAAGTGGATAAAGCTTTAGGAAAGGTGTGAAAATGAAATTCATAAACGAAAACAAGACTGCAATCGCTTTTGCCGCGGCGCTGATGATTCTGGTGTCCGCCGCGTACTTTTACTTCGGCGCGCCTGGCGCGGCGGGCATGGGCGGCACGGGCAGCTCGGCGATTTACGACGGCATGCGCTACAAGGTCGCGTATGCGCCGGACGGGGCGATGAAGCTCTTCGCGCTTGCGAAAAACAACCAGCTTGCCCGGTTTATGGCAGAGGAGGGCAACAATCTGCCCGAGGAAAATTCGCTTGTCATCGGGGCTTCCGAGGCGAAGATGATGATTGGCGAGAAGCTTATTTCCGGTGCGGGAAGCCGCCTGAAGGGGTTTTTCGGGATAAACACGTCCGTTGAGGGAATCCTGAAAAAGACGGGGCAGCCGGTTGACATGCTGCATTTCCTCTCGGCAACGCAGTTTGCGAAAATAGGGGGCAGGGAAGGCGTGGTTTACTCGCGGCTGACTGACAAGAAGGAGCCGAAGATGTTCTTTGTTTACGATTTGGATGACAAGCCGCCGTTCCAGCTACAATTCACGGAAGGGGGAATCGGCGGCTTTGCTTCATACGCGGACGATGATGGCGGGAAAGTCTGCCCAATCATCATAGGGGCTGATGAGGCGGCGATGATGCGCTCGGAAAAGATGTTTTCGAAAGCCGGCGACAGGCTGGAAGGGTTCTTCGGGAACAACGTGGAAATCGCGGGCGTGCTTTCGAAAACGAACACGAGCGTGGACATGTTCCATTTCGTAAGCCCGGACTGCGAATATTGAATGCGCGGAAGAGGGGATGATGGCATGGTTGATGAAAGGCATGCGGTCGCGGCAATAGTTCTCGCGTCCGTGATTCTGGGGGTCGCGCTGTTTTACCTGGGCGGAAGCGCGGCGCCAAGCTGCGCGCCCTGAACTGATAGGAATTGGCAGGTGAAAAATATGGTGGATATGAAATACGCTTTCGCAGCAGTCGCGGTTTTTGTCGTGGCATTTGTCGGTGTGATGCTTTTTGCCGGAAAAGGGAGCGGGCAGAACATCGCCGACATGCCCATTGACGAGTCCATTCCAATAAATGCGGGCGAGCAGGTGCAGGCAGGGGCGCAGGTGCAGGAAGTGGCGGTCAGGGCGCTTGCAAGCGGGGGATACGACAACCCGACCGTGAATGTCAAGGCTGGCTTGCCCGTGAAGTTCGATTTTTCAGCCGACCCGCGCTCGGGCTGCGGAAGGCAGCTGATAATCGACAACGTGGGAGTCAACCTCGTATCAAGGAATGGGGAGACTGTGAGCGCGACTTTCACGCCGAAAACAGCAGGGCAGTACAATTTCCACTGCGGGATGAACATGTTCCGCGGCGTGCTGGTGGCAAGTTGATAGCAACTTAAACATTGCTGGAAGAAAAGACGGATATGGAAAATTGGAAGGAAGGGCTTGCGCTTGTATTCGCAAACCGCAAATACTCCGCGCTGTTCGTAGTGCTGTTCGCAGTGCTGACGCCGGTTTACGCCGTGCTGACTGACATCGTAATCCTCTCGCCGCTTGCGCTCAACCCGGGCATCAGGCCACTTGAAACCGCGCTTGTTTTCTGCGTCTCGGTTCTGGCATCGCTTGGATTTACCATAGCCGCTTTCCAGATTTTCGAGGCGCATTCGATTTCGAAAAAAAGCTTGGGCGGAAGCGTGCTTGGGGCTGGCGCGGGCGGGACCGTCCTTGCGACATTTGCATCCGCCTGCACGGTGTGCCAGCCGATTTGGCTTTTCTGGCTGGGGTTGGGGAGCGCCACGGCTTTCCTTGCGGATTACGGGATTTACATAATGCTTGCCAGCATGGCGATACTCCT
The DNA here is from genome assembly GCA_041665945.1 of Candidatus Micrarchaeia archaeon. Classification (GTDB taxonomy): domain Archaea; phylum Micrarchaeota; class Micrarchaeia; order Anstonellales; family Anstonellaceae; genus UBA10161. Next base: position 107,967 of record JBAYHU010000002.1, read on the forward strand.
GTATTCCATTGATTCCGGATTGGCGGCGATAACGCATGGCTGCGCGGTGAAGCCGAAGAGGAAGCGCTGAACTGTCAATACCGTATTAACAACATTTATAAATTTAAACTGCCCGAATCAAGCGATAAGCATTACCTCTGAGGCTCGGCTATGTCCACCAAAAAGGATTACTACGAGATACTGGGCGTTGCGCGCACGGCTACCAAGGACCAGATAAAGGACGCCTACCGCACGCTCGCGCTCAAGTTCCATCCCGACCGCAACAAGGACGCGGGCGCGGAGGACAGATTCAAGGAGATTTCTGAGGCATATGCCGTGCTGTCGGACAACGAGAAGAGGCAGACATATGACCAGTACGGGCACGCGGGATTCGACCAGCGCTATTCGCAGGAGGACATATTCAGGAACGCAAATTTCGAGGACATTTTCCGCGAGTTCGGCTTTGCTGGCGCGGGCGGCTCGCCTTTCGACGACATGTTCGCATCCGCGTTTTTCGGAGGGACGCCTCGAAGGCAGGTTGGCAGGGGGGCGGATTTGAGATACGACCTGCACATCTCGCTTGAGGAAGCCGCAAAGGGGCTTACGCATGAAATCGCGTACAAGCGCAACCGCGCGTGCGAACGCTGCAACGGAAGCGGCGCGGAGCCGGGAAGCAAGGTCGCCACATGCAAGGCGTGCGGGGGCAGGGGGCAGGTTCGCCAAAGCAGGTCGCTTGGCGCGTTCGGAAGCTTCACAAGCGTGGTCACCTGCCCGCAATGCGCTGGCAACGGCAGGCGGCCGGAGAAAGCGTGCAAGGATTGCAAAGGGAGCGGCTCGCAGATTTACGATGAAAAGCTCGAGGTGGAAATACCCGCGGGCGTGGACACCGGCTCGCGGCTGCGCGTGGCCGGAATGGGCGAGCGCGGCCCCGCGGCAAGCGGCGACCTTTACGTTTTTGTCATGGTGAAGGAGCACCAGCTCTTCAAGCGGGAAGGGGACGACATCCACCTTGAGACGCCAATCAGCTTTTCGCAGGCCGCGCTTGGCGCGGAAATAGAACTGCCCACTCTTTCGGGCAAGGCGAAGCTCAAGATTCCGGCAGGCACGCAGACCGGCGCAATCTTCCGCCTGAAAGGAGAGGGCATGCCCCGCGTCCAATACAGCAGCAAGGGGGATCTGTTCGTGCACATCGTCGTCAGGACGCCCACCAACCTGTCCGACAAGCAGAAGAAAATTCTGTCGGACTTGGGCGACACTCCGAAGAAAGGCTTCTTTGATGGGATGTTTAGATGAGCGAAGCGAATCTAAACAGACAAGCATCCGTAGATGCTTGGATGTTCCGCTGAGTCGCAACGAAGCGGAACAGACAGCACGAAGCGCTGGATGTTTAGGTGAGTCAGACGAACCTAAACAGATGACAATGCCGCAGCATTGGCGGATGTTCAGGTGAGCGAAGCGAATCTAAACAGACAGTGCCCGCAGGCACTGGATGTTCAGGTGAGCGTTTTGCAAAGCCGCAACTTTGCAAGTTAGTGTTAAAAAATGGGAAAGTATATATACTACTAGTTGCACATCAGCATCATGCCCCAAGCCTCCCTGCTTTACCGGAAAGGCTCCAGCCTACTGGTCAAGGACGGCTTTGACTGGGCCAACCCATTGAAATCGAAGATTAAAGGGCCGCTTATCCTGCATGGCACATCCAGCCTTCTCTTGGAAAACATAATGAAGCGTGGTTTGGACCGCAGGGTGCCCCTGCTTACTGCTGAAGAAAGAAAGGTTCTGGAGACTCCGCTTTCCAAAAGCCCAGTAATTCTGAACCAGAAGAGCATCTCGACCGGGAATGTCGAGCGGATAAGCCTGACATATTCGACTGGCATTGCAATATGCCATGCGAGAAAAGGGCCGGAAATATTCGAGCGCATAATGATGGCGTTTAAGTCCGGGCAAATGCCGGATTTGCCCGAATTCAGGAGCATATTTGAGAAACTTCAGGGATTTCTAGCTGGGCACAAGCCAGTTGTGCTGTTCATCGATTCCGTTAAGCTTGGCGCAAGCCGCCCGGAGGCTGACGCACCAGATACCCCCGTACTCCTCAGAAATCTTGGAAAGGATGGCTGGAGCAAATCGCAGATTCTGGAATTCATCGCGCGGGAGAAGAACCATTATTGCATAGAGCAGGATATCGCCGGAGTTCCGCCCGAAGCGATTGTGGCGGCAGAAAACGTGGAAAGATTTGCCATGAAATGACGGCAGCAGGCACTTTGGCAAAAGAGAACTCTTTTTTATCCTTGCATGCAAATCCAGCTCATGCCTGAAAACAAAACAGACGACGAAACAAAGAAATCCCTCCACTGGTCCGAGCAGCTTGCGCAGCAGATAATCGCCGAGAAGAACAAGCCATACGTGATTTCAGGCGGGCTTACCACTTCGGGGCCCACTCATTTGGGCACTGTTTGCGAATTCCTCTTCCCGCAGGCGATTGTGGACGCGCTGCGCTATTTGGGGGATGAGGCGAAATACTATTTTGTTGCGGACATTGCCGACTCGTTTGACGGAGTGCCATCTGCATTCGAGCAATACAAAGCCGTTCTTGAGCCGCACCTTGGGAAACCGCTTACTGACGTTCCGGACCCGACAGGGACAACCGCCTCGTTCGGCGATTACTTCCTTGCGGACGCGAAAGCGGCGATGGACAAGTTCGGCGTGAAGCCGGAAATAATCAGGGCAACTGACCTTTATGCAAAAGGGGCATTTGACAAATATGCGATTCTGTTTTTGAAAGAAGAAGCGCAGGTGCGCGAGATTGTCGCAAAGTCCTCGCTTCGCGAGAAATTGCCGGACTGGTGGAGCCCGATAATGCCGACCTGCGGAAAATGCGGCAGGAACGCCACCACGCACGTGCTCAGGCACAGCGCGATGAAGGGAACCGAGAGGCTGGAGAGCAACAGCGGCGATGACATTGAATACGAATACGCTTGCGACCGCGATGTGAAATACACCAAGGGCTGCGGGCATGTTGGCAGGAACAAGATATCCGACCACAAGTACAAGCTCACTTGGAGGTTGCACTGGCCGGCATGGCAGGACCACTTCAACACCACCGCGGAGGGAGGGGGCGTGGACCACTTCACGCGCGGCGGGAGCAGGGACACGCTTGAGGTTGTTTTCAGGGACATTTTCAACAAGTCCCCGTCAATCGGCTACAAGTTCGGGTTCATACTTTTCGAGGGAAAGAAATATTCCAAGTCAAAGGGGACGGGAATGGGCGTCTCCGAACTGATGGAGCTTCTCCCGCCCGAAGTGATGAAGTACATGCTTCTCAAGCCGGACTTGCAGGAGAACATAGATATCGTGCCGACGGGCGTGAATCTTCTTAGGACGATTGATGATTATGAAAAGGCGATAGTTCTTCTTGCGTCCGGCAAGATGGATGAGCTGACGCGCGCGGACCACAAGCGCGTGATGGCTGCGCGGCTCGCATCCGAGTCCGCGCAGATGGGGCGCGGCTGGAAGACGCCGTTCCTTGACCTTATACTGTACAGGAATTTGCAGTGGAGCTGGGAGAAAATCGCCGAGAAGACCGGCGATGCCGCGGCAGTGCAGAAGCTCTCGCCCTATCTTGAGGCATGGGAAAGGAGGAATTTCGTCCCCGAGGAATACGCGTTTGCCTACAAGCCGCAGAAAACGGCAGAAGGAAGCGCGGCTCGCGCGTTTTTCAGCAAGCTGAACGCATCCATGCCCGCGCTTGAAATCCACAACCTCGCTTTTGCGACTGCGAAGGAGATGAACGTCCCTCCTGCGCAGATGTTCACCGAATGCTACACTGCGCTTCTTTCAAAGCCGAAGGGACCGAAGCTTGGCAAGCTGATTGAGGCGATGGGCGTTGAAAAAGTGAAGTCAGATGTCCTCTAAAATTCGCGAAACAAACAAGAAATACTATTCATCCAAAGGCAAGAAGATTTACTCCGACTTCTCCACGTTCGCGCAGGGGAAAACGCTTGCGAAATGCAACGCGCTTGAGTTCGTGCGCGACTTTTCCGCAAGCAAATCCCCGCGGGTGGTGGTTTGCGAATACGGGATTGGCAGGGGAGACTTTGCCAAGAATTTTCTTGACGAAGTGAAGAAGCTTGACAGGAAGCTGTATGCGAGGACAAGGTATTACCTGTTCGACTTTTCGGAAAAGATGATTGATGATGCGCGCGAGAACCTCGCCTCGCACGGGGCGGTTTGCGTTTTCGGGAAGTTCGATGCGGCGGCAGAGCAGCCGTTTTTGCAATTCGATTATTGCAGGATAAACGAGCTTCTGACCGATTTGCCGACGCTGGTTTGCCAGCTCAACAACGGAACCCTTCGCGAACTGGGAGGGAAGCCGATTGGGGATGCGTCGCCTTTTGTCGTCGAATTCCTCAAGCGCGTGGAGGACGGCAGGGCAATGCCGTTCAATTTCATTGGCGCGGAATTCCTCGCGAAGCTTTGCGCTTGCGGAAAGAAGAGCTTCAGGATTGACGTTTTCGATTACGGGTTTTATTCCTCAGATGAAGTGTTCGAGCATCCGGTTGATGAATGGAACAGGCTCATGGTGAGGGATTACGGCGGGCAGCTCACGACGGATTTGAACGTTCCGTTCGTGCTCGCCCACCTTTCAGCCGCAGGCATAATCGCGAAAGCGGAGAAGCAGAAGGAATACTGCGAAAAAGTGCTTGGGAAAAAGCTTGCTCTTGCGGAACTGAAAAGCGGGCTGGACTACGTGCCTGTGAAAAAGGGCGACGCGATTTCGGAGGACGACGGGTTTTATCATTTGCGGCTGGGGAAGTAGCATGGAATTCACGCCCAAGCAAAAGGAGAAACTGGCAAAACTTACGCCGTTCCAGAGGGCAGTCCTTTTGGAGTGCGCGAAAATCCAGAAAGGCAAGACAAGGACATATGCGCAGATTGCAAAAGCCATAGGCAAGCCCAAGGCAGTGCGCGCAGTTGGCAATGCGCTTGGGAAGAATCCGCTTGCGCCGCTCATCCCCTGCCACAGGGTAGTAAAGTCAGATGGCAGCGTGGGCGGATACTCCGCAAAGGGCGGAAGCAGGAAAAAGACGCAGCTTCTGATGCGCGAGCGCACGAAGATTTAAAACCACACCTATAGATATTTTTACACATGCTTGCAGCGCCCAAAACAGTGCACCCCCCATTCCTGAAACTGGATAATCGCGAGAAGAAGGCACTGTTTGTATACGAGTTTGATAAGTATCACCAGTATAAGATAAATATTGAATGCTACTCTGGGGAGTTTTATCGCTTGAAATTTCCCGGCGTGACGGCATTCGCCCAGGCGCCGTCCATAAAAGAGAATATTGTTCGCATACTCCCGTTGATTGGGGAGATAAACCGGAACCTTCCACAAAATTCAAGGACAAACTTGCTCGTTTTTTACAGTGCGCCCGGAGTGTTCATGACAGAACTTTCGTATAACAAAGAGTTCCGTTGCATCTATGGGTTCGAAGAAGCATTGGAATTTTCGGACTATTCCCGCCCGGCCATTTTTCATGAGCAGGCCCACGCCGCCTATTGGCACCTCGTTGTGCCCTCCCAAGAGAATCTGGTATCCTTGAATCAGCTGTACCGGAGATTCCATGCCGCGTTATTTGTTCCGTATGATAAATGCGCCCTTGTGCAGATGCTTTCGGAAAACAGCTATGCGAACATTCGGGACTACAACGAGCTGTTCGGGCATCCATATACCAACTTAAATGAGAATTTTGCAAGCAATGAACTTTTTGCAAGCACTTCCACCATCCTGAGGTTTTTCCACTTGGAATTCTTTGGCCGGCTTGCCAGGAAAGACAAAGACGTTTCTGGCCTGCTTTATGAAATAGCGGCCGGAGTTGTGCAGGCGTGGGGCAGCGCCAAAATTTTTGCGGATGAAGTCTACTGGAAGCTCGGCCTTCCGGTTCCTGCTGGAAAGGAGTCGCTTCTTCTGAAAGAACGCAGGAACATTTAAATACACTTATATACACTTAATTGACTTGCGTGGGAGATAAATTATTAAACAGGAAAGGAATATCTCAGGCACTCTCTTACTACAGGTTCCGCGTTTCCGCGCTGTGCGGGCGGTGCCAAAAGGGTGTTTACTGCCCAATTTCGCTCGCGCGAAATGGGCGTGAACTTCGGGAGTTCACTGAGGTGTCATTATGGGATTAAGACCAGCAAGAACTTGCAGAACGCTTGAAAAGGCCGCGTGGGCGAGATACTCGAAGAAGAAGCCCCGCAAGAGCTTCGTCAAGGCGCTTCCCCACCTGTCGCTTCTCGTATACGAGATGGGCAACCAGAAGCAGCACTTCGACTTCGTGTTCAACTTCGTGGCAAAGCACGACGTGCAGCTGCGCGACAACACGCTCGAGGCGGCAAGGCAGGCGGCGAATAGGTACCTCGAAAAGGTCATCCCCAACTTGTATTTCTTCAAGGTGCGCGTGTTTCCCCACAACGTCATCAGGGAAAACCGCATGATTGCGGGCGCAGGCGCCGACCGTCTGCAGAAGGGAATGAGGCAGGCATACGGAAGGCCGATGGACCGCGCGGCGAGAGTGCACGCGGAACAGCCGGTGTTCACGGTTTACGTCGCGAAGGAGAATACCTCGCACATCGCTGAGGCGTTCAGAAGGGCGCGGCGCAAGATGTCCGGCAAATACACGATTGTTCAAAGCGAATACAAGATGAGAAAGTAGGGAGGGCAGCATTATGGACGCGGACGGCAGCATAAGGACGCAATTCGATGATTTGGTCGCGGGCATAAAGCGTGCCGGCGGAAATCCGATAAGCGCCGCGGAGCTTTCGTCCGCTACAGGGCTCTCCCCAGCCAGCGTAATGAAATGGCTGACTCTGCTTGAAAAGCAAAAGCGCGTCCACATCGTGAACCGCCTCTCGGGAGTATACGTCCACTGGGCAGGCGAACCGGAAAAAATCAAGCCTCTTGCCCACGGGACCGTGGATGCGGCGGCGGGAATCCGTTCGACTTCAGACATCGACATAGCGCGCGGGCACGAGGAGGAAGCGAAGCGGAAGCTCGCGTCCGAGTCAGAAGGCGAAAAAACAAGGCAGGCAGATGCCGCAGCCCCAAGCGAGGAGGAGCTCGCGATGCTCCGCCACAGGGAAGTCATAGTCTCAGCCGGCTCGGAGCTTGCGGATGTCGGCGAAAAAATCGAGAAAATCGGCACGCTCATTTCAGAACTCAAGAGAAGGAAGGCAAGCGCGCGCAGGGAAGCAGCGCAATCCAGGGCAGCGGAAGTTCGGGCAAAGCCAACCGCGCCCACGATGACAGTCATAACAAACGACACGCCGGACGCAGGGGCATCGTCCCTTGAAGAGCTGTCCCACGCGGAAAAAACCGCAAAGCCCAGCATGGACGTGTTCGGGACTCCTGATACCGAGGAGCTGATTGGCGAGATTGCAGAGGAAAAGGCTGAGCCGGAAGCGGCTAAAAAAATCGAGCCCAATGTAAAGCCCAAGGCGCGGGAAATAAAAATCGAGGAGCAGGTCGCGCAGGTTGAAGAGCAGGCGCAGCCAATCAACCCCGAGCTTGAGGAGCCTACGCAGCTTTCAATCCAGGAAAACGGGATTCAAATCATGCCGATTCTTCCGAAGAGGAAGGTCAGGATACGGAAAATCACGAGGATGGAACCTGTCCAGCCCACTTCAGTTTCACTCCAGTTTTCCGAGAAGATGGCAAGGCACGTCAGGAAAATAATGGGGCAGACGCAGGAAATCGAGAAGCTCAAGATGGAGAAGGAGAAGCTTCTCGCCGAGCACTACATGCCAATGCAGCGCAGGCTCGAGGTTGAAATCGAGACCATTTCCGACCGCGTGCTTCGCATGGAGAAGAACATTCTTGCAATACAGGAGCGCGCAAGCGAATTGCCCAACAGAGTGCAGAATGTCGAGAAGCTGCAAATTTCAACTATCAAGGCGCACGCGGAAATGAGGCGCGCGCACGACGAGGCAGGGGCGCTTGTGGAGGAAGCCACGCGCCAGCTTGCGGAAGAGCGCGAAAAGATGTCCATGATGGTGGAGCAGAGCAGACAGGAGCTTGCCGAGCACCGCGCGAAGTCCGAGGAGCTTTCACACACTATTGAGAAAATCAACAGGATGGAAGAGGAAGCTGCGAACCTCGTTATTTCGGCGAGGGGCGCGCTTGCAGAGCAGGCTGAGAGGCTTGCCATTGCCGAAGTCAACGCGCAGGAACTCACGGCGCTCAAGACAGAGATTGCCGAGGGAGTTGCAACAGCCAAGCGCGAAATGGGCGCGGCAAAGGGAGTGCTCACTGGCTTGGAAAAGCAGATGTCCCAGATGCGCCAGATTGAAATCTGGGCAAACTCGGTGAGGCAGGAATACGAGAAGAAGATGGTGGACATTGACGATTACATCAGGAACGGCAACAACGAGTTCGAGACATTGCGCGAGTCGGTCGAGGCGAATTTCGTGCGCAGGTATCTGCGCGAGCTTCGCCAGCTGACAGATTCTTACACCTTCGAGCTCAACCAGGTGAAAAACGCCGAGGGCAACATAGACCAGCGCATAAATGAGGAGAAGAAGAAGCTGGAAGACCTGCTTGAAGAGGGCAGGAAAATCGCCTACCTTTACGAAATGCAGTCCCGCGAAATCGAGGGCGGGGACAGGTTCGAGAAGCATGGCGAGGAATTCCGCACGCTGTCCGAGATATCGGCGTCCCGCACGCAGCTTGAGCAGATGATTGCGCAGGTCGTGGGCAACAGAAGCGGGCACGAGACGAAGGAAAACGAGGTCATTGATATTCCAAGGCCGAAGACAATCGCCTCCCGCAGGCACTTCGCAAAGGCGAAGGCAAAAAGCAAGCCCGCTGCAAAGGCAAAACCCAAGCAGAAGAAATCCGGCAAGGCAAAGAAAGCAGGGCGGAAGAAGTAGAGTGGTGCGGGCATGCTGATGAAAAAACAGCCTAGCAACGGGAATGGCTCCGCCGTGAAAAATGCGCTTGGCTCCAAGCCCCTGCTCAGGGAGCTTTCGCCCGAAACCCTGCTCAAAATCGACAGGTTCGCAATCGGGTTCGTGGAAACCGTGAAGAAAAAAGATTACGATGGGATGGATGAGAGAGTATCCGACCTGTTCGAGATACTCAAAGGCGTGGCTGCGCAGAACAAGGGCTTTGAATTCGATTTTGCCAAAACCGTCCATCACTTCTTTAGGGCGCCAAACCCAGGGATAATCGGGATTGACATTACCCGGAAAGGCAAGCAGTTTTCCTACGTGGTGATAACGTACTCCGAAGAGCGAACGTACTCGGAAGAGCGCAAATCTCTAAGCATCAGCGCTTATTGCGATGGCGGGATTGAACCGGCGCGCCCCCGCGCCTATTCCACTGCGAGCGAGATTTCCGAAAAGATGCAGGCGCTCGCCACGAACATCCTCAACCTGAAGAAAGGCGACAGCCCCCTCATGATGAATGTCGAATAGGCGCGCCCTTCGGAACGTTTTAAAACATTTCCATTCATATCCGACGCTACAGACGGCTTTTCCCGCCGTTTACCATTCGTAAAAGCGAATGGGAGGGAATTTGATGGTTGACAAACAGAAAGTAGTAAACGCCATAACGAAGGCGCTGGAAGACAAAGGCAAGCGCAAGTTTTCCCAGTCCGTGGAGTTCATCGTTAACTTCCGCGGCATCGACTTCGCCAAGGCAGAAAACCGCCTGAACCTCGACATCCTCCTTCCGAAAGGCAAGGGCAAGGAACAGAAGGTCATGGTCTTCGCAGACGGGCAAATCGCCCTCGACGCGAAGAACGCTGGCGCGAACGAAGTAATCGACAACGCCGGCATCCTCAAGATGGCGCAGGACCGCAAGAAGGTCAAGATGATTGCAAAGCAGCACGAGTTCATCGCCCAGCCCAACATGATGGTGAACGTCGGAAAGTCGCTTGGTCAGGTGCTCGGCGCGAAGGGAAAGCTCCCCCGCCCGATTACAGGCCAGACGAAGGACGCCGTGGACGCGGCAAAGCGCCGTGTGCGCCTCGCATCCAAGGGCAAGTACCTGCCTGTCGCGCAGTGCGTGATTGGCTCCGAATCGATGAACGCGGACGAGCTTGCGGAGAACTTCGCAGCCGTCTACGAGAAGGTTGCCGCGAAAGTGCTTGAGCCGAACATCAAGTCGGTGTATGTCAAGCTCTCGATGGGCAAGCCTGTCAAGGTCGCATAAGGGTGTTTATGATGACAAGGAAGAAAATCAAGGCAACCGTGAAGCGCAAGGAAAGCCCGATGCTCCACGCGAAGAAGGAGAAGGTCGAGGAAATTCACAAGCACGCGGGCAAGTTCCCGGTAATCGCGCTTCTGAACATCCGCAACCTCCCTGACCGCATCTTGCAGTCTTCGAAGAAGAAGCTGCGCGGCAGCGCTGAATTCTCGGTCGCGAAAAACAGCGTCATTGCGCGCGCGCTTGAGAAGTCCGGCAAGGGCGATCTCGCCAAGGCAATGGACTTCCCGACCTCGCTCGTGTTCACTACGCACACGCCCTATGAGCTTTTCAAGTTCTTCAAGGACAACAAGGTGAAAGTCGCCGCAAAGCCAGGGATGATAGCCCCGTTCGACATCATCGTCCCTGAAGGCGAAACCGACCTTATGCCCGGGCCTGCGCTCTCCGAATTGAAGAACGCCGGCATCAACGCCCAGATAAAGGGCGGCAAGATTATCGTGGCAAAGGACTCGACCGTTGTGAAGAAGGGCGCCAAAATAAGCGACAATGTTTGCAAGGCGCTCCAGAAGCTCAACATTCTCCCGTTCGACGCGATGGTGAACATGGTGGCTGCCTACGACGGCAAATTCACCTACACCGCAAGCGCACTGGACATCGATGAAACGCAGCTGCACGCGGACCTCGTGGAATGCCTGTCGCAGTCTTTCAACGTGTCATTCAATGCATCTTTCCCGACATCGCAGAACATCGAAGCCCTCCTGTCACAGGCGGTATCGCAGGGCAGGAACATGGCGGTAAACGGCTGCATCTACTCGGAGGCTTCAACCGAGTTGCTTCTGGTGCAGGCTGTCCTTCTGGGGAGCACGCTCTCCGGCAAGGTCGGGAATCTCGAATCAGGCTCAAGCGCAACGCCGGCCGCTTCTACCGGCGCAGCGCCAACTGAACAGAAACAGTAGGAGGTAATGCTATGAAAATTGACTCGTATCTGCACGCGGCTCTCGTCCTCAAGGGCGCAGAGAAGGAAATCACGAAGGAGAGCCTTGTGGCTGTCCTCAAGGCAGCCGGCGCCCCCGTCGAGGAGGCAAAGGCACAGGTCCTTGCGGAGGCTGTCAAGGGCGTCGACTTCGCCGAGCTTTTGAAGGCGGCAGTGGCACCGGTTGCAGCAGCGCCGGCGGCAGCAGCCCCGTCTGAGCACAAGAAGGAAGAGAAGAAGGAAGACCCTGCGAAGACCGAAGCGGCAGCCGCTGAGGGACTCGCGTCGCTCTTTGGCTAAATAGGCCTGAAAACTTTTTTCTCTCGGAAGACTGCGGCAGCAGTCTTACGCGCCTAAGGCAACTGCAACAGCAGTTGTCTGCGAGGTAGAGCCCGAAGGGCTCTACAACGTAGAGCCGCAGGCTCTAAGCGCGTTTTAATTTCTTTTTTTATTGTTTTTTTATTCTTTAGAATCCGTGAGCGGAAGCCTTTCTTCCTGCGTTGGCATGATACCGTAGAATGAGCCGGTCCTGCGAGGGGTTTTCGCCCCGATTTCGACGTCCCCTCCGGTGCTCCAGCGAAGCCCGACCGCCTCTTCGGGGTTTAGGTTGCCGATTTCAATGCCCCTGCTGCCAAGCTGCTCAAAAAGATTGGAAAGCGTGGCTTGCAATCCGAGGTTCTTGGTTTCCCTTGTCAGTTTGTCAAGCTGCTCAAAGCAATCGTCCACTATCTTTTGAGTTTCGCCGTCGCCCGTTTCTTTCGCCTTTTCGCGAATCTGCGCGAGCTTGGTGAGGGTAAACTGCATGCAGGCGGCCATTTCCCCGCCGCTCACGCCGTTTTCAGACACGTACGTGTGCAATTCGTACGCCGGAAGGGCGATTCCCTTGCCGTCTTCCTGAAACTCGATGGGAACCGGAGTGATTCTTGTGAGCAGGTCGGAACCCAGGTGCCCGTTCGGATAATGCGTGATGTCGAGGCGGCCGTAGACCTCGGAATTGAAATAAAGCGGAGGGGGCGTCTTGAAATCCCTTGTTTTGGACTGCTCGATGATTTTCGAGTAGTTTTCAGGGCTTGTTGCGTCCGCCTTCTTCCATTTCGCCTCGAAGTAAAAATACGAGCCAGCTGCCACGACAGGGGTGAACGCGAAGACGGCAGCCACCGCAACACCTGCAAACGGAAGGATGCCCTGCCCCTCGCAGCCGGCGAGCATGGAAAGCGAGGCAATGCCCGTGCCTGCGAGGAATTTTTTGAAAAAGCGGGATTTTGAAGCGCAGGGCTGGGACGCGGGAATTCCGCTATCGACCTGTCTGGGGATTTTTTTGTTATGCATGGGCATTCCCGCCTAACTTAACGCCAGAGTATCTTCGCAGGCGTGCCGTTCCTTTGCGCCACTGCATCAGTTATTGTCCTGTAATAGGGCTTGGGCGAGTCGTTGCCGAATGAATTGGTGAACCTGCGCCCGCCTGTTGCCTCGCCCCACGTCTTGAAGCGGACGTTCGGGATTTCAGGCGCGTCCCTGCCGGGCTTGTTTTCGCTCCGCCAGTTGGAATTGGTTTTTGCCATTCCGGGGACATCGTGCCATGACTTGTATGTGTCGGCAGAGTGCTTTTTCGCGTCCGGCTTTTCAACCCATGAGAGGGTTTTGGCTTTCTCCTGCGGTTTGGGCGAAGCTTCGATGAATATCGGCTCGGAGTTTTCCGCCGCTTCTGCTTCAAGGCGGGCGAGTTTCTCGACTGCGGCATTGTGCTCGGCAATGCGCGCCGCCTTGGCGTGGTTGCGCAGTATGTCGCCCACGCAGCCGGTGAATGAAACCGCGAGCATCCCGACCAGAAAGAGAATGGAATTTTCCGAAATCTCGCCGTTTTTCGTGAAGGGGGAGCAGCCAGTCTGGAGGAGTGAAGAACCCATTGCAAGGGGAAGAAGGGCGCTTGTTTTCGCTTTTGCCAGCAGGGAAGTCGTCATGATATACTATTAATAGCGACATATTTATATATATGCCCGACGTCGGGATGCCGGGATTCGCGGCGCCATGCACCGGCACCACCGGCACGTTGCCCCTTGTCCCGCTTTATATATGAAAAATAGCGCAAGCAGTGAGCCGGGGAAGCGCCCTGGCGGAAAAAAAGGTGGCGACCATGAAAATCAACATAGACGAACTGACCTACGAGGAAATCAAGGAAGTGGTGGACAGGCTGCGCGAGATGAAGATTGAAACCATCATACGGAAATCCGGCCCCAGCGTCATTCTCCAGACCGAGCAGGGGCCTGTGCAGATTGCCGAAGATGAGGCGACCGAAATATACGGCGTGCCCGCCATGATGTTCTGACTTGTATGCCCTTTTAGTGTAAGTTTAATAATAGTTTAGTGCTATAAAAATGCACAGATTGGCTTGCATGGGGGCGAAAAGATGGATGTGAACCTGCATCTTGAAGGAGAAACTGCAAATTACATAGAGGCGCTCGTGAAAAGGGGGCTTGCCGCCAACAAGACGGAGGCAATACGGCTCAGCATAGTGCGCTCCATGGAAAGGGAGCCGGAGGGCGAGGCAGGGAGATTCAGCCAGGCAATAATCGAGAAGGCGTGGAACGGGCCGAAAGACAAGGAAGCCGGAAATTTCTACAGGCAGAGGTATTTGCGTGGCAAAAAGGCGTGAAGTCGTCCTCGCGGAAATCTTCTTTTCCGATGCCCCGGACAGCAAAACCCGCCCTTGCATCGTCCTTTCGGACGGAGCGTATTGCGATGGCAAGTATTCCGTTGTCGCCATGATAACGAGCGAATGCGACGAGCATTGCCTGCCGATAAGCGAAAATGACGCCGGTTGCCGATTTTATGGGGGAAGCGGAGTGCGGTTCAACTGCATGGCAAGGATAGGGGCTGCGCAGCTCGAGCGGCGCATAGGGAAGGTTGCGCCGGAATTCTATTCGCGGCTCGTCGGCAGGATAAACGGAATCATCGGAAAATGAACAGAGGGAAAAGCAAGCAATAAAAGCCCAGAGCAGGAAGTTTTTGCATGGCAGAGGAAAACAGGATTGAAGAGGATGCTCCTGAAGAGGAGCGAGAGGAGAAAGAAGATGGAAAGCGGACAATCGCCGCGAGCCGCAGCGAGGGGCGAGCTGTGCCCGAAGGGCACACAATAGCATCAAGGGGCATTCCCTCCAAGGATTCGCTTTACCTCCCTCCGCACAATTCCCCGGAGCTTCGCGCATTCCAGGACGGGAATGAGGGGATAACGCGGAACATCTGGAACCTTGAGGAGATAGCGAACTTTGTTTTCCCCAAGAAATACCAGGCGAAATACAACGAGATAGCCGTGGCGTTCCTCAAGCTCGCGCTTGACAGGGGCACGCTGTCCGGCGACGACATAGGGCATTTCGTTTCGCAGAACGGGATATCCAAGGCGACATTCTACAACAGGGTGCTGCCTCGCCTCAAGAGAATCGGGATGCTGAAGGTGGAGAGGCAGACCATAATCGCGCTTGAGAGCAAGAGGAAATTCCGCCCCATGACAATCACGCTTTCGAAAACCTTCGGGAACTACCTGATGAAGATAGGCGACTCGTGGCTCGCGCTTGTGGATGACGCGCGCAGCAAGAAGAAATAGACGGGCGCTCTAGCACAGCTATCCATTTTAAACCATTCTGCATAGATTGAATCTCATGCTCGTCGCAGACAAAACCGGGGGGAAACAGGGCGCCATATTCACAACGCAGGTCCTCGGGGAAAATAAACTCTCTCTAATCAAGACTGCCGACGATACACGAAGGAAACGCTTTATGTCCGATGGCAGTTCCAGATTGACATCAGGGACAGTGCCATACTGGGCCAATTGCACGTCACCCCATGGGCGAGCCAAAAGAACCATAGAGCCCCTTGTGGACAAAATTTACGGCGGGGAAATACTCGAGATAGGATGTTCCACGGGATTGTCGACCAGAGAAATCGCCACTCTTTTTCCGGATTCGAAGATAACCGCAATAGACAACCGGGAGGATGCAATCGAAGTCGCTATGCGCCAAAACCTATCGCTTGTGAAAAACAGGGGGGTTGAATTTGTGCTTGCAGACGGATACTTCCTTGCGGAGTGGTTTGGGAACAGGCTCTTTGGCACGATAATGGCGATGAACAACATCCTCTTCAACTTAGATTCGTTTCCGGAAAATGACCTTGCCTGCGTCATGCATAATCTTGTGAGGGGACTGAAAACCGGCGGCTCGTTGCTTTTTTCGAAGGAAGAGTTCAGCGTGCTATTTCGAAAGGAGGAACGCCGCCTGATGCTCCTTAGCACCACTGCCAAGCTTTCCTCAGATTATAAGAGCATAAACAGGCTGATGGAAGTCGCAAACAAACCGGCTATTCGTCCTTGATGTCGTAGAACACTTCGGCTTCGGGATAGACCTTGATTCCCACGCCTTCCACGAACTCGAAGGGGCAGAGCCTGTCCGAGAATTTCGCACCCCTCATTTTCAGCACTTCAAGCGCGCGGTAGCGGCTTCCCTGCAATCGCGGGTGGTGCATTACAATCACGCCGTCCGAGAGGTATTCCATTCCTGCGGTGGCGCGGTCGGCGTTGGTGGGCGTGCCTTCAGCCGAAAGAAGCGCGGTGCATTCCCATTTCCGCAGAATGTCGAACAGGAGAATCTCAGCCTCGCGCGCCTTGTATTGCGAGTCGAAAAGGACGGTGTAGGAAGTGAGCGAGTCTATTGCGAGGCGCTTTGCCCCAAGCGAGGTTATGGTGTCAAGTATGAGCCCGCCGCCCTCGTCAACGAGCTTTTTTATCTCGTGCGGGCGGTAGCTTATCTGGGTGAAAAGCCCCTGCTTTTCAAGCGCGTTGAAGTCGAATCCGAAGCTTGCCATGTGCCTGACTACCGAATCGTGGGACTCTTCGAATGACAGAAGCACGCCCGGCTCGCCGTTTTCAACCGCGCCGTTGTTCAGGAACTGCGCGAGGAAAGTGGTCTTGCCGCAGCCCGCCCCGCCCATGACAAGGGTGGTGCTCGCGACCTCGAAGCCGCCCCCGAGAAGGGAGTCCAGCCCGGGGATTCCCGATGGGACGCGCCTGTCCTGGGGCGCCCTTGATTGCACCGGAAATGGCGCCCTGCTGTTGAATGAACTGCCCGGCTGCGCCCTTTTTATGGGCCGCACGGTCGGCTTCAGTCTTGGCTCCTCCTCATCCGGCATGTTTTCCCTCGTAGAGAGTAACCCAAGAACTTTTATAAACATGCGAGCCGCTATTTCTCGTCGAAAAGAACGATTCTGCGTGATTGCCATGCCATCCGACCTGCTAATGCCCACCGGGATAAAAACCCTTGACAAGATGCTGGGCGGAGGGCTGCCTGTCGCCGGAAACGTCCTTCTGCTTGGCGACCCGCTGTGCGGGAAAAAGCCCCTGATGATGCAGTTCATCTACGAGGGGCTGCAGATGAACATCCCCGGCATATTCGTGCTCACCGATTTCGGCTATCTCGAGTGGAAGGAGATGATGGACAGCTCCAAGTGGGACGTGTCGGAATACGAGAAAAACGGGCTTTTGCAGATAATCGACTGCTATTCCAAGACGTTCGACGCGTCGCTGCAGGACGAGGGGATTGTTGCCTACACAAGCGGCGGGGCGGACCTGTCGGAAATCTCCATGCAGCTCACGGGATTGCAGGGGCAGATAATGCAGATTGCCGACAACCACCGGCTCAGCTTCCATTCGCTCTCCTCGCTTCTTGAGACCAACCCGCCGGAGTCTGTTTACCGCTTCCTGCAATTCATCACCGGCAAGTTCCGCCGCGCAGGCGCGACCGCCATGTACGCCCTTGAAAAGGGCATGCACGACGAGAAGCAGGAGAAGATGGTGGAGCACCTCATGGACTGCGTGATAGAATTCCACGAGGATGAGGTGCGCGTGCGCGGGCTTCCGGGAGTGCCGACCGCATGGCACAAGTACGAGATGGGCGAGAAGGGGCTGTATATCGCGCCGTAATGGCGGGCGGTTGTTTTCATGGCGGATTATCTTGGCATCGTCGGGCTTGTTCTCATACTTGCGGGATGGACGATAGAGCTTATCAACGCAATCAGGGCGGGAAAATCGCAGGTGCCGCTTTCGTTTGCCGTGCTTTACGCAGCTGGAAGCGGGCTTCTTGCGTGGCACAGCCTTGAAATAGGAGACATGGTCTTTCTTGTGCTCAACGCGGCAGCGACGCTTGTTGCTGTTGTGAACATCGTTTTCTGCCTCTTTGCAAAGGGGAAGAAAAAGAGGTGAGGGCGGGCGTTTCGCCCCCTGCCCTCGACGCAGGTTCCCTTACAAACCTATATAAGCATTTCTTTTCTTATAGCAAGCACTTCTGTTCTTCTATCTCATAAAACTGTTATTTGAAGTAGGAGACAATTTTTTCAAAAACAGGAAGACCTGACAGTTTAGGCGACAGGAATTTCAGGGATAATCGCGGCGGAATCAGATTCCGGCGCGGCAACGAGGGATTTCTATGGCGACTCCAGAACGCAATGATGCCAAGGACAAGACGCTTTCCACCGGAACGACTACCGTGGGGCTTGTCTGCAGCGACGGCATAGTGATGGCGTCCGACCGCAGGGCGACCATGGGATTCTTCATCGCCAACAAGGACATCCAGAAGGTTTACCAGATTGACGACAACATTTCCATGACGATTGCGGGGGGCGTGGGCGACGCTCAGGCGCTTATCCGCATGATGCAAGCTGAAACTTCGCTTTACAAGTTCAAGCACGGCAGGATGATTTCCGTGAAGGCGGCGGCATCACTTTTGTCGAACCTGCTCCACAACTACCGCTTCTACCCCTTCTACGTCCAGCTGATAATCGGAGGGTATGACGGCGAAAAGGCGGAAATATACAGCCTCGACGCCATGGGCGGGCTGACCAGCGAGAAATACGTCTCCACCGGCTCGGGCTCACCGATTGCGTACGGGCTTCTTGAGGAGCTTTACAAGGACGGCGGCTCGGTCAAGGACAACCTCCGCGCGGCTGGCAAGGCGATTGCCGCGGCCATGAAGCGCGACGCGGCGACCGGCGAGCACGTGGATTTGATATCGATTACGAAAACAGGATTCAAGAGATACGAGAGGGCAGAAGTGGAAAAGATGCTCCAGTAGCTTTAGTCTTTCTTAACCAGGCGAAGCAAGGCATACTGCATACATCATAGAGGCGACTATTTGGAATTGAAAGAAATCGAGAAGAAACTGCACGAGCTTGTGCCCAGCGAATGCCTCATGACAAAGGTGGAGGCAGAGGGGCTTGACATTGTCATTTACCTCAAGGACATCAACGCTTTCTACGCGAACGACCAGCTAATCAAGAAGATTGCAGGCACCATCCGCAAGAGAATCCTTGTGAAGACCGACCCCTCGGCGCTCATGGCGCAGGACGAGGCAGTGAAGATAATCAAGGAGGTCGTACCCATAGAGGCCGGAGTCTCGTCCGTGAGCTTCAACCCCGAATTCTGCGAAGTCAACATCGAGTCGCTCAAGCCCGGGCTTGTAATCGGCAAGGGCGGGATGACACTCAAGACAATCATACAAAGGACGAAGTGGGCTCCGAACATACTCAGAACGCCCACCATGCCATCCTCCACCATAAAGGGAGTGCGGGCGACCATGCTCAAGGAAGCGGCGAGCAGGAAGAAGTTCTTAAACGCGCTTGGCAAGAAAATCTGCGCCCCGCAAACGGAAAAAAGCGACTGGGTAAAAGTGACCGCGCTTGGCGGCTTTTACGAGGTCGGCAGGAGCTGCGCGCTTGTGCAGACTCCTCACAGCAACGTGCTTGTGGACTGCGGCATAAACCCCGAAACTTTCGAGCCGTCCAAAGCTTATCCTTACCTTAACGCCATGAATTTGGAGCTTGACAAGATAGACGCGGTCATCCTCACGCACGCGCACATGGACCACTGCGGCTTCATACCATACCTTTACGCTTACGGATACGACGGGCCGGTGTACTGCACCACGCCCACGCGCGACCTTGCGATGCTTTTGCAGATGGACTACATCGCGATTGCGAACAAGAACTCCAAGTACCCGCCGCCTTACGGCATCAAGGACATACAAAAGGAGCTTTCGCACATGGTCACTGTCGATTACGGCGAAGTGATTGACATCACGCCGGAAATCAAGCTCACGTTCTACAACGCGGGGCACATCCTCGGTTCCGCCATGGTGCATTTGCACATAGGCGACGGATTGCACAACCTCGTGTTCTCGGGAGACATCAAGTACGGATTCACGCGCCTCTTCGACCAGGCGAACACGAACTTCCCGAGGGTGGAAACGCTCTTCCTAGACTCCACGTATGGAGGCAGGAACGACATCCAGCCCAACAGGTTCGATTCCGACAAGCGCCTGATGGACATGGCTGTGCAGGTGCTGCAGCGCGGAGGCAAGGTCCTCATCCCGACGTTCTCGGTCGGCCGCTCGCAGGAAATCATGCTTGTAATGGAGGAATACGCCTCGCGCAACAAGGACTTCAACTGGCCGGTCTACATAGACGGCATGATTCTTGAGGCGTCGGCAATACACACCGCCTACCCCGAATACCTGAGGCACAACCTCCAGAGGCGCATACTTTCAAACGACTCGCCCTTCGAGTCGCCAATCTTTGAGCCGGTGAAGAAGGACCGCAAGGAAATCGCGGAAGGCGGGCCTGCAGTGATAATCGCGCCCTCGGGCATGTTGTCCGGCGGGCCTTCGGTGGAATACCTCAGGCTTCTTGCCGAGGACCCGAAAAGCGCGCTTTTCTTCGTGGGATACCAATCCTCGCTCTCGCTTGGCAGGAAACTGCAGAGGGGGATGAGGGAAATCGCCACCGTGGATGATGAGGGCAGGGCGACATCGCTCAAGGTCAACATGCAGATTGAGACCGTGGAGGGCTATTCCGGGCACTCGGACAGGCACCAGCTCCTCTCCATGCTCAAGAACATGCGCCCCAAGCCCGAGCGGGTTTTCACGCTCCATGGCGACGAAAAGAAATGCGAGGATCTCTCGCACACCATCGCCAAGCTCATGCGCATCGAATCTCGCGCGCCGATGGACTTGGACACCATTAGGCTCAAGTAAAGAAGGGGCAATCGTGGCGGAAGAAGCAGATACTCCTTAATCCGAAGGCTGTGAATTTGTTATTGCTTCGGAGGCAGCTTGGGCGGCACTATGGGCTTGGGAGCTGCTTTCGGAGGAGTTTGCGGCTGCGCAGGGGCTTGCTGCATTGGAGGCTGCGCCGGCTGCACGGGTTTCTCCTGCGCGGGCGGCTGCGCCTGCGTTTGCTGTTGCGACTGCTGCAAAGCAACGGGCTTTTCCTGCACCGGGGGCTGTTGCATCTGCGAAGGGGAACGGAAATCCGGCTGCTTGGCTGGCTGGGATTGCTTGGGCTGCCAGAGGGGCTGCGATGAAGACTCCTTTTGCTGTGGCTGGAAAGAAGGCTGGTCGTCGCCGGGCTTTTCCCTGCGCGCGGGCAGTATCCTCGATATCAGGCTCTTTTTCGGCTCCTGAAGCGAAATGTCGATTGCCTGCTGGTCCTGCTGGGGCTGATTTTCGCTTCCTGGCAGGACAGGCGCAGGGCGCCTTGTCTGCTGCGTGGAGCGGTAAAGCATGCGCAGGTAGTTGAGTATGAAGCTGAAGGAGCCTCCCAAGTTGTTTTTCGCGAAAAACACCACGCCGGCGAGGATGGCTATCCCGATTGCGACAAGCGCCCAGAGGAAAAAGTCCTCGGTCTGCTTCTTCGTGTCAGGCGGGAGCGTCGTGGAAGTCTGCCCGCTTGGCACCGGCACCGCATACTCGAGCCCGACCGACGCCTCGGCAACATCGTACTTGTTGGATGCCTTGACCGAGATGATGGTATTGGACTGTATGCACGGGCGCACGAAGAGCATTCCCTGCTCGTCCGTGCTTGCCGTCATGTTCGTGGTAGTTTTGCCGTCGCTGCTCGTGAACACGACCTGCAGGGGCAGTTGCTTTCGCGGGTCGGAGATTTTTGCCGTGACGCGGTAGCAGTTCTCCCCTTCCCGGACCGGCGCAAGTGGCTCGATTGTGAGGAGGTGGGGGAGCTTTATCGTGTCCGGCATGGAGCCCTCCGGCACATAGGCGATGTTGAGCTGGTGCTCGTCCACGACCATGGTCATATTGATTGAGATTCCGACGAACGCGTCGAAGCTCGCAGCGCCGTTGCCATCCGTGGTCGCAGTCTGCTGCCGCCCGCGGTAATAGTAAGTGATTGGCTGGTTGGCGAACGGCTCCCCGTCGGGCGAGAAGAATGTCAGCGGGGAAATGATGCGCGTCGCCTGCTGGGGGCCCTGGTTGTTTTCAGGAGACCAGCTGTCCGAGATAATGACATTTATCGAGCGGCGCCCGTCCTTGTCCGCGCTCGCGCTGTCGCTGTAAAAAAGCTTGCGGTTCTCGCCGGAAATCACGTATCCGGAAAATCTCAGCCCCGTGGGCACGCGCAGTATCGCAACGCCGTTCAGGAAAGGCTCGATTACCGGCGAGCCGTATATGGAAACCTGCGAGCCCGGAGGGAGGTTTTCGGGCGGGACCGCCTTCACGGTGACGTTTTCGAGCTTGAAGGGGATGGTGAGGCGCAGGTTCTTCTGCCCGGCGTTGTCCACCTCGAATTGCGAGTTGCTTCCCGCCCAGTAGTATGTCGAGATGCTCACGGAATAGGATTTTTTCTCCTGCGACTGCGGGACTGAATTGGAAAGCAGCACGGAGAACGAGCCTTCCTCGTTTGTCTGCCCCTGCTCGCGCCCGTCGGCAGTTGAGTCGGGCAGCGCCTTTTGATAAAGTATTGTGACCGACGCGTATTTGACGGGCATGCCATTCATGTCCACGACCGTTATGTTGAGCGCCTGGCTCCAGAGGGCTGACACCGGCTGCGCTGCCAGAAGCAGGAAGAGCGCGAAGATTGCGAATGAACTTGCTCTCCTCATCAATCCTCACCCGTAGTTTCGAAGACCGGCGGGAAATCCTTTACCAGCTTCAGCCTTGCCCCGCAGTCAGGGCAAATCATTATTTCCCCGACCTGAAGCCCGGGCTCAAGCGCGATGTGGAACGTGCATGCCGGGCACTCAGATATTGCCATGTTATCGCACGTCCTTCGGCGGCTATGGTTTTAAAGGTTGCACAGGCGGTGGCGGCGGGAAATCAGGGCTTTACCCTTACCCTGTCCCTCGGGAAGAGCACCGCCTCGCGGATGTTGTGCAAGCCGCAGATTTTCATTGTGAAGCGGTCAAGCCCGATGGACCAGCCGGCATGCGGCGGGGCGCCGACGCGGAACGCGTTTATGTAGAACTCGAAGTCCGCGGGGTTCAGCCCCCTAGCCTTGAGCTGCTCAATCAGCACTTCGGGCCTGTGGACACGCTGCGCGCCCGAGGAAATTTCCAATCCCTCGTAATTCAGGTCGTAAGCGTGGCAGATTTTCGGGTTGGATTCGTCGGGCTGCGAGTAGAACGCGCGCACAGCGGTCGGCCACTCGGTGATGAAATAGGTGGAGTAGCCGAGCACTTCGGTGAGCTTCGCCTCTGTTTCGCGCGAGAAGTCCTCGCCCCAAACGAATGTGACGCCGGCGGCGTTGAGCTTGTCCACAAGCTCGGTGTAGGTGTGGCGCGGGATTGATGCCGGAACGGCAAGCTCGCGGTTGAGGGTTTTGAGTTCAGCCGCGCAATTTTCCTTCACGCGGGAGAGCACGTGGAGAACGACTGCTTCAAGCGCGTCGATGGCATCCTTGGGCGTGGCAAAGCCAAGCTCCAAGTCCATCTGCGTCGCCTCGTTCAAATGCGTGAGCGTGTTGTGCTTCTCGGCGCGGAAAACTGGCACGGTCATGAACACCTTGTCCATGCCGCCGATTACCGCGAGCTGCTTGTAAAGCTGCGGGGACTGCACAAGATATGCCTCCTTCTCGAAGTATTGCACCTTGAACAGGTCTGCGCCGCCCTCTGTCGCGGCTTCCACGATTGTGGGAGGGTGGAGCTCCACTGCGCCAAGCATGCGGCATTTTTCGCGGAATGCCTGCGCTATTTCAGAGCGGATGCGGAATATGGCGGCAGTGTTCGCCGTGCGCATGTCGACATAGCGGTAGTCGAGCCGCACTTCGAGGTCCGCCGGCACCTTGCCAGTCACTTCGAATGGCACCTTGGTTGTGATTGGATTCAGAACGGTGAAACTCGTGGGAAGGAGTTCGCAGCCCGCTTCAGCCATCTTGCTTGCGACCACTTTGCCAGTAACCGTTACCACTGTTTCTTTCGGCTGGGACATTGCCGCAAGAACAGCATCGGGCTCGCGCCCGTTCTTCGCCGTAACCTGTATGATGCCGCTCCTGTCGCGCACCTGCACGAACTTGAGCTTGCCCAAGTCGCGCACCTCGTGCACCCAGCCTGCAATCGTTATTTCCTTTTCAAGAAGGCTTTTCGCCTCGGATATGTAATGTGTCCTGTACATCATAACACCTCATTCGAATACAAGCTGCACCTCGTGCCCGATGAGCGAGCGCAGCGCCTTTTCAAGAGTGGGGATGTCAATCGGGAGGTGCGCGATTTCGCTTTTCGCGATGCGCACCTTCGTGATTTCCCTGCCCTCGTGGAATACCTGGTTGATGCCCAGCAGGCGCGTGGGCATGATGACGTCGGCGACCGATTTTTTCACGTCCCCGCCGACTTCGGCTATGCGCACCTTGCGCCCGAGCGCGGATGAGAGTTCGGAGACGATTTTGCCGTCCTTGCCGATGAGCAACCCGGCTTCGCCGCGGGTGAGCACAAGGACCGCACGCCCCAAGTCGAGCGACTTGAAGAACGACGCATTGGAAATGTTGTACCGCTCGTTTATCCTGTACAGTATGCGCGCGATTTCCCAGTCCAGTTCGGATATCTTTCCCTCGAAGATGCTTCTGCGGGTGGCGTCGGACAGCTCTCCGCGCCTCAGGTCTTCATCGGGGATGGGGGTCTTCATCCTATCACCTATCACGGCAGAAGCAGTCGGGGAGAGTGCCTTGCTTACTTGATTAGCTTGATTTCGATTACCGAGACTTTCGTCTTGCTTCCGTCTTCGGAGTCAAGTTCCTCGGTGCGGATTACGATTCCGTCGAGCTTGGCTTCCGGCAGGAAGCGGTTGCGGACAATCTCGGCGACGTCCACGGCGCGGGAAATCGACTTGCCCCTCGCCTTGATGTAAACTTCGGAAAGCCCGCTGTTGAACTGCGTCACAACTGCCAGCACGTAGCCCATGACGCTTTTCTTCCCTATGTAAATGACGTTCGGATCCTTGCGCTCGCGCGGCGCGATTTCGGAGTCATTCGTAATGGTTCCAGTCTGTGGAATAGTTGTGGTCTCGTCCATGCAGGCACCTCCTGTAATGGCTATCTCCTCCCCCTTCTGTATTCTGCCACTAACTTGTCTAAGTCCATTTTTCGCTCGCCCAAATTATATAAACCCACGTCATGGGAGGTGGCTTTCTGGGAGGGGGGCGGCAAGGGGGCGGAAACGTGCTGTTTTTTGGGGATTGTGGCGGATTTTGCGGGGTTTTGCTTCTGGGGATTGGATTGCTTGGCGGGGACGTGCGGGTTTTGGGTTTTATGCTGCGGGTTTTGGGGCTTGTCCACCCTGTTTTTCCCGTGCAAGCCGATTTTTTCAAGCGCGAGATTCAGCTTGAAGCGAAGCTTGCGAAGCTCGGAGTCGTGAAACACGGACTGGCGCACGCCGTTTTCAAGCAGGCGCACCCTGTTTTCAAGCTGCTGTTTTTCGTTTTCGAGCCGCGTTGCGAGCATGCGAAGATGCGCGTTCTCGCGGGCAAGCGCTGAAACGCGGGCGCGGAGCTCTTCAGAGGAAAGGGAGCGCTGCAGAGTGTCCTGCTTTTGAGATGGAGAGGATGACTCGGCTGGCGCGGATTTACCAAGCTCCAAAAACGCGTCTTTCACCTTGTAGCCCTTGAGTATGAGGTGCTTCACGCGGTCCCTGTCCTCCCGCGGGACGTCATCAATGGCGTCTATCTGGCGCAGTTTGTTGGCGTGCGCGCGGAAAGCGAAAACCGCGGCAGTGTATGCGTCGCGCTCGTGGTTGTTTTCCACGCCTGAGCCGCGGGCAATCTGCCGCTTGTCATCCTCGCAGATGTTGTGCGGGGGCGAGTGCAGGCGGCAGGAGAAGTATGACGCGATTTTCTGCGCGAACTCGGGGGCAGGGGAAACGTCGCATGCGATAAGCGAGGGCGTGCCGCTTTTCTCTATGAAGGAAACCGCCTCGGAAATCCCGCCGCCTGAAAAGGAGCCTGTGGTGATTTTTTCGCCTGAAAGGGAGAGGATTGCGACGCCTATCGTGGCGCCCGGGTCCAATCCGACGACTATGTGCCTGTGCAATCATTCACCACGATTGCTCAGAGGGAACATGTTTTTGAGCGTATTGTTCCAAGCTCCGATTAATATACGTTTATATACTTATTGCAACATTAAAAAAGCAGGTGGTATTCATGCAGAACCTGAAGGGAAAGCTCGTACAAAGCTGGAATATTTGCATTGACGGAAAGGATGGAAACACTGTCAACGCCAAGGTCACAAAGACGATGCCCGTATTCGGAAAAATGGCAGTGGAGGTAAGGGGCATTGAGCTTCCGCTCGTAGTCTCCAAAAGAGATGTCAATGATTTCAGGAAGTCGGAACTGTACGATGGAAGCAGGGGGAAAGCGTCCGAAGACATGGCAAAAAAAATAGACTTCGCATACCAGCTTGCTTACGAAGACGGACTAAGTTCGTATGAGGGAGTCGAAGCGCTCAAGTTTGCCAGCACGCACTTCTTCAAAGGCAAAACTGACATGGCAACCTACTTGCAGGCAAAACTGATGGACGCAATGGTCTGAGGCTGCGCTCACTCGCCGGATTTTGAGTCGAGCTTCTGCTTGGTGAGCGCCTGGTGCAGGACGAGGTGCGTCTTTCTCTCGACGTTTTCCTTGACGACTATCCCCGCGTCAATCCAGCAGGAGTCGCCTATCATCTTGCCCGGCATCACGGAAGTCAGCACGCCCATCTTCACGTTGTCGCCGATTATCGCGCCCAGCTTGTTGCGGTTGGTGTCGATTATAACGTCGTTGACGACCGCCTTGATATTGCCCGCGTCGAAGCGGTAGTTCGCGATTTGCGTCGCCGCCCCGAAGTTGCAGTTCGAGCCGATTATGGAATCGCCGACGTATGTCAGGTGCTTGGCGTTCACGTGGTCGAATACTATGCTGTTTTTTATCGTGGTGGAGTCGCCTATGCCGCAGTTCTTGCCGATGGAGGTAGTGCCGCGGATGTAGGCGTGCGGGCCCACGTAGGAGCCTGCCCCGATGTAGACGTTGCCCTCGATTACCGAGTCGTGTATCTCCGCTCCCTTCTCCATAATCAGCTTGCCGCGCACAGTCACGTTCTCGAGTTTTTCGCGCTTTTCGGGAAGCTTTGAGAGCAGGAATTCGTTCGCGGAGAAAAGCTGCCATGGCATGCCCATGTCAAGCCAGTAGTCGTTTATTTCCACGGCTTTCGCCCCGATGAGAAGGTCGGTGATTTCGTATTCTCCGCGCGGGGACTTTTTCAGCGCTTTTATTTTCTTGAACACGGTTGGCTCGAAAACGTAAAGCGAGCAGTTTGCGAGGTTGGATTTCGGCTTTCCCGCCTTTTCCTCGAAGGATGAGATGTTCCCGCCCTTGAGAATGGCTGTGCCGTATTCGCGCGCGTCCTCCACGGGATGAAGCGCGGCAGTCACTTCGCCTTCCGCCTTTTCCCCGAGTTTTTTGAGCGCGGACGCCTCGGTTATGATGTCGCCGGCAACTCCGAAGAAAGTTTCGGTGGCGAATTGTTCCGCGTAGCCGAAAGCCGCCGCGGTTCCGTAGCTGTCGCCCTGCTCGATGAATGTGAGTTTCATGCCCGGAATGGGGTTTGCGGCGAAGTAGTCGGTGATTGCCTCTTTCTTGTACTTGACCACGATTGCCGCGTCGTTCACTCCCGCGGACTTGAGATTCTCAAGCACGTGCTGGAGTATGGGCTTGCCCGCAAGCTGTATCATGCATTTCGGGCGCGTGTAGGTGAGCGGGCGCAGGCGCTTGCCCTCCCCTGCAGCCAAAACCACTGCTTTGCGTATTTGGTTTGCCATGGAGGAATTTGAGGACGAGGAGTTTATTAAGTTTGTTTGCAAGACGTTGAACGGGGTGCTGCCATGGGCAAAGTTGACGTCATTTCATCCATTTTCGAATCGTTCGAGCTTATCAGGGAACATTACAAGGAAGTCGCAGTCCCGCTGCTTGTCCTCATACTGCTTTCCGGAATCGGGCACTTCGGCGGCTCGTCGTTTTCCAACAATTATGGCCAGAACGGAGCCGAGCCGTTTGAAGGTGCTGGGCTTGCCAACGCGATGATGGGCGACAACGGCGGCGTGCTCGCGCTGGGCGGATTCCTGCTTCTGTTAATCGCAGCAGTTATACTGATGTTCCTCGCAGTCATGGTAATCTCCGAGGCGACCACGTTCTACATATACGAGCATTTCTATGCGATACTCAACAAGAAGAAAATCAAGGCAAAATGGACCGAGCGGTTCGGCAGGCTGGCGGGCAAATCAATTGTCCTTATCCTGTTCAGGCTCGCGATTTTCGCTGCAGTGTTCATGCTGCCCCTCCTGCAGTTTTGGAACATTGTTTCAACGCTTGAGGCGATGTCGGTTGCCGGGATAATCGGCGCGCTTTTCTCAATCGCCTTCGCGCTTGTCGCTGGCATAGTCATGTTCGTGATTGTGAGTTTCGCGCTCACTCCGCTGTGGGTCTATTATGTGATGGACGGGAAAGGGCTTTTCGACTCGGCGGGAAAATCGGTGAACCTCGTTGTCGGCAACCCGGCATCGTTTATGCTGATGGCGTTCGTATTCGGCCTTCTCGGAATCGGGATGGCATGCACGATAATGATTTCAACGTGCTGCTGCCTCTCGTGGCTTGTCTCGCCAATATTGAGCGTGGGCTTCAGCATGCTCTACGGAGTGACGCTGATGAAGGTCAAGCTCGCGATTGAGAAGTGAGGGGCGCGCCTTTTCTTTTTTTATTTTTCGGACTTAGCCCGCGGCAGGCGCTACTTTGCCTTGTCGATTTCCTGCACGATGATGTTCTCCGCGCGCTGGGCGACTTCCGTGAGCCGCTTTTGCGTGCGGGCTTCGCAGGTAAGGCGGATTGCCGGCTCGGTGCCGGACGCGCGGATGAGCATCCAGCCGTCGTCAAAATCGTAGCGCAGCCCGTCCACCGTGGAGAGCTTGCCCTCAAGCTGCGGGCGGGCGCCGATTGCGTGCATTATCGCGTCTTTTTTGCCCGCGAGGCACTTGTATTTGCGCCTGTCCATGCTGTAGGTTTTGATCGAGGATGCAAGCGTGGAGAGCTTGCCGCCTGTTGCGAATATTTCAGCAATGACAAGCGCGGAGAGTATGCCCTCGGCGCATGGCGTTGCCGAGGGGAAGACGTATTCCCCGCACGGCTCGCCGCCGAATATGGCGCCCTGCTTTTTCACTTCCTCGGCAACGTGAAGGCTTCCGACCGGCGTTATAGACACCGTTCCGCCGAGAGACTCGACTGTTTCGCGGACGGTAAGGGATGCTTCGACCGTGCTAATCACCCTCTTGTTGCCGTCCTTTGCCTTTGCGATGAAGTGCTTGCAGAACATGGCAAGCTGGACATCAAGGGGCAGGGCATTGCCTTTTTCGTCAATCGCGATTGCGCGGTCGCCGTCCCCGTCGAACGCTATGCCGAAGTCGCACTTCTCCTTTTTCACCGCCTTTGCCGCCTCGGCAAGAGTGGAGGGGTTGGGCTCGAGGTTGCGCTTGAAGTCCCCCGGCTTGTCGCAGTAGTGGCGCACCACCACGCAGCCCGCGGCTTCGAGAAGCTCCGGGCCGACCCGGTATGCCGCGGCATTGCCCGCGTCCACTAGGACCTTGGGCGCCACGGACTTTACCAGGGCGGAATCGGCTTTTGACAGGAGGTAGCCGATGTATTCGTGGGAATAGTCCTTCTCGGAGAGCTGCCCCGCGGACTTCCACTCGGATATTCTCTCCCCGGCGGCAACCGCCTGCTCGATTTCCTTTTCCTGAGGCTTCGCGTATTCCATGCCGTGCGAGAAGAGCTTGATGCCGTTGTATTCCGGCGGGTTGTGCGAGGCGGTTATCATGGCGCCGTCGCACTTTTCCTTCATGCACGCGTATGCGAGAAGCGGGGTGGGCGCGACGCCTATGTCAATCACGCTGCAGCCCGCAGACATGGCGCCTGCTGCGAGCGATTTTGCGAGTATGGGCGAGGTGGAGCGCGTGTCGCGCGCGAGTATGAGCTTCTTGCCCCTCAAGCCAACGGCATTGCCCACCTTGCGGGCGAGTTCTGGCGTGACGTCGGAGCCGTACAGCCCCCGGATTCCTGATGTTCCAAACATGACATGATTCGCTTGAATAGGTTTTTAAATTCTTGATATGTGAAGTTCGACTATGAGCGTAGACAGGATATCGGTTTCAGGGCCCCAGTCATCGGCGGGCATACTCGGCATCAGCTCGAACACCAACCTCGGCGGGCTCAAGTTCAACCCAAGGGGAGTGGCGCTGTTCGCGGCGGCATTCATAATAGTGGTCAAGATAATCGACATAATCGTGGCGACGAAGACCATCTGATTGTGGAGAACAGCCAGGATTTTATTTCACGCTTAGCGCAGCAACCCGAACAGGCGGCGCATCTTGGCGGAAGCCGTTATTTGCTCAGCCTTGGGTGATTTGAAGGCAGCGTCGTTTTCAAAGCCCGGCAGCGGATTGACGACGTATATGTGGGTGCAGCAAACTGCAACATCGTTTCCTTTGGAGTCGCGATAGGAGACGTTCGGTTTTCCCTTGAACCATGATTCCACAAGATACAGCTTGGCTCCGGGGTATTTCAGCGCCCTCGCGTTCGCCTTTTCGAAGTTCATGATGCTGAAAGAGCCGATTATCTTTGCCGCGGGATTGTTGTTTTGCATGACGACGCCGGCTTTCACCGAGTATCCCGCATTTTCCTGCTGTTTCGTATGCTGCATGAATATCACCAGAGCTTACTCTGGCGAGAAATCATTATTAACCATTCTATAACTTTTAATACCACGATTCTTCCGCCGTCTTACTTTCCAAGAAGCTTTGCCGCCTTGTCCGCCACTTTCTTCACGTTTCTTTCCCCGCAGATGGCAAGCACGTCCAGCCGCGGCTTTTGCATCCTCGAAAGCGAGCGCACAAGCTCGGATGCGCGGGAAAGCGGAATTTCGCTTCCGTCCTCGCGAGACATCTTTATCTGCGTCTGCGAAGAGAGGCGCGGCACGTCAAGAAGCACGTCGCAGCCGCACGCATCTGAAAGCTCGGATTCCATCGCGCCTATTTTCCCCTTGAAGCCCGAAAGCGGGAATGAATATGCCTTTTTGTAGAGCCTGCGCTCTGCGAGCCCTTTTGCATATGCGCCGCCGGTCTTTGAGCCTTGGAGGATTTCGAGCATTTTCGCGTCGGACAAGCCGCTTGCCGCCTGCGCGTCAAGGGTTCCGTCCTCAAGCGCGAGGCGCATGGATTGCTGGAGCATGCGGGAGGCTATGCGCACTGTCTTGTGGAGATAGACCGTGGAGAACATTGTGAAGCGCGCGACTAACAGGCTTTCAGCCGCGGGAAGCCCGCGCTCGGCAAGGTAGAGCCTGCCGCCTGAGAGGAGAAGCGAGGCACAGAGCCATTCCGAGTCAATCGCTCCGTAAGCAACGCCGGTGTAATGCGAGTCACGCAGGAGGTAGTCCATCCTGTCCGCGCCTATGTCCGAGGATATTATCTCCCCCATGCGGGTGTGCGGGAGTTTCGCGATTTTCTTGGGGGAATATTGCTCCGAGAGGATGTCGCGGATTTCGCCGGACATTATCATCCCTTCGCCGACCTTCTCGTGGTTGCCTATGAATTTGGAAAGGACTGCCTCGCCTTCGTGCGAGAATGCTGTGTGCCCGACGTCGTGCAGAAGGGCGGCTGCGCGGACTTCCCCTGCCTCATCCTTTCCAAGCCCCATTTCCCTGCAAATCCTGTCTGCAAGAGCGAGGGTGCCGATTGAGTGCTCGAAGCGCGTGTGGTTCGCGCCCGGATAGACGAGATACGCCATGGCGAGCTGGCGTATGCCGCGAAGGCGCTGCATCTGCCGGGAGTCGAGCAGCTTCTCCTCCAAATCGGAGAGCTGCACTGTTCCGTGCAATGGGTCGCGTATTCGAAGCATAAAACCATCTGCAACTATGCCTTTGTGAATTTGCCCCTGTGCTTTTCCATTGCCTCGCCCTCTTCGCAGAGGTGGAGGAGGACTGCGCGGCAGCCGTCAGGGGGCATGCCCGCCTCTTCGGCTATTTCCTCGGTGGTCTTTTCGGACTTTGACAATGCGAGCAGCACCTTCTTTTCCCATTCCTCGTAGTACGCCCGCCTCACGAAATAGTATTTCATGTCGAATGCGCGCGTTCCCCTCACTTCGCCGGACTTTATCTTTTCTGAAAACGCGTTGCCGAACCCCCGCGCGTCGGTTTCGTTTTCAAGCACCATCCAGCCGAATGATTCGAGGTGCGCGACAGAGGAAACCGAAATCGGGGATGACGGCGCTGAGGGGGCGGGGGATTGCGATGATGGCTCCCGCACCGCGTTGAACGTCGCGTCCGGGACATTGTAGACTCCTTCGGGATATTTCTGGCTGTGCAGGATGTCGACTATCCTCTTTTTTACAAGCAAATCAAGCTCGTCCTTTTCGCCCCTTGAAAACGTCTTTGCCACTTCGGACAGGCTGCGCTTCTCGAAGCGGATGGAAAGAAGCTTTCTCACAAGCTCCTTTTCCTTTTCGGAAAACTGCGAGCCGGCTGCTGCGCCGCCCGCGCCTGCACCCTGCGATTGGGCGGGCTTCCCCGCTATCGCGCCTTTTATCGTGAGAAGGTAGATTCCGTCCTTCAGGGGGAAAATCTCAAGCGAGGAGGAGGCGGCAATGTCTGCGGGCAGCGCGCCTGCAAGCAGAAGCCCGTCCCTTGTTTTTGATGCCTTGATTTCAGCCAAATGCCCACCCGCGGATTATGATTTCACCAGTTTCTTCTGCTTCACCTTGCCGTCCGGCTTGTCCTCGGAAAACACCAGCGCCTGGAAGCTGCTTATCTTCGCCGAGGGGGACTTCCACATGTTGCGCGGCAGTCCCGCCTTTTCGCAGAGGTGCCCGAGGAATTCCGTTTCGTTCCAGTTCCACTCGATTGGCACCTGCGGAAGGAGAAGCCCGGATGCGTAGCCGTATTCGATAATGAGCCCGTCCCGCCCCACCTTTATCTTCTTGGGGTAATCTTCAGGGGATGCGGCTTTCACGGTTTCCGGAACGGTAAGCACGCTCACTTCCACCGTTGTCTTGTCAAGCTCGGATTTCGACATCGGGGGGAAGCGGGGGTCCTCGAACGCCGCGTGGAGCGCGTTTTCCGCGACCGAAAGCGAGAGTTCCTTTATGGGAAGAGGGTAGCCTATGCAGCCGCGCAATTCGTGCGAGGGGAACGATTCCAGCGTCACGAAAACGCCGCGTTTCTCGCCCAAAACGCCGTCTTTCCTCTCGGGCATGAGCCGCTTTCCCGCGGCAAAGTAGTGCTCGATTGAACGGCGGGCAAGGGACACGAGGTACGCGCCCTGCTCCAGAGTCACTTCGCCCATATTACCATCACACGAAGCTAACCTTCCACATTCAGATTTGGGGCAGGCAGGTTTAAAATTGGCTATTGCCGTCGGTGGGGAGAGGGGGGCGAAGAACGAATTTTAACTTAACCGCGCCAAAATGGTGCGTATGGATTTTATTGAGGAAATCGTGCGGGTGAAAAAACCGGCGTTGCGCCTGAACGACAACCTCAGGGAGCAGTATTCGGCAATAGCGTTCAAGTTCGGCTATTTCGAGGCGCAATACCCCTGCTGGCTCTACTTCATGAGGAAGGACGGGCAGACCGCGGCATTCGAGCTGCAGTTCGGCAATGTCTCCGAGTTCAAGACCTCGCTTGAGAGGCTCAACAAGTCCAACGCGCAGATATGCTTTTTCATCACCAGCTCGCGCGCGCACACCATGCGCCTTGAGGCCGTGCGCGGCTTGCTGCTCCGCAATTTCCAGATAAAGGAGCAGAAATTCGTGATAATGGACATCGAGAACGGAAGGTGCCTGCGCGTGAATTTCGAGTGGGACGAGTTCGAGCGGGGGATAGATGCGGATTCCCAGCAGGGCATGATAGAGAAGGAAAAGCCGCTATTCCGCGAGGTGCGCCGCAAGAAAATCTACGGCAGGCGCGGCGAGCACAAGGAACAGGACTGATGCCGCAGGGCGGAAGTGGCGGCGCGCGGAAGCCGCCCCTATGGCAAGGAACAGGGCGGGCTGCGCTTCGGCAACAGGGCTGGTGGGCTACTCTCCGGCTTTTGGCAGGCGGGATTTCGTCTTACATGGTTTCCCACCAAATACAAAGATTTATATACCATTACCGCCATAAAAACAGTGTTATCAGGGGGTTGAATATGAATAAATTCGCATTCGTGCTGGGCATTGTTTTCCTCTTCGCAGCGGCGGCAGCCGAAAACTACACGCAGTCATTCACCGTGGATGACTGGCTGAAGGTAACGCGCTTTGCCGAAACTTCGGAGAGCAGCGGCTGCACTTCGGTGACCGACTCCTGCTCTGACACTGGCGCGCTTCTTCCCAGCTACATGGGCGGCGTGTCGGGCGCATTCACCTCGGTAACGCTCACTTTCGAGAACATGGGCTCAAGCGACAGGCAGGAAGTCCAGCTGTCCGAAAGCCTCTCCTACATACCGGACGGGGCAAAGGTCGTATTCGACCCCCAGCCCGCATACACTGACGGAAGGACCGCCACTTGGACTGCGCAGACCATGAAAGCCGGCGCAAAGATGGCGATGCATTACACTTACACGGCAAAGAGCAGCGCGGATGATTTCGCGAGCGCCATAAACACGCAGGTCAAGGCGAAATCCACCGCGATTTCATTCACCGCGCCGAGGTCGGCAAAGGTCGGCGAGCGCGTCCCGATATTCGCGATGACTCCCGAGGGCGCGCCGCTTTCAGGAGCGAAAGTCACAATCACATATCCTGACGGGACAATCCAGCAGGTGAAGACCGACTCAAAGGGGAGCGCGTCGTTCGTTGCCGCGAAGGAAGGGTTCTACACCTATTCCATCGAGGGGTACTCGATGACGAAACTCTCCTCGACTGAAACCGCGCCAGCCGAAATTCCGGCAGCTGCGGCAGCAGCCGTGGCATCTGACGGGCTCTTCTCATCCATCTCAGGAATCCTGCCCGCGCTTGCGGCGATATTCGTGATTGCCGTGGTGGCGCTCATTGCATACAACTTCTTCACCTCGAGAAAAGAGGAGGAGGAATACGTTGCGGCACCGCCCCAGCAGCCGGCGGGCAGCAACCCATCAGCCCAGCGCCCGGTGCCCGAGCCTCCTCAGGCGCCCCACGCGTATTCGAATTCGGGCGCGCAGGGAGTGGCAACTTACAGCCAGCAATACACTTTCGGTTCGCAGAAGAAAGCTGATGCCCCCAAGCCAGCCCCGGTTGCTTCGCAGCCGCAATCAGCGGAAGGCAAAACATACGGCAGCCGCGAGCAGTCGCCCGCGATGAGGCCTGTGATTGTGCCACCGCACATGCTAAACAGGCAGGCGGAGAAGTATTCTGAGAGCACCTCGTCAGACGAGGACGTGGAGAACGAGCTTGCCTCGCTTGAAAGGAAGGCGCGCGAGGAGGGCGAAGGCGCCACGCACGAGCAGGAAATCGAGAACGCGATATCCGAGCTCGAAGCCATACGCCAGAAGCTGCGCGAGCGCAAGGAGCAGATGGACTCACTTGAGAGCCGCCTGTCCGGCTCGAAAAAAAAGGAATCCGAAGAGGAGGCAGAAGCCGATTCGGACGAGCCTGACGAGCCGACCGCCTCGAGGAAGGCGCCTGCAAGAAGGGCGGCTCCTGCGCCGAGGGTGCTTCCGCCCAAGGGCAAGAAGCTCAAATTCGCGACGCACGGCATAAGGCGCAAGTAGTTTTTTGTTTTTCCCTTTCTTTTTTCCGCCTTTCTTTTCTTTCCTGTTCTTTTCCTTGCTTTATTGGAGACCTTAGTTGCAGGAAAGAGAATTCCCAGTCAGCGGGGATGCCTGCCCGTCAGGAAGGCAGGGGCCGAAGCCCGTGCCGCATTTGTCGCAGGTCGCATACCCGAACGAACATGAGTTGTAGGCGCAGCCAATCCTTGTTCCGGGAGCGCATTTCTTGCTTGGAAGCACGCATCCGCCCCACCCGCCGTTGAAGCAGGTGCTTTTGCCGGCGCAGCCGTCGCGCTCGCAGGATTTTATCTCTCCGTCCAAGCATTCAGGCCGCACCACCTGCACGGGGACTGAAACAGTGCAGTTCCCGCCGGAAGCGGTTATCGAGTGGTTGCCGGCAGGGAGGGCGAATGAGAATTCCTGCCCGGACGTCCCTTCGCATATCTCGTTTCCGTCGGCTGAAATCGTGAAGTTCCCGCAGGTGGAATACGCCTTGAATTTCGCGTCCTGCCCTTCAAGCAGGAGCCGTGATTCGACAATCAGGCGGATTTCACCGGCTTCCTCCTGCAGGGGCTGGGAGGGCGAGAAATAGCGGAATGCTGCAAGCGACGCGAAAAGCACGATTCCCGCGCACGCGAGGACCGTTGCAACCACGTAAAGCCTCGACTTCGCGCTGCCGTCGTCTTCTGGAAGGCTGACATTTATCGGGGGTTTGCTGCGCATCGCATCACTGGTAAAGTATCTTCGGGGCTATTGCGCCGCGAAGAAGCGTGCCTATTGCCTCTGAGGATAGCGAGCCGAATATGCCACGCTTCCCGCCGGACGATGAAAGGGCGCACAGGCGCGGCTCGTCGGATTCGATTCCGCCCATTTTCGCAGCCTGTTTTATTGCGTCTTTCCTGTTGCCAAGCGAATCGACCAGCCCTATTTTCTCAGCCTGCCTGCCGGTCAGTATGCGCGCGTCAAGGATTGTCTTGAAGCCCGCCATGTCGAGGCGCGAGCCCCTGCCCTCTAAGACTGCGGACTTGAAGTCCTCGAAGCTTTCATCCACTATGCTTTGGAAAACCGCACGCTCCTCCTCGGTCATGGGGCGGGACGCCGTTCCCATGTCCTTCATGCTGCCCGACTTTACCGAAGTCTCGTTGTAGCCGAGTTTCGCGAACAATCCGGACATGTCGGAAAGCGTGGCGCGCGCGCCGATGTTGCCAGTGAGCGACAGCGGGTTTGCCACTATGTAGTCCGTCCCTGCCGCGACATAGTAGCCGCCGGATGCCGCCATTTCGTTTATGTAGGCGACTTTCGACTTGTTGACTGCGCGCAGCGCGTCATAAATCCTGCGGGAGGCGACAGCCGAGCCGCCGGGCGAGTCGATGATTACAAGGATGGACTTTATGTCCGGGCGGTTTGCCGCGGACTCTATTTCCTCAGCGATTGTGTCGCCGCCCTTTATTTCGTCTGAAAACAGGGTGGAGGGCGTATCGTCGCTCACTATCTCGCCTTTTATCTCGACCACGCCCACGCAGCCCGCCATGGGAAGCGCTGCGAATGCGTAGATTGCGACTATTGCAAGCGCGAAAACGAACAATCCGCCGATAAGAATCGGGAGGTAATTCTGCCCGTCTGTTTTTTTGAAAGCCATTCCATCCCCTCTCGCACAGGGGATAAAGTATGTTCAAACGTTAATAAACTTGCTCTCATGTAAATTAGCGTTGGTCCGCATGGACGTTTTGCAGATGATGGCGCAGGCAGTGATATTCATCCTTCCCTCTTATTTTGCGAACTCCATACCCGTTCTTCTGGGAGGGGGCGCCGCAATCGACGGGGGCAGGAAATTTTCCGACGGAAACAGGCTTTTCGGCGACGGAAAGACAATCCGCGGGTTTTTCGCGGGCATTTTTGCGGCATTGCTTGTCGGCTCGATTCAGGCGGTTTTCCTGCCGGGCACCGCGTGGGACATCTACGGCGGGAATCCGCACACTTACGTTTATGCGGGGCTCCTGCTCGGCACCGGCACCATGATTGGCGACCTGGCGGGAAGCTTCATCAAAAGGAGGCAGGGAGTCGCGCGAGGGAAGCAGTCGGTCATCCTCGACCAGCTCACTTTCCTTTTTGTCGCGCTCGCATTCGCATATCCGATTGCCTCGCGCATGATTACAATTGAGGCAGTTGTTTTCCTGTTCATACTCACTTATTTCGCGCACGTCGCAGCGAACGTGCTTGCGCACAAGTGGGGCTTGAAGAAAGTGCCGTGGTAAGTCAGCATATGTTTCGGTAAGTGATGCATCTTAGTTTGTCCAAGAAATCGACGAATTCGATTGCACGGGATACTTCCAGAAAAGCCACTGAGACTGCGACCAAACCATGGTACATCAGATGGTCTGATTGGCTGTGCATGATGTCGAGGCACATGGCGCCATCGCACATGACCCTCTCGAGTTCGTCGCCAAAGGTCTTCAAAAAAACCGCAAGCCGTTCCTTGTCCACTCCGGAAAAAAGCGCGATTGCCTCGTCTTTCCTGTCCTCGAATTTTTGCTTAACAAAATCGTTCATGCTTTTGCGCTCGTAAGGGGTTTCTTCCATCGCAATGATGGAAAGCAGGAAATCCCTGAATTTTTTGGAGAATGCCGGGTCGATTTCGGATATCGTTTCCGCCTTGAAGCAGAGGAGCACCATCTCGTGTTTGGTCACTTTGTTGAAATTCGATTGGTTTGCTTTTACTTCATTTGCGACTTGCGAGGACTGGCTTTTGGAAGACAGAAAAAATGCGTAATCCTTGAATGGCATCTTTCGGATAGTTTCCAACTGCGCAGGGTATTTGGCCTGCAGGAATCTGGAATACTTGCCTGAAACCGATAGTGTCAGGGCTGGCCTTTTAACTATGGCTTCTTTGGCAGTCCAGGCTTTGCGCTCCATGAATATCCAGCTATTCAGAAAAGAAGTGGTTATAAATGTATTTTCAAAACAAGACGGTTCCCTTCTCGCCGTCCACTTGAAGTTCCATCCCGTCTTTCAGCGCAAAAAGCGCGCCTTTTTCCAGCTTGTCCACCATGGGGATTTTCGAGATGATTGCGCCCACGGCAATTATCGGCTCTGCCTCTGCGTTGATTATTGCCGCAGGCGCGACTCCGTTTTTCTTGAGCTGGAGCATAACATAGGAGCCGACCGTGGAGCCCTTGCCGCGGGGGAAAATAAGCACCCTGCCTGCCACGCACTTGCCCTCAATTGCGTGCCCTGCCTCGACAACCATCCCCGTTTTCGGGTCAATGCCGCCGAGGAATGAAATAGCGTCTTTTGAGACAAGCGCAATGCCCTTGCCGATTCCTCGCGAAATTGACCTTCCTTTTATCGTTGCCAAGCTTTCACCTGAAAAATTTTCACCTGAATATTATGTCTTCGATGTCGCCGAATATTACCTTCTGCTTCTGGAGTGTCTGGAGGTATTTTGCCGCCTTGCCCGAATTGCACGCTGTTATGTGGAATCCCATGTCCTCAAGCGGGCAGACCACCATGCAGGTATCCGCGACCACGCGCCCGCCAGCCTGCGCTATGGTTTCGGTGAAGCCCGCCTTGTCGGCTTTTTCCTTTGTCTGCCTTGCTGTGCAAACCCATAATTCGCATGCCACCTTCTTCCCTTTCACAAGCGAGGCGACCTCGGAAATTTCATCAAGCGAGGCGTGCGGGCAGCCAATTGCCACGATTTGCGGGCGTTCAGGCAAGCCCATCTTCGCTTTCATCTCGGAGATTTCCTTTTTGCCAATCGTGATTTTTTCCGGCTTCTCCGCCACGGAAAATTCGGGAGTTACCCCCTTCATGTTGAAAAGCGCGTTTGAGCCCCAAGCAGCCATGGAAGCGCCAAGCGCCTTGAGCCGGTCATCGCTTGCCGCCTTGATTCCCGTGAATGCGACATTCTTTCCTTTTGATGCGCCGCCCACGTATGCCCCAAGCGCGCCGAAATCCGTGGAGGAGGAAAGCGGGCATTCCACATGCGCGGCAAAATCGCAAACCCTGTTTTCATCGAGGTGATAGCCGTATTCGGGGGTTGCCCCGCAAATCGCGGCTGCGAGTGCAGAGGGACCGCCTTCGCGGTTTGTCCGCGCCCCGAGAACTGAATTGCAGAATACTACTGCAGAGGATTCGGACCACGCCACGTGCTCGCCAACCTTCGGGCGGATGCCCACGAGGTAGGGTGTGCAGGTGCAGCTCTGCGCAATGCCCATTTTCGCGTAAGCCGCAAGCACTTCAAGCTGCTTTTCGGCAAATGCCGCAGGCACTTTCATCTCCTTCCACTGCTCGCGGTCCATGCCCGCAGGGTTGAGGAAAGATGGAACGCGCACTTTCGCCCCGTTTTTCGCCATGTCGTTCAAGTAGGAGAGGCCGGCTTCGCCTATTGTCTTGTAGGATACTCCCGCGATTTGGGCGGAAGTGATGGAAACCGTTCGCTTGGCGCCGTAAATCTTCCCGAGGGCGACTAATATTTCCATTGACTG
Organism: Candidatus Micrarchaeia archaeon; assembly: GCA_041665945.1. Taxonomy (GTDB): domain Archaea; phylum Micrarchaeota; class Micrarchaeia; order Anstonellales; family Anstonellaceae; genus UBA10161. The sequence goes on from JBAYHU010000002.1 coordinate 147,653, forward strand.
GCGGGCTGCCTCGCCCGATTCCCCGTCGAACATTTTTTGCTCCTGCGCACTAAGCTCCATTGTTTCACTTCTTTTTCTTTCCCGGCGGGATGTTAAATATGGATGCGTCAAGCCCGCCCTTTTTCCCAAGCTCGCCATTGATGTAGTCGAGAAGGATTTTCTTGAGCCGCGTGTAATCTTCCCTACCCACCTGCTGGTTGCAGAATGCATAGGCGAGCGCCTTGGCGTTGAAGCAGAACATCGCGTCGTTCACGTTCTCGCAGTTGTGGCAGAAGAACGAGTCCCTTGACGAGTACGAGCAGTCCACTTCGAAGCAGCCCTTCAGGCTGGTGGAATCGAACACGTTGATGCAGAATTGCGACTGCAAAATCCTGAAATAGCCGCCGAAGATGTGCTCGGATTTTATCACAGCAGAGGAATACGCGGAATATTTCGAATCCGTGGTGTCCTGCAGCTTGTAGATGACGCTCCCGCCGTAGAGGTTGGGCGTGTCCACGCACCTGTCGTGCACCCCGTCCACGAATTCGTGGGAGAACAGCGCTACTTTTGAAACGCGCGAAAGCGCCTCGCGCAGGGTGAGCTCCTCGCCGGGCTTGATTGCGATTGGATGCTGCCTCGACGCTTCTATTCCCTCCTCGTGAGTCACCAGCCTGTCTGCGGGTATGTCCTTTATCGTGGGCAATGCGCCCACCTTGTAAGTCGGCGTGCCCTTCGCGCCCTTCACCTTTTTCACCGGAATGGCGCGAGTCAGTAGCCACTTGCCGAAGCGCCTGATGTCTTTATGCTCCTGCCCGAGCACTATGCGGCAGGTGGAGGAAAACGCCTCCTCGATTTTCGGCGGGGGCGGGCTGTCAAACGCGATTTTCTCCTCGGGAATGCCCTTTTTGTCCCTGCCGAAATAGGCGATGTCCGCAACCGAGAAAAGCCTCTTCTTGCTGCGAAGCTCGCCCGCCATTTCGGACAGGAGCTTTTTCTTGAGGCGCAAAAACTCGTCTTTCGGAAGCTCGAGATTGCCGATTACGTTGCGCTTGGAGTGGAGGTTGAAGGCGAAGATGCAATTCGAGCATCCCACGCAGTTGAAGGAGTAGTACATGTCCGAGAGGCTGGTGCCGAAATAAGTCTCGAAGCAGCGGCTCGCCCCCACTCCGTCGCACATCCTCATGCCGAACTGCGCCTTGGGAAAGCCGCACACGCCGAACACGTATTCCGCCTCGCGGAGCGTGGAAACGTACGCGCCGCATTTCACCTGATAGAGGCTGTGCCCGTGGAATATCGAGGACGAATCCACGCAGTTGTCCACGTCCGAAACCTCGGTGTTCCTGCCGAAGAGCTTGTTGCCGCAGAAAACCGCGCGCTCGGAAGCCGCGGAGAAAAGCGAATCGATGTCCTTTATTTCATTGATATCAAGCGGGGGGAATTTCACCAGCGGGATTTCCTCCTGCGAGATGAATTTCCCGTCCTGCGGATAGAAGCTGTTCGAGACCATGACCGGTTTTCCCGAGACAAACGAGCGCTTCATCTGATAGGGGAACATCATTTCCTCGAAGTAGGGCGCAAAATCGCGCAGGCTGCCTATTTCCTCGCCGAAAATGACTTTCGATGTTGATTTGAATGCCTGCTCGACGTCCATTAACGCACCTAGACGTAGTCCTCCGCGTTGACCTTCATCCATCCGGCTTTCGTGAAATTCTTCCCGTGCGCCACAAGCGGCTTTGTGGCGTCGATGCCCATCTTGGATGTCGCGTAAGTGTGCGGGTCCGCCGAGGGGTCGAGGGATGAGCCTTTTTGGTTGCTTAGGATGACGATGTCCTTGTCAGCTTGTGCACGGGTTGCGATTGCCCATTCAACAGAGGCAGGAGAATAGATGTCAATGTCATCGTCCACAATGACAACGTGCTTGAGGGACTTGTGCCCTGCGAATGCCGCGGCAATCGCCTTCTTTCCGTCGTCCTCGTTTTTCTTTTTTATGCCGACAACGGCGTGCAGCCACGAGCAGCCGCCGGGCGTGATGTTTACCCCTGTGCAGGTTGCGACCTTGTTCACTTCATTCCAGATGGTAGGCTCTCTTGGCATGCCCATGAGTATCTTGTGCTCAAGGCAGCCAGGCAAAAGCACGTGCCAGATTGGCTCCTTGCGGTGGTGCAACTTCTTGAATTCCACTATGCGCTGGCTGCGGACAACGTCGTAAGTTTCCGTGAGGTCAACGAAAGGGCCTTCATCGTGCATCTTGCTTGTGATTCGGGCTTCGAAAACGAATTCCGCATCCGCGGGCACCTCGATTCCGCTTTCGAGTTTTACCGTGCGAAGCGGCATGAGGGAATTTGCGATTTCCATTTCGTTCTTGCCAAGCTCGACCGAGGTCGCTGCGGCAAGGAGAAAATTGATTGGAGCACCCACGACTATTGCGACATCCAATTCTCCGCCGTTGCGGCTTATGAATTCCTCAAGATGCCTGTGGAGGATGCGCGCGACAACGCGGTTCTTGTCAAGCACCATCATCCTGTGGAACGAGCAGTTCTGCCCCAGTTCCTTGTCCTTTGCAATCACGACCGCGGATGAGAAGTAAGCGCCGCCGTCCTTGGGCGCATGCACCGGAATCGGGAGTTTCGTGAGGTCGACTTCCCCCGAAACTTCAAGAACCGGCGCGTCTTTCGCAGGAATAACACGCGGCTTGGATGGGTTGTTTATCGCATGGATGAGTTTTGGCATAAGCTCGCTTTGCTTTATTCCGAAGTAATCGCAGATAAGTTCCCTCGTCGAGAAAATATTGCCTGCAACGCGCGCGCCTGAAAGTTCCGAGATTTTTTCCGAGTAAACTGGCTTTCCGTCAAGCGCGGCAAGAACGCCGGCAAGCTCAAGCTTCAGTGAAGCGGGTTTTTTCAGCTCCACGAGTTTCTTTTCCTTTTTCAATTGCGCTATGAAATCCCTGAAGCTTTTTTCATTGTCCTTTGCCATCTTTCCACCTTTTGAACATCTTGTTTTCAACGCCTATCTGGTCAAGCGTTTTTCCCACGACGAAATCCACCATGTCCGAAACTGTTTTCGGCTTGTGGTAAAAGCCCGGGCACGCAGGCAGGATTACTCCGCCGGCAAGCGTGATTGTCTCCATGTTTTTCAGCGCTATGTAGGAGAGAGGGGTTTCGCGAACGACGAGGACAAGCTTTTTCCTCTCCTTGAGCGCGACTTCGGAGGCGCGAGTGATTAGCGTGTTGCCAACTCCGTTGGCTATTTCGCCAAGCGTTTTGAGAGAGCAGGGGCAGATTACCACTGCGTCGGCGGCGTTTGAGCCGGATGCAAAGGGGGAGGAGAAGTCCGATTCGGAATAGTCGCATTTCGGGAGGGTTTCGCCTTCGGCTTTTGCGACTTTTTCCGCCCCGGAACTTGCCACGACTGCGACATCATGCTTTCCCGCGCGGAGAACCTCTGCCAGCCGCAGACCATAGGCTATGCCCGAAGCTCCGGTTATCGCCAATAAAATGCGCATATTGTCCTTTCTCCTCCACCATTTTAAAGGGGTTTTGCCTATAGGGAGGATATGCAGATACTCAAGCTCGGCGGCAGCGCCATCACGAAGAAATCCGGCTATATGCAGGCAGATAAAGTAGGCATTTCGCGGCTTGCGAAGGCGGTGTCGCTGGTGTGGCACAAGGGCTGCACCGACATGGTGCTGGTCAACGGAGCCGGCTCATTCGGGCACGCCCCTGTCCTTCGCTTCGGCATAGGGGACGGAGTGAAAACCGAAAAGCAGAAGCTCGGCTTTTGCATCACGCACGCGGCTGTTGCGAGCCTGTCCTCGCTTGTTGTAGAGGAACTGTTGCGAAACGGCGTGCCTGCGATTGCAATCCCGCCTGCAGCGGTAATTCGGCAGAGGAACAAGCGCATCGTAAGATTCGACACGCGCCCTGTTTTTGAGTACCTGAAAGCGGGCTACCTGCCGGTGCTTTACGGAGATATGGTGCCTGACGAAAAACTTGGCGGCTCGGTCTGCTCGGGCGACCAGATTGTTTCATACTTGGGAAAGAAGGCGAAGCGCGTGGTTCTCGCCTCGAATGTCGAGGGGATTCTCGCGAACGGCAAGCTCGTGCCGAAAATAACGCACAGGAATTTCGCCGAGGTAAGGGAGCACCTCGGGCAGTCGGGCTCGCCTGATGTCACGGGCGGCATGGCGGGAAAAATAGCCGAGCTTCTGAAGGTAAAGGCGCCCTGCTTCATAGTGAGCGCGCACAAGCCGGAGAGGATTCAGGCTCTGCTTCTTGGCAAAAAGGCGGTTTGCACCGAGATTAGGTTCTAGATTTGCAATCGCACGTGGAATAGGAGCTCCGCTAAGGAAGTAAAAAAACGTCCAAGCTACCTTATGTAGCTCAAATCGTGCTTGCCGTGCTCGGATGGCATGGTCATGCCCTTTGCAGCCATTGCCTCCTTCTCCATCTTCTTGGCGAATACTTCGGATTCCTTTGCCCTCTGGTCGAGCTTCTTGGAATCCACCTTTACGTCGACAATCTTGCAGAGGACTTCAAGCACGGACTGCGCGGATTTCGCGTCCACGAACCCGCCGTGCGTCTCGCCCATGAGGCAAAGCCCGGGCATCTTGCGGAGCTTGCCAAGCCCCAGAAGGAGCCCTGCAGCGCCGATTATCGAGCCCTTGGACTCGCCGAATATCACGCCGTATTTCTTGTAGGTTTCCACCATGGGCTTGTCGCTGACAATCCCGAAAACGCGGGGAGTGGTGTGCACCTTGCCCGTGCCGTAGCCGCCGAGCGTGATTGTCATCTTCACGCCGACTTTCTGGCAGTAGTCAAGCATCTTGCCCGTCGCCTCGTACTGCGCTTCGGAGGTGACGGCCTGCACGTCGCCAACAAGGAAAAGAAGGTCGTTTTTCTTGCCCTTCACGTGGTAAAAGCGGTTCTTTATCATGCGCATTACGCCGTTTTTCTGCATGATTACCTGGTGCGGGAAGTGCGGGGAGTAAAGATGCGCCACCTGCTTTGCGCCAAGCTCGTGAATCATGTGGTCTGCCGCGATTTTGCCGACCAAGCCGATGCCGGGCAGGCCCTCGATTAAAATCGGGTTCTTCATTTTCACTTTTGCGATTTCAACGATGGTGGTTTTGTCCATAAATATCAACTTTCCCTTGCCTGCCGCCTGTATGCGGCGTATTTGTCATCTATGGAAAACCGTGCCGGGTGCGGATTTTTCGTCACTGCTCCGCAGTGCGTTGCCTTAAGCGTATAGGCGCCGCAGGCAGGGCATTTGCGCATGATTTTCATCTTTTCTCCCCTGTTTTCCTTAAGTAAAGTGGATTTGCGCAGTTATATAAAGCCATGTTTTCGTCAGGCGTAAAAAAGAAGCGGAAAATGGCACGCTTGCTTACTTGCTTGCTTCCATTCGCGTGAATTCCATTGCCGAGTGGGACTCCTTTGCGAATGCGGTTATGGACTCGACAATGGATTCCATTGCCTTGTCAGCCGCCTTGAAGTCGTCGGCGACAACGCGTATCTGGTATTTCGGGGCGCCAAGATAGAGGATTTGCACTTCGGCGCCTTTCGGCTTTGCGAAGGATGAAAGGGCTTTCTTCACCACTTCCACGCCGTTGGGGGCGAATGATGTGAACGTGAGCATGCCGTCAAGCTCGGACTTCGCCTTCTTCATGTTCTTGGAGGCGACTTCAAGCAACGCGGCTGCGAGCCCCTTCTCAATCTTCAGGCCCGCGACTGACTCCTCGCCCTTCTCGCCGATTGCCTCTATTGCGTCGATGATGTTGCCGTACTTGCCCGCGAGCGCGGTCCTCGCCGCCATGGACTCGTGGGTGGTGGATTTCGCGATTTTTACGGCGACTTCGAAGAGCTTCTCCGCGCGCTTCTCGCGGCGGTTGCCCTCAATTTTGAGCTTGCGCTCGGATTCGGTGACGCGCTTTAATGAGAGGTCGATTTGGTTCTTTTCCAAGTCGAGGTGGTAGACTTTCGCCACCAGCTTCTGCCCGTCGTGGAGGAATTCGTGGATGTTTTTTATCCAGCGGGGCGCGACTTCTGAGATGTGCACGAACGCCTCGCGGGCGGCGTACTCGTCAAGCGAGCAAAACGCGCCGTAGGGCATGATTTTCTTCACTGTCACAAGGACAAGTTCATCCTGTTCGGGCATATCCGCCATAATAAACGTCTTCCGCCGGCTTTGCCGGCTATTGCTCCGCTACCGGAGTTGCAGTATGTTTCGCTCTTCAGAGGATCTTGAGGACCTTGGTGCCGCCGCTCACGTTCACGCGGGAGCCGGTCGGGGACGCAAGCTCAAGCCCGCAGACAAGGCAGGAGACCTTGCGGCTCGCGTGGCCGAAGATGTTCTGCTCGTTTCCGCAGGCGCATTTCACTCTCAGGAATTTGCTCATAAAAATACCTCGTTATACCGAATCTTACGTGCTCAGTTCGAGCTTCTTCTTCGTGCGTGTCCCGATGACGCGCTCCTGCTTCTTCTTGCAGATGCTGCATTCAAGGATGATTTTCTGGCGCTTGCCCTGCTTTTTCACCGACTTTTCACCGGCGCGCTTTCCTCCGTGCCCGACGAGTTTCCTCTCGTGCTTGCGGTTTCCCATTGCGAGCGGGCGTGCCTTGCCCTTGGACGCGAGCTTCACCTTGTGGGGCGCGTGCTTGCGGCACTTGGGGCAGTATGCGTTCACTTCTTTTGGATATTTCATATTAACACTCCTAAAACGCCTGCAATCTAAAGGGCGTTATTCGAGGGATTCCGCGAGCTTCCCGCGCGTGAGCCACTCGGCTTCGCTTGTCGGGAGCTGCCCCTCCTCGCCGGGCTTGAAGGGGCCCAAAGTCTCGTTATTGGGGCCCTTATACGCCGGCACCTCTTTTAGAAACCTCACTTTTTTAAGGCTGCTGGCGGGCGCAACGACGGAGGCGCCTTTTTGGGCGTCAATCGCGGCTTTCGCCCCGCTCTCCTCGCGGCGCTGGTTTGGCGTCTTTTTCTTGCTCTCGTACTGCAGAAGAAGCGTCTCAAGCCCCGATCGGGCATCCTCGATTACCGCGCAGAAGCGGTCGTAAAGCTCGTGCTCGTCCTTTGTCATCAAATCCGTGCCCGTGTGCGCTCCGCCGTTCCTTATTGCCTTGAAAAGTATCTTCTGCTGACGGATTGTCGATATTTCGCGGATTATTGCCACCGCGTTCTCGAATTCGCGCATCTGCATTACCGAGCGGCTGGATTCCATTTCAGTGAAGCGTGTCGAGAGGAAAGCCGAAATATCTGTGTAGAAGTCAGGCGGGAGCGAAACGAGGCTGGGCTGGACCTTCTCTTCCCGCGCCAAATCGCGCAATCTCTTGTAAGTAAGTTCTTCTGACATGCGCCCTCCCGTATTTTTCCTATTGAATAAGTATAAAAATCGAACTGAGCCGGCGTGAGAGGCGCACAGGAAGAGGAGTTTTTACGTCAGTAAGTGTCCAAATACTTCCTGTTCGGATACGGATAGAGGATGCCCTCGAAGTTGCTGCTCTGGGACGGCTTGAACCTTTCCATTTCCATCTTCACAAGTTCGGTGCGGTCCCCGGCAAGGCATGAGACGTTTCTTATCTCATCCTTGAAGGGGCGACGGAAGGGAACCAGTTTCGGCGGCGCTGTGTTTTTCACTATTTTCACCATAAAAACCACAAAATAATCGGCAGGATAGTTTTTATTAAACCTGCAGTTCAGGCGAGGATTGCGGCTTTTTTGCAGAGAAGATAGACCGCGGATGCCATCGGAAGCTCAAGCGTGAGCCCTGCTGCAAGATGCTCGGGGACAAGGTGCGGCACTTCAGGGACTTCCTCGGTTGTCTTCACCCGAAGCGTGCCGCTCGTGAAAATCTGCGCGGACTTCATCGGGTCAAAGCCCTTCAATTCGGATGCTTCCATGCGCTTTGCAGCCAAGCCGCTGCCGCCGTGTATGGAGTCGGGCATGCGGATAAGCTTTGATGTGTCCGCAGTCACGTTGGCGTCAATCCTTCCTGCGAGCGTGAGCTTCATCTGGTCGAACTTTTCCTGCAGTTTTTTCTCGCGGTTGGTGATGCCTATGTTGTCCCAGTTGCCGTTTTCGATTGCGGACTTGAGTTTTGCCCGCTCCTCCGGCTTTTTGAGCTTGCGGGAAACGGAAAGCGCGAATTTGTCGTCGTTGAGCTTTTCGACATAGGCGCGGGCGAATTTGCCGCCATACCCCCCCTGCGAGGGATTGGGACCGAGGAATTTCTTCCCATCCGCCCAGAACAAACGGGTGAACTCCAACCCTGTGCCTGTGACATAGTCTGCCACTTCGCGCCGCGCGTCGCGGTCAAGCTCTTTTACGGCATCGGAGCGCACATGCACGTGGTAGCCGCGGCTCCCTGAGAAATTGATTGAAAGCTCGCTTTTTGAAAATCCGAAGTCGGAGAGAAGGAAGTCGTTTATGAGCTGGAGCGCCTCCTCTTTCACCTTGTCCATGCAGTGCTGGCAGGTGAATTTGCCGCAGCTGTGCCCTTCGGCGTCGAGGTCGAAAATCAGGTCTGCGCCGAGCCAATTTTTCCTCACCATGGGGCGGGCATCGGGAAATTCGTAGTAGCCGACCGAGTGCGAGACGTAAAGCGGGGCTTCGGAAACGAGCTTCGCGCGCAGCTGTTCCTCGTTTTTCACTCCGATGTGGCGGAATTCGATTTTCTTTTCCCAGCCGCCGAAGCCGAACTCGCGCTTTTCCGGGGAAACGACACTTATGCCGCCGTGCTTGTAGTGCTCGGAGAATATTTTCCTGAGGAATTTCTCTTCCGGAGATTGGAGTGTTTGGCTCATGGCTTTTCACTTCCCTTGTTCTCTTCTTCCATTCGCTTGAGGCGCCTGCCATGTATTTCCTGCCTGAAGTTCAGTGGCGTTCCGCAGTGGCACTCCGCTACGCACGCGCCGTAGCTGTCCATCGTCGAGCAGGAGGGCATGTTGTATTTCCTCGCGCGGATGTGCTCCACCTGATAGCGGGTTGTCTTTTCGTTGAAGTCAGGCGCGTGGCGGAAAAATTCCACGATTTTGTCTGTTGTAAGCCCGACGTTCACGAGGTAGATGGCAAGCGCCACCCTGCCGGTGTGCGGCACGTTGATGTTCAGCGCGAGCTCCTCAATCATCTTCGTAATGCACGGGGGATATCCTTCCTGCCCCACGCGGATAAGCGCTGTTTCGAGCTTGGGAAGGATTGATAGTATCCTTGCGCCAGCCGCCTTGACTTCGGGCTGGAATTCCGCCCTTATGGGAAGGGATGATTCGGTGCGCTTTTTCACAGCTTCCTCAAGAATGCGGAGCCGCTCCATTTTCTTCACGCGCACCTTGCCGCCAGATACTTCACGGTTGGAGAGCTTGTAGTCAATCGAGCGGGGGGTGTAGGCAAGATAGCCGGAAAGCGGGAGGGCATACCACTCGCCGGACTTTTCGAATTTCACGCCGAATTCGGATGCCACTTCGTCAATGAAGGCGGGGCGGGAGGCGTCGTCGGAATTGAGGTATTCCCTTGCGCGCTTCGCCTCTGCGACGGCATAGCGGTTGATGAGATAGCGGTTGTTCGCGGAAGAGATTATCATGCGGGAAGCCGCGTAGAGCGCGAGCTCCTCTTCCATGGTGTCGGGAAGCTCGGCAACTCGGCGTATTTTGCCGTCAAGCACCGCTTCTTTCACCCGCGCTTCCGCCTTGTCAAGGATGGAAGAAGTGAGTTCAAGCCCCTTTCCTGAAACGTATTCCTTTGCCTGGCGAGAGAAAGGGTAATGTGAGCAGAAAACCAAATCCGCCATGGCGACCGGATTATTCTTTGCTTTTGTGTTTAAAAAATCAAGGTAAGGATGATACCGCTGAAGAAGTAGGAAGCCCCCGACGAGCGACAACACGAAGTGTTGTCGCGATTTTGACCCGCAGGTCAAAACGGGGGCTCGAACCGCAGTGAGAGCCCCCGACGAGGATTGAACTCGTGACCTCGTGCTTACCATGCACGCGCTCTACCGCTGAGCTACAGGGGCATGGAAAATTTCCTCAGAAATTTTCCAGTATTCGAGCCGCAGCTCGAATCTGATTTACAAAATCCCGCAGGATTTTGTAAAATTGACGCTCATTTCTTTTTGAAGACGTCTTTTAAAACAATCGTTGAGTCCCTGCCCGGCCCCACGCCGACCGCGTAGATGGGCACGCCGACTTCCTTTGATACGAACTCGAGGTATGCCTTTGCCGCTGCCGGAAGCGAGGCGAAGCCTTCCTTCGCAGCTTTTGCCCAGCCTGCATCGCCGATGTCTTCCCAGCCGGAAAACTCCTTGTAAATTGCCTTGCATTTCTCGATTTCCTTGTAGGAGGCAGGCGGCATGAGAAGCTTTTTGCCGTTCATCTCGTAGTGCGTGCAGATTTTCACCGTCTTTTGCCCTGAAAGCGTGTCAAGGCGGGTGAATGCCAAGCCGGTAAGCCCGTTCACAAGCGCTGCGTAGCGGAGTGTTGTGAGGTCGAGCCACCCAATCCTGCGCGGGCGCCCTGTCGTTGTGCCGTATTCCCCGCCCTTTTCGCGGATGGAGTCGCCGACTGCGTCGAATAATTCAGTGGGAAGCGGTCCTGCGCCCACTCTGGAAGTGTAGCATTTCACCACGCCGACTACCTCGCTTACCGCAGTGGGGCCTATGCCTGAACCCGTGCAGGCTCCGCCCGCCGTGGTATTGGACGAAGTATTGAAGGGGTACATGCCATGGTCAATGTCAAGCATGGTCGCCTGCGCGCCCTCGAGAAGTATTTTCTTTTTCTTGGCAAGCGCGCCCGCCACTATTTCGGTGGTGTCCTTCACATAGGGCGAAAGCTTCTTCGCGTAATCGGAATATTCGTCGAAGATTTGCTGCTCGGTCTTGTCGAGTTTCATGCCGTAAACGTCCGTAATCAGCTTTGCTTTCAGCCCGTGCATCATGTGGAGCTTCTGCCTGAAGTATTCCGAGTCGAGAAGCTCGCCGATTCGGATGCCGAAGCGGGCGGCCTTATCGGAATAGCAAGGGCCGATTCCCCTCTTTGTTGTGCCTGCCGCAAGCCCGCCTTTCTTTGTTTCTTCAGCCCCGTCAAGTATGAAGTGATACGGAAGAACGACGTGCGCGCGGGGCGAGATTGCCAAATTCGGCTTGTAGCCCGCGGCTTTCACGCCCTCGATTTCCTCAAGTAGCTTTTTCGGGTCGATTACCGTGCCGTTCCCGATTATGTTGATTTTGTCGGAATAGAGGATGCCTGAGGGTATGTGGTGGAACTTGAACTTCTTCCCGCCCGAAACAATGGTGTGCCCGGCGTTCGCCCCGCCGCAGAAGCGTATGACCAGGTCGGACTGCTCGGCGTAAAAATCGACGATTTTCCCCTTGCCCTCGTCTCCCCACTGGGCTCCAACCACTACTGCTACCGGCATAATATCACAAGCGGAATTGGGACTGAATGTTTTTATTACGTTGGAAGGCGGGAGACTACCACTCGATTTTCCTTATCTTTTCCTTCCCTTCGGATGCGAGGAGCTGCTGCTCGCAAAGCTTCAGGCAGATGCCAAGAGCCGGGCGGAGGTTCTCCTTGCCGCCGGATGCCCCTGCCGCAAGCTCGTGCCCGCTTCCCCTGCCGCCAAGCACCTTGCCTATTTCAAACATTATCTTGTCGAGGTGCAGTTTGCCGGTCATGCAATCGCGCATGCGGGCTGAAATCCTGCCGTCCTCCCCCTCGCAGCCGACAAAAGCCGCGTCTGCGCCGAGATGGACCAGCACTTCCGCGAAGTGCGCCTCGTGCGATTTCGCCATCGCGGTCGCAATCACGTGCTCGCCTATTTTCTCGGCAGTCACCGACTTGCAGGAGCGGATTGCCTCTATGCGCTCGGAGAGCGATTCGGGCGAAACCGCGATTGGGAGTATCTGTGAATAGGACATTCCAGAGTGCGAAAGCATGCCTGATGCCGCCTCGAATGTGCGGGCTGTCGCGTACTTAAACGCAGAAGTATCGGAAATCAGCCCCAAAAGAAGCGCGATGCAGGAGAGCTTGTCAGTCGGCTTGAGGATGAAGTAAAGCATTTCGCACGTGGATGACGCAGCCGGGTCGCAAATCTCCTGCTTGCCGCGCAGCTCGCCGCCGAAGCGCGTGTGATGGTCGATTATCAGGTCAGGAGTTATTCCCGCGAGGTGCGCCATGAGATGCGGGGATGCCGAATCAAGCGCGACTATTATGTCCTTGTCGGTGAGCTTGATTTCGGAAAAAAGCGTGGTTTCCTCGCCAGCGTATGAAAGAAGCTTTCGGGCTGTTGCACTTGGGCGGTCTGGCGGGGCAATTATGGATTTTGAGCCAAGGGCGCGGCGCAGCGCGATTGCCGAGCCGATTGCGTCAAGGTCCCCTAAGGAGTGGAAGGTGATTATGGTGCGCTTGGAGCGGAAAGCTGAAAGTATGTCCGTGGCTGGCTGGCTTTTTGCCGCACTCTTTTTCGCAGCAGCGGCAGATTTTTTCCCGCCAGCCATGAAAGCACCTATCTTAGCCTGTTTTCCTTGATTGCCTTCTCAAGGATTGCGCGAAGCTCGTCGAAGCGCGGGCGGAGCTTGTCCTCCTGCTTGGTAAGGACGGTTATGCGCATTTCGAAAAGCTCCTTCTTGCCCTTCAGGTCGGCGTTGGCGTCGGCCTTGGTGGTCTCCATAAGCAGGGGGCCGACTGCGCGGTAAATGGTGCCTTTTTCAGCCTTGCCGAGTTCCTCCTCTGCCATCTTGAGTTCCTCGACTTGGAGAGAGAGTTGCTGCCTTTGGGCGGTCACGAACTGGAGCTGCCTTTGCGTCTCCTGGAATTCGGTAAGCTGCTTCTGGAGTTCATCAGGGTTGCGGAGCGGTTCTGCCATCAATATCACCTTTGCTTAATCTTTTTCTATGTCTTGCTCAACAGTTTTAATGATATGCATCAGCCGGAGATAGGAATTTATCGAGGCGCGAAGCGACACAGGGTCGTCCGCCTTTATCTCCACGCGCACGGTTTTTCCGGACAGGAAAACCTTCGAGCCGCCGCGGTGCGAGAAGTCCGCCTCCTGCAATAATGCGTCATAAGCCGCTTTTGAGGAGCGGGCGGAATCGAATGTGAGGGAAAGGGACGCGGCGCCCGTTACTTTCCGGGCTTTGGTTGCCTTTTCATTTTTCATATGAAACGCCAAGCGAGAGAATCTTCTTTTTGCCGACTGAAATCGAAAGCGCGCGTGCGCCAGCGGTTATCTTCGAGCCGGCTTCTTCATCCTGCGAATTGCGGGGAGACAGGAGGCGCGAGAGAACCTTTGCCTTTGCGCCGGAGATGGAAAGGCGGGAGGACTGCGCAGTTTTTTTGGGCATCCTGCCCGCGGGCTTTGCGCTTGTGATTGAAATTGCCGGGGACAGCCAGCCCCACTCACCATCGTCAGCTATTTCCATGAAACGGATATGGGAGGGCTTGCCTGATTCGCTGTGTATCGCGCACAGGCGCGTGAAATGGAGCTTTTGCGCCCGCGTGATAAGGGAGGAAAGCGTGCGCTTGCCTCGGAATTCAACGCGGGATTCCGGCACGGCAATGCCAAACGCGAGGGCTATTGCCCTCGAAACGCGGCTGGGGTTCTTGCCGGTTGTAATCAGCACCGGAATCACGTTCGCGGCGTTCAGTCTGTCGAGACTTCACGCGCTACGGGCTGGCGGACCTTGCAAAGCACCCTGTGCCCGCAGTACGGGCAGCGGGTGAACTTGGTGTCCAGCTTCTCGATTTTTTTCTTGCACTTCTGGTTTGCGCAAAGATACATAGTACGACCTCTATTGCTTCTGCCTGTGCTCCTCAATCGTGCGCGCGGCGACTTCGCCCGCCGGCGTGGAAAGCGAGTACGTGCCGCCGGCAATCACCGAGCCGCAGGACTTGCACTCCCAGCGGGAGTTCCCCTGCCGCTTGACCTTCTTCTTGCCGCATGTCGGGCAGGTGAAAAGGGACTGGCGGAGCCTGTCTACCTTGTCGGCGCGCTTCCTCAGTTCCGCGCCCGATCTTACGTTCTTGTTTGACATATTGCATCACCGTTGAAATGTTTTTCCTAATCGCTCTTCAGAAGCGCCCTGAGCTCCTTGCCCTTGTCAAGGGAAATCCCGTTCAGCTCGAGAATGTCCTTCTCGGTGAACGCGCCCCAGCCGCCTTTCTGCGCCGCGCAGAGGTGCGTTTCCGTGGTCGCAAGCGTGAGCCTGCAGTCCATCCCCTTCTCCTCGTCAAGCGTCGGGTCGAGGAAAATCCTGTCGCCAAGCTTTCCGAACGTGCAGGTCGTGACCATCTCCTTAACGGGCAGCTTTCCTGCGAATTCGCCGCGGATTATCTTGCCATCCTCGATTTTCGGCATCCTCGCCGCGAGAAGCGCCGCCATTGCGGCAAGCGATGACGCGTCGATAAGGTTGCCGTCGTGGTCAAGGATGAACATGTCGATGTAAAGCGCGAGCACCTTGTCCTCCGCAATGAAAAATGACTGGAGGTCGATGATGTTTGCGCTCCTGATTCCGCGGTCCACCACGCGCGCAAGCTCGATTGACTCGTCGGAGGGCGGGCCTGTTTCGAACAGGTGCGATGCCAGCGGAAGCAGGTCTGCCGAAGTCGACAGCACGCCCTCTGTTGGGCGGTCGGCGAAGGGCTTGGCGATGTCGAACTTGATGCCCGCCATCACCTGGCTCTTGCCGATTGACGCTATTGCCGAGCCGTCCGCGTTCTGCAGGATGCCGGGCTGCATGACAATCTTGCGGTAGTCGTACATCCCGCGGTTGTCAGCGCGCCTGCCGGCAGACAGGAATGCGAGGAGGCTGTCGCGTTTTATCTCGTTTATTGGTTCCATAAATACACCTTGAAAAATTCCTTAATCCTTCTTCTCGATCACGAGGAACCTCTCCTCGCGCGGCTCGTCGTAGACCTTGCGGATTGCCTCGACTTGTATTTCGCGGATTTTCGCGCTTGCGCCCTTGGCGAGCTCGAAGCCGCGTGCGAGTTCCTCGGGCGTGAGCATGCCGTCCATCTGGAACAGCAGCACATCGCCGGTGCGGGGCGAGAACGCAATCGGCATGTCGGATTCGCCGAAGTTGTCCTCCTCCTTGCCCGGGTCGACCGCCATCTGCCCGTCTATCTTGCAGACCGCCACCGCGTTCACGAGGTCCTTCATGGGGATTCCCGCGTCTGCGAGAGCCACTGCCGCAGCAGTTACCGCAGCGCAGCGCGTTCCGCCGTCGGACTGGAGAACCTCGAGGTAAATTTCAATCTGCGTCTTGGGGAAGTTCTCGGAAATTATGACATTCTCGAACGCTTCCTTGATGACTTTTGAGAGTTCCTTTGAGCGGCGGTTCGGCCCGCTGCGTCCGTGCTCCTCCGCGCCGGAGAAGGGCGCCATGTTGTAGCGGCACTTCACGATTGCGCGGTAGAGCGACTGGTCGTGCCTCGGAATGCACTCCGAGGGGCCGTAGACGCCCGCGAGAATCTTGTTCTTGCCCCACTCAATGTAAGCGGAGCCGTCGGCGTCGTTCAGCACGCGCGCGACTATCTTCAGAGGGCGCACGTCTTCCACGCTTCGCCCGTCCACGCGCTTCCCGTCCTTGAGAAGCACCGGCTTGTTTGCTGCATTTCCACCCATCATATCACCGTTTCAATTATGAATTTTTTACTGCCTGTTCGAGTTTCCCCTGTAGCCGCCGGAGTGCGGGCGCGAGCCGCCGCTCCTGTATCCGCCTTCGCGCGGGCCGCTGCTGCGGTATCCGCCCTCGCGCCTCTCGTGCTGCTCTTCCTGCGGAGGCATCTGCGGCTGCTGCGGAGCGCCTGCCCCTTGGTCGATTATGATTTGGGGCTGGGACTTGAGGAATGCCGCAACGCGGTCGGTAAGACCAGTCGTGTGCGCCTGCGCCTCAATCATCTTCACAGCCTTCTCGGCAAGCGGGGCGTTTCCCTTGCCCGCAATCCATACGTAGCCGTTCCTGCCCGCGAATATGTCGCAGCCGGTCGTTGCCTTTATCATGTCAATCATCGAGTTTTTCTTGCCGATGATTCTAGGTATTTTCACGGATGACACCTTCACCAGCTTGCCCGGCGGAAGCTTCATCGCGTCGTTGAGTTCCGTCGAGCGGACCTCGTCAATCATGGCGATTTTCGCGAAAAGCGCGTCGCCCATCACGTATCTCTCGCGGATTTCCCTCGAGGAGAGGAACGCGGGGTATGCGCAGTTCATTTGGACCGAGTAGCCGGAAAATTTGACTTCTGTCACGATTCCGACAACGTAGTCGTCGGGCAGCGGCTCATACGGGCCTTCGAGCGGCACGAGTTTCCCCTCGTGGTAAAGCCCGACCACCGTGGAGTAGGTTTTTCCGTTCGCCACGTACGCGTAACTTATCCTGTCGGGCTTGTCGGATATCATCTCGCCCGGCATCACGATTTTTCCTTCCATCATATCACCATTCTTTTCGAAATGCGAATGCCTTACTTCACGATTTTCGTCTCGGCCTGCCCTGCCGTTGCCTTGTTCAATCGCTCGTAGAATTCCCCCTGCGCTCCGGCAGGCATCTCAACGACGACCACGAGGCTCCCGTCCCGCGTCCATTCCTCTTTTTGTATGCCGTAGCCCTTGAGCATCCCGTAGATGCGCTGGGCGAACGACGGCGAAATCTTCGCGGCGATTTTCACGCGCTCGAACTTCATGGGGATTATCGGGCGCATCGCCTTGATGACGTCTTCTATTTGCTCGGCGACTTCCTTGAACGCGTCGATGTGCACGCGCGACTCCTCAAGCGCCTGTTCCAATCGCATCTGTGTGTGCGGGCCGCCCGTCCTCGGGTCGATGCACTCGCGCGCGAGGAAGGCGATTACCTGCTTCTTGCGCTCGGCCAGCATCTTGCGCTTCTGGTCGGTCGTCAGCTGCAAGTCCCCCTTCCTGAGAATCCGCTCGGCAATCACGTAAATGTCCGTGGTGCCGAACGCCTTTTGCAATGAAGAGGTCGTGTGCCGCTCGCCCTTGTGGAAGTTCTTGAAAACCTCCTCGACGGTCAGCACGTTGTTGAGCTCTTTTTTCTGCCCGGTCTTGTACAATTGCGCAAGGTCAGGGTCGACCATTATCTCGTACCGCTCGCCGTTGATGTCCATGTGGGCGGTGATTGAGTTTTCGATGGTCGTCATCGCATCATCTTTTTGCGCGGCGCGCTTACTTGAGGTATTTCTCGACCTCTTTCTGCGTGAGAACCTTGAACTCCTTGGTCTTCATTGTCGCGACAGCGATTTCAAGCGTGTCGGGCTTGATTTGCAGGTCGCCGGACTTCTTGAGAGCCTTGATTGCAAGCGCAATCGCCTCGTCCTGCGAGAGGTTCTGCTTGTATTCCTTCTCGAAGAACTCCTCGACTTCCTTCTTGCCAGAGCCCACCGCATCCGCGAGGTAGCCCGTGAGCGCGCCTGACGGCTCTGCTTCGTAAAGCCTCGGCTCGGAGTCAACTCCGCCGACCAGAAGGGATACGCCGAACGGGCGGATTCCCCCATACTGGGTGTAGACCTGCATGAGGTCGCAAAGCTCCTTGGAAATCAATTCGACGGACGCCGGCTCGGAGTACGCGAGGCGGTGCCTCTGCGATTCAAGGCGGGCGAGGTCAACAAGGCGGCGGGCGTCGGCGATAAGACCGGATGCCGTTGCCGCGATGTGCCTGTCGATTTCGAATATCTTCTTCATGGATTCGGGAACGAGAAGCTTGGAGGGCGCGTTCTTGTACGCCATGAGAAGCACTCCGTCCTCGAAGACCATGCCGATTGCCGTTGCTCCCCTCTTGACAGCTTCCTTGGCGTATTCCACCTGGAAGAGCCGCCCGTCGGGCGAGAAAACGGTGATTGCCCGGTCATATGCCTGTTGCGCTGGAGGATACATAGGTTCCACCTCTACAGAGATTTTCTGCCTCATTCTTAAGAGAAGACACAATTACTAAGTCGGTCTCCTTTTTGTTTTCTTGTTTACGTCCCTATTGTCCATGGGAGGGTTTAAAAGGTTTCTTGGGAGGCGACGGGTTGGGCGTTCGACGCCGGAGGGGCGCTTACTTCGGCTCCTGCCGCGTGATGCCCTTCACTTTGTCAAAATCCCGGTCATAGCTGCAGATTACGCCTATGCCGGCAAGTTTCATCGTGGCGGCGTGGAATGCGTCAGTAACCTGCAAGCCGTCTTTTATGTAATGTATGGAAGCGATGGCTGTTTTTTCATCTATTGGCAAGACTGAGAGGGCGTTGAGGGAGGAAACGTGCTTATGGGCGTCTTCGACTCCAGCTATGCCCCGCGCCTCCTGCAGAAAATAGAACACCTCGTTGATGACAAGGGCGCTCGTGGTAGCGTGCTGCTCCCCTCTGGCGACCCTGTCCAAAAGCGCCCGGGATTTCTTCCCTTTCTCAAGCGAATCGGTATAGGCGTAGATAAAGATATTCGCATCAATGAACATTCTTCATTACCTCTGCGACTTTCCGCTTTTCGAGCTTGGTCATGAGCTTGTCCACTTCATCGGTTGTGTAGATTGCGTGCTTCGCCCTGATTTTCTCAAGCTCCTTCACAGGATCGTACTTTTCAAGGACGATTTTCCCCCCTTCGACGTTGACATTGAGGTTTGTCCCAGGGGTTATTTTCAGCATGTCCCGTATGTATTTGGGAATGACAATCTGCCCTCGCTCGTAGACTTCGACCATGGGAATCACTAATTCATACTGGTCGGTATGAATTTTATAATGATATGCCCCGAAGCCCAAAAGCTCACCAGATGAAACTGCTTTTGCGGTGTTTAAAAGGAAAAGCAAAGCTGGATGCCGGTGAAATAAAGAGAAAGGCGGGATTCAGAGCTTTTCCTTCTTGCTTGGTCTTGTGAGCCGCTTTTCGGACATCAATAAGTCGAATTGCCGCTCTGTCAGCAGCTTTTCCTCCAGAACCACTTGTTTGATGCCCTTGCCTTCCTTTTGGGCGCGCTTGACAAGCTCGCTCATTTTCGCGTAGCCGAAATAGGGGGCGAGCGCGGTGAGCGAGATTAGGGTGGATTCGAGGTTTTTCCTGATTTTCTCGCGGTTTATCTTCAAGCCTGCGATGCAGTCCTTGCGAAGCATGGCACAGCCGTTCGCCATGAGGGTTTGCGACTCGGATAGGCAGTGGAGGATAAGCGGAGTTTGAACGTTGAGCTGGAGCTGCCCGCCGATTGTGGCGAGTTCAACCGAGCGGTCGTTGCCAAGCACGCGGTTTGCAATCATCTCGGCGCATTCCGGCACAGAGGGATTCACTTTTCCGGGCATGATGGACGAGCCGGGCTCGACTTCGGGAAGCTGGTATTCGCCAAGCGCGGTATTCGGACCGGATGACAAGAGCTTCAGGTCGTTTGAGAGCTTGTGCATGGTGAGCGCAAGGGCGCGGAGCGCGGCGGAATAGTTCGCAAAGTCGGATGCCTGCGCTGTGAGGCGGAAGAGGTTCTTGCCTTCAACAACGCGGATGCCTGTGTTTATGGCGATGCGCTTTGTTACGAGGCGCTTGTAGTTTGGATGGGTGTTTATTCCGGAGCCAAGCGCGGTTGCGCCTATGGGCAGTTCGCGGAGCTCATCTGCGGCAGCGTTGAGGCAGGAAATGTCCTTGCGAAGAGCGGATGAAAAAGCGGAAAGTTCGTCGCCGACTGTGAGGGGGACTGCGTCCATAAGGTGCGTCCTGCCTGCCTTTACGACCTTGGAGAATTCGCGCGCCTTCCTGTCTATTTCGCGGGCGAGCTTTTCCGCTTCTGCCACGACTTGCGGATGCTCGGAGAGAAGAGTGAGGCGGATTGCCGTGGGAATTGCGTCGTTGGAAGACTGGGACATGTTCACCGAGTTGTTCGGGTGCACGAGCTTGTAGCTGCCCTTTTTCCCGCCAAGCAATTCTTCCGCGCGGTTGGCAAGCACTTCGTTCATGTTCATGTTGAAGGGGGTGCCTGCGCCTGCTGTGAAGGAGTCAAGAGGGAACTGGGAGGAAAAGCGGGATTTTGAGGATGGGGCTGAAGAAAACTCTTCAGCGACCTCTTTTGCCGCCCTTGCGATTGCCGAGCCGGTGCGGGTTTTGAGGGAGCCGGTTGCCACGTTCGCCTCTGCCGCGCTTTTCTTCACAAGAGCAAGCTGTCGAATGAAGGTGCGCGAGGGGCGGTGGGAAGAGATGCGGAAGTTGTTGCCTGCGCGGACTGTGAAAATGCCGAAATACGCTTCGGACGGAACTGACACTTTGCCTATGAAATCCTCTTCAATGCGTGCCATCGAGATACCCCCCGATTTATTCTTGTTATAAGAATTAAAGAAGCTTTGCCGGGCGGCTTGCCCAAGCCCCTTCTGCCAGCCGGTGTTGCAGGCAAAGAAGCTTTGCCGGGCGGCTGCCTAAACCTGCTTGCCCTCGCCCGTGTTGTAGGAAATCATGCGGCGAATCATGTCGCACATCTCGTAGAACTCCGGGTCGCGCTCGTGGTCGTATCTCGGGCGCGGGATGTCAATCGGGATGTCGCCAATCACCCTGCCCGGGCGCTTGGAAAGCACGATGACGCGGTCAGCCATCATCACTGCTTCTTCTATCAGGTGGGTAATCATGAGGAAGGTGTTGGTGACTGTTTTCGCGTCGTTCCAGATTTCCAGAACATCGCGGCGCAATTGGTTCGCCGTCATGGCGTCAAGCGCGGAGAAGGGCTCGTCCATGAGCAAAACGCAGGGCTCAACGGCAAGGGCGCGGGCTATTCCCACGCGCTGCTTCATGCCGCCCGAAAGCTCGTAGGGGTAGGCGTCGGCAAAGTCGTCGAGGTCCATGAGCCGGATGTATTTGAGAACGGTGGGCTTGCGCTTTTCCTTCGGAACCCCGATGGACTGCAAGCCGAGTTCTATGTTCTCGTAAACAGTGCGCCAGGGAAGAAGCGCGAATGTCTGGAAAATCATCGCAGAGGTGCGGGGATTTGGCCCTGTGATGTCGCGCCCGCGGAAAAGCGCCTTGCCCGTTGTCGCAGTGTCAAGCCCGGCAACAATCCGGAGAAGAGTGGACTTGCCGCAGCCGGACGGCCCCAAGACGCACACGAACTCGTGCTCGTTTATGGAAAATGAGACGTCGTCGAGGATTTTCTTCCTCATCCTGCCCTCGGAATATTCCCTGCCCACGTGCTTGACTTCTATTTCGGGAACGAACATGCCTGCACCTTCACACGTTTTCGAACTTGAACCGCTCCGCGTAATTGAAAAGCGGCCGCCATATCAAGTAATTCATCAGAAGCACAATCGCGCTCATGGTCGCGACAATCAGCGTTATTTCCCACGGCTCCGGGACCGCGGCAAGCGTTGCCTGGTTGAGGTACGCCCCCAGCCCCTGCACCTGGTATACTTGCCCGCCGTAATTTATATATTCGCTGACAATCAGCGCGTTCCACGCCCCGCCCCATGCCTGTATGCTTCCAAGCAGAAGCCCGGGGATTATCGCGGGGAAGACCACGGTGGAATAGAACTGCCATCCGCGCAGGTCGAACGCGCGGGACGCCTCGAGGATGTTGCCGGGAATGGACTTCACAGCCCCGACTATGTTGAAGAACAGGTACCACTGCGTGCCTGTGAGGAGCAGCAGGATTGACGCAATTTCCACGCTCATGCCTGACCCGCCGAACATGGAAATCACCATTATCACTATGAAGGGGAAAAGCGCGAGCGCGGGAGTGGACTGCCCGATGTCAAACATGGGCATGAAAATCGCCTGGAGCTTCTTGCTTCGCGCGACCGCGATTCCCGCGACAAGCGTCCAGGCAAGGGCGATTATGTACGCCACGAAAATCCTGCTTGCGGAATAAAGCCCGAAGAGCGGGAGATTCTGCAGGTTGGGGCGCGTGTCAAGCACGTGGGCAAGGCTTTGCAAAGGGAGCACGGAGAGCGCTGCCGCCACGAAAAACGCGAGGCACGCCATGATGGTCGCGAAGAGGAACACGTAAAGCGCGATTGTGAGGAGCGTCGCCCTTGTATGCCGCTTCTTGGAGGGCACGTGCTCGAGGAAGCGGAATGTCTTGCCGTACCTCTGCTGCAGCGACACCATGAACAGGTCCAGCCTGTCGCCGTATTTCGCGTCGAGCTTGTCCACGAAATAGATGAGGTGGCGGATGGGCCCGAACTCGGAATACACCAGCGGCTGCGTGCCTTCGGACACCATGGTCTGGGTGTTGAAGTATTTGGCGAACTCGGACAGGGGCTTCCACACAAAGGAGTTGATGAAGAAAACCACGAAGACAAACACGCAGAGCCCGAGGAAAGCCGAGGGCAGGTTGCCGAGGGAGAACACCGCGCTGCCGAGGAACGAGCCTATGCCGGGGAGCACGTGCACGGACGTCCCGTAGGAGAGCATCTCCGCGGCGACGAGGAAATACCAGCCGCCGCCCCACGCGAGGATGGAGCCGGTGACAAACGAGGGGAAAATTGCGGGAAGGACAATGTGGCGCACGTAGCGCCAGCCGCGCACCCCGAATGCGTTGGAAGCCTCGCGCAGGTCGTTGGGGATGTTGCGCACCGCGCCAAGCACGGAGAATGTGACAGCCCACGCCATGCCGGTGAAGATGAGAAGGATGGAGGCAAGCTCGTAGCCAAGCTCGCCCGGAAGCGCGCCTGAGAACATCAGAATCACGGGGGGCAGGTAGCCAAGCACGGGAATCGATTGCAGGATGTCAAGCACGGGAAGGAGGAAAATGCGCGGGCGGCGGTAAAGCCCCGCGATTATGCCGAATGTCAGCCCGAATATCACGACAAGGACATAAGCCGCGAGCATGCGCAGCACCGAGCGGAAGACAAAATAGGGGAGAAGCAGCACCTGCGGGTTTGCAAACACGCTGTCCCACTGCCCAAAATAAGTGAACACGACCGCCGGCGCGGCAAGAAGGGTGAGAAGGACGGCGATTATCGTCTTGAGGTTTTTCAACTATCGCACCCGCTGCACTTGTGTTGGAAAAATGAAAAGGAAAAATGAAAAAGAAAAAAAAGGGATGAAGGCGCTTAGGACGCCTTCACTGTCTTGGTGACGAGGTTCGCGCTCACCGTGCGGAGGGGGTAGTTGTCGCCATCCTCCTCGTTGTGGTAGAACACCCAAATCTTGCCTGAGAAGTCAGCGCCCGGGTTCGTCTCAAAGGGCGTGATGCCATCGACCTTTGTGCAGATGGGCTGCGTGGCGGTGGTGTTGCCGAGGTCGTAGGTGGACTGCTTGAGCATCGTCATGTTGGCGAAGTAGCCGTGCCCGGATGACGGAGCCTCGGGCGCGTTCGGGGTCTTGTCCGCCGTGCAGACCACACCCACGAGCTTGATGTTGTTCGGGTTGCCATTCGTCAGGGGGAGGAACAGATTGCCCGCCGTGTCGATGAGAGGCGCTCCGCATGTGAAGCCCACGCGCTCGAAGGAGCATCCCTGCGGGGCGGAGAACAGGTTGAGCGAAACGAGTATCGCAATCACGATGACAATGACCAAGAGAGCCCAGCCATAGGTCATCAGGTATTCCATAGCCGCTTGGGC
This sequence comes from Candidatus Micrarchaeia archaeon, assembly GCA_041665945.1. GTDB lineage: Archaea > Micrarchaeota > Micrarchaeia > Anstonellales > Anstonellaceae > UBA10161. Next base: position 171,136 of record JBAYHU010000002.1, read on the forward strand.
TTTCATTTTCTTCAGAATGTTTCCAGTCAACCAAACCACCTCTATCAATCATCATTCATCCTGTCGTGTTTCCAATCAAAGGAATATCATACGTAAATGTTCGAAAGCATCCCCTCAAGCAGGTAGGACGTCACGAAGAATATCACAAGCGAAACCGCGAGGAGCACAGGCACATAGGGGATGCCGTCGCGCTTGCTGCCCTTTGAAATCACGCCGATTATAAGCGCGGAGAATATCGCGGTTATCGCGCAGGAAAGGATGGTGAACAGGAAGAAGTCAGAGGATGAGACCGCGGGCTTGGTCGGCGTGATGAACGAGCTTTGCATGCCGGTGAAGGATGCCGAGCCGGAAGATGCGGGAAGCGACGCGAACACGCTTTCAAGCATGATGACGAGCTTGGAGGAAATTGCGAAGAGGAACGGGGTGCCAAGCGCGCCTGCGAACACGATGAATATCACGTACATGAGCAAAGCGGCTGAGATTTCCTTGCGAAGCATCATCATCTGCCGCGAGTCCTCCGCAGTGCGCTCGAGGATGTCCGCGAGCTGCCCTCCGGATGCCAAGCCCTGCTTGATGAGAGCGACCGCGCGGCGCATGGGCTTGGAATTGAAGCGCTCGGGCAGGTGGTCTATTGCCTGGTTGAACGGAACGCCGCCGAACGCCTTTTTCGCGATTTCGGACACTTCGGCTGAGAGGATGCCGAATTCGGGCTTTGCCGCGTACCACATAGCCTGGTCTATTGTCATGCCCGCGCGGACGTTGGATGCCGAAAGGGACAGGAAGTCGGGAAGCACTTCCTCGACGCTGCGCCTGCGCGAGTCCGCGCGGAGAAGCAATATGACGTAGACTATGAGCCCGATGCCGCCCACCGCCACAAGGACGGAGAACGCGAGCGCCACGAGCGTGAAGAGAAGCGGCGAGGATGCGGTTATGTCGAAGGAAATGAACGCCGACGCCTTGAACAGGAAATTGCGCAGCGAATCGAACGAGATTGACAGGAGGTAGAGCAGGAGGGTGGCGAGCAGGCAGAGAAGCACCATGAAGCCCGCGAACGCCTCGGCTACGAAATCCACGCCCGAGGACTCGAGAAGCCCGCCGAGCTTCCGCATCTGCACCCTTGAGAACAGGCGCCCGATCATTTCGTAGAACATTGCCATGGATACCACATTATACTATGTCGAACTTCGGCCTCGAGGACTCCACCATGGTCAGGAAGATGAACTGTATCAGCCCGACTGCAATCATTATGCCGAAAAGCGCACTGGAGCCGAACGTAACTGAGGAGCTTCCGAGGAACGACGCGAGGATGATGATGAATGCCACGCCAAGCGAAGGCATGATGATGCCGAAAATCATGAAGAACATTACAAGCGGGTTGAGCTTCTGCCCGTATGCCTTAAGCGCAATCACCTGCTCCTTTGAAATCTGGTCGAGCGACGCCTCAAGCGCGAGCGCCACGTCCGAGCCGGACGCAAGCGAGTTTGCCATCTGCAGTATCACGCGGGAGAAGTATTGAGAGGGGTTGGAGTCCGCGACCTCGTGGAGAGCCACCCCCATGGGGACGCCGAGCGTCACCTTTTCCACGACCTTGTTCATCTCGGCAGAGATTTCGCCGTAGTCGCGGGAGATGCCAAGCATCGCGTCGAAAAGCGGCACGCCCGCCTTGAGCTCAATTAACATGTGCCTGCCTGCGAAGACAAGCTCCTGCTCCATGCGCTTGGCGCGCATGGTGGATTTCACCTTGGGAAGATACATTGCATAGAAGAACGCCATGACGAAAACGACGGGCGTTGCAACGATGAGTATGATTGGCGCGTAATAGTTTTCCTTGATGAGAAGCCACCCGATAATCAGTATCATGGCGGTGATGAAGAACGCAGTGAACAGCGACGCCTGCACGAAGCCCGCGGGCGTGTAGTGCATGTCAGCCTGCGAAAGCTGCTTTTTGAGCGTGGGAAAGCGCGAGGCGAGCGAAACCATGAAGTTCCTGAAGCGGACCGGGTCTGCCGGGCCTTCGTTCTCCCTCACAGGGGATGCGACGAACGGCTGCGGCGCCTTGCTTTTGTGCTTGCCCACCGGGGAAGGCAGTTGTTTTTCCTGTTCGGCCATCCAATCACGTTTTCTCGACTGTTAATACCATCACAATCTTTTTATTATAGATATGCCCGCCATCCCGCGGGTTTATTTTTTCGCCTTCTTGTCAAGCTCGCGGTTCAGGCTCTCAAGCGCGGGGTTGGCAGGGGGCGCGGAAGCCTCTCCCTGTGTGCCGCCTGACTGCTGCCCTTCGCCATGCGAGCCGGACTGCTCGCGCACCTTTTCGATGAAATCCTCGCGGCTCATGCCGCCCATCTTGTATATTTCGTAAAGCCATATCATGTTTTCCTTCGCGTACTGCTCGAGCGTCTCCTCGGATTCCATGCGGATTTCCTCTTTCAGCCCCGCCTGCTCGATTTTGCGCTTGAACTGCTGCTTCGCGTCGGCGTAATCGTTCGGCGCTGGCTCTGGCGGCTCGTCCTCCTGCGAAGGCGAGGGGATGGACAATTCGTCGTCGTCCTTTTCGGGGAGCTTCGCCTCGCCGGAAATTTCGCGGCTGGACTGCTGGAACGGGCGGGACGGAAGAGAGGATTTCGGCTTTTCAGAAGCGGAATCTTCCGATTTGGGAGGTAGGGGCACGTCGTCGGCGTCGGGAGATGGCACACGCTCCTCTTCGTTTTCCTGCGCCTCTTTTTCATGCGCCTCTTCGGGCCCCTCATCAGGCACGGGGGCTTGCAGTTTTTTCCTTAGGGATTCTGCAGTCCTTGCCCTAAGCTTTTCCTGCTCGAAGTCCTCCGGCGTTTTTTCTTCGGGCTCGGGCTCAGGTTCGGGCTTGCGAATCGGGATTTTGGTCGGAAGCACGCGCATGGGTTTTTTCTCAAGGGGCAAATCCTCCTGCTTTTCATCCTGAGGGGCGGACGTGGGGCGGCTTTCCTGCGCCCTTGTCGGAAGCACCCTTTGGCGCGCCGGAGGCACATATGTCTGCTGGTAAGCGGACGGGATTGCCATTCCTCCGGGCAGTATCCTTGTTCCCGGCTTTGTTGAAGAAGAGGGAACCGCGGAAGTGTCCTTTGCATAGGCAGGCACCTGCGGCTGGCTCGTGGATGAGCCGGTTGCAGGAACCTGTTTTGGAAGCTGGCGCGGCGGGAGAATCCTTCCTGTGGGCTTGCCCTGCTGTTGCCGGTCTCCGCCGTCTTCTGCCTGCGGCTTGCTCTGCGGCTGCCTGCTTTCGTTGTCGTCAGCCTGCGGCTTGCTCTGCGGCTGCCTGCTTCCAGCCCGAGGCTGCGGGCGCGCCACGAACTGAAGCGGCTTTTTCAATTCCTGCACCGCTGGCTTCACGGGCAATTGCTTTTTTTGCGGCAGGGGCTTTTGAGTTTCTTCTTCGGAAGCGTTGGAGCCGAAACTTTCCATTGCCTTTTCCACGTCAGCGTCCATGTCCGGCTCAGGCTCTTTTGGCTCCTGCTTTGCAGGCGGTTTTGCGATTGCCTTGAAGGGCTTTCCCTTTTGCTGTGATACGGGTTTGGATTGGACTGTTGATTTCGGCTGCGCCACTGTTGGCTGCGCCACTGGTTTGGGTTGCGCCACAATCTTTGGCTGCACAACTGGTTTTGGAAGCGGCTTCTCAGGCGCCTTTTGCACCGGCGCGGCTCCCTTCTTCTTTGCTGCCGGCTGCTGCTTTCCGGCTTTTGCCTTTGGAACCGTCAATGGCTCGGCTTGCTTTGCCGCTTTTTTGGAGGGAAGCGATTTTGCCCCCTTCTTTGCAAGCTGCGCTTTTTTCGCGGATGGAGCGGAAACCTGTTTCCCTTGTTTGGATTTTGGTTCGGGTTCTTCTTCGGGCTGCTCCGGCTCTTCTTCGGGCTGCTCGGGCGCGAGTTCCTCCTCGGGCGGCTCTGCAACCTCTGCCTTGGCCTCTTCCTGCGGCTCTTCCTCTTCGGGTTCGGGCGCGGGGGCAGGAGCGGGAATTGATTTTTTGGCAGGGGGTTTTGGCTGCGGCTTTTCAGGCTCGGCTTCCTCCTCTTCGCGGGAATCGTCCGCACCAGACACGCCATCCACCGAGAAGTCGTCGTTCACTTCTGTTGATGAGCCCCTTGCCCTGCCCTTTGGAGTTTTGGCAACGGGCGTTTCCTCCTCCTGCACAGGCGCTGAAACGGCAGACTTGTACCTGTCGGGCGAAAGCTCGTCTATTATACGCTGTATTTTTTTCAGACGCGCATCGTCGGTCTGCTGCTGGGGCGAGAGTTGCTCGGTTGCCTTTTCCTCGGGCTTGCTGCTGGAAGTGTCGTCCGCGAATATTGGCTGGATGAGAAGCCCTCCCTTGTTCATGGCAGATGGGCGAGCATAGCCTTCCCTTGCAGGGGCTATCACCACGGCAGGCGGTTTCTCAGATGGCGCAGGCGCCTCTTCCTTCTGCTCCTGCTCCGCCGGTTCGATTTCCGGGCGCGAATACTCCGCAACAACGACTTTCTTTTTCGGGGTTGCCGCGGGCTGCTTGGGTTCCTCCCAGCTGTCCTCTTCCGCCTTGGGCGCCGCCTTTTCCTCCTCAACTTCGTGCTCTTCCTCGGAAACCGAGCGCTCGGATTCGAGGAAATCCTCGGA
>JBAYHU010000003.1:0-165927 GCA_041665945.1 Candidatus Micrarchaeia archaeon
AGAGGTGTCATCATGGAATTGGTTTACGAAGCACTGTCAACTGAAAAGCAGAAAGTGGTCGCCCTTCTCGAGGCTGACCCCTATGGCAAGCCCAGCTTCTCCCGCATTGGCTACAAGGTGAAGGACGGCATTGCAGTCGGGCAGGACAAGGACAAGTTCTACGTGTTCATGCGCGCAAGCGACGAGTTCGTCCCGTTCGTCCGCGAGAAGATGAAGGACGTAATGACGGAATCCAAGCCCGAAGTAATCTCGGCTGTCGCAAAAGTAATTGCAGACGAGGAGAGCAACGCAGAAGCAGGGTTTGGAGCCATTTTCGGCTAATGGTCTTTTATTTTCCCTTATTCCCTATTCTTCCGCTGTGAAGATATCGAGGTATTGCAGAGCGCGGACCTCAGAGACTCGCGCGCATGACGAAGATCTTGAGTTCTGAGCAATAATATTTGTTCGAGGTTTGCTCCAATGAAAAATCTTGAAAAGCGGCTCGCTGCGATAGAAGAGAGAAACAGGCGCGTGGAAGATGACAAGGCTTGGGAGACAAGCAACGCGCGCAGGTTCCTTCTCGTCGCTTTCACCTATATCTCAGTTGGGGCTTACCTTCAGGCAATCGGAATTTCCCAGCCATGGCTCAACGCCATTGTTCCGGCGTTCGCATTCATGCTCTCCACGCTCACGCTGCCATTTTTCAAGAAGCTCTGGCTCGGCAGGCGCAATTAATCGAAGTGCGAATACTTTTCCTTTGGCAGCGGCATCAGCTTCCCGTCCTTTTCAAGCAAAATCCCCTGCTCCTGCTTGAGCACTGTCCCGATTTCGTACAGGTCGCAGCCCTTTGCCTTGGCAATCCGCTTCGCGGCTGAGAAGCACTCCTGCGGGAAAGCGGCGACAATTTCATAATCGCAGCCAAGATTCAGGAGTTCGAATGGCTTCCTGCGGTTCTTTTCGCAGAATTCCTCGAACCCCTCTTCCATAGGAACACCGACGTATTCCACGAGCGCGCCGGCATTGCTCCCTTCGCAGATGTTGCGGACTGCGGATGAAAACCCGTCGCTTATGTCTGTTGCCGCGCGGACAAGCGAGCGCGAATTCAGGTCAGCCATGAGCGACACCCGCGCTTCAGGATAATTGAACTTGCGAAGCATCCGCTCCTCGCTTTCGGTTTTCCTTTCCTTTTTCGACCAGTAAAGAAGATAGCCCGCGGATGACGCGCCAAGCGGGCCTGTCACGGCAAGCAGGTCGCCGGGCTTTGCCCCGCCCCGCCTCAAAGGATAGCGCGCAACCCCGAACGCGGTTCCGCAAAGCGTGATGCTCTCGCCCTCGTTTAAGTCGCCTCCGTAAACGCGCGTCTTGTGCGCTCGGGCGCATTTTGCCATTCCCTTTGCAATCTGCCTTGCCCCGTCGGATGGCATCACGCGCGGCAATCCCCACGCCATTGTCATGCCAAGCGGCTTTGCGCCGGCTGCCGCCAAGTCGGATAGCGACGCAGTGACTGCCTTCCAGCCGATAGCGTCATACGGCATGCCCGGAGGAAAATCGTCCCCTTCGGTAAGCATGTCGGTTGTCACAAGAAGCTGTTTCCCAAGCAATGGGATGGATTCCGCGTCCTCAAAACCCTCGTCCGCGCCAAGCTCGCGCTTTATCATGCGGACCAGTTCATCTTCATTTTCCATACTTGGTCTCCACAAGCGGGGAGCAGTGGGACAGCCATCGCTGGTTGTGTTTCTCGACGATTTTCGCACCCATCCCGAACTCCCTGTGCAGGATGTGATAGTACATTATCGTGTCGAAATGCAGGCTGCTTTTGCCGGACATCCACTGGACGGACATATAGACCGTTTGCGTAATTTTTATCCTTTATTTATTAATATGGCTGTCCGTCATTTGCCCATGTTTGTTGATTGACGTATATTTAATGCATTTTTAGTGGATGTTTGGCGCGCTTCGTGGCAAATGTCCCGCATGGAACATCATATTTTAAGGCAAATCGGAGCACAGCATTCGGTTGATACTATCAGCATGGAGCTGTTGCTCCATGTCTGAAAATTTCGGAGGAATTTTCATGCCTAGCAAACTTTGGGGCGGGAGATTCGACAAGCCGCAGAAGGCGGTTCTGTTCGATTTCCTCTCGGCGGAAAACGCACGGCTTGACGAAAAGCTCGTGCCCTACGACATCGACGGCAGCGTAGCCCACGTCTGCATGCTTGCAAAGCAGAAAATCCTCTCGAAGAAGGAAGCCGGGGAAATAATTTCAGCTCTTCTCCAGCTCAAATCAAAGGCGCAGTCAGGGCAGTTCAACCTCGACTACAAGCTTGAGGACGTGCACACAAACGTCGAGTCCGAAGTGACGAAATCCACGCCCAACGGCAAGAAGATGCACACCGCACGGTCGAGAAACGACCAGGTCTCGCTTGACACGCGGCTTTACATGCGGGACGCGATAAATGCGGTTTGCGCCGAAATCCTCAACGTGCAGTTCTCGCTTTCCACGCTTGCGAAAAGCGACTGCGTTTTTCCCGCGTACACGCACACGCAGGTCGCGCAGCCCGTTTCATTGTCATTCTACTGCCACGCGCACTATCAGGAGTTCGGGCGGGATTTGTCCCGGCTCTCCGAGCTTTACGCGCGGGTGAACCAGAACCCGCTTGGCTCCGGCGCGGTTGCAGGAACGACTTGGAACATAGACCGGAACCACACAAGCAAGCTGCTGGGCTTCACGGCGCCGACAGCCAACCCCATGGACTCGGTGTCCAGCCGGGGCGAGCTTGAAGCGGAATTCCTCTTCACTCTTTACCTCGCAATGGCGCATGCCAGCAGAATCGCGGAGGACATGATACTCCTTGCGAACAAGCGGTTGCTCACATTGCCCGACGAATACTCCACTGGCTCATCCATGATGCCGCAGAAGAAAAACCCCGACCCGCTTGAACTAATCAGAGGAAAGACAAGCCGGATGCTGGGGCTTGCGGTGCATGCGGGCGGGCTTCTCAAGGGCGTGCCGTCGGGCTACAACCTCGACTCGCAGGAGAGCAAATACGCGCTCATGATGGGAGTTGAAACAGCGGTTTCCAGCCTCTCGATACTCTCGCAAATCATCCCGCTCCTCAAGTTCAACGAGGAGAAAATCAAGCTCGAGCTTGAGGAAGGATACGCGTGCGCAACCGAGCTTGCCGACCTGTTCGCAAAGAAAGGCGTGCCTTTCAGAAAAGCGCACGAAATAACCGGCGGCATAGTGCGGGACTGCATCGCGAAGAAGAAATTCCTCTCCACGCTGACAGCTGCGGAAGCATCGCAGCTTGCGGGAGTCACAATCACGCAAAAGGAGCTTGCAGAAGCCGTAAGCGTTGACAAGGTCGCGCGGTTCGCAGCGCAATACAAGATGCCTGCGGAGTCATCGCACGCAAAAGAGCTTGCGGCGAGGAAAAAGGCGCTCGCCGACGCTTCCGCTCTGCTGGAGAAGGAAGCAAAAGCCCTCATAAGCTAGTCTCGGAGAAGATGCGGCACTACAGTATTTCCTGCTGCTTTATCTGGATTACTGCGACGAACGAGCGCGCCTGCTGCTCTGTTCCCCTCTTCGCATAGGCAATCTGGATGGCGTCCCAGTTGTTCGGAGCCATGTCCCACGACTCCACGTTAAGCTCGTGCTTGAGCGCGGTGAATTCCTCAGTCGCTTTCCCTGAAACCGGTCTTGAAGCCGGAACAGCCGGCGCAGGTCGCATTGCAATTGCCATGGGCAGCTTTTTCAGTCCAACTTTTTAAACCTTGGCGGGCTATTTCAAGCATGACAAACGAGCTGGAAGACCAGATGGTCGCAAAAACGGAAGAACTCACCGAGCAGAAGAAGGGCGAGGAGGCAGTCGCCGAGGCGACCGAGCTTGCGCAAATCGACCCGAAGGACGCGATTGTCTGGTTCATGAAAGGCAAGGCGCACTACGTAAGCGGGCAGTTCGAGGACGCCCTCTCATGCTTTTCAAAAGCCGCGGAAATCGAGCGCGAGAATGCGCAAATCTGGCACATGATGGGATACGCGCTTATCACGCTTGAACGCCTGCCTGAAGCAGAGCAGGCGCTCGAATACGTCAAGGGGATGCAGCCGACCAACGCGGAGGCGATTTGCGCACTTGGCATCTGCCAGGTGATGCAGAACAAGCCCGTGGATGCGCGCAAGAACGTGGAGCTTGCAATCGCGCTGAACAAGCCAACTGCAATGGCGATGCTCGACCACTTCCACGACAAATTCTTCTCAGTAAGCCAGGAAACGGCTTCAGGGACAAAGGCAATAATCGAGCGCATGCTCGAGACGATAAAATCGACGATGTAACGCTGTCTTGCCGTCCGCGCCTTCCGCTCAAACTCCAAAGAACTTAGCGGCAGCCGCAAGCACGAGTATTGCGCCTACTATCCCCTCACCAGCGATTACTCCTCCTGCAACAAGGCGCCAGAACTCGGTTTTCTTCGCCCTGCTTACGAAGTAGCTTGCCACTCCGCCGATGAAAAGCGGGACTGAAAGCTCGATTGGGACGTAAAGCCCGATGCCGAACGCGACCGGCGCCGCGCCAATCTCGCCTTTTTTCCACCTGTGCAGGAAATAAGTCGCAACCGCGCCAAGCGCGATTCCTAGCAGGAGGAACGAAGGCATCCCCTTCGCGCTGACAACTTCCTTCACCGCCATTGCCTGCGGGGCGGGAAAATCAAGAGTGCCGAAGCCGACCTGCGCGAACGAGTGCATTAGCAATCCCATGACAAGCGATGCGGAAACCACTCCGGCAATTTCCGCCGCAAGCTGGTGCTCCGGCTTTGTGCCAAGCAAATGCCCGGTCTTGAAATCCTGCATCGCATCGCCGGCAATCCCCGCAGCTATGCAGACGACTGCGGCGACAAGCACAAGGTGCAGCGCAGTGAACCCGAACAGGTATTTCGCAGCAAGAAGCACGACCATGGCGAATATTTCCATGGGGTCGACATTCATTTCGCCGGTTATCCTCGCTCCGACATACGCCATGAAAAACGCCCCGATTACCGCGAGGAGCGCGACTGGCAATGAAAGGTTGAACGCATAGGTTATCAGCACGACCAATGCAAGAAGCGCGGCTCCGGCTTTCCTGTGGTGCTTCACGTCCGCATAGTGCGCCGCGGTCTTGAGGAAAACAGGAATTCCAGCGGTGATGAAATACGCGATTGCCGCGCCGATTACGATTCCCGTGCCGAGCGGTTTTGTGATTCCGACCATCACGGCGAGCTTGTCCGGCATCATGCCTGACGAAATTGTATATGGGATGATGAAGAAATACGACGCCACAGCCCCGATGAACCACGCGAGCGTGAAGCGGAAGCCGATGAGATACCCGCCTGCGAACGGAATCAGGGATATCGAGCTTCCGAACGAAAAGAGCTTCGCGGCGGATATTTTCAGAGATTCAAGGTTGAAATACGAAGGGAACAGCGCAAGCACGTCCCGCACTATTGCGAATGCCGCCCCAAGCGAGAATGCGCCGACAAGGACGGAGCTTTTCTTCCCGCCGGAATCGCCAGCCTTGATTATTTCCGCGGCAGCCGAGCCGTCGGCATAGGGCAGGTTGTCCTTCACGACCATTTTCTCGCGCAGGGGATAGACGAACAGCAGGCCGAGCAACCCGCCGCAAAGGGAAACCAGCAATATGTCCATTTGGGAAACAGGCAAGCCAAGCAGGTAAAGCGCGGGGATGGTGAAAATCACTCCTGCGGCGAGAAGCCCGCCCGTCGAGGCGGCAGTCTGCATGACGTTTGTTTCGTGCTTATCTTTCCCGCCAAGCAGCCGCACAATCGCAAGCGAAACAACCGCGGTCGTAACCATGGGCCAATACACGCCGCCGATTTTCAAGCCCGCGTATGAGCTGTAAAGCGCGACCAAGACAGAGAGAATCGAGCCAAGAACGATTGCGCGATAAGGGAAAGGCTGGGTTGCCATTTGCGTGGATGCCCCTGCATTGCATAAATACCTTTTTACAAAAAAATCGTCAATCAAAGAAGTGCCGGCTCTTTTTTCAAAAGGTCTATAAGCGTGCCCTTGGTATGCATTACGAGGGATTTGATGAAGCTTCTCCTTGCCATCGCTCTTGTTCTCGGTCTGCTGCCGCTGTTTGGCGCCGGAATCGCGCATGCGGAACAAAAGACGCTGTGCGAAACGGGCTGCGACTGGGATTACGAATCCTGCGGCAAATGCAAGAACGCGGAAACCGGGCAGTACGGACCTTGCAACAGCAAGGAGCTGTGGTCCGACCGCACAGCCATAGTCGCGGTGACAAAGGGCGTCAGCCCCAAGGTCTGGGATTGCGAGCTTGTCAACGATTACTACATTTCGTATATCGACAAGGAAAGCGGCTACTTTGTCGGATACTGCGCCTGCACGGCGGATTACAGGAAGTGCCTGCTTGAGGCGTACGCCGACTATACGGCCTGCCTTAACATGAAAGACGACCAAACGCCGTATTCCGTCATTGCCGCCAGTTGCGGGCAGTCAGCCGACATGGTGGGCGCGTCATGCGCGATGTCAGCCGGCTCGTGCTACAGCGGATTCATGCCGAGTTTCTGCCAGACGAGGAAGGAATCCTGCCTTATCGGCTGCAAGAAGAACGCGCCGGCAAAGCCCGCCGAGCCCGTCCTGGGGCAGACTCAATCCATATTGGAGGGCGAGGGCAATGCCTCCGCGGGAGATGGCAATGCTTCAGTGCCCGAATTTCCAGCCGAGCTTCCGCCTTCTCCTACAGGCGCGCCCGCCTGCCCGTTCATGTTCGTTATCCTCGCAGTCGCCGGATTGGGATTTGTGAAAATCTGAAACCCGAAGCGCATGCGCGGGCGGCGCAATAGATTATAAATGCCTTTTGACAGAATTCGGCTGTTATCTTCGCCAAAACCTTGCGGGGTTTGTCGATCCAGCCGAGCTTTGGCTCGGCTGTCTGTCCGATTCGCTTCGGCGAATCGTACATGGCGAGTTGGCAGCCCGACTGGAACTGCGGTTCCACTGGTCTGCCAACTCAGAATGCGGAATTTCGGCGAGTTGGCAGAGAGGCTATGCATCCGCCTGCAGAGCGGATTAGGGGGGCTCGATTCCCCCACTCGCCTTTAGCTCGTGGGGTTTCGAGCTTTCGCTCGAAATCTCGCCAGCTTCGGCTGGCGATCCCCCACTCGCCTTTTTTCTTTTTCAGAAGTTTATGCCCACCTCAATTATCTTTTAAATCTTGGGCGAGATTCAATTCCATGAAGGCGGCAACATCCCTGTTCGTGCTGTTTTTGGCAATCTCGCTCGTGTTTCCCGCCCAGATGGATTACAAATCCCCTCTCGCCTCGGTTGAAACTTTCCTCAACGGCACGGGAATCCCATCCTTCACCTCGATATTCGGCATGCTCAACATCTCGGACAACGATACTGCCTCGGTTGTCAAGCAAGTAATCAACACGTCCGGCGGCGTGGCGAGCAATCCGTCCGACCTCGTGGGAATCGCCGGCGCATTGGGCAGCGGGAACCTGTCAGGCGTCGCAGGCGCGGCAGGGCTCGCCCTTCCGAAGGTGCCAACGATTACAATCCCGCTCTCGCAGCTTCGCATGCTCGCAATAATCGCAGTCATCCTCTTCTACGTTTTCGCGGCTGGAAAAATTGCCGATTTCCTCCAGACAACGGGGAGGAAAATCACCAAGCGCGAGGCGCTCTTCGCCCCCTTTGCCCTCATGTTCGTCTCGCTTGTTTTCGTAGGGTTCTATTTCATGTCCGGCGCATACCGCCCGCCGCAGGACACGCTCATCACGAACATAGTCTATCTTGTCCTCATCCCGGCCGGCATAACGCTTGGCGTGGGCTCGTTCGTTCTCTACGGGTTTTTCCACGACCGCCTGAATTTCCTCCAGTCGCTCGACCTGTCAATACACATTGTCCTCTCCCCGATTTTCGACGGCATAAAGGGCTACTGGACCGCGCTTGGGGCGGCGGTCATTCTCGGGCTGATTTCGGCAGTCGTGTTTTACTCAACAGGCGGCAGGCTCGCGCTTGCCACCTTTGATTTCCTCCTGCTCTCAGTCATTGTTTCGCTTTACTACCTCTACCGCATGCTCACTGCGCCGGGCAACGAAGCCAAGGCGGGCAATGCCGTGACAATACTCTGCCTTCTCGCGCCCAGCATAATGCAGAGGTATCTCAAGGACGCGGTCTGCGCCATACTCGTGCGCCTTCCGTTCGGCATTTTCCAGACCTGCCCGCTTGACAGCGTGGGCTCGGAAGTGACACTCATGGCTTCCGTCGGCGCGACAATGCTTCTGCTTGTCCCGGTGGTGCCCATCCTCTACGCATTCACGGTCAATCTCCTGCGCGCCATCACCCTCGCAAGGCTTCTTCTTACGCCCGAACAGGGGCAGGGAAGCGCAACTGACGGCGCGAGGGGCATTCTCGCAGGGCTTTCAGGCAAGATTTCCTCCTCGTTCAAGGGCAAATCTCCGGATTCGCACGGCGAAACGCTGCGGAAGAAGGTTTTCGAAAAAGAGGAAACGCCCGAAACCGGCGCGGAAGCCAAAAGCGCGGATGAGGGCTCAATCGAGGAATACGAGCGCGAATCCGAGGAGATAGCGAAGAAATACCGCGGCTCGCGCCCGTCGCTCATTTATGAGGACGACGCAAAGCCCGAAGAGTCCAAGCCCGAGCAGCCCAAAGCCGAGCAGGAAGATGGGCAGATGAAAGCAGAGCCCAAATCCGAGCCCCAAAAGCCGAAGAAGAAGGGCAAAAAGAAGAAGTGAAACAGGCAGTAATCGGCTTTTTATTGGAGTAGAACTGCGGTTCTACTGCTAAAAAACCTCTCTTCGGAGGTTTTTTATTCCTTGTCTGGATTACCGTCATTGTAGTTGAGAGGTGTCGAAATGGAAATAGAACAACCCAGCATACTTGAGGCGTCGGAGCCTGTTTCAAAGGCAGTGAACGAGATTTCAAAGACCGGATTGCCCGTCCTGATAACAAAAGGCGGGAAATACTTCGGAATCATAGACGAGCGCTCAATCAGGCAGCACACGTCAAGCCCCGAGAAGGTGAAGTGCGAGGGAATCGCGGAGCGCACGCCCACGCTTGCGCCGGACGCAACAGTCATGGACGCGTGCAACGCGTTTTTCGCCGGCAGGTTCAAGGCAATCCCGATAATCGAGGGCGGCAAAATCAAGGGCGCCATAACAAGGCACACCCTCCTGACTGAGCTTCTTACCGAGAAAATACTCTCGAAAAAGCGCGTGCGGGAAGTGATGACCTCGCCGGTGGAGACAATTGACCTCTCATCCTCGGTCGGGCAGGCGCGAAGCGACCTGCGCAAGTACAACATCCGCAGGCTTGTTGTCACAAAGAGCGGGAAGATAGTCGGGCTCCTATCGCTATTCGACCTTGCGAATTACCTTTCCAACCCGCGCCACTCCGATGTGTTCGCGCGCGGCGGGGAAAAGACCAGCATGGACGCGCAGCCGCTTGCCTCCTACATGCGAAAGCAGGTTGAAACAATCGCGGACAGCGACTCCCTTTCCTCGGCTGTGAAAAAGATGCTTGAGCAGCGCGTTGCCGCGCTCATAGTCTCGGACGGGGGCTACCCGACGGGAATAGTGACTGCCAAGGACATATTGCATGCCGCGCTTTCCGACGAAAAGACCGCCCGCGTATTCGTGAGCGGGCTGCCCTACGAGCAGCGCGATTACCAGGCGGAGTTCGTGTCCGAGGGCGAAAAGCTCCTCTCAAGGATAGGCAAGAGCACGGAAGTCTCCTCGCTCGCATTCCACGTCAAGTCCGACGGCTCGGGCTTCTCGGTCCGCGCAAGCCTCATAGGCAAGGTGCAGCTCAACGCAAGCGCATCTGACTTCAGGCTTGAAACCGCACTGCACCACGTGGTCGCGGAAATCCGCAGGATGGCGGAAAAGGGAAAGACTGAAAAGCTTGCCAAGCACAAAAAGTCCACAAGGACAGATGACTGAAGGGGTTGCCATGCTCGAAACTTCCATTTGCGGACTGAAGATGAAAAATCCGCTCGTTCTTGCCTCGGGAATACGGGGCAACAGCGCGCACCTTCTCATCCGCGCCGCAAAGGAAGGGGCGGGAGCTGTGACTTCCAAGTCATGCTCGCTTCTTCCTCGCGAGGGGCACTCCAACCCCACGATGGTTGACAAGAACGGCGTCATGCTCAACGCAATCGGGCTTTCCAATCCCGGCGTCGAGGAGGAAATAACGGAAATTTCCTATGCCGTGAAAGACGCAGGCGTGCCAATCATCGCAAGCATAGTCGCATTCTCTGTCGAGGATTTTGCAAAAGTGGCAGAACGGATATCCGAAGCTGCGCCTCACATGATTGAAGTGGACGCGGCATGCCCAAACACCCACAGCGAAGGCAGGATGTTCTCAGCCTGCGTAAAGGACGCGGTTGCGGTCACGAAAGCTGTCCGCAAGGCGACGAAAATCCCCTTCTCGATAAAGCTCTCGCCGGACGTTCCCAATATAGGGCAAATCGCCAAGGCGTGCGTGGATGAGGGCGCGGACTGCATAACCGCAATCAACACTGTCGGCGGCATGTATATCGACGCATACGCGAAGAAGGCGGTTCTCCACAACTGGTTCGGCGGCATAAGCGGCCCTGCGATAAAGCCGGTTGCGCTCAAGTCCGTTTACTCGATTCGGCAGGCAGTCGGCCCCAAGGTGCCCATAATCGGCACAGGCGGCGTGGCAAACGGCATGGACGCGATTGAAATGATAATGGCTGGCGCAACGGCGGTTGGCGTCGGCTCCGCGCTCGTGCTTCGCGAGAAGGCATTTTCCGGAATCGCGGACGAGATGCGCGCGTTCATGGAGGAAAACGGCTATTCCGGCCTCTCCCAATTGAAGCTTGAAAAGTGAATAAGTGATGCAATGTCCCTTCACATAGTTGCAAAAATAACCGGCGTGCAAAAGGAGAACGAAATCGTTTCCACCTTTACTCTTGACGCCAAGCTTGAGGGCAAGGTGTCGCCCGGTCAGTTCGTCATGCTCTGGCTTCCCGGCTTTGACGAAAAGCCCTACTCGATTGCCGGCGTTTCGCCTCTCACTATTTCAGTCGGCGCACGCGGTCCCTTTTCCAACAAGCTCTGCACTATGAAAAAAGGCGAGCGGATTTGGCTTCGCGGTCCCTATGGAAGGGGATTCGAATTGAAATGCAGGCGGATACTTCTTGTCGGAGGCGGATACGGCTTTGCGCCGCTCCGCTACCTTGCGCAGCTTGCGAAGAAGGAAAAGATATCCGCAACCGCGATTTGCGGTGCAAGAAGCAAGGGGCTTCTCATGAAACCCGCTGTTTGCGAGACAATCTTTACCACTGATGATGGCTCCGAGGGCATGAAGGGCAACGTATTGACTGCGATGGAAAGCCTTCTGAAGAAAGAGAAATTCGACATCGTCTATACCTGCGGTCCCGAAAAAATGATGGGCGCGGTCGCGCGGCTTGCCAAAAAAAGCGGAGCGGACTGCCAGATGCTCCTTGAGCGCTACATGAAGTGCGGAATCGGCATCTGCGGGCACTGCACATGCGGCGGCAAGCTCGTCTGTTTCGACGGTCCCCGCTTTGGCTATGAAATGCTTGACAATCCTGAATTCGAAAAAGTCTGGCGCGACAAGACCGGACACAAGGTAAATCTATGATTCCATTGACCGCATGGGTTCCACAGGGGCGGGAAGGCGCTGGCATGATACTTATCAAAAACGGGATAATCGTTTCCTCAAAAGGCGAGGAGAAAGCAGACCTTCTCATGGACGACGGCAAAATAATCAAAGTCGCCCCGTCAATCACCGAGCCGAAAGCAAAGGAACTCGATGCAACCGGGCTTCTGCTTCTTCCGGGGGCGATAGACTCGCACGTGCATTTCCGCGACCCTGAAAACACGTCAAAAGAGGATTTCTCAACAGGCACGGCATCCGCGCTTGCAGGCGGCGTGACAACAGTCATGGACATGCCCAATTACCGCAATCCATCTACGACGACGATTGCGGCTTACAATGAAAAGCGCAAGATTGTGGCGGGCAAGGCGCGCTGCGACTATGTGCTTCGCTTCGGCGCATCTGAAACGAATCAGGAGGAAGCCGCGAAATCAGGCGCGCCCCAGCTCAAGATGTTCCTTGCCGACACGAAATCCGAGCTTACCTGCTCCCGCGAAGCCGCGGTAAAGCATTTCGCCGAGTTTCCGCTGAACAAGCCCATCTGCGTCCATGCCGAAGACCGCGAGCGCATTGCAGAGCGCTCCGGCAAATTCGAGGCTCAAGCGCAGGTGCAGGACAAGCTGGTTTCTCAAATAGCGTGCGAATTCGCGCTTGCCGAGGCGAAAAAAGCCAAAAGAAGGGTGCACATCTGCCATTTGACCACCTCGCAGGAAGTGGAGATGTGCCGCGCATACCCCAAGGCGACTTACGAAATTACTCCGAATGCGCTTTTCCTCTCAACAGAAGATGTTGTTTCGCTCAAGGAGCTTGGCAGGATAAACCCGCCCCTCCGCGACAAGCGGGAGCAGTCCGCCCTCTGGCGCATGCTTGGCGATGACACCATAATCGCGTCCGACCACGCCCCGCACTTGGTGGCGCACAAGCTTGACAGCGCACCCGGCTTCCCCGGCGTGGGCACGCTCCTTCCCCTCATGCTCAACGCAGTCCACGAAAAGAAACTCCCAATCTCCCAAGTCGTTCGCATGTGCTGCGAAAACCCGGCTTCCGCATTCTCCCTCCCGCAAAAAGGCGCCCTCTCCGCAGGCAGGGATGCGGACATCGTCCTTGTCGACATGAACAAAAGCTGGAAAATCACGGCTGACAACCGGCTTTCCAAGTGCGGCTGGACTCCTTTTGAAGGAAAGGAAGTATTCGGGAAAATCGAAAAAGTCTTCCTCCGCGGCAAGCTGGCTTACGATGGGGAAAAAGTCCTCTCAAAGCCGGGCGAAGGGAAGGAACTGGCTTAATCTCCTCCGCTTGCTTCAATTGGCGAAAGCTTTTTATTCAGACATGGATAATATTATTCACTTTTGGATAAGGGGCGCAACATGGAAGCAATGCATCTCATCAAATACAGCGGCTCACGCGAGCTTCTCGAAACCCTTGTCAAGTTTCCTGCCCGCCAATTCACCATAAACGAGCTTGCAGGGGAGGCGGGCGTGCCATTTGCCTCTGCATGGCGGCTGGTCAAAAAATGGGAGCCGGCAGGGTTGATAGAAACGGGCAGGGTGGGCAGAAGCGTGACAGTCAAGCTCCACAAGTCGGATTATCTGGACTCTATCCTATCGCTTCTTCAGATAAGCAAAAGCCCGCAGGCATTCGCCGCCAATGCCCTAAGGGCAATTCTTGCCAAGGACAAAGGCGTAAAAGAGGCATATCTCTTCGGCAGCGTGGCAAGAGGCGAGGAAACGCCGTCAAGCGACATAGACGTCGCCATTCTGGCTTCCAAAAACCACGACGCCAACCGGCTGATTTTCGAAGTATTCGAAAAATACGGAGCGAAAATCGTTCCCATCTCATTCAAAGCCAAAAAAGAGCTCGATTCTTTCATGGTTGGCAAAAACGGGGTGAAGCTCAAATGACCGACAATCCCCTGCGGGCAATCAGGGAAGCTGAAAGCTGGCTCTCTTCCGCGCAGCACGCGCTGCCCGAGGCGCAGGAAGACGACGCGCGCGCGAACGTATGCTGCTCGCAGGCAATCCATGCAATAATCCGCGCAAATGACGCGCTTTCGCTGAAATTTGCCGGCATCAAGCCAACGCGCCATGATGATGCGGCGGTCGTCTTCGCAAAGCTTGCAAGGGAAGGGAAGCTTCCCATCGGGGCGGAACGCTTCAAGGATTTGGTGGCAACCGCAATGAGGGACAAAAGCGGGGCGGACTACGGCAAAAAGTCGTTTTCCTACGATGACGCCCTGCGCTATTCGGAGCAAACCGCGCTTTTCATAGCAATGGCAAAAAGCGCATTGAACTTATAGGAAAGGTTTTCCTGCAGGGCAAGCTCGCCTACGACGGGGAAAAAGTCCTCCCAAAGCCGGGCGAAGGAAAAGAGCTGCTTTAGAAGCTAATTACTGTTTTTCAGCCCAAATTATTAGCCAAGCTGCGAAAAATACAATCGCGCAGAACGCTACTGAACGAATAAAAAGTATGGGCAGATTCAATTCGCCCTTCGTTTCAAGCCCAATAATCCATGTTTGAGAGAAGTATATGATTATCGCTGCAAGAACACCTACTGCAAGTTGAATCCAGCGTTTTTTTTCCATCTAAACGCCCACTATGCGTGTCTTATCTTACTGTTATTACAACCTGCTCCGCCGAGGTTGCCGAGTAGTTCGAGACTGCCGCGACTTCTATGTAGTAGGTTCCGGATTTCCGGATTCTCTCAAGCCCCACAGCCTTCAGCCTGAAAGCCGAGCTTTTGACAATCTGCTTCTGCCCGCTTGCCATGTCGAGGCTGAACACTATGTCGTTTCTATTGATTTCAATGCTCTTCACGCTTGCGGGTATTTCGATTTCCTCGATTATCGCAGCCTGCCCGCCAAGATAGCCCACCGAGTCGGCGGCTGTTGCAAGGCGGGACGCGGCGAACTCCGCCTTCTGGACAGACAGGTCCTCGCCTGCCGTGTTTGCGCGCCCGTATGCGTAGATGAGAAGCGGAAGGAGAAGCAGCAGGAACATGCCTATCAGCACGAGTATTTCGGTCCCAACCTGCCCTTTTTTCATGTTTCCACCAAGTTTTCTCCATCAGGAATTACGCGGTTCCAATTTTTAATCTGTTTCATTGCCCAAGCAATCAAGCCGCGCCCTGCGGAGGGGGGGATGGCGTGAACGGAACCGAGCCAGCCCGTATCTTCCTCTTCTTCTCGTCAATCACGGCAAGCACGAGCACGAGGAAGAATATCGCAGCCATCAGTATTATCGTGAGCGGGTTGAAGGTGAAGAACACCGCGTCCCTGTTCGGGAGCAGGAACTGGTCCAGAACCGCGCTTATGTTGAATATAGAGTGTATGACGACTGCGAGCACGAGCCCGGGTATGAACGCGAGATGCGAGTACCTGGCAAGCCCCGGAACCCCCTTCACATAGCCGGGCATTATCGCAAGCGATGCCGTGAAGCAGCCGTGCGCCAATGTATTGAAGAACGAGCGGTAAAGCACGAACACCGCCCAGCCGGTCATTCCGAGGTCAAACGGGCTGGCTTTCAGCGAGAAATAAAACCAGTTCTCGACGAATGCGAAGCCCGCCCCGCAGGAAAACCCGAGCAGCATGCCGGTCAGCGTGTCGTTGAATTCGTGGTGCCCGGACATCAGGAATATACCCAGGCCCTTGAGCGTCTCCTCGACAGCGGGCGTTATCAGAATGACTGCAATCGTAAGATACGCGCCAGCCGCAAAATCCTTTATCTGCCCCACAAGCGCGCTGCTTATTATGAACGAAACGAACGCCATGAACATGCCCCAGACGAATATGCCGCCGAAAAGCCGCAGGGGCTTGCTCTCCTCCATGCGAAGGAAATACCATGAGAGCAGGAAATAGAGGAACGGGATTGCAAATGCGGCAACGGCGGTAAGCGCCATTATTTTCATCGCGTCCTCCCCGCCGACCGTCTGGGTAATCGAGTCCGCCATGAGCGCAACCATGAGCGCCACGCAGCCAAGCTCGAAGACGAGCGTAATCGGGTGCATCATCACGTCTGCCAGCTTCTCGCCAAGCGGGCGCCCGCGCGTCACCGGGAACACGAACGTCTCCATCGTGTATTCCCCGCGCGCGTTCTGGACCATCTTTGTCCTGCGTCGTTCGCTGTATGCAGACTGCGCGATTACAATCACGACGGTAATCAGGACCGCGCCGGTAAGCGGCACGAAAACAACGAGCGCGTTTGTCAGGCTCGTGCTGATGTCCTTCTCATACGCCGTCCAGTCCTCGGAAATCTCGAAGAACTTTCCGTAGAGCCTTCCCTCGCCGTCCCTTCCGACTATGGCGTAGCGCGTGGTCTTTTTCGTGGACCTCTCGTGCTGCACCTGCACTTCCAGCTCGAGCTGGGAGTATGACTGGGGCGGAAGCCCGCCAAGCAATCTCACAACCTGCCAGCCTGCCGTCGGGTCCTGCCTGAGGATGTACACAGGCATGTTCTCCTCAAGGGAGTTGTAGACTTCGAACGCGGCGATGATTGTCTGCGGGCTTTGCATAAGCTCGGTGTTGCGCATCCTTACCTGCGCGTCAAGCGCGTTTCCGAAGTTGGCAAGCTCCTCGCCAGCTGCGTCGGCGTAAACAATCGATGAAAGAAGGAGCAATGACGCGAAAAGCGCGAGTGAGTGGCTTTTGAATCCCATCGTATCTCCAGCATGTACATATTCCTGTTTCAGCCGCCCTAAACCGGGACAGGGAAGTAAAGCGCGGTATTCCGGACAATCCAGACCCACGCCTTGTTCCAAAGCTCGTTGCGCCTCTTGATAATATCAAGCAGCTCCTTGAATGCCTCCTTTTCGGCGGAAGCCATCTTGCTCTCGGTAATCTTGACGTGCTCCTTGCCGTCCACGACGGTTTTTTCCTCCTGCGTGCCGATTTGCTTCTTCGCCTGCTCGTACCACGGCGGAAGCGAGGACTTCTTCTTCTTTATCGCTTTCAGGAAGTCCTCGGTCGTCACCACGCGCTGCTTGCCTCCGTGGAATGCCTCCCTCCATGGGTTCGCGCCCGCCTCCTCGACAACAGCCTTCAGGTCGGCTGACGCGTATCCGATTGTCGCCATGGCAAGGCGGCGGAATGCCACGTGCTTTGCCATCGCAGGCACCCTCTTCGCGTGCATTTTCAGTATGTCCACTCGCGATGAGAAGTCCGGTTCAGGTATAAGAATCGTTTTTCCGAAACGCCCGGACCTGCGAAGCGCCGGGTCCACGTCCCAAGGGGCGTTGGTCGCGCCCACGACAAGCACGTTGAGGTTGTTGGACTCCAATCCGTCCATTTCAAAGAGCATCTGGTTGACAGCCATTTTCATGTGCGCGTTTGACTGGTTCATGTCCTCGCGCCTGCCGCCCATCGCTTCGACTTCGTCGAAGAATATTATGCAGGGGTTGTTCTTTCGCCCCGTCTCGAATATGTTGTGCAGGTTCTTTTCCGTGTTGCCGACATACATGTCAACGATGTCCGAAATCTTGGCATTGATGAAGTTCGAGTCGCACTCTCCTGCCGCGGCTTTCATCACGAAAGTCTTTCCGCAGCCGGGAGGGCCGTAAAGCAATATGCCGCCGCCTCCGAATTTCCCATATGTCCTCGCGAGTTCGGGCTTGAGGAGCGGGTAGATGATGGACTCGGAAATCTCCTCCTTCATCTTCTTCATTCCTGCGACCTGCTCGAATTTCATGGTGGGTTTGGAAAGGAGTTTCGCGGCGTTTATCCCCTGATTCTGCCCTTCGGGTCCGCCCATGGTGGAGCCTGCCGCCCCTCCCGCGCCGCCGCCAGCCTGCTTGCCCTTGGCGATTTCACGGTGGTTTATGGCTTCGGTGAATTGCGGGTTGAGCTCTATTGCCTTGTCATAATCGGCAATCGCCTTGTCCAGCTGGTTGAGGTAGTCGTATGCCAGCCCCCTGATGTGGTATGCCTCGGAGAAATTGGGGTTGAGCGCCACGACTTCGGTGAAGTCCTCGACAGCCTTTTCGTAGTCCTGAAGGCACGCGTATGCCAGCCCCCTGTTGTAGAATGCCTTGAGGTATTTCGCGTTTATGGCAAGCGCGCGGTCGTAGTCCTCGATTGCCTTGTTGAAGTCCTGCTTGCGGTAGAACGCGTCACCGCGGTTGTTGTAGATGACAGGGTTTTTCGGGTCAAGTTCCGCGGATTTGGCGTAGTCGACGATTGCCTTGTCGAAATTCTTCAGGTTGTACTGGCACAGCCCGCGGTTGAAATACGCCTCGGAAAAAGTGGGGTTGAGTATGATTGCCGTGTCGTAAGCCTTGACCGCCTGCTCGTAGTCGCCCTTCTCGTAGTATGTATTGCCGCGATGGTAATACGTCCTTGCGTCAGTCGGGCTCGGCTTGTCTGCCATAGGCTATCTCCTACTGGTTCTCCTCTGGCAATCAAACTCGGCTGACATTTATAAATCTCATGTCAGCCCGCTGGGCTTCAAGCAGGCGGCGGAGGGGCGGCTTGAGATCAGTCGGGCACAACAAGTCAGCTGCCGTTCCCGCTTGAATTGCCGATTACTTCCGCTCCGGTGCCGTTTATCGAGATTGAGCCGTTCTGCCCGTCTACTATCGCGGTTTCCCCCTCGCCCTGATCGGCTGAGATGGAAATCGCGCCGAAGCGGCTGATTTTCCCGCCCAACGACTCGAAGTCGGCTTCAAGCCAGACTGTTTTTCCACTGGTGGGCGCCGTGCCTTCCAGCTCGATTTCGTACCCTGCGCTTGAGTACTTCTTTCCATTGTACTCGAATTCCGCGGGGAACTTCAGCTTCACGAGATTTATCTCCACAAGATTGGAGCCTACACCCGCAGCCTTGAGTTTCGCGTCAAGCGCGGCTGCGAGGCTTCCGTTGGTGTCGTTTGCAAACGACGCCACCGAGGGAGGGAACGAGCCGGAGGCGATTCCCGCCGAGGCGATGTCCGATGCCGCCCTTTCCTTGTCGACAAATCCGTTCTGCACGCTCAATACCCCGTTTTCCGCGCCCGTGGAATACGCCTTTGTCGCGGCAAGGGTCGCGTTCAATTGCGCGTCGGCCGCGTCCTTGAGGATGATGTACGATTTTTCCTTGTAGGTGGCGTTCATCCCCTTCACGATTGCCTTCGCAGCGCTTCTGTTTTCCCAAGCCACTTCCACGTATGCAGTTGTCATCACCCCTTCGAATTCCGTCGGGATTCTCGCGCCCAAGACGTAGGACGGCAGGAAAACCATGTTGCTTATGGTGTAGAGCTGCCCGTCCTGCACGTATGCCGTGAAGCTGACAGGCACGCTCGCGCCCTCATCGTAAAGCGGGCGCAGCTGCATTGTGAAGCTCGCGCCGTCCGCCTTTGTCACAATGCCTTCGTTTTCAACCGTGATTTTGGAGGGCGTGTTGAGCACTGCAGTTGCAAGCACGCTCGCATTTATCTTCTCGAACTCTGCCGCAGCCGCAGGCACGTCTTTCCCGCTTTTCAGGTTCAGCACAAACGCGTCCTTTGCCGGCACCTCGTAAGTCGCAACTCCGCTGTCAAGGAGCTTTTTCTTCGCCTCATCAACCGCGCTTCCGTTGCCAGTCACCGCGATGTAAGGCTCGTAGCGCACGAGCGTCATGTCCTCGGTCGCATTGCCGGTCAGCGTGGTTGCGCCGGCGTTTCCCGTCCCGCCGTTGGTGTTGGAATTGTTGTTCAGCGCGCCTATTGCGACCATTTCGAATACGAAAACAAGAACAAAGCCTATTGCCAATATCTTGTACCAGTCCGACTTGTCCATAAAAAAATCACCATTTGGCTGCCTGACAGGGGTGCGCGCGCCGCAATCCGGCCAAACCTGCCGCAAAACCCGCCTTTTAGCTCTCCCGCTCTTAACAATAGGTTTTAATTCTTAATATCTCTTTTAAAACCCAGATTATATGGTTCAAGTCAAAAAAGGCGACCTCGTCCGCATCGAATACACGGGCAAGCTTGCATCAAACGGCTCGATATTCGAAACCACCGACGGGAATCTCGCCCGCGACATCGGGATTTTCCAGGAAAAAAACTCCTACGGGCCCAAGCTCGCGGCTTTCGGCACGAACACGATAATGGTCGGGCTTGAGGAAGCAATACTCTCATCCACGCTTGGCAAGGAGGAGGAATTCTCGATAGTGCCCGAAAAGGCGTTCGGCGAGAAATCGCAGGACATGGTGAGGATGATGCCCATGCGCGACTTCGTCCGCCAGCAGGTGCAGCCCGTTCCCGGCAGAATCCTCATGCTTGACGGCGTAGCCGCGAAAGTGAAAAGCGTGAGCGCAGGCAGGGTTGTCGTGGATTTCAACCACCCGCTCGCAGGCGAGTCCGTGCGCTACAATCTCAAGGTCAACGAGGTAATCTCCGAGCCGGAAGAGAAAATCAAGGCGCTTCTCCTTTCCCTCGCGGTAAAGGGCGATGTCTCGAAAAACGGCAAGGGCTTCGTGGTTTCGTTCCCGAAAACAGAGGATGCCGTGCGCGTGCAGGCTGCTAAAAACGCGATTGACGTAATCGTGCCTGGGACGAAATACCAGTCTTCCTAGGAAGGCAAGACGGCGTCAGAGCTTTCTCATCCTTTCCTCGGCTTTTATTTTTCCCAGCATTTCTCCTACTTTTTTCGGCACGCGGTCCCGCCACACAGTGCCCTTCTTCATCCTTCCCCTTATTTTCGTGGCGTTGAATGTCCCTTTCCTGAAGAATGGGACTGCTGACACCTTTTTGCCCGCAGATTTCATCAGCCGCTTCACAAGCGAATTGTTCGAATAGGCAATATCGTAGCGCGGCACTGACTTGTCCACGTGCGCCACCCACTTTTCGTTGTCGTTTATGTCCGTGACGGAAGCAAGAGTGCATTTGCGCGAAAGCCCCGCGGCAAGAAGCTGCGCGCGAATCATCCTCTCGCGCTCTTTTTCAGAAAAAGGGTTTTTCGGCTCGTTTTCCTTTTCCGCACTTCCTATCACGACAAGCACTTTGCCCGAACGCGCGGCAATCCATTTCAGCGCGGCAAGATGCCCCTTGTGAAAGGGCTGGAAGCGTCCAAGAAAGAGTGCGACTGGCTTGGTTTTTTTCAACAGAACACCAATCTGCTCAGTGCTTGAAGTGCCGTCTTCCGGTGAATATCATAGATATTCCATACGAGTCAGCCGCTTCGATTACCTTCGCATCATTCACCGAGCCGCCGGGCTGCGCAATGCAGGTTATTCCTGCCTTTGCAAGCACGTCCAATCCATCCGGGAACGGGAAGAAAGCGTCGGATGCGGCAGTGGAGCCGTTCAGGTCGAATCCAAATCTTCGTGCCTTGTCAATCGCGATGTTCGAGGCATCCACTCTGCTCATCTGCCCCGCCCCGTTGCCGATGAGCTGCAGCCCCTTGGCAATCGAAATCGCGTTGGATTTCGTGTGCTTGCAGAACTTGGTTGCAAAGTAGGCGTCGTCAAGCTCGCCCTGCGTGGGCTTGCGCTTGGTGGCAATCTTAACGGCACTTGTGTCATATATGCCGGGGTCCCTGCCCTGGTAAAGCATGCCTCCGGTTATGTAGCGGAAATTCACAGCGCGCTCAACCGACATGTCCCAGATGTTGGAAACATCCATTATCCTGCGGCTCTCGCGCTGTTTCAGTATCTCAAGTGCATCGGCATCGTAGCCCGGCGCAAGCACGACTTCTATGAACTTCGTGCCTATTGCGTTTGCCGTGGCTGCATCCACCTTCCTCGAGAACGCAATCACCCCGCCGTATGCGGAGAGCGTATCCCCTGCGAACGCCTTGAGGTAGCTCTCCTCAAGCGTCTTTCCCACAGCACCGCCGCACGGGTTGTTGTGCTTCAGTATCACGGTTGCGGTTTCGTTCTTGAATTCGCGGATAAGCCCGAATGCCGTGTCAGCGTCAAGGAAGTTGTTGTAGCTCATTGCCTTGCTGCCCGCGTGTATCCTGGAGTCGAATATGCTCGTCCTTCCGAGTATGCGGTAAGCCGCAGCCTGCTGGCTCGGGTTCTCGCCGTAGCGAAGCGGGTAGGCGCGCTCGAATCGCATCTCGAGGAAATCAGGGTAAAGCTCGGTGTTGTTCACTGCGGACAGATACCTGCAAATCGCCGCGTCATAGGAGCTTGTCCTTGCGAATGCCTTGAGCGCAAGCTCGCGGCGCATCTTGTCTCCCACGCTTCCGTTCGCCTTAATCTCCGCAAGCACCGCGCCGTAGTCATTCGGCTCGGCAATCACGACCACGTGCTCGTGGTTTTTCGCGGCAGCCCGCACCATGGCAGGCCCGCCAACATCAATCATTTCAATTGCATCCTCAAACGCAGTGCCTTCCTTGCCCGCGACCGACTCGAAGGGGTAAAGATTCACAACGACCATGTCGATTGGCTCAATCCCGTTCTCCTTCGCCTGTTTTGCATGGGATTCCTTGTTCCTGCGGTAAAGTATGGCGCCATGCACCTTCGGGTGGAGCGTCTTCACCCTGCCTTCGAAGAGTTCGGGAAAGCCGGTAAGGTCGGAAACCTCGCGCACCTTCACTCCGTTCTCCGCGAGGTATTTTGCGGTGCCTCCGGTGGAGATAATCTCGATTCCAAGGCTAGCAAGTTCTTTCACAAAAGGAGCAAGACCCTGCTTGTCCCAGACGCTTACTAAGGCTCTCTTAATCGAACTTGCCATATAAGACGACCGTCAAACTATTCCTGAAAGGATTTTTAAACCCCGTCTCCGAACGATTTCCATGCAGGGATTCGCCGAAAAGAAAAAGGAAGTGCCGAAGCTGTTCGAGGACGAGAAGAAAAAACTCGCCGCGCCCCGCACGGTGAACGCCAGCACCATGTCGGAAGGCCCCATGCTTCTCAAGGAATCCCTCTCAGTCGAGCAGCACGGCAGGGTATCTTTCGAGCAAAGTGTGAAAATCGAGCTTGCCGCGATGAAAAAGCTCAAGGACAGGAAAAAGAAAGGCAAGAAGCGCAAAAAGAAGGGAAAAGCGAAGAAAAAGGAGTGAATCCTCGCCCCTGTCCTGCTAAACGCCTTTCCCTGCGCACCTGAGCGAAACAATCTCGTTGCCTGATTTGGAGAATAGCATGGGCGTTTCGCTCATGACGAACAGGAGCCCCCCCTCAGCCACGATGCCCTTGAGGTTCACCCTCATCGCCATGGCGTCATCGTACATGACAAGGACGCAGTCCATGCCGCTGAATTTGCCCGCCTCGTCCGGCGAGGCGTAAAATACGCTTTCCTTCCCCGCCCTCTTCCCGGACCATTCGAACCCGCCGATTATCCTCTGCGCCTTCGGATCAATGCCTTCTTTCGGGGCGAGCACAAGAAGCGTCTTTTCCCTGCGGTCGGACAGGTGGAAAAACACCCGCCTGACCGGGTCGGACGGGATTATCGTCCCCGCCTTCAAAAGCTTCCCAGCGAATGCCGCGATTCCCGTTTTGGAAGCCACTGTGCCGGAGCCGCTTATCCCCCCAGCCACTGTCCTGTCAAGCGCCAATGTTGCCATGCCGATTCCGCCTCCCATCAAATTCCGAGATTGTTTGCCTCTCTTTCCGGTTTTAAATCCTCCGCGCCATATGCGCCGTTTTGTTTCGCATAGAACAAATGGCGGGCGCGCTTTATCTGGGCAAAGCGTGAAAAGGCGACGAAAAATCCACGGGCGGGAAAAAGAAGGCAAGGCAGTGGCGGCACGAAAGGAAGGAAAAGAAAATCCAAAGATTAGCCGCGTTTGCCGTAATCCTTTTCAGCAAGGGTGAAATTCCGGTTCACTGAAATGAAAAAGTCCCTGCCGGCGCCGCCGATAATCCTGCCCGCGCCGAGTGCCATTTTTTCGATGTCGGAAACCGCCCTCCGCACGCAATGCTCAAGGCGCATCCCGAACACAAGCACCCCGTCGCTCTGCGCAAGCGCGGCGGACAGCTTCCCGGCAGACCCGCTTTTCCTGTTCATCTCGATGAATTCCGGCTCGTTTTCGCCCGAACTCTCAAGAATCCAGCCGCGGTTGGTGTAAATGGGCGGATTTTTCAGGATGAATTCCGAGCCGCCGATTTTGAAAGTCCTCCTTGCCTTTTCGTTGGCGCCATATGCGTTTTCAAAGATGAAAAAAGTGTTTTCGTAGTCCTCCTTGCCCTGGAAAAGTTGCACGACGTTTGAAAGATAGACTGGGAACTTGACTCTGTTGCCGTAGAAAAAACTGTAGAAAGGATGCACGCCCACCTTGACAATCCGGTTCCTGTTCAAAATCCTTGCCAGTTCCCGCGGGTTCTTCTCCGTGCGGACGTTTTTTGCAAGGGTTCGGATGCCTGCACTTGTAATCATATATTGTCATTTTAGACCATGTTATTTTAAACTCACCATCGCCGCGCCACCCGCCGCGGCAAGAACGCAAAAAAGCGGCTGATTTTAAAATTGTTCGAGGCACTTTTCAGCCGTTGTTTCAGGGGTCGCGGAATATAACCTTTATAAGAATGGGTTTCGTATGGCACTCATGGGAGGAAAGGTCAAGGTACGGGAAGTGTTGCTCTACTCCGAGAAGATAAAATCCGAGGACGTGCTCAACTTCTTCAACCAAATCATGAAGTCCCGCCTTCCCTTATTCGGCTTCCTCGATTTTTCGGACATCCTCTCGCTCAACGTGGCGAACACCATAATCAAGCGCAAGCTCAACACCGTGCAGTTCTTCATCCGCGAGAAAAAATCGCTCGCCGAAATTTCGCTTCTCGTATTCCCCTACAAGCTCTCGGACCCGACCGAGCTTGAGAAAATCAGCGGCACTCTCCTTCCGTTCCCCAAGTTCTATTTCCTCGTCGGCAACCAGGACTTCCTCGGCTTTACCGTGAAGGAAAGCATGGAGGAAGTGAACCTGCGCATCATGAAGATATTCGGCAAGTTCATCGCAATCGGCACGGCTGTGGACGAGAAAAAGCAGAAGCACGTTATCATCTGCGCCAGCCCGGAGCGCTTCTACGTTTCAGACCTCGAGAAGAACCCCTCGGTCTACATCGAGATACTCGACCCCATACCCAAGCGCATGTCCGTCACCTCCAACTACCCGGTGTTCGAGGAAACCGGCATCAGCGTGGGCGTGGACAATTTCGACGTCTTCCAGCACACGCTGTTCGTTGGCGCGTCCGGAACCGGAAAAAGCAAGGGGCTATATGCGCTTATCAAGGCAATAGAAGCGAAGCACGGGGACAACGTGCGCATGCTCATCATCGACCCGCACGGCGAGTTCATCCGCGCCTTCCCGCAGTACAAGATAGTCAACCTGATAGACAACTACATCGAGCCATTGGACGTCGGCGGGGTGAAAACGCCCCTCATGACGCAGCTCATCGCCCAGCTCCTCGCATCCGCAATCGGGCAGGAGAACAAGTACTCCGAGCGCGTGCTGTTCTACGCAACCCACCTTCTTTCCTCCATCAACAAGATGGACCTCAAGAACATCAGCCTCCTGCTCACTGATTCGTCCAAGCGCGCGGAGTTCATCTCCGAAACCGAGAATGACGAGGTCAAGCGCTTCTTCGACGAGGAATTCAACGACATCTACATCCACCACTTCAACGACGCGGTGCTGCCCATCCTGAACTTTGTGGGCGAATACGAGCTTTACCTTGGCGGGGACAAGAAGCGCGAGAACCTTCTCGACCTTATCAAGAACAACAGAATCACGCTCGTGTCATTCAACCCGAACTTCTTCGGCAAGCGCATGATAAACTTCCTCGCAGGCGCGATAGTCAACCAGATGTACATTCTCGCCATCACCGAGCGGCTCAACATGCCGACCATCCTTGTCATGGACGAATTCCAGCGCGTGGAAACCCGCGTGGTGAAGGACATCCTCTCGGAAACGCGCAAGTTCAACCTCTACGTTTACATGTCCATGCAATACCTTGGGCAATTGTCCAAGGAAGTGAACGACTCCATCGTTTCGAACATCAGAAACATTGTTTCGTTCAAGGCGAACAGGCAGGACGCCACCATGCTCTCCTCCATCATGGAAATCAAGATAGAGGAGTCCTTCAAGAAGTCGCGCACGCAGACCGAGCTTGAAGAATCCAAGAAGGAAATGTTCGTGCGGCTTCACCAGAAGGAGTGCATTGTCCGCCTTTTCGACGGCAAGAAATACATCCTGCCCATGAAGCTGCGCGTTGTCGACGTTTACAAGAAATGGGGCTATTCCGAAGTTCCGCTTGAGCAGGTGATGCCCACTCCGAAAGTCGCGCCCGAGCTCCGCAAAAAGCTGGCGCAGGAGCAGGGCGATTCGCAGGAGCCTGTCCACGAAGCAGCGCAGGGTCCGGCGGAATTGTCCAAGGACGATTCGCCCATCTATTCGCCTCCGCAGGACGAGCCTGAACCTGAGCCCGAGCAGGAGCCGGAACCAGAACAGCCGCGCAGGAAATCCGCGGTCGAACTCCAGATTGAAGCCGCGAAGAAGTCCGCAGCCGCGCAGCCCAAGAACAAGGAAGAGGCGGAAAGCGAGTGGATGAGCCTCAAGCCCGAGCGCGAACTCCACACTGCTTACGGAAGAGGGGATGACAGAGTGGATGAGGGCCAGACGGAAGAAGAGACCGAAGAAATATCGCCCGACGAGCGCGAGCCGAAGCAAGCGGTGCAGGGCGAGGACTCCGAGCTTGACAGCGAGGAATTGAGCGTTGAAGCCGATTCTGTCTCGGACAGCGAAATTCGCAGGCTCGAAGAGGAACTCATGTTCAAGGAAGAAGAAGCAAAGGAGGAAGAGCAAAAACCAACGCCCAAAGCGGCAAAAAGGAAGGCGGCAGCGCCCAAGCGCGAGGAGGAGCCATCCGAGCCGGAAGGGGAAGGCGAGGGCACATTCGAGCAGAAAGCCGCGGACTGGGAGCTTGACGAATTCCCGCCTGTGAAAAAAGGCAAGGCAAAATCCCGCAAGGCTGATGCCGAAGAAGAGTTCGAATTCCCTGCGGAAGAGGAAAAGCCCGCTCCAGCCGCAAAGAAGGCGAAAGCGCCCGCAAGGAAAGCTGCTGCGCCTGCGAAGAAAGCCGCGCCAGCCGCAAAGAAAGCCGCAGGCAAAAAGAAGAAGTAGCGTTCACTCTTTCTGCGCCTTAGCAATTCCGATATTGTAAATGTCCGTTTCAAGCGACTTTTTAGCAAAAAGCCCGCCGAGAATGTATTTCTGCAGCATTTCCTTTGCCTGCATGAACCTTTCCCTGCCGACTTCCGCGTTCCCGATTGCGTATTTCTTGTTCTTCGTGTTGAAGCAGAACATCGAATCCTGCACGTTCTCGCAGTTGTGGCAGTAATAGCTTCCAGCGCAGTCCCTGCACGAATCCATTTCAAAGCATCTCTTCAATTTGACCGAGTGGTAGCAGTTGATGCAGAATTCCGAGTCGAACATCGTGTTCGAGCCGTAAACGTGCTCGCAACTTCTCGGCCAGAACGCGTATGCGCAGTATTTCGAATAGACGACCGGCGACGTGCGGTAACTGTTTGCCGCCTGCGTCGGAGTGGGGCACTCTATGCAGTTCGTGTTCGTGCCTTCCTCGTATTCGGTTGAAAAGAACGCGAGCTTCCCGATTGTCCTGCCCGCAGTTGCAAGCGCCATCCCGTCAGCCTCCTTCGCGCCAATCTTCACCGCTTCCCCAAACGCAAGCGCCTCTTCCTGCGTAAGAATCCTTTCCTTGGGCAGCATGAAGTAGTTGCAGTAGTCCCACCTGCGCACAATCTTCCCGCTTGCGGCAGAGCGGTTCTCCTCGCTCTTGCGCACGTGTCTCTTGAGCCAGCCCGCATAGGCATCTATCCCTCCGACAAGCGGCTTGCCGAACAACAACTCGCAGGTTTTCGCAAACCCCTCTTCAATGGGGGACATGCTTGTCGGCTGCGGCTTCATTTCCTTTATTGGCGGGAGCATTGGCTTGGCAAGGGGGACGCCGCCCACGATGTCTATAAGGGACGGCGCGCTTTTCTTCCTCTTCAACTCATCTGCAATCTGTGCAAGAAGCCCGGCTTTTATCGAGCGGTATTTGTCCGGCTCAAGCTCGAGGTTGCCGATTGCGTGCCGCTTGTTCTTGAGGTTGAAGCAAAACATGCAGTCAGTGCAGCTTGC
The DNA here is from genome assembly GCA_041665945.1 of Candidatus Micrarchaeia archaeon. Taxonomy (GTDB): domain Archaea; phylum Micrarchaeota; class Micrarchaeia; order Anstonellales; family Anstonellaceae; genus UBA10161. Next base: position 27,690 of record JBAYHU010000003.1, read on the forward strand.
CATATTGTGCGTGTAATAGCAGTCCGAGCTGTTCTGCCCCATCCAGAACTCGAAGCAGCGCTTCTCGCGGAAGGTTTCATACGCTTTCACGCAGAACTGCGACTCGCCGATGCCGTTGCACCCGAAGCAGTCCTCGTTGAGCCTGCCGACCGTGCAGTAGGCGAGGTATTTGCTGTCGCCGAGCTTGCCTGCCTCGTGCATGTAGAAGCTGTCGCTTATGCTCGAGCAATTTTTCACGAATCCCGAATTTCCAAGCACGATATTGCCCGTGTAGTAAAGCCTGTCCTGTATCGCAGTTGCGATGCTCTCCACGTCCTTTGTCTCGTCAATCGTGAGCGGCGCAAACTTCCTGTGCAAATCAATTTCATCCAAGCCAATCCATTTCGCGCCTTCGGGATACGCGCCAATCGCATAAGTGATGTCCTTGCCTGAAACCGACGACTTGCGGTGCACGACGGGCTCGGTGTTTTTCATGAGCCAAGCTGCATAGTTGGAAAGAGAGCCAATGTCCTCCTTGAACAGCACCTTGCAGGCATTCCGCCACCGCCTGTCGAGCGTTTCATCTATCTGGCTTGCCATCGTCGCACCTGCTTTCTTATGGCATCCGCTGGATAAGATATTAACTTGGACATACGCCCAATCTGGTAGCCCTCAGAGCCGCTTTTTCAGGTAATCCTTGAGGACGAACGGCAGCAGCTTGGATTCAGCCCGCCTGAGCCGCTCCTGCATGCTGCGCCTGCTGATTTTCGACACGCCGGCAAGCTTCTCCAGAGTTGCGCCCCTTGGCCATGAATAGTAATTGTTGATGAGCGCGACTTTCAGCGCGTCCGCCTGCTTGGGGGTAATGGCAGGCGCAAGCAAATCCCGCTTCGGGTCAAAGTCGCCCATGCGAAGCACCCTTATGTCGCCTATGCAAGACAGCTCGCGCAGCATCTTCTCGATATTCTTCGGGTCCTCGGTGATGAGGTTGTAAGTCTCGAAGCCCGACTTCGTGACAACGGGCGAGGTCTGCGTCACCTTGTTCGAAAGCACAGCCTCGTATGTCGAGTGCGCGCCCCTGAAACGAAGCAGTATGAGCGCGTGGTTCTTCTCCTTCTCAAGGACGTGCAGCTTTATCGTTTTCTTGTCGTTCTTTATGAAGCGCAAATACTCTTCAAGTTCGGAGGGGGCAGCAGCCTCCACGTTCCACATCAGGCTGTAGTCAAGCCCGCTTGGCTTTTTCGAAAGATAGACGACCGGGCTTATCTGCTCAAGCGTTATGCCGGGAAACTTCTCCGAGGAATCCGATGTCTGGCAGTCGTGGTGGAAAACCCCGATTGTCGCCGACTTCACCCGCAATGTCCGCTTCCCCATGGGCAACCCCTATAGTTTTCACGCCTTGCTCTTCTGTTTCTCGCCCAAATTGTAAATATCCACATCCGAGCCCCTGCTTTGCCCCAGCCCTGGCGCAATCTCTTTCACCAGCATCTCTTTTATCTTCATGTATTTTTCCCTGCCGACCTCGACATTCCCGATTGCGTATTTCAAATTCTTCGCGTTGAAGCAGAACATCGAGTCATGCACGTTCTCGCAGTTGTGGCAGAAGTAAAGCCCGGTGCATTCCCTGCACGCGTCGCACTCGAAGCAGCGCGAGAGCTTCGCGGACTGGTAGCAGTGGATGCAGAACTGCGAGTCGAACAGCACCCCGCAGCCGAAAACATCCTCAGCGGTCCTTGTCCAGAAGTCATAAGCCGAGTTCTTTGTCCGCACCGCGGGGAAGCAGTTCAGGCAGTTGACGCTGTAGGCGTATTCCATTGCGTTTATCACGTTCTTGTTCACTCCATCCGTTATGTCGAATGCCATGTAAGCGATGTCTTTCACGAATTCACGGGCATTCTGCAACGTGAGCTTTTCCGGAGCGAACGCGGGCTTGAGTTTCACGGACAGCGCGTCCGCCTCCTCGATGGCAACAATCCTGCATGAAGGGACTTCGCCATATTTCGCATAATTTCCGACAAAGACCGGCTTTCCCGAAAGCGCGGACTTCTCCTCCTTTCCCTTCAATATCCGCCTTTGCAGCCACTTCCTGTCATGAGCCAGCCCGCCCATCTTCCTTCCGAACAGCAACTCGCAGGTGCGCGAATACGCATCTTCCATGGGCGCAGTTGTCTTCTCTTCCTCCGCCTGCGGCTTCAAGCCCGCAATTGCCGCCTTCGCAGGCGCATCGTTGGGTTTCGCATCGCCGATTATTTCGAGAAGCGAGGGCAGCTTCTTCTTCGCTTCAAGTTCAATCCTGAATTGTTCAAGAAGCGCGCTTTTCACTTTCGCGTATTTCTCTTTCCCAAGCACCACATTCCCGATTGCGTATCTCAGGTTCTTCGCATTGAAGCAGAATATGCAGTCCGAGCAATTGTTCGTGTAAAAAACATAGTAGGAGTCCGAGGTGTTCGCAGCCATCCAAAGCTCCAAGCCCCTCTTTGCGCGGTAGGTGCTGTTGCCGGCTATCAGGTGCTGCGACTCGCCCGGCGATGCCACGCCGAAGCAGCTTTCCGACAGCCGCGACATGCTGCAATAAGCAAGATACTTCGAGTCCCCGCTCCTGCTCGCCCTGTAAAGATAGTGGCTGTCGGTTATGTTCGTGCTTCCGACCACGTGGCTCGAATTCCCGAGCACCACGTTTCCGCAATACGAAACCCTTTCCTTCACGGCATCCACGAGCGAATCAATGTCCTTGATGTCATCAATATCAAGCGGCGCGGGCTTCCCCAAAAAGTCCGCCTCATCGAAGCTGATTTTCCTTGCGCCGGCGGGATAGTCGCCAGTGGAAAACGCTACTTCCCTGCCGGAAATCGCGGACTTCGCGGTATAGACGCGGTCAGGCAGCGCGGAGAGCCAGCCCTCGTAGCGCTTCATCCCGCCGATTTCCCCGCCCAGCACGAGTTTGCACACTTGCTGCCATCGCTTTTCAAGCTCTGCTAAGCACTCCGCCTCCTCTTTCCCTTCCTTTCCAGATGTGCTTTTCATTTCTTTTCACCGATATTGTAAATGTCAAATTCCAGTTCGTGTTTCTTTTCCAATTTCGCAGCAATTTCAGCCAGCACCATCTTCTTCACTTCAAGGTATTTTTCGCGCCCGACCTCGACGTTCCCGATTGCATACTTCAGGTTCTTCACGTTGAAGCAGAACATGGAGTCTGTCAACCCTTCGCAGTTGTGGCAGAAATAGCTGTCAGAGCAGCTCCTGCACGAATCCATCTCGAAGCAGCGCGTGAGCTTCACCGAATAATAGCAGTTGATGGAAAAGCTGATGTCGAACATCTGGTCGCCGCCGAACACGTGCTCGCAGCTTCTGGGATAAAACGCGTAGCCGCAGTATTTCGAATATACCATCGCAGCCGAGCGGTAGCAGAATGTGTTCTCAATGTAAGTCGTGCAATCTGTAATGTGGGTGTTCGTCCCCTCGGAAAATTCCACGTTGAAAAACGCTATTTCCCCGATTGCTTTATGCGCACCGGCAAGCGAGAAACCCTCCGCCTGCTTTTCGCTTATTTTTTTGGTTCTTCCCAGCTCAAGCGCTTCCGCGGTCGTCAGCGACCTTTCAAGCGGGATGTCTATGAGCGAAATGCAGATGGGGGAGGTGAGTATCCTCCTCCCGCTTGCGACCGAGCGGCGCTCGAATATTTCCTTGCAGTTCCTGTTCAGCCACGGTCCGTACTTGTCAATGCCCGTCAATGCTTTGCCGAACAGGAGCTTGGTGGTCTTCTGGAACGCACTCTCAACCGCGGGCTTGCCTGTTTCATCCTCTTCGGGCTCCACAACCGCCCCGACAACCGGCTTTCGGTATTCGCATTTCGCCACGATGTCAATGAGCGAAGGCAGCTTCTTTTTCCTCTTCAGCTCGTCCGCCATCTCGGAAACGAGCTTTTCCTTTATTTCGAGATATTTGCCCTTTTCCAGCTCCAGATTACCGATGGCATGCCGCTTGTTCTTCACATTGAAGCAGAACATGCAGTCCGAGCAGTTGTTCAGATTGTATGAGTAATATACGTCCGAACTGTTTTGCGTCACCCACGCCTCGAAGCACCGCTTGTCGCGGTAGGTCTGCGTGCAGCGTATGCAGAATTCCGTTTCGCCCGGCCCGTATGTTCCGAATGAATCCGCGCAGAGCCGCCCCCTTGAGCAATTGGCGCAATACTTGCAGTCGCCAAGCATCGATGTGTTGTGCATGTAGAAGCTGTCGCTTATGCTCGAGCTTCGCTCCACATTTCCCGAGTTGCCGAGTATGATGTTGCCCGCGTAATACGCCCTTTCGCGCACTGCCGAAAGAAGGGAGTCGATATCCTTGATATCGTCCATCTTCAGCGGTTCGGCTTTCGCGCCATAATCAATCTCGTCAAAGCTTATCCACTTCGACTTAGGATGGTAGCCCTTTATCGCGTATGCGACTTCCTTGCCGCTCAGCGTGGATTTCCTGATTGTATTGGGTTCAATCAGCCCCTCAAGCCACGGAAGGTAATCCTGAAGCGGGCCAATGTCCTGTTTGAACAGCACCTTGCAGCAATTGCGCCACCTTTTGTCGAGAATCTCAAGCGTTTCGCTCATTGTTTCGCACCTATGTTGTAGATGTTCAGGTTCAGCCTGCCTGTTTTCATAAGCTCGTCCGCCATCTGCCCGACAAGCGCATCCTTCGCCTTTGCATACTCCTCCCTTTCAAGCTGCGTGTTCCCGATGCAATGCCGCCTGCCTTTCATATTGAAGCAGAACATGCAGTCCTGCAACGCCTCGGAATTGTGGCAGAAATACGAGTCCGAGCACTTGTTGCAGCTGTCCAGCTCGAAGCAGCGGTTGAGGTAAAGCGAGTTGTAGCACTTGACCGAGAACTGCGATTCGAGTATCCTTCTGCAGCCGTAGACGTATTTCGAATTCAGGGCAAGGAAGGAGACCGCGGCATTCTCACCGTATGTAATGTCATACATCTTGTAGACATTCGAGCCGTGGTAGACAAGCGGCGAATCGATGTAATTGGAATTCTTCCCGTAATCCATTTCCGAGGTGAAGTAGCCGATTTTGCCCAAGCCCGCGATTATGCCCTCAAGGCTCGCCACATCCTTCTCCTCAAGATGCAGGCTTCCGCACGCTATGCTCTCCTCGTACGAAACCCTTCTTTTCATGGGGAAATTCGAAATCGATGAATGCCCAAGCGGGTATAAGTTCTTTGTCCCGAACGCGGATGTCGCCGAGGCGATTTGCACAGTGTTCTCGGAAAGCCACTTCTCGAATTTTTCAATCCCGCCGATGTTTTTCCTGAACAGCACATTGCATGTGGAGGCAAACCCCTTCTCCATTGGCGCCATGCTTCCTGCCGCCCGCTTCGCCGGCATAACGATATCCGGCACGGGCTTAGGAGTTACGTCGGGCACAAGCTCGCGCAGGAGCGGGTATTCCTTTTTCCTCTCAAGCTCTTCGCAAACCTCGGAAAGCAGCTTCTCCTTCAGCTTCACGTATGCGTCTTTCGGAAGCTGGAGGTTGCCGATGCGGTAGCTCACGTTCCTCTGCCCGAAGCAGAACATTATGTTCTGCGAGCCGAAGCATGCGTGCGAGAAATACGCGTCGGAGCTGTCCAGCACGAAACAGCACTCAAAGCATCGCTTGGAGTTGAATGCCCCGATTACCCGCAAGACGAATTCACTTTTGGCAAGATAGCCGGAGCCGAAAACGTATTTGCTGCCCTTGCGTATCATGAATGAAGAATCGACATATGTGGACTCCTCTACATTGGTGGAGTTGTTCACATATTGCGAGTCCATCACTATGTCCGAGCCTTCGACATGGGCGCTGTTGCCGAGGAAGCGACTGCCCGTGTATTCGCACTTTTCCGAAAGCGCCCTTGCAATCGAGTCCATGTCCTTTATGTCGTTTATTGAAAGCGAGTAATCCCTGTTGGGCTTCAACTCTGCTTCGGAGACGAATCTCGCGCTTTTCGGGTAGGCGTCGACCGCCAAGTCAAGTTCGTGCCCGCTTTCGTGCGATTTCCTCTTCGTGGGCTTGGGGATGTCCCTGCAAAGCCATTTCCTGTAAGCCGCAAGATTGCCGGAAAGCTCCTTCCCGAAAATAACCTTGCAGCTGGAGTTCCACGCCTTTTCAAGGGTTTTTTCCAAAACAGCGTCCATCCGTTCATCCTGCCGTGGCTTTCGCCCAGTCAACTTCGAATATGCCCGCAATCTCTTTTACTCCTTCCCCTTCGACCACGGCGTCCGCCTCGCGATTGTCGTTCAGCGCGCTTTTCGAGAAGTTTATGCTGCCAATCAAGACCTTCTTGCCGTCCACAATCACGAATTTGCTGTGGGTGAGCTTGTACTCCAGGCTCGCCCATTTCATCTCCGCCCCGAGCGCGGAGAGCGTATCGAACACCTTCTGCTTCCGCGAATCTTCCACGCGCGGCTCCATTATTATCCGCACGCGCACGCCGCGTTTCACCGCGTCCCCGACAGCGGAAATCATGGCGTCCGAGCTGAAGGTGTACATTTCAATATCCACAGTTTCCCGCGCCGAGCCGATGAACGCAACCACTTCCGCCTCCGCGTGCGGGGAAAAGACGAAATCCACCTTTGCGTTGCAGCCCGCGCACGGGACTGCTGGCAGGAATGCAATGTAGGCAAGCAAGCCCGCGATTAAAATAAGGAGACAAGGAACAACGAATCTCTTCAAGTCAGGAATGCCCCTTTTTGCTGCCGTATTCATCAATCCTCTTGAGGGAATGCGCCTTGCCGCGCGAATGCTTCAACGCCTGCACGAGCGCCTCGGCAGCCTCGAAGTTCGTCATGCAGGGTATCCCGTTCTCAAGGCACGCCCTGCGAATCCTGAAGCCGTCGGTATTGGCAACCTTGCCCTTCTTGGGCGTGTTGAACACGAGCTGGATGCTGCCCTTGGCAATTTCGCTTAATATGTTCGGCTCGCCGTCCTTTATCTTCTTGAGAAGATGCACCTTGCCGCCAAGATGGGTTGCGGTCGTGGGCGTGGCATAGACTTCGAATCCTATTTCGGAAAGCATCTCGGCAAGCGGGGCTGCGCGCTCCTTGTCCCCGTCCTTCAGGCTGATTGCCACCCCTCCTTTGGATGGCACCTTGACATTCGCACCTAGAAGCGCCTTCATGAATGCCATGGGGAATTCGACGTCCGAGCCCATGCTCTCGCCCGTGGATTTCATTTCAGGGCCGAGAACCGTGTCCGCGCCCGGGATTTTCAGGAACGGGAACACCACTCCCTTCACCGAGTAGTGGTTGAGCTTCGGCATGGTCGTGTGCCCAAGCTCGGCAAGTGTTTTGCCCATGATGACCTGCGTAGCCACTTTCACAAGAGGGATGCCCGTAGCCTTTGACAGGAACGGCATTGTCCTGCTGCCTCGGGGGTTTGCCTCAAGCACGAATATCACGTCGTTCTGGACGACATATTGTATGTTCACTGCGCCTATGGTGTTGAGCGCAATCGCTATTTTTTCCGAGTATTCCAGTATCTTCGCCTGCACGTCCGGCTTGAGCCGCACGCAGGGCACCACGTTGTTCGCGTCTCCCGAATGCACGCCCGCCCTCTCCACGTGCTCCATAATCCCGCCGACGAACAGCTGCTTCCCGTCCGCAACTCCGTCGATTTCGCACTCGATCGCCTTTTCGATATATTTGTCAATCAGGACAGGGCGCTTTTCGGAAACATCCACTGCTTCGGCGATATACTTCCTGATGCCCGCCTCGTCATAGATGATTTGCATGCCGCGCCCCGCAATGACATAGCTCGGGCGCATCACAATCGGGTAGCCGATTTTCTTCGCCGCGGCAACGGCTTCCGCCTCGTTTGTCGCAGTGGCATTCTCGGGCTGGCGTATGCCGAGATGGTGGAGAATCGCCTTGAATTTCTCCCTGTCTTCCGCAATATCTATGCCTTCCATCTGCGTGCCCAGTATTTTCACGCCGCTCATTTCGAGCTTCTGCGCGAGGTTGATGGAAGTCTGCCCGCCGAACTGGACGATTACCCCCTCGGGCTTCTCATGCTCGATTATGTTGAGCACATCCTCGAAAGTGAGCGGCTCGAAGTAAAGCCGGTCGGACGTGTCAAAGTCCGTGCTGACTGTTTCCGGATTGTTGTTTATCATGATGGATTCAATTCCCATTTCCCGCAGGGCGAATGCCGCGTGGCAGCAGCAGTAGTCGAATTCTATTCCCTGCCCGATTCTTATCGGTCCGCTGCCAATGATTACGACCTTTCTCCTGCTCGTGGGGATGCTTTCATTCTCGTTCTCATAAGTCGAGTAGTAGTAGGGCGTTTGCGCCGTGAATTCCGCGGCGCAGGTGTCCACCATCTTGTAAACCGGCACGATTCCGGATTTCTTGCGCATCTGCCTTATCATCGCAGTCTCATGCCCGATTGTGGACGCGATTTTTTCGTCCGAATAGCCAATGCGCTTGGCTTCGTAGAGCAAATTCCTCCCGAACACCTCGCGCTTGAGCCGGTTTTCCATGTCCGCGTAATTCCAGAGCCGGTCAAGGAACCACATGTGTATCTGCGTGAGCTGGTGTATCTTTTCCTTTTCCCAGCCGTGCTTGAAAGCTTCGAGTATGCAATAGATTCTCATGTCCGTGGGCGCAGTCATGTGCCATTCCCACTCCTCGACTTTCGGCTTCCACGGCTTCATTTCAACAGAGCGCAGCGCCTTTCCGAACGCCTCTTCAAACGTCCTGCCGATTGCCATTGTTTCTCCGGTGGACTTCATCTGCGTGCCGATTATGCGGTTGCCCTCGGGGATTTTGTCAAAAGGCCAGCGCGGGATTTTCACCACGCAGTAGTCAAGCGACGGCTCGAAAGCCGCTGGAGTTGTTTTCGTAACAGCGTTCTTGATTTCGTGCAGTCCCAAGCCAAGCGCGATTTTCGCGGCGACGCGCGCAATCGGGTAGCCGGTTGCCTTGGATGCCAGAGCAGACGACCTTGACAGGCGGGGGTTCACTTCCACGACAATATACTCGCCGGTCTTCTGGTTGAGCGCAAACTGTATGTTGCAGCCGCCTTCAATCTTCAGCGCCCGGATAATCTTTATCGCGGCGCTCCGCAACATCTGGTGCTCGTCATCAGAAAGGGTTTGCGACGGCGCGACCACCACGGATTCGCCGGTGTGCACGCCCATAGGGTCAATGTTCTCCATGTTGCAAATCGTGATGCAATTGTCGTAGCTGTCCCGCATCATCTCGTATTCGAATTCGCCCCAGCCAAGCACTGATTCCTCGACAAGAATCTGGTGCGTGGGGGAAAGCGTGAAACCCAATTCAAGAAGCTTTGCGAATTCCGCCTCGTCATGCGCGATTCCGCCGCCCGTGCCTCCGAGCGTGAATGCAGGGCGGAGTATCAGCGGGAACTTGTGCTCCTTGGCAAACGCCCTTGCCTCCTCCACGGTGCTGGCAGCCACGCTTTCAGGTATCGGCTCCCCGAGCCTGTGCATCAAATCCTTGAACTTGCCCCTGTCTTCCGCAAGCTCGATTGCCTCGATGCCAGTGCCAAGAAGCTCCACATTGTATTTCTTCAAAATGCCCTTTTCGTGAAGCTCGACTGCGAGGTTCAAGCCCGTCTGCCCGCCCATGGTGGCAATCAGCCCCTGCGGGCGCTCGCGCTCGATTATCCTCTCGATGAAATCCACGCGCAGCGGCTCGATGTAAACAATGTCCGCAATCTCCTTGTCAGTCTGGATAGTGGCGGGGTTGGAATTGACCACGACCACTTTCACGCCTTCGGCGCGCAAGGAAGCGCATGCCTGCGAGCCCGAATAATCGAACTCCGCGGATTGTCCAATAACGATTGGACCGGAACCTATGACCAGCACTTTTTCGATTTTCTTGTTCTTTGGCAAATAATCTACCTTTACTGTCAAGCCTTTCCCATCAATCTCAGTATAATCGCTTTTTGCATGTGCAGCCTGTTCTCTGCCTGGTCGAAGACCACGGACTGCTTCCCGTCCATCACTTCGTCCGTTATTTCCAATCCCCTGTGCGCAGGAAGGCAGTGCATCACAATCGCATCCGGCTTTGCATGCGCCAGAAGCTCGGCATTCACCTGAAAGGGCGAGAACGCCTTTGTCCTCTCGGCCTTTTCATCTTCCATTCCCATCGAAATCCACGTGTCAGTGTAAATCACGTCCGCGCCATTCACTCCCGCAGCGGCGTCATTGACTATTTCCACCTTTCCGAATTTCCTCGCCTCGGCGACGAATTTCATGTTCGGCGGGTATGCCTTGGGGCAGACAAGCGCCACTTCCATTCCGGATTTCACGCAGGCGAGCATGAGCGAATTTGCCATGTTGAATGCGCAGTCGCCGACAAAGGCGAATTTCGCGCCCTTGCGCAGCTTCCCTTTCTCTTTCATGGTAAGGACATCTGCAAGCGCCTGGCAGGGGTGTTCCAAGTCGGTCAGGCCGTTTATCACCGGCACTCCTGCGTATTTTGCAAGCTCCACGATGTCCGCGTGCTTGTAGAGCCGCGCCATTATCACATCAACATATCTCCCAAGCACTTTCGCGGTGTCGTGCATGGTTTCTCCGCGCGACAATTGCGAGGTTGTGAAGTCGAAGTAAATCGCATGCCCGCCAAGCTGAGTCATCCCTGCCTCAAACGATACTCTCGTCCTTGTGGATGACTTCTCGAATATCATGGCAAGCGTCTTGCCCTCAAGCGATTTGGAGTATTTCGCCCTGTCCTTCTTCACATCTTCGGCAAGCGAAACATAGCCCTCCAGCTTCTTCGCGTCAAGTTCCTGTATTGAAAGCAAATTCATGGTTTCACTCCGCTAAAGCATCTTCACAAACTTGTCGAACAGGTATTTCGAGTCGCATGGGCCCGGATTTGCCTCTGGGTGGTACTGCACTGAGAAAATCGGCAATTCCTTGTGTGCAATCCCCTCGTTCGTCCCATCGGACAGGTTCTTGTGCGTGACGACAAAATCCTTCGGAAGCGTCGATTCGTCGATTGCGAACCCGTGGTTCTGCGTGGTTATCACGACCTTGTTCGCAGCGATGTCAAGCACGGGATGGTTTCCGCCTCTGTGCCCGAATTTGAGCTTGAACGTTTTCGCGCCGGCGGACTGCCCGAGGAGCTGGTTTCCGAGGCAAATCCCGAATATGGGCAAATGGTAGAGTTTCTTGAGTTCATTGCTTTCCTTTTGCATGAGCGCAGGGTCGCCCGGACCGTTCGAGGCGAGGATTCCGTTCGGCTTGTAGGTGAGGATTTCCTCCGCGCTTGTGGAAAACGGCACGACCACCACTTCCACGCCGCGCGCGTTTAATTCGCGGACTATTCCCATCTTCACGCCGTAATCAATGAGCACGACTTTCTTGTTTCCCTTGCCGTACGACTTTGCCTCGCCTGTGGAGACCTTTTCCACGAAATTGATTTTCGAATAGTCCAGTTCCTTTGCCATGGAAAGGAGTTCCTGCGTGTCCTCCTGCTTGTCCGAGACTGAGAGGCAGGCAGGCATCACTCCCGCATTCCGGATAAGCCGCACCAAAAAGCGCGTGTCAATGCCATGTATCCCGGGCACGCCCTCGTCTTCCATTCGCTTGGAAAGCGTGGAAGTGCTCTTGTCATGCCTTGGAGTATTGCAAAGCTCGCGGATTGCGTAGCCCTCCACCTGGAAGTGGTCGGATTCGCACCATTCTGACTGCATTCCGTAATTTCCGATGAGTGGGTAGGTAGAAACGAGAATCTGCCCTGCGTAGGACGGGTCGGTAAGGGACTCTTCGTAGCCAGTCATGTTGGTTGTAAAGACGATTTCCCCGACGCGCCTCTCGGTCGCGCCAAAGCCTTTTCCGAAAAAAATGGAGCCGTCCGATAAAACAAGAACCGCTTTCTTTTCCTTTTCTTTAATCACATTGACCCTAGGGTATTCCATGGGCGCAAAACGAATATAAAAGAAGTGGTGCGCCAAAATTTTCCCGTCGATGCCGCTACAGTTATATACAATCCCGATGCAATTAACCTCGATGGAATCCGAGTCTTATCGCGAATTGGACAGGAAATGGCGTGCAGCCTGCCGTGTCGTGCTTGGCGGCGAGGTCGGCTCCCTTGACGACTATTCGGAGTGGCTCTCGGGCTTGAACGACAAGCTCACTATTCGCAAAACCCCCTCAGGGCAAAGCGTGGTCATGACATCCGACAGCTACTGCGCCGGCTCGCCGGTTCAGGACATGGCCAATGCCGACTTCATGAAAAAGTTCGAGCCGCTCTCCATAAACGACATGAAGGACATAGACTCGCTCCTCTTCGCAGTCCGCGAGCGCGCGACTTACTCAGGCAACATAACAATCGGCAACTCGAAATTCGTCGAGCAATCCTCCGAGGTATCTGACAGCTTCTACGTCTACCGCTCCGTGCGCATTTCCGGCTGCAAGAACGTGGCTTATTCCCAGTGGATGCGCCTGTCCGAGGACATCTATGGCACTAACGAGGGCGGCGAGACGCAGTTTTGCATACGCTGCGGCATAGTTTACCGCAACCAGCGCAGCTTCGAGCTTTGGATTGGAAGCAACACCTCGGACTCCTACTATTCGTACGGGCTTGAGGGCTGCAAGGACTGCATCTTCTGCTTCAATTTGGTGGGAAAAAACTTTGCAATCGGCAATCTCGTGCTTCCACGCGACAAATACAAGGGCATCAAGGAAAAGCTCCTCGCAGAACTTCGCGAGGAACTCAAGGAAAAGCGCAGGCTTCCCTCGCTGATTGAACTTGTTTCTCAGGAAAAGCCCGACTACGCAGAGGCAGCCGCGCTTACGAAAGGGCTTCCGCCGAGCCTCCGCGACCGCGACAAATCGCGCCTTGAGGAGGCATTCACCAGCGCATCGTCCGTTGTTCTCGGCGCTCCGCTGAAGGGCATAGATTCCTACTCGAAGTGGCTTTCCCGCCACTCTATTGTCCCGCGCGACTCCAAATCCGTTCTCAGCGGCACCATTCTCCAAGTTTCGGATTACCCCGTGATGCGCGAGCTTCCTGAAAACAGGATTGTCACGCAGGAGGAGGCGAACCTTCTTGGGGAAAAGCTCATTGCCCTCAAGTCCGCGCCATCCTCCCTCTCCATCGCCGACGCGCCCAGCCTCCTTTCGCGCATAGCCTATTTCCCGCCGGAGCGCAGGACAGGCACGAACTCCAACCTTGTCGCCTGCCAGTGGGGCGGGAATTCCACCGACTGCTACAAGCTGTGTGTGGCTTCGCACGACAAGTGCTGCGGATACGACGCGTGGCCGCGCTCAAGCGAGCACATCTTCGGAAGCGGGCTTGCCTTCCACTCGGAATTCTGCTTCAAGTGCTTCGACGTCGTGCAACTGCGCCGCTGCTTCGAGGTCGATTCCGCCCGCGGCTGCGCGGACACGTGGTTTTCACACAATGTCGAGGGGCTGCAAAACGCGCTTTTCTGCTTCAACACAAAGAGCAAGCGCAACGCAGTGGGCAATGCAGAAGTGGGCGCAGAACAATTCGCCAAGGCAAAGAAGATTGTGCAGGACTGGGTGCTGTCCGAACTCAAAAAGAAAAAGGACGTGCCGCTTTCGATTTACGATTTGGCTTGCAGGGGCAGGGAATAGGTGTGCGTCAATTGCCGTCGCTTTTCTGCCCCACTTTTATATTATTTTAGCCCGAAATCCGTCCGCTGTACTATACCTATAGCTATTATATGGAGGTTTTACAATGGCTGACAAAATGCACCTTCTGACACCCGGACCGGTCGCTCTCGCCGAACCGATACGCATGGCACAGAGCAAGGAGATGATTTACCACCGCGGTCCCGAAATCAAAGTCCTCGTTGGCGGAATCGTCGAAGCCATGAAAAAGGACTTCAACGCCGACCATGTCTTCCTTGTGACCGGCTCGGGCACTGCCGCGCTTGAAATGGCGTATGCCTGCCTCACAAAGCCGACCGACAAATCCCTCGTTCTTGCCAACGGCACGTTCGGAGACAAGCTGGGCGGGATGTCCAAGGTATATTGCCCAAACACCCAAATCGAGAAGCTCGCGTTGGGCAAGGGCTGGAATCTTGAGCGCGCGAAGGAGATAATCGACAATTCCGGCGCGCAGATATTCGGCATGGTCTACAACGAAACTTCCACGGGCGTGCTCAACGATGCAAAGGCAATCTGCAAATACGCAAAAAGCAAGGGCATGATAACCATCCTCGACGCGGTCTCCGCTTGGGGCGCGGCACCTCTTGACATCAAGGAGTTCGGCGTGGATTTCACGGCAACAGGCTCGCAAAAGGCGCTTGGCGCGGCTCCGGGAATAGCATTTGCGGCGTTCACCGAGGAAATGATGGTGCGCGCGGAATCCATTCCCGCCCGCAGCTTCTACTTCGACATGAAGAAATACAAGAAAGACATGGCAAACAGCCAGACTCCGACCACGCCAGCGGTGTCCATCCTCTTCTCGATACAGGCGGCAATCGAATACATCAACGCCAACGGCGGGTTCGACGCGCACCGCGCGCGCCACCAGGCTGCGGCGGCAAAATCCCGCCAGTTCGTGGAAAGCATCGGCTACAAGGTGTTTGCAGAGCCGGGCTTCTACTCCCCGACAATCACGGGCTTCATACTCGAAGGCGCGGACGACATACGAAAAACGCTTCGCACGGACTACAAGCTCGTGACTGCGCGCGACTTCGGCGAATTGCAGGGCAAGTTCTTCAGGATTTGCCACATCGGCAATTTCGACGACGCGCACATGCAGTATGGATATGACTGCATCAAGAAAGTGCTCAACAAATAATGCTGGTTTGGTGAAATTATGAAAATCGTAATCGCAGACAACATGGAAAAGGAAGTCGTTGCCGAGATTCAGAAACTCGGAGAAGTGGCGCTCACGCCATCCGACCTCAATACCGCATTATCGGACGCAGAAGTCCTCATCGTGCGCAGCGCGACAAAAGTCACTGCCGATCTTCTCACTCACGCGCCCAAGCTCAAGATAGTGGCGCGCGCAGGCGTTGGGCTTGACAATGTTGACAAGCCAGCGTGCGATGCAAAGGGGATAAAAGTATTCAACACGCCCGGCGCGTCCTCAAACGGAGTCGCGGAACTCGCGGTTGGCATGATGTTCGCAATCAGCAGGAAACTCCCGAAAGCCGACAAGGGAATGAAAGAGGGGAAATGGCTCAAGAAGGAGATTACCGGCACGGAAATCGAGGGGAAAACTCTCGGCATCGTGGGCTTGGGCAGGATTGGCGGGCTTCTCGCAATAAAGGCGCGCGGGCTTGGCATGACCATCCTCTTCTACGACCCGCACACGTGCAGCTCGGCAATGGGCAAGTGCGTGAACCTTGACGAGCTTTTCGCAAGCTCTGACTTCATCTCGCTCCACGTGCCGCTTATCCCCGAGACAAAGGGCATGATAAACACCGGCGTGATTTCAAAAATGAAAAAGAACGCGGTCATCATCAACACCGCGCGCGGCGGGCTGGTTGACGAGGAAGCGCTTTATTCCGCAATCAAGGAAGGCAAAATCGGCGGCGCGTGCCTCGATGTCTATCCGCAGGAGCCGTATTCCGGCAAGCTCTGCGAACTTGACAACGTCGTTCTCACTCCTCACATCGCGGGAAGCACTGCGGAGTCGCAGATGAGAATCGGGCTCGAACTGGTACAAAAGTTAAAAGAAGAGATGAAGCAATAGTCAACGGAGGCATGAAATGCTGTCCCTGAAACTCATCCGCGAAAATCCGTCCATCCTTGAAACCGCCCTGAAAAACAGGCAGGCTTCAGTGGAACCAGTGGCGAAACTCGTCGAACTCGACAAGAAATGGCGCCCTCTCAAGAACGAGGCCGACAGGCTCAAGTCCGAGAAAAACGCGATTTCGGCAAAGATAAACGAGGCGAAAAAGAAAGGCGAGCCGATTGAGCCAATCCTGAAGCAAACCGCAGAGCTTGGCAAGAAAATCGAGCAGGCGGACGCGCAGGCAGACGCGCTTGAATCGCAGATGAACGAAATACTGATGAGTGTTCCCAACCTTCCCGACTCGTCGGTAAAAGTAGGCAA
Source organism: Candidatus Micrarchaeia archaeon (assembly GCA_041665945.1). Taxonomy (GTDB): domain Archaea; phylum Micrarchaeota; class Micrarchaeia; order Anstonellales; family Anstonellaceae; genus UBA10161. The sequence continues at coordinate 43,711 of JBAYHU010000003.1, forward strand.
GGACGAATCCGAGAACAGGGAAGTCCGCAAGTGGGGCGAGCCGAAAAAGACAAGCAAGGACACCAAGCCGCACTACGAAGTCGCGGACAAAACGCTGATTGACTTTGAGCGCGGGGCAAAAGTCGCGGGGCACCGCTTTGTTTTCCTCAGGGGGCTTGCGGCGCGGCTTGAGCGTTCGCTCGTGAACTTCATGCTCGACAGGCAAATCATGAATGGCTACACCGAAATGCTGCCGCCCTACCTTGTAAATGGCAAGGCGCTGACAGGGACAGGGCAGCTCCCGAAATTCGCGGAGGAGAGCTACAAGTGCAAGGATGACGACCTGTATCTTATCCCGACTGCCGAAGTGCCTGTGACAAACCTCTTCTCAGGCGAAATACTCGAGGAAACGCACTTGCCGCAGAAGTTCTGCGCCTATTCGGCGTGCTTCCGCCGCGAAGCCGGCTCCTACCAAAAAGACATCAAGGGAATACTCCGCCAGCACCAGTTCGACAAGGTGGAGCTTGTCAAATTCACGACGCCCGAAAAGTCGTTTGAAGAGCTGGAATCCCTCACGCTTGACGCGGAATCCATCCTCAAATCGCTTGAGCTTCCCTACCGCGTAATCGAGCTTTGCACAGGCGACATGGGCTTTGCCTCGGCAAAGACGTACGATATAGAAGTCTGGCTTCCTTCGCAGGACAAGTACAGGGAGATTTCATCATGCTCCAACTGCACGGACTTCCAGTCGCGCCGCGCGAACATCCGCTTCAGGCGCAACAACAAGCTCGAATTCGTGCACACGCTCAACGGCAGCGGAATAGCGGTCGGGAGGACAATGATTGCCATCATGGAAAACTATCAGGACGAAACAGGCTTCATTGTCCCCAAGGCGCTCCGCGACTACATGCGGTGCGACCGCGTGGATTTCTGAAACAATTATATAGGTTTTCGGGTTGTTTCAAGCGGTGTGTTGGGTTGAAATTTCAGGTTCTGCTTGTTTTCCTGCTTTTTTGCGGCACATCATTTGCCGCCAACACGTGGTATGTTTCTCCTTCCGGAAATGACAGCAACAACGGGAGCGCCTCCGCGCCTTGGAAAACGATAGGGTATGCAATATACACCAACAGCAGCGTGGTGCACGGGGACACCATCATCGTGATGGACGGGAACTACAACGAAACTCCGACTGCCCTCAACTCCCTGTACTTCACCAAGCGGCTGCATATCGTTGGGCAGAACCGGTGGGGCGCCACGGTGTTCATCAACCAATCCAGCGGCAACATATTCTATGTGGGGACTAGCAATGTTTCGATAGAGAACCTTTCCCTCCGGTGCTATGGCTCGGTCGCATCAGCTGCGCTTTTCTACCAAAGCTCAAGCGGGCTGAACTTCACTAACAACAACGTGACCGGTTGCAATTATGCGGTGTCGGTCCAGACGAACACCTCGAACGTGAAGATAACGGGCAATTACCACACGAATGCCGTCTATGGCGCCGTATCCGGGATGGAAACAGTGCTTGGCAACTTCACGTTCGCGAACAACACGCTCGACAACTGCAGCACGAACGGCAACGCCGGCGTCTCGTTCTCCGCTACCGCAGCCACTCCGCCGGGAATAGTCATAGAGAACCTGACCATCCTCAACACCCGCAACGGCACAGGCGCCGGCGTATACTTCAAGTCCACAGTGCAGACGGCTTACCCGACCGTAATACGCAATATCCAGTGCGGCAACGCCACCACGCTTTACGACGGGCAGTATTGCGTCTACGTGCAGACGCCGGGCAACGTGACCGTTTCGAACGTCACTGCTTTCATGAACATCAACACCACGCAAGTCGGCTACGAGTACGGAGTAAGGATAGCTGGCCCGGCGGTCAATGTCACGGTCAACAATTCCACAATATGCTCGGCCGCGAACCCATGCGCAATCGGCAACGGCACCTATGGCGCCTACGGAATATACATGACCAATGTCAACGATTCGTTTGTCCAGAACAACAACCTGTACTTCGGGACGGCCAACAACACCGCAGGCATCAGCATAAACGGGAACTCCAGCAACAACGTAATAGAGGGGAACTACATTTCTTTCTCCGGACAGCTTGGCTATTTCGGGATACTCGTGTCCAACCCGCAGTCAATCACCGGCTACGGGAGCAACAACACAATACGGAACAACACCGTTGTTTCCAGCACGATTGCGCTCAGCTATGCGCTGGGGGCGGGCGCCGAGGGCGGCGGGCAGTTCAACATGACAGGGGCGCGCATCGAAAACAACACCGTGAACGTCAATGCCAGCGGCTCGCCCGGCATAGCCCACGCGCTTTTCCTTGGCTACACAGTCAATTCGACCGTGAAGAACAACAGCGTGACCGGCGGCTGGTACAACTTCGTGATAAAGGGCAACGAAAACTGCACCGTGGCCAACAACACTGGCATCGGACCGCAGTCGCACGGCATCTACGACAAGGGAAGCCACAACTGCCTTTACGCCAACAACACCCTCCAGAACGCCACCTATCCGTTCTATCTCGAATACAATCCAGTGGACAACCGGACGACCGTGAACGCCACCATAACCGACAATACGATATCCGGCGGCGGGACGATATTGTGTGGTGCCGCGACCGGCATTTCGGTGACCAACACGAGCGGCGAATCCGCGGTCAGCTTTGGGTCGAGTTGCAACCTCACCCGCTACTGGTGGCTCAATCTTTCTTCCAATCAGAACACCACCTTTGCCATCACCAACTCTTCCGGCACGCTGTTCTACAACCAGACAGCAACGTCCGCGCGGACCTCGCTTGCGCAGTACAACGTGACTTCGGGCGTGCAGACCAACCTTACTAACTATACGGTCACCGCATCCAAGGTGTCGTACGCCACCCAGTCCCAGAACGTGAGCATGACTGATAACAGGCAGCTTTCCTTTACCATGCAGACTTCAACGCCGTCCATATCACTCCTCTATCCGGCAACAGGCGGCAACACCAGCCTGCTCAACTCGTCATTCACTTGGCTTGCAACCGACTCGCTATACGCCAGCTTCAACTGCTCGCTTTACATCAACGGCACCCTCAACCAGTCGAATGTCTCGACCTCCAACAACACCGCAACGAGCGCATATGCGACCTCCAACTTCACATATGGCTCCTACAACTGGTCAGTAAACTGCACGAATTCCCTCGGAAACTCCAACGCCTCCCCGACATATGCGTTTTACGTCACCCCCACGGCAGTTTACGGGAACGCCTCCACAATCAACACAACTTTTTCCAACGTTTCAGCCACTATCAACGGCACCAACGCCACGGATGGCTCCTACTTCAACGCCACGCTGCCCGTCATCGTGGCAACGAACGGCTCAACAATCCTCGCCTTTATGTTCAACTTCTCCATTTCCAGCCTCAACTTCAGCGCCATCTCAATCAACAACACGACCGTGGACGGCAGGTCGTTCTTCTCGGTCAGCGGCATCCCGTCATCCGCAATAATCGGCGGCAAGAACATCACAATCTACGGAATCAACACAGCATACGGCTATGTCTGCGTAAAGGACGAGGAGAATGTCAACAACATCACCCTTGACTGCACAGGCGCAACGGAAACCTCCGTTGCCTGCGACGGGGCATCACACGGCGGCTACACCTGCACAATCTCCGGCACCAACCTGACAGTGGCAGGGCTCAACCACTCCGGAGTGCAGCAGTACCAGCCGCCTGCAACTTCCACCAACGGCGACGGCACAGGCGGCGCAAGGCTTTCACTTTCCCAGTCATTCAACTGCTCAAGCGGCGTTCTTACGGTATCGGCAACTTCCGCAACAGGAGCGGTTTCCGGAGTGGAAGTGCGGCTCTACAAAAGCGGCACAAGGGATTACATTTCCAATAAGACTGATTCGCAGGGCAATTCCCGCTTCGCAGCCCCGAGCGGCAAGTATTACGCGGAATCTTTGCCCAATGCGCCTTACTCTTCAAGCTACCTCGACACTTTCTTTGTGCCATCCTGCGCAGCAGCGCAGCCCGGGCCTGCCGCCAACCAGACGCAGCAGCCCGGGCAGCAGCCTGTTCCGGTTCAGCAAACGCCCCAGCCGCCTCTGCCGCCCGCCTCCAACAATACGGACGGCAAAAACGCGACTTCCGGCCCGCAGCCCGAACAAAAGCCTGCAGAAAAACCTTCTCCGCCGGTTGAAATTCCACAGATAAAACCGGAAGAAGTAAAACAGGTTGTGGAAGAAAACGCGCTCCCGGGCATAGCTGCCCTCGGCATGGGTGCGCTTGTGCTCGTGCTTGGCGGCGCGGTGGCTTACTATATGCTTAAAATGAGGAAGGAGAAGTAACTGAACAACGGGTGAGTTTGAATGGTATTGAAAACTGAACACTATGTGCTTATCGGGTTCGCCGCGCTTGTCGTCATTTTCGGCGGCTGGGCGCTTCTGACCTACAACGGGCTTATCGGCGCCTCGCAGGGCGTGGACGCGCAGTGGGCTAACGTGAACACCGTTTACCAGCGCAGGGCCGACCTCATCCCCAATCTCGTTTCATCCGTGAAGGGCTACATGAAATATGAATCCGGCCTTCTTGAGAACATAACGGCTCTCCGCAGCCAGTGGCAGAACGCGGCGACAACCGCGGACAAAATAGCCGCAGGAAGCGCGATGGACTCGGCAATCAGCCGCCTTCTCGTGGTCGCTGAAAACTACCCCGACCTGAAGGCGTCGGAATCCACGAACAAGCTCATGGACGAGCTTGCGGGAAGCGAGAACCGCATTTCAGTCGAGAGGATGCGCTACAACGACGCGGTGAAAGAATACAACCTCAAGACCAAGTACTTCCCGGGCAGCATAATCGCGAACATGTTCGGCTTCAAGGAGAAGCCCTACTTCGAGGCTGCGGCAGGCGCGGAAAACGCGCCCAAAGTGGAATTCTGACGGGGAACTGAATGAATCCCCGCTTCTTTCCTTTTGTTTTTCTTTTCTTCGTCTTAGCCTCAGCAGGCACGCTCTTTGCAGCGGAGTTTCCGGTTCTGAAAAAGGGAATGAACGACTTTACCGGCACTATCTCCGCGGCGGACGCCTCCGCGATAAACGCGCTTTGCGCGCAGATAGAGATGAACACCAGCACGCAAATCGCCGTCCTGATGGTCAATTCCACCTCCCCTTATGAAATCGCCGATTACTCGGTGCGCACGGCAGAGCAAAACGGAATCGGCAAGGAGAAGCTCGACAACGGAATACTGATGGTGATTGCAAAAGGCGACCGCGCATGGTGGGTTTCCGTTGGCTACGGGCTTGAAGGCGACCTGCCTGACGGCAAGGTCGGGGAAATAGGCAGGAGCTACCTCGTTCCCGCTCTTAAATCCGGCGAATACGGGCAGGGCATACTCGACACAATAAACAGGATGGGCATGGCAATCGGCGCAATCCCGCCTGAGCCAGAACCCGATAACTCGGCGTTTGTGTGCATCGTGGTCATTCTTCTCATCATAATATTCATCATAGTGGTCCGGGCTTCCATCGCGGCTTCGAAAAGCGGCAAGGGTGGAAACAAGGGAAGCGGCATAGGCGGCGGCATAATGGGCGGGATGATTGGCGGCGGCTTCCGTGGCGGCGGATTCGGGGGAAGCGGCGGCTTTGGCGGCGGGGGCTTCGGAGGAGGAAGCTTTGGCGGCGGCGGGGCAGGCGGGAAATTCTAGATTCAGGCAGAAGCAGGTTCATTTTCCCTTTCAATCCTTTCTTTTATTTCCTTCAGGAAATCCCCTTCAATGAGCATTTCAAATACTTTTTCCGGGTCCCCAAGCGAATAACTTGTTCCCTTCAATTTCTCGCGCAAAAGTTCCATCCCTATTTCGCGGCTGCTCCTCTTTCCCTCGCGCGAGAGCTTGATTTGCGCAATCCGCTCGCGGAGCGAGTCGGAATTCATGCCGTTTTCGACATATACATTGTCGCCGAACTGCGGCAGGCGCAAGTCCGCGCTTGAAAAGCCCTGCGCCAGCGTGCCTTTGACCACGATTTTCGCCACAGGCGCAGGAGTGAGATTCTGCGAGATTATCTCCCGCGCCGCTTTTTCAACAGCCGCCCTCACTTCCTCGGGCTTTGCTTCGGAAAACTCAAGAACCTTGTGGAAAAGCTGGCGGGATTTTACAGGCTTGAACTCCGGCTTCTTTGTTTTCGTGTCATACAAAAGCCAGCCCCTCTGCCCGACTTCATCAGAGCGAAGCTGCGTGATTACCGTGCTTCCGGGGTTCAGGACCTTTCCAGTCAGGCTCGGCTGGTGAACATGCCCGCACAAATACAGGTCATATCCGTCGGGCAAATCGTCGAACGTAAGATATTCTTCGTGCGGAATCCGCTCGAACTCCTGAAATGACTGGTGAACCACAAACACGTTGAACGCGCCTGCCACTGGCTTGCACGTGATTTGCTTGAGCGTTTCCACTGCCATGTCCTCAGGCACGCTTCCCATGCCCGAAATGGCTACTTTCTCGCCGTTGCGCCCGTATTCCACTGTCTTGTTGTGGAAAAGCTCGGCAAACCCGCCCTGCGCAAGAAGCTGGGTGGGATGCACGAACCCCTTTGCCCTGCGGTCGTGGTTTCCGTGTATGGCGAATATGGGCGCAGGCGTTATCCCCCGCGAAGCGAAAACTTCAGCCGCCTCGCGAAGTATTTTCGTCACTTCGGCAATTGTTTCCATGCGGGGCAGGGGCACGTCAAAGTTGTCCCCGCCCAAAATGAGCACGTCTGCCTCCTTTGCCGCGGCAAGTATGGCTTCCCTGCCCTGCGAGTAGGCGTCCTGCTCGAATCTGCGGTAGCCGAAATGGCAGTCGGTGACAAAAGCGATTTTCACGGTTGCTCCCCGTCCAAATATCCGCATGAAAGCTTTAAATAGTCTGGAATGGTAGTTATCCCCATGATTGACCGGTTGATATTTACAGCTATAGTCATAGTCGGCATAGTGTCCGTAGTCTATCTTCTCTCCCGTTGATTCCACGGCGTGGGGCAGGCAAACCCTGCGGAAAGCTTTTAAATCCTTTGGCGAAAAGGAATTCACAACTTTTTAAAATCTAACTATGTTGCGAATTATGTGTTGAGGTGACCGGATGACTGATAAATGCCCAGAGTGCAGCAGCAAACGCCTTACGCGCGATTACGAGAAGGGAGAGCTTCTCTGCTCGAATTGCGGGCTTATCATTGCCGACAACATCGAGGACCCGCGCCCGGAGTGGCGCGCGTTCGACGCCGAGCAGCGCGAGAAGCGCGCCCGCGGAGGCGCCCCCATCAAGTACATGCGCCCCAACAAGGGTCTTGTCACTGAAATCGACCAGTACAACCGCGACATCCGCGGGGCGAAGATTTCACCCAAGAAGCAGGCGCAGCTCTACCGCATGAGGAAGTGGCACAAGCGTGCTTCCATTGCCTCGTCCATGGAGCGCAACCTTGCAATCGCGCTTTCCGAGCTTGACAGGATAGCATCCTATCTGGGCCTTCCGGACTCCATACGCGAGTCTGCGGCGCTCCTTTACCGCAAGTGCATAAAGGCAGAGCTCATCCGCGGAAGGCTGATTGAGTCCGTCGTGTCAGCGGTGATTTACGCAACCTGCCGCATGCAGGGTATCCCGCGCACGCTCGACGAAATCTCCCGCGTTTCAGGCATTGAGAAGAAGGAAATCGGCAGGGCATACCGCTTTGTCCGCCGCGAGCTTGACATCGACGTCCCGCTCACCGACCCGGCTCACTACGTCCCGAAATTCACGGCAGCGCTCAAGCTGTCCGGGCACGTGCAGGAGAGGGCGATTTCGCTTCTCAAGAAGGCAATCGGCAAAGGGCTTATTTCAGGAAGAGGCCCGACCGGCGTGGCTGCAGCAGCCGTCTACATCGCTTCCGCGATGAACGGCGAGCGCAGGACGCAGAAGGAGGTCGCCGACGTGGCTGGCGTGACTGAAGTTACAATTCGGAACCGCTACCGCGAGCTCAAGAAGGAGCTGAACCTCAAAGTAACGCTTTGAGGTTTGTTTTTCTTTATTCTTTTTTGTTTTACTTTTCATTTTTCTTGTCCATCCTGTTTTTCCGGCTTATTTTGATTTGGTTTATAAATTTTCTATCCGATGCCCTATCCGGTGGTTTGTTGAAGGGCTCGTTCTTGGCTGCAGGGATATTTTTCGCGCTTCTTTTTGCCGGTTGCACCGGGCTTGTTGGCAACGGGACTGTCACCTCGCAGGATTGCGGGAGCAGTTTCGTCTGTTTTCTTGCCGCAATGCAGAACAATTGCACGACCGCCAAGGTGAGCGTGGTCGAGAACGGCGTTACAGCGCTTTTGCAGATAAAGGGCACCAGCCAGAACGGGGGCTGCGACGTGATTATCAAGATGACCGACATACAGCGGACGCCCGACATGACCGACGCAATATGGGGCATGATAGAATCGTCCAAGGGCGGGCTGCCGCTCCTGGACATGGTCTGCCCGATAACCGCGCAAAAGGCGGAAACCCTCTACAACGACAAGCAGGTCCTCGCGGCGAAGGAAGTCTTCGAAACATGCAGGGGGAGTCTCAAGGACGTGGCGATGCTGCTTGTCGGGCAGGGCGCGAACGAAACCTCGGTGCTTTCCGCGAACGTCTCGATCTTCCCGCCTGAGATAAAAGGCGGGGCGAAAGCCGCGATAGTCGCCAAGGGCAGCGGCGGCAAGGAGCCGTACAGGTACGATTTCATTTTCGGCGACGGGGCAAGCTCCATGAACACGCCCGACGCCGCGCAAACGCACCAGTATTCGAACGACGGGAATTCCCCCAAGGAATACGTCTTGAATGTCACCGTACGCGATGCGGATGGCGCGCAGGCAAAGGCGCAGGCAAAGGTGAAGGTGAACGGCACGGGCGCGCCCGCCCCCCAGCAGAACGTCTCGCTCGCCTCATGCACCGAAACAGACGGGACAGGGCAGAACGTAAGGGTCAGGGGCAAGGTAAGGCAGGTCAAGGCAAACGGCGACGTGTGGAATTATGCCGACTACTGCACAGGCGCCACCGGGATTTTCGAATACTACTGCGGGAACAACGCCGGCTATGGTTCGAACCCGACATGTGACTCCCTCATTCCGGGCTCGCACTGCTCGAACGGGGCTTGCGTGAAAAACGAGGTCTCCTGCCAGGACGGCGACGGCTTCACGAACTACTGGATGGCCGGGACCGTGACAGTGAGCGACCTGAATGGCACGGCGGCGAACTACGACGACTATTGCGAGGGCTCGGTGCTCAAGGAATACTATTGCCAAGGCGCATCGATCGCGATGGACTCGACGGACTGCCAGAACTACAACAAGACATGCGCGAACGGAAGGTGCGCGTAAGGCGCGCCTTCCCGTTTTTTGTTTTTCTTTTCTGTCTTATCCGGACGCGCCCGCGCCTTTTTCCGCGCGCCCCGCGTTTTTTCTTTTCCGCCTATTGCTTCCATTCAGCGCCGGCTTTCGCAGCCGCCTCGCCCGCGTCCAGCTTCATCCTGTACCTTTCATACCAGACAAAGTAGATGCCGCCTGCCAAAAACCAGAGGAATGCGAAATTCCTGCCCTCGGTGTGCAAAATCGCCACGAGCGCGAAGACCGCTATGCAGCTTATCACGCCGATTATGGAAATGACGGATATTTCCGCACCCTTCCACCTGAAGTTCAGCGGCACCTTGAACGGACGGGGCAGGTCAGGCTCCTTTATTCGGAGTTTAATCAGCGAAATATTCGCAACCGCATAAGCGGTGAGCGCGCCAAACGCGTAAAGCTCTCCCAAGAATACCATGTTGCCGATTACCGCGAGGAACATGGCAATCAGCGAAAAGATGATTATTGTCACCCACGGCGTGTTGAAAACAGGGTGTATCCAGTTCACGCGCCGCGAAATAAGCCCGTTCTTGCTCATGGAATACGCCACGCGCGAAACGCCGATTATCCCTGTGTTCGCGGACACGAAGCAGACGAGGAAACCCGCGAGCGCCATCACGGGCACAAGCACGCTCGTGAACGGCATTGCCTTCACAATCGGCATCAGCGGGTTGTTCATGTTCTCCTTGAGTTCCTGCGGCGTCACAATTCCCAGCGCCATGACCGAGAGCACGATTGCGAAGAACAGCACCACGACTATGGCAAGAAGTGTGGCGCGCGGGATGACTTTTTCGGGATTCTTGGTTTCCTCCGCGCCCTGCGATATGCTCTCAATCCCGACGAATGTCACCATGGCAAGCGTGATGGAATACAGGAAGCTGTCCCAGCCCGGGTCCTGCTCGATTGGCGTCAGCCCGGCGAGGAATTTCGCCCCATCCCACGACTTCCAATAGCCGATGGAAACAAAAGCCACAAGTATCAGGAGAACGACCGCGGTAAGCGCGGAGTTCATCGCAGAGGATTCCTTCACCCCAAGCAGGTTCAGGAGCAATAGGATGAATATAAGTGATGCTGCGGCAAGCGGCACAATAGGCACGATTTGCGGCAGGAAAAACGAGAGATATCCCGCAGAGGCGAATGCGAAGAGCGCGATGTCAATAGTATAATCCAGAAGCAATCCCCAGCCCGCGACAAAGCTCACTTTTTTCCCGAACGCGCGCCTGCCGAACGAGGACGCTCCGCCTGCAAGCGGTATTGCCGCGGCAAGCTCCGCGTACGCAAGCCCCGAAGTGACATATACGATTGCCGCGATGAGGATGGCAAGCGGCATGAGCCCGTGCGCGTATGCCGCAATCAGCCCGAGCGCAAGGAAAACGTCAGCACCCACATCCGCAAATCCCATGGAGAAGCTGGCAAGCATGCCCATCTCTTTTTTGAGCACGCCTTGCAGCGGCTTGATGGGGTAAGTTATTATCATCTCTATTGAGTCGAGAGGGTTTTCCATCATTTCACTCGCAAAAACAGGTGCGCATACGCGTTACTTCTTGCTCTCAAGATAAAGATAAGCGGAATAAACCGCTTCCACTGCCTCGCCCACGCCCACAATCGCCTGCTTGAAGCGCGTGTCGGTAACGTCGCCTGCCGCGAAAAAGCCGGGCACTGACGTTTCCGAGTTGCGGTTGATTTTCACGTAGCCCTTTTCGTTCAGTTCCACTCCCGCATCCTTCGCAAGAGAGGCAAGGGGCAGGTGCCCGATTGCCACGAACACGCAGTCAAGCGCGAACTTGTCGCTTCCCTGATACGGCTTGTCAAGCTTTACTCCCGTGACTTTCTTCTCGCCGTAAATCTCCACCACGTTCGTGTTGTTGATTATCTCGATTTTCGGGTTCTCCATCACGCGGGCGTAATTTATCGGCTCTGGGCGGATTTTCTCCCCCCTGTAAATAATGTAGACTTTCTCAGCCCACTTGGTAAGAACAAGCGCGTCTTTCACCGCGGAGTCGCTGCCGCCGATTACCGCGACTTTCTTTCCCTTGTAAAAAGCCCCGTCGCAAAGCGCGCAGTAGTGCACGCCCTTGTTCGCGAATTCTTTCTCGCCGGGCGCGCCGAGCTTTTTCCACTCGGTGCCCGTGGCATAAAGCACTGTCCTGCCCTCGTACGAGCCGGAGTCGGACTTTACCGCAAACCCACCCGCAGCCTTCGCTATCCCCGACACCTTTTCGTCCTTTATCTCAACTGTCGGGTAGGCGCGCGCGTGCTGTTCCAGCTTGTCAGCAAGTTCCATGCCAGTAAGCGAAATGAAGCCCGGATAATTCTCCACGACGTGCGTGGTGGTGATTGTGCCGCCGCGCATCTCGCCCATGACAAGCACTTTCATGCCCATCCTGCCCGCGTACATCGCGCCTGCCAAGCCGGAGACGCCGGAACCTATGACTATCATGTCGTATTGCATATTTATCACTCAACTAAATCGCCCGCAAGCGTTTTTATCTGTATCCTTCCCATCATGGCTTATGCGCTGCCCTTTTTGCACCCACAGCGAAACAGATGTCATAGACACCCGCGACACGGACGACTCGCGCATCCGCCGCAGGCGCGAATGCGCCAAGTGCAAGCGCAGATTCACCACATACGAGGAAATCGAGAAGGAAGACCTCTTCGTGGTGAAAAAGGACGGGCGGCGCGAGAAATTCGATCGCCACAAGCTGCTCTCCGGCATACAAAAATCGTGCGAAAAGCGCCCGGTCTCGGTCGAGCAATGCGAGGAGATGGCGACTTGGGTGGAAGGCAAGCTGCGAAAGAGCGACAAGCAGGAAGTAAAGACAAATGAAATCGGCGAGCTTGTCATGGAGCGCCTGCGCAAGGTGGACGACGTCGCCTACATCCGCTTCGCCTCGGTCTACCGCTCGTTCACGGACATAGACTCCTTCGAGCAATACCTCAAGGGGCTGAAAAAGAAGAAATGAAGGTGCGACACATGCTGAAAACAAATCTCAAGCCGCAGGTTCAAGTCGCGATATTCTTCGCCATCACGCAGATACTCGGCATTTTCTCAGGCATGGTGCTGTTCAATTCCGTGGCAGCCAACCCCGAGCTGAAGGATTTCTCAGTAGCCCCGCTTGCCCCCAACGACCCGGCAAACGCGGTGTTCTTCCTTGTCTACATACTCTTCGGCGCGGGCGTGGTGCTTCTCGCGGGAAGATTGTTCAAGGGCGCGAGGTTCTTCCAGCTCCTCGAAATAATGGTAATCGCCTCAGCCTCGTCAATCGTGTTCCTCGCAATCGGGCTTTACATGGGGCTTGATTTCATCACGGCGATACTCGTTTCCGGAGTTGCCGGCGCGTCGCTTGCAGCCCTGAAGTTCTTTGTGTCCGAAATCAAGAATACTGCCGCGATAATCTCAAGCGCGGGCGTTGCCGCAATTTTCGGCTTTTCGCTTGGCTTCCTTCCCACGGCAATCTTCGTAATCCTGCTTTCAATCTACGACTACATCGCGGTATTCAAGACAAAGCACATGATTGAAATGGCGCGCGAGCTTTCCACCCGCCAGCTCTCATTCGCCGTTACCGCGAAGAACGTTCCCGCCCGCATGCCCAAGGAAAAAACCGAGGTTTATGTCGAGAGGGCGATGCGCGAGGGCGAGCGGCTCGACTTGGGCACGGGCGACCTGTCTGTTCCGGGCATGATGTCTGTCTCGGCATTCACACTTGGCGCAAACGGCCCGATTTACGCAGCGGCAATCGCAATCGGCTCGACTATTTCGATTTACCTTCTCCTCGAATTCGTCGCGAAAAAGAGAGTGTTCCTGCCAGCTCTCCCGCCGATTTGCTTCGGGGGAATGCTTTCGCTGCTTATCGTAAAGCTGCTGGGCTTCTAATCGCCCTTCAGATTTTTCCCACGAGGTCGGTTCCCGGTTTCAGCGTTTTAGCACCTCTTCTTCGAACCTGCGGGTTCAAAGTCGGCGCAAAAACAACTCTCAAATCTTCCCGACCAAGTCAGTTCCGGGCTTGAGCGTTTTTGCGCCCGGTTTCCAGTTCATGGGGCAGACTTCGCCGTTGTGCTCGTTGACGTAGATGGCGGCTTCAAGCTTGCGCACAAGCTCGTCTATGCTCCTGCCAATCGAGTTGTCGTGGAATTCGTATGCCTTTACCACGCCTTCCGGATTGATGATGAACGTCGCGCGGAGGGACAGCCCCTCGTGCTGGATGAGCGTTCCGTAGGCGTTGCACACGCGGCGCGCCGGGTCGGCAAGCATCGGGTATTGTATCTTCTTTATGGTGGGCGAGTTGTCGTGCCACGCAAGGTGGACGAACGCGGTGTCCACGCTGACTGACACCACTTCCGCGCCAAGCGTCTTTATCTTCTCGTAATTGGCCGCAAGCTCTCCAAGCTCGGTCGGGCAGACGAATGTGAAGTCCGCGGGGTAGAAGAACAGCACCACCCACTTTCCCTTGTAGTCCTTGAGCGAAATTTTCTTTATCTCGCCGTTGACGTATGCGTCTTCGGTGAATTCCGGGGCTTTTTCGTTTATCGCTACCATTACAAACACCTATTTGCCCTTGCTTTTGGGCTTCTTTTCCTTTGCCTTGCCATCTTTCTTTGGCGCAGCCGGCTTCTTATCCGCTGCTACGCTTTCCTGCGGCAAATCCGCAGCCGGGGCTTTTTTCGCGCTGGCGTTGAGCTCCTCGACAAGCTTGTCTATGGCTTCGTCGTCGAACCCGTGCGCGGCGGCGCCCTCCTCGATTGTTTCGTAAGAGGAAAGCCCGCAGCCTATGCAGTGGAAGCCGTAGTTGAAGAGTATTTCGACAGCCGATGGGTGGTTCATGACCAATTCGCCAATCGGCGTCCTGCGCGTTATCTCCGGCACCATGCGCCATTCAACGGTAGCACTCTATTAAAGCTTTCTTCTCAAATTCATGTCTCCAAGAGGTCACAAGGTGCGACGCGAAACCTCTTGCTGCGCGCGCTTTTCATTGGGCGCCCTGTCGCACCATGTGAGGTTATTTTTCGATGGACGATTACGACAAGCTGCTTGACCGCGCACGCGCGGCGCTGCCTGAAAAGACGCTCACTTTCGAGAGGTTCGAAACCCCGCAAATCGAGTCGTTCCTTCAGGGAAGCAAGACAATCATACGCAATTTCGACGTCATCCTCCAGAAAATCAGGAGACCCCCGGAAATGCTTGCGAAATACTTTTCCAAGGAGCTTGCGGTCCCAGCCACAATGGAGGGCAGCAGGCTCGTCCTTCACGGGAAATTCTACGAGCGCAACCTCCGCGACAAGCTTCAGGCTTTCGTGGATGCGGCGGTGGTTTGCAAGGAATGCAAGCGCCCTGACACGAAAATCGTGGAAAAGGACGGCGTGAAGACGCTGAACTGCGAGGCGTGCGGCGCGCGCGCCCCTGTCCGGCTCTGAATCAATAGGTGTTACTTATGGCAGAAACAAAAGCTCCAACAACTCCATCAACTCCGGCTTCGGCAACTACGGCGCCTCCGAGCGACCAGCCACAGATGGGCTCATTGCGCATGCCGCGCGAGGGCGAAATACTCGGCGTGGTCGTCGGCACCTTGGGCGGCGGGAGGCTCATGGTCTCCTGCAGGGACGGCAAGGAACGCATGTGCAGGATTCCCGGCAAAATCAGGCGCTTCATATGGGTGCGCGACGGTGACATAGTGATAGTCGTGCCGTGGGAAATCGGCGGCGACAAGAAGGCGGACGTGGTCTGGAGATACAACAAGTACCAAGCTGAAGCCCTGCGCAACAAGGGAATAATCAAGTAGGGAAAACGGAAAAAATCAAGGAAAAAAAGTCCAAAACCAGGCGCTTTTCTCTTTTTTCACCATAGCCCTTTCACGAGGGCTGTCAGCTCCTTTTTCGTTTCCGACCGCTTGTACTGGTTCATTCCACCTCCCATGGACCTCACCTCTTTTTCGTGCTGCACCGGCAAGTTTTAAACGGGCGGATTGGTCGGCATTGAGTAAGCCATATTAACAGGCAGGCGATAATCACCCCATGGCAATGTCGCAGTCGAAGAAGAAGCGCCCCAAGCGCGAAGACAAGATGATAAAAAAGGAGGAGAGGACAGAGGAGCAGGTCTTCGACCGCCAGTCATTGTTCGCCATTGCCAAGCTCATGAAGGACGGGCACTTCGAAACGCTCGATTACCCTGTTGCCAAGGGCAAGGAAGCCAACGTTTTTTGCGCAACGACTTCCGCGGGCACGAAAGTCGCGGTGAAAATCTACAGGATAGACACCTCCAATTTCATACGCATGCACGAATACATCGACGGCGACCCGCGATTCGCCAACGTCAGCAGGAAACGCTACGAGACGCTTCTCGCATGGACGAAAAAGGAATACTCCAACCTCAAGGCGTTCCACGAGGCGGGAATCAAGGTCCCCCGCCCCCTCGCCTTCCTGAGAAACATCGTGGTCATGGAATTTTTCGGCGAGGGCAACATCGCGTTCTCCACTCTTGACCAGCTCGGAAGCGAGAATCCGCAGCACGATTACGATTTCCTCCTCACGCAAATCAAGAAAATGTACCAAATCGGCTTCGTGCACTCGGACTTCTCGCCTTACAACATACTTGTCACGGACGACGGGCTGAAGATACTGGACTGCGCGCAGGCAGTCGTGCTCGCGCACCCCCGCGCCGACGACTTCCTGTCCCGCGACGTGGAAAACCTCGTGAAATATTTCAAGAAGCAGGGCGCGGCGGTTGATTTCGACGCGGCGATGAAATACATCAAGGACGGAAAGCCGGTTCTTCGCGGATTGGAAGCCACGATGTATGACAGCGAAAAGCACGATGGCGAGGAAAGCCGCTAGCGTGCCATCGGCATCCGGCTTACTTTTCCGATACTACGCTCATCGTCGTAGATTTCCTTTTTATAGTTTGACCGGAAACAATCCGCATGGCAATCGTATTGGCGGATAGAGTGGAGTCCATCTCCTACGAAATACGCGACATCGTGGCCCGCGCGAAAAAAGTGCAGGCAACCGGGAAGAAGATACACTGGTTCAACATCGGCGACCCGAACCAGTACGGCTTCAAGCCGCCCGAATGGATAACGAATGCCATAGTCGAGGCGCTCCGCACGCCGAAATATTCCGCCTACTGCCCTTCCGAAGGCGACCCTGAATTGCGCGCCGCAGTCGCGAAAATCGAGGGGGTAACGCCCGACTACGTGACAATACACAGCGGATTGTCCGAGGGAATAGACTTCCTTTTCCAAGCATTGGTAAATCCGGGCGAGAACATCCTTCTCCCAAGCCCGAGCTACCCGCTTTACAATACCAAGCTGAAGGTTTCCGGCGGCACGGACAACTACTACCAGACGGACAAGGATTTCATCCCTGACACGGACGACATCCGCAAGAAAATCAACCCCAAGACAAAGGCGCTCGTGGTCATCAACCCCAACAACCCGACCGGTGCGACCTACCCCCGCGCAATACTGCAGGAAATAGTGAACATCGCCGGGGAAGCCGGCGTGCCCATCATCGCCGACGAAATCTACGACAAGATGACGATAGATGAGGAGCACTCCATAAACATGCGCACGCTCACAAAAGAGCTTCCTCTCATTTCCGGAAACGGGCTTTCCAAGAACTTCATCTACCCCGGCTCGCGCGTGGGCTATTTGGCTCTCCACGGGGAGGGCATGGACCCGCTTCGCGACGCCATGGTGAAACTCTGCAACCAGAGATTGTCCGTGAACTGGGAAATGCAGCGCGGCGCGCTTGCGGCATTCACCATGCCGCTTTCGCACCTCGAAAAGACGCACGCCGAGCTTCGCAAGAGGCGCGACGTGATTTACAAAGGATTGAATTCAATCGAAGGAATATCATGTGCCAAGCCGACCGCGGCGTTCTACTCGTTCCCGAAGGTGGAAACCTCGAAATTCAAGGACGACAGGCAGTTCGTCTATTCGCTTCTGGAGGAAACGGGCGTTCTTGTCGTGCCGGGCGCGTCATTCTCGCCGGTGCTTCCTGGCAAGTTCTTCCGCCTCGTGTTCCTCGCTCCGCCTGAGGAGCTTGAAGAGGCAATGGGCAAAATCGAAAGTTTCATGAAAAAATCGGCATGATTTTTTCAGAATTCGCCGTAGGAGTTTTGCGGAGCAAAACTCACATCCATTCGAGCGTAGCTCGAATCGGACAGGCGAATAAGATGGCGAAGAACTCCTGACGCCCAGGGGCTGCGAGTAAAGGGGATTTTAAATCTCCGCATCCCACACTGATTTTACTGGTGGATTAATGCAAAATAGGGCAAAATGCGGCACCTGCGGATGCGCGAAGGGAAAGCGCGTCGAAATAGTCGCGCACGCCAAGCTTCCCACGGAATTCGGCAAGTTCACGGTTTACGCGTTCTGCAACAACATCGACGGTGAGGAGCATGTCGCTATCGTGAAGGGCGACGTGAAGGGAAAGGCGGTGGTGCCCCTGCGCATCCACTCCGAATGCCTCACGGGCGATGTTTTCCATTCCCTGCGCTGCGACTGCCACGCGCAGCTTGTCGCCGCCATGCAAAAATTCTCCAAGCTCCCCTGCGGCGTGATACTCTACCTCAGGCAGGAAGGAAGGGGAATCGGCATCACGAACAAAATCCGAGCATACGCGCTTCAGGACAGGGGGCTTGACACTGTGCAGGCAAACCACGCGCTTGGCTTCCCCTCAGACATGAGGACTTACGATGCAGCAGCGGAAATGGTGCGCGAGCTTGGGATAAAATCAATCGCGCTTGTGACTAACAACCCGGCGAAGATGGAGGACCTGCGCGCGCACGGCGTGAAAATCGTGAAGCGCGTCCCGCACGAATTCGGCAAGACGAAATACAACGCGGGCTACCTCGCGGTCAAGAAGAAAAAGATGCGCCATCTCCTGTCATAAGCCGCAGGGCGCAGCAGCGCTTCCTGGCGCGGGATGCGCACTTTTTTCCCGGCATCCTCTTTGCGCCAAGCGATATCCCAATCATTAATAACCCTGCCGCAGAACCCAAATCGTGGTGATACGATGAAGCTTTTGTTTGTTCTCGGGCTTATTTCAATACTGCTTTTCGCGGGCTGCACGGGCGCGCCTGCCACGACGGCATGCACGGCGGAGGCAAAGCAATGCCCTGACGGAAGCTATGTCGGGCGCAATGCAAGCAACAACTGCGAGTTCGATCCATGCCCGCAATCCAACAACAGCCAGATTGCCAATCCCGCATCTGTGAATTGCGTTGACAAGGGCTACAAGCTCGAAATCCGCAAGGACGCATCCGGCGGCGAAGTCGGCTACTGCGTATTTGGCAACGGCAGGGAGTGCGAGGAGTGGGCGTTCTACCGCGGCGAGTGCGGGCTCAACGGCACGACCGTGCGCCAGCCCGCCAAGGAGGGCGAATTCTGCGGAGGGATTGCGGGTTTTGCCTGCGAGAGCGGGCTTTCCTGCAAGCTTGACGGCAATTATCCCGACGCTGGCGGCAAGTGCGTAAAGCAGGCGCCGGAATTCACCGACTGCCCTGTTGAGCGCGGCGAGGTCTGCACCATGGAGTATTCGCCCGTATGCGGGCGCCACGGCGCAACGCCAAGCACAATCGGCTATGCGACCTACGGGAACATGTGCGTGGCATGCTCCAAGAGCAGCCCGGCAACAAGCTACGTTCAGGGCACGTGCGAGGAGCTCAACCTGACTGAGAAGGGTAAGGAAAAGGGCGTGCTTTATGATTGCCCGGCAGAGCGGGCGGACGCGTGCGCCGAAATATACGATCCTGTTTGCGGAAGGATGGTCGACCCTTCATCCTCTGCCAGCTTTTTCAGGGATTATGCAAGCCCGTGCGCGGCGTGCGCCAAGGGCAGCAACGCAATCGCGTATTACGTGGGCACATGCGAAGCGAAATGAAACGTGCGCAAAAGGGGTGGGAAAATGAAGCTGTTTGAAAAGAATGTGGGCGGGACGGACAAGGCAATCCGCATTGTCGCCGGCGTGGTGCTCATCGTTGCCGTGTTCATGAACTACTTTGCGGCGCCCCTGTCCTACCTGTTCGCGGCGATAGGCGTGATACTTTTCGCAACAGGCATACTTGGGACGTGCGGGCTGTACTCCCTTCTCGGCATGAACACCGCGGGAAAGAAGAAGTAGACGGCTTAGGCGATAAGCTCGCATATGAATTCACGCCAAAGCCCCCTCATCTTGCGTTTTTTCACTTCCTGCAGCAGGCTCCATCCCTGCGCGGTGGTCTGGTAAAGCTTCCTCACGTGTGCGCCTTTGTTGTCGAGGCGGCTTTTTATCATGCCTGTCTCTTCCAGCTTGGCAAGCAGGGCGTAAATCGTGGATGGCTTGGCAGGAGTGGTTGCGATTTCCCGCAGGTCCTTTATCAGCGAGTAGCCGTGGCGTGGCTCGCTGTGCAGCCGCCAGATGAAAAAGAGCGTCAGTATTGGCATGGGCGGCGTGTGCTTCATGCTGCCGAAGAGTCGCTTCACTTTCTTCCCGCCGAGCTTCGCCCCGCCTTCCCTGCCCTTCATGGATTATTATTTGTGCGCATACTTTATATACTTATTCCATAAAATGGAATAGTCCAGAAAATAGACTAAATGGGGAAAAAATGGCAGCAACACAATCGCCCTATGCCATCGAATGCGTCGGGCTCACGATGAAATTCGGCTCCTTCACGGCGGTGGACAAACTGTCCCTCAAGGTGAAGCGGGGCGAGCTGTTCGGCTTTTTGGGCCCCAACGGCGCGGGCAAGACGACCACGATAAACATGCTTACCACGCTTCTCATCCCAAGCGGCGGCACGGCGAAGGTCGCGGGCTTCGACCTCAAGGATGAAGCCGCGCTGGTGCGCGCCAAAATAGGAGTGGTGCCCCAGAAATTCGCGCTTTTCGAGGAGCTCACCCCCATGCAGAACCTCTGGTACATAGGCGAGCTTTACGGCATGCGCAAGGAAGAGGTAATCAGGCGGAGCGAGGAGCTTCTCAAAATCGTGACGCTCTACGACAAGCGCGACATCCCCTCGGGCACTTTCTCCGGCGGCATGAAGCAGAGGCTGTCCGTGGCTGCCGGGCTGATACACTCGCCGGAAATACTTTTCATGGACGAGCCGACAACGGGATTGGACCCGCAAAGCAGGATTGCGCTGCGCGAGCTTACCCAGAGCCTCAACAGGTCGGGAATCACCGTCATCTACACCACGCACGACATGGACGAGGCTGACAAAATCTGCCAGAGAATCGCGATAATGGACCATGGCAACCTCAAAGCGCTTGGCACCAGCAAGGAGCTCAAGGAAACGCAGGAATACGGCTGCATAATAAAGATGGAACTGGGCAGGCACGATGCTGGGCTGCTTGACGAGCTGAAGAAGCTTACTGGCGCCACGGGCATGAGCGAGAACGGGAAGGAAATCGAGCTTCGGCTTCGCAGGATGAAGCCCGGCATTGTCCACACGCTCTCAGACTTCCTGTCGCGCAGGCACGTGGCTCTTGACGGGCTGCAGATAATCGAGCCCACGCTTGAGGACGTGTTCATCAACATAACGAAAAAGGATCTTCGGGACTGACGTTCATGGCTGAAAAAACAACGAAAGGCAGGGATGCGGCGCAGGTCGCCGGACTTTCCAAAACCCATAACGGGGCCGTCGAGAAGCTGGTCGACCTGCGCAAGGTCTGGGCGATTGTCCTGAAGAACTGGATGGTGCTCAAGGGCGACAAGGTGCGCCTTGTCCCGCTGGTCCTCTTTCCAATAATCATGATTGCGGTGTTCGGCTTTTCCGCGGGAAGCGTGCCAAAGCACCTCCCTGCGGCTATCGTGGATTACGACCACTCCGAAATGTCGCAGGAAATCGCGGACAGCCTCTCGGCTGTCGAAACATTCACCATGAAATACAGCGTGGGCACGCAGGATGAGGGGCGCAAGCTCCTTGACAAGGGGGACGTCCGCGTCCTGTTCGTATTGCCTGAGGGGCTGGGCGATGACATCGCAGCCGGAAAGCCAGCCCATATGGATATCCTTGTGGACCAGTCCGACTCGTCCGTGGCATCCATTGCCAAGGCAACGGCGCAGGCGTTCACGGCTCAGGTTTCGGCGAAGATTTCCGCGCAAAGGCTTGCCGCAATGCATGTGCAGGCAAATGCCGCATCTGCCGAGCTTGGCGCCGCGGAAGCGGCTTCCCGCGCGGTTGCGCAGCAGGGAAGCGGCTCGGTTGCAGCATCCCAAAGCGAGACTGCCGCGCGATGGGGCAGCCTTGCCTATACCTATTCGCGAAGCTCGAAAAACGTGAAGGACACTGTGCAGGGGCTGAAAAATTCCCTCGGCTATCTTGTTGACCAGAATGAAATCGCGGGAAGCTTCACCCCCGCTTCCATGACAAGCGCGACGCTCGCGCTTCTTGCGACAGGGGACTCGCAGGCGTCCACCCTCCAGACAATCGCCTCCTATCAGGGCTTGGGCGCGGCGCAGTACCTGATGTTCCGAGACGCGGGCGTGATTTACGCCGACTACTCCAAGGCCGCGGGGCAGCTCACCGCGCAGGGCGCGCAGGCGGCGCTTTCCGTGCAGTTCATAGATTCCGCGCAGGGGCGCGTGGGGCAAATCGCCTCGCAGACCGAAACCGCGGGCGCGGCAATCGAGGCGAATTTCATCGAGCCGTACGGGTACGGCAGGCGCGGCATAGACTACCTGCTCCCCGCGATAATCGCCATGGCGATATTCCAGGGCGCGACAATGAACCTCGGCAGGGCGATTGCGGGGGAGAAGAAGGACGGCTCGCTCACGCGCGTGTTCCTCACGCCGACCTCGAACACGACAATCGTTCTCGGCACGCAGATGTTCTACCTGCTCCTCGAAGTGGTCCGCTCCAGCTTCATGATAATCGTGGCTGTGGTGCTCTTCTCGGTCTCGATTTCAGGAAGCGTGATTGACATAATGATAATCATCGCGATATTCTCAATCGGCACGACCGGCGTGGGAATGGTGCTTTCGGTCATGACCAACAACCAGGAGCAGTACATGGCGCTTGCGATGCTCGTGTCCACGCCCATAATGTTCCTGTCCGGCGTTTTCTTCCCGGTGCAGACAATGCCGCCGCTCCTTCAGGGCGTGGCGCAGTTCCTGCCCGTGACTTACGCCGCCGACGCGCTGCGCGGCGTGATGGTCAAGGGCTTCACGCTCTCGCAGGTCATGCCCGACCTCTTCGCGATGATTGCGTTCGGCGCGCTCGCATTCGCGCTTTCGATATGGATGTTCAAGCGCGAGCTTTCCTAGGGGAAGCCGCCTATGCATTATGGAAAACGGAAAAAATCATGCTTTCAAGGGTGGTGCAATGGAAAACAACAGGAATATGGCAAGCAGGCTGATGGCGTTCGCGCTTTTCGCGCTTGTCGCAATATCGGGGCTGGGATTCGCGTCGGTGAACCCGAAGCTGCAGCTCCTGAACGCGACTCTCTCCGAGACGCCGGCGCAGCCCGGGCACGTGCTTGCGCTTTCGCTTCACATAAAGAGCATGGAATCCGACAACTGCGCCGAGAGGGTGGCAGTGCAAGTCGCGGTTTCCTACCCGCTGTCAGTCCGCGGGGCGGACACGCAATACGTCGAGCTTCTGTGCAGCAGGGACTCGGATTCAAAAGGCACGTTCACATTCTACCTGCCTGTGGACAATCTCGCCACAAGCGGCACCTATCCGGTGTCGGTTTCCACCACCTATGAAAAGAAATTCACCAAGCTCTCCGAAAGCAACACCGTGAACGTGCAGGTTGGCGGCGTCCCGTCCTTCGCGGCATCGGTCGCCGCGTCCAGCCCTGTTGACATCTACCCGGGCGACACGGCACAGGTTACTGTCGCATTCCAGAACACCGGACCAAGTCCGGCGCAGTCCGCGTTCGCTTCCGCGGAGAGCCGCGGCGTGCAGGTGAAATGGGCGGGGCAGACGCAGAGCATCGGGCAGGTTTTAGCAAGGGGAAGCGCGAACGCGGTTTTCACAATCGAGGCGCCAAAGGACCTTGAAGCAGGAACCTACCCGCTCAACGTAAAGCTCGCCTACTCTGACCAGTACGGCAACAACGGCACGAAAGGCTTCACGTTTTACGTGCCTGTCAAGCCCAAGGCGGACTTCGTGGCGGACGCATCATCCGCAAATCTCCTTCCCGGGCAGAAGAAGGAAGTTTCCGTGGCCCTGACAAACACGGGCAAGCAGGAGGCAAGGAAAGTCGAGGTGCGCATAAGGCCGATTTACCCGTTCTCAACAGACGGGACTGTCCGCTATATCGAATCCCTCCAGCCGGGCGAAACCGTGAACCTCACATACGTGATTACGGTTGACAAAGACGCGACCTCGGGCGGGCAGCTCGTGGGCACGATTGTCAACTTCGAGGACCCGCAGGGCAGGAAGTTCTCGGACACCGCGGACTTCGCAATGCCGGTTCGCATGCCGACTCTGGTCGAGGAACTGGTCGCCTACTGGTATCTCGTGGCAGCGGGCGTGCTCGCGGTTGCATTCGCAGTCTCGAAGAAGATGGGCGGGAAAAAGAAGTAGCTTTCGCCCCGTTTTCCTTTTTTTCCTGTTTTTTTACAGTTTTGTTTTTTGCCCGCAAGCGCGCGCTTTGCGGGCGCTCCATTCGGCAAATTATTATACCTTGCCGCAGAATACCCCTCGGTGGTATTTGTGAACAGGTTCGTCATTTTTTCCATGATTGCCGCAGCCATACTGCTTTCCGGCTGCGCATTGTTCCCGTCTGCTCCGCCGGCGGGAAACACGACTGCGCCGGAACAGAACACCACGCAGCCCGTCCAAAATCAGACTCCGCCCGAACCCGTTCTTGTCGGCAACGACTCGGATGAGCACGGCTGCAAGGGCTCGGCTGGCTACGTATGGTGCAACGTGACCGAAAAATGCATCCGCCCGTGGGAAGAGAACTGCACTGCGCCTGTGGACCCGCTGTTTGAGCAGGCAAAGACATACTGCTCCAAGGAGTACAAGGTTTACATATGCGGGGAGAACGTCCGCGTGACTGGCAGCGTGGCAGGCGGGGTTTCGACCATATATTCCGGCGGCATCGCATTCGTCTGCCCGCCTGGCGAGCCTGAATCAATGAGCCCGAAGTGCAGGGAACTTTTGTTCGCCAGCAACTGCGTGGAAAAGGAAGTCTGCTGATTTCTTTTCTCTTTTTCCGTTTTTATTTTCCTCTCTCCAGCTACAGCCACAGCAGGTTCCTCGCGCGCCTCTGCCCCGCCAAATCCTTGCTTGTGAGCCACTTGTAGCCGGTGAATTCCTGCGATGGCTTTGCGGAATGCGCCTTGGCTGTCAATTTGAAAACAAGAACCGGGATGTAGATTTTCCTTTTTCTCGTGCCGGCGTTGAACCTTCGCTCGAAGAGGACCTCGTGTGCCTGCGCGTCGATGCCAGTCTGCCTCCTGAACTCCTCCGCAATCCTCGCCACGGGGTTTTCGCCCTTGAAAAGAAGCACGCAGGGCAGCTCCACGGTTTCAACGCCATCCCTGTTCTTCCTGCACAGGAACAGCGCGCGCTCGCCATCCTCAAGAAGCCCGCAGGCAAGCACTGACGGGGCCGGCGGCTGGATTTGCTTTCTCATTTCATCGCCTCAAAATTCCAATCCTGCGCCACGCGTTGCCCCCGCTATTGCGCCCCTTTGCTCTCTTCAGCCGCTTCAAAATCGTTTATTTCCTTCACGAGCCGCTTTGCAATCGCCTCGGCATCGTCTTTTTTCACGGACGCGCCGCCAACCGGCTTGTGCCCGCCGCCGCCTATTTTCTTCATGGCTGCGCCGACGTCATAGCCGCATTTTTTCCCGTAAATATTGTGCCCGACTGAAATTTTCACAGTGTCCTTGTCCTCGTTTTCGGAAAGGGGCATTATGCGCACAGAGCTTATCGCTTGGGGGAAAAGCGCATAGACAAGATAGTTATTGCCCCTCGGAAGGTCGCTTTTTCCGCGAAGGTCGGAATACGCCACCTTCCCCTCAATCACGGTGTTTTCCCTCACAAGTTTTTCGAACAGCGCAAAGTCCTCCCGGACATGCGCCACCCTTTTTGCGACTTTCTCATCCGCGAGGATTTTTTCCGCGTCCGGCGTTTTCCTGATGAGCGCAATCACGTGCCTGCGGTATTCGTCGTCCTCCTTTTTCGGAGCCGAGGATTCAAGCGTGTTTGAGAGCAGGAACCAGCCCGACGGGTTTTTCACCTGCGAAAGCTCCACCTGCCCGGAATCTATCTTGTCCACTTCGACAAGGGCGGCGGCGTATTTCTCAAGATAAGGATTTTCATAATAATCGTAAACAACGCGCGCGGCGCTTGGCGCGAGCTTCCAAGCCCCTTCAAACTTCATCCCTTCGCGCGGACGCGAGGATTCGTGGTGGTCGAACCACATGCCGCACCTCCTGTCATATGGGAGGTCGGCGATTATGTCGAACTCGTTCACGAATATCTTTCCCGCCTGAATCGAGCCGGGGTCCGCGAACTTGATTTCCAGCACTTCCTCTACGTCTGACAGGAGCGCGGCGCACATGATGCCGTCAAGGTCGGTATGCGTGATGAGTCTCATGGGAAAAGAAACATGCGTCAAGGATAAAAAACAGCCGCTGCTGTTTTTTAGAATCCGCAACGCATTGCGGATAAGATAAAAATAGGCGGGAAGGGGCGGCTAGTCTTTCTTCGCGCCCTTCTCCTTTTTTGCGGCGTCCGCGGCATCCTTGTCGTCCTTGTCCTTCTGGTCCTTGTCCGCCTTGGTCTTGGCGTTCCTAAGCACGTTCGCCGTGGTGCTTGGCCAGACAAGCTCGGTGGCTTCCTTGTCGCGGATGCCGCTTTTTATCAGGTCGCGGTATTTCTTCAGGCGGTCAATGTGAGTCTCTTCAATTTCTTCCTTTGCCTCATCAGCCATAACTACACCTCGTTGCCCGCTTTCCAAAAGAAGGGAGCAGCAAAATAACAGCCTAATAGCGCTCTACCACCATATAATCCCAGCAGTGCGGGCAATGAGTGGGCGCGAAGATGCCAAAATGCCGAAGCAGGTCCGGTATGGCTTTCCTTGCCATGCCGCAGGCATTCAGGCGCCGTACGCCGTTGCCGCAAACGCGCCTGCAACAACAAGCAGCAGGGCGGCAGCCATTATCATCAGCCTGAACTTGCGGGTTTCCGGCGCAAGCTGGTGCCACTTCTTTTCATTCTTCCATTTGCCCTTCATCGCCAGCCCCATTATCGAAAAGAAGATTCCCATCGCGAAAAACGCGAAATACGCCGGCTGCCCCACGGAGTATCCGAGCGGCAGCCCGACTGCCATCCAGCAAATCCCGACATAGAAAAGCGTCCTGAAGGACGTTTCCTCCTGCTTTCCCTTGGCGGGCGGCTTCTCCTTCCTGCCGGTCCAGACTACGTTCCCCAAGAAAACGAGCAGAAGTGCGATTCCAACCAGCATCCACGGGAATGAGACTGCCATCAGACCACCGCTATTGCATGCCCGCGCAACGCTTATACCGGTTTGCACGGGCGGGATACCGGATGAAATGTTACAAACGTATATATGGAGTTGCGCATGCTAACAAATCATGGGCAAGCAAAAATTTGGGACAAACTGCGGCAACAGGCAGACTTTCAGCCAGATGCTCGCCGGGCTTGAGAAAGATGCGGCGCGAAAGCCGTCCGCCACGGCATTCCAAAACAAGCTTGCGGGCGCGCAAGATGCCCAAAAGTCCAAGGACAAGGCGGTGGAAAAGGCGAAGGAATGCTTCGCGCCTTTCCTGAAAAACAACCACAACGCCGAAGGCAGGGTGGTCCGGGCGTTTTATGAAATCGCGGAATGCTACCTTGAAAACGGCGGCGCGCTTTCGGTTGATGCCCTGAGGCAGAAGTTCACCCGCGCCATGCCGCACCAGTCGAACATCACCGAGGGGCGCAAGCTGGTCTCCATCAGCTTCACCGCGCAGAAGGAAGTCCGTTTCGTTCTTGACCTCACCGAGCAGGCAAGCCCTATTTTCCTGTTCGCGGGCTGGCAGGACGACGCGCAGAAATTCTTCAACAAGTTCGACAGGAGCGTGTCCATCCAGGCGTCGCAAAACGGGAAAGCGGCGCTTTTCCAGCCGCTGAAGGATTACCTCTCCGAGCTTGCCAAGGAAAAGGGGAAGAACTGAACTACTGTTTTCCCTTCTTTTTCCCTTTCGCCTCTTTTTGGTATTCAAGATAGGAGTAAACGACTGAGAATATGGCAGCCGCAATCAGGACTGCGATTGATGCAATGAGCCCGATTTCAGGCATCGCAAGCCCGAGAAGCGCGATTATTCCCGCTGCCTTGAACATCTTGCCGGCAATCGCGTGCGTCTTGTCCCACACCCTCTCGCTTGAAAGCGTCCACGGGGGTTTCACTCCCACGAACCAGTTCTGCTTCGCCTTCTCCATCATCGCACCCGCGTAGTAGAACAGCACCGCAAACGCCGGAGCCATGAATTGCGTGAGGTTGAACTGGAAGCCGACGTTGTATGCGAGCGTGAGCGCGTAGATGTATGCCATGAATCCGATTATCAGCGCGACGAAATTGTCGTACTCCTTTTGGAACGCCTTGTAATTCTTCTTCATCGGATCAAGGAGCGGCAGCGCGTAAAACAGCCCGAGCATGAAAAGCGCAAGGACGGGCATGAAAAACGCCCCGAATCCCCTTTCCATGTGCCCGTCAACGTCACCTGCGGCATTCCAGTGCGAGGCGACTTTCTCGGGAAGCAGGGGGTAAACGTACAGCCCTGCCAGAAACGTGAGCGCGACTATCGCGATCGGGATGATTTTCGTATTTTTCATGCCATCACCTTTTCCTGCCGTTCTGCCCTGCCACGAATTTCAGGAACCGCAGCGCGGTTTTCATGTGCGTCATGGGCATTGTTTGGCCGGGCCTGTCGAAGCTCCCGAACACCACGGGGCCGAATGCGAATGACGGCGCGAGCTTCCCGTAAGCCACTGTTTCGTCGTGCCCGGGAAGATTCCGCACGCGCACGTTTTTGTCGCCGAATTTCCTGACCAGCGCCGCGCCCAGCCGCTTGGAGCGGCGGTCAAGATAGCCATCCACGTAGCAGTCCGTCTTGTCCATCATGCAGAACAATTCATCGTCGGTTTTGCTCCAGTCCGTCTTGTGGTGCGGTGCAAGAAGCTCGGGATAGGTGACGTCAATGGTCACGCACATCGCTGGCGCAAGCCCGAGCCGCTTCAGCGTGCGCGCCACCACCCGTGCGCTTCTTGCGAACACGCGCGGGTTTTTCGCGGCGATTTCCTCGGATGCGGTGAAGACGTGTATGGCGCATCCTTTTTTCGGCGCCCTCTGCGCGAGGAGGATATTGAGCGTGCAGCCCACGGCGTTGTCAAGCACTCCGGACGCCACGCGCCCGCCCCCGACTTTCGAGTGTTTCAGGTCGTGCCTGCTTATCCTCGGGTCCACGTCCATGTGCGAGGAGAAAAGGGCAAGGGGCTTCCCGCTTCCCTTCATCGTCCAGATGTTGCCGTGCGAATCTATTTTCGGCTCGCACCCGCGGCGCGCAAGCTCCCTGAAGATGTATCGCTGCCGCTCGCCTTTGAGGGTGTCCCCGTTGAAATAACGGCGCTCTATCTGCCTGAGGAGATGCTGCATGGGTGGGATTTTCGACCTAACCTCTAATAAGGATTGCCATCGTATACGCGTTTGATGAATGGTGCAACAGGGGCTGAAAAGGCTGACAAAACCGAAAAGTCTGAAAAATCCGAAAAAGCCGAGAAAAAGCGGCTGAAATTCCTATTTGTTTCCATAGACGCGCTCATCGGCGACCTCGCATGGCAGGTGAAGAAGGAGGGCCACGAGGTGCGGTACAACATACTCAACAAGGAGCAGAGGGACGTCTGCGACGGGTTCGTGGACAAGTGCGACTCATGGACGGACAACACCGCGTGGGCGGACGTCATAGTATTCGACGACTTCGGATTCGGCAAGGAAGCCGACGAGCAGAGGAAGGCGGGCAAGCCCGTCGTGGGCGGAAGCTCGTATTCCGACAAGCTTGAAATGGACCGCGAGTTCGGGCAAAAGGAGCTTGAAGCCGCGGGCATATCAATCATCCCTCGGTGGAATTTCACCTCGTTTGACGCCGCCGCGGAATTCATCATGAAAAACCCGGACCGCTACGTGCTGAAGCCATCCGGCATGGCGCAGAATGAAAAGGAGCTTCTTTTCGTCGGGCAGGAGGAGGACGGCAAGGACATCGTCGAGATGCTGCACCGCTACAAGAAGGTGTGGAGCAAGCAAATCAAGGAGTTCCAGCTCCAGAAATACATTTCCGGCGTGGAAGTCGCGGTGGGCGCGTTTTTCAACGGCAAGGAGTTTCTAAGTTCCATCAACGTGAATTTCGAGCACAAGCGCATGTTCCCCGGCGAGCTGGGGCCTTCGACCGGCGAGATGGGGACATCGATGTTCTTCACGACAAACAGCCCGCTATTCGACGCCACGCTTGCCAAGATGAAAGACAGGCTCGCAGCGTCGGGCTACGTTGGCTACATAGACATCAATTGCATAGTCAACTCGCGCGGCATTTATCCGCTCGAATTCACCTCGCGTTTCGGCTACCCGCACATTTCAATCATGATGGAGGGCGTGCTGTCCGAATGGGGCACGTTCCTCTACGGGATTGCGAAAGGGGAGAAGCCCGAGTTCCGCACCAAGCGCGCGTTCGAGGTCGGCGTGGTCGTCGCCGTGCCGCCATTCCCGTTCCACGACCCCGCGTCATTCAGGAAATATTCCGAGGACGCATCCATAATTTTCAAGAAGCCTGTTTTCGAAGGAATCCATCTTGGCGACGTGAAGCTGGACGACGCGGACTGGAAGCTCGCAGGCAACAGCGGCTACGCGCTCGTGGTCACCGGCTCGGGCACCACCATGGAAGACGCGCGGAACATGGCTTACAACCGCGTGAAAAACATCATAATCCCCAATCTCTTCTACCGCACGGACATTGGCAAACGGTGGGGCGAGGACAGGGACCGGCTCTCAATCTGGGGCTATATGTAATCCCGGCGGCGCGCCAAAATCAGAACACGCCGGTAAAAGCCCTGCAGAAATGCTTTTTCGCCTCGGAAAGCCCGGCTTTCCCGCCTGCAGTAAGCTCGTAAATGATTGTCTTGCCCTCCTTTTTCTCCTTTATCAGCCCGTGCTCCTTCAGGGCTTTCAATGCGGGGTAAATCGTGCCCGGGCTTGGCTTTTCGCCTTTCCGCCTGCCGATTTCGTCGGAAAGCTCCTGCCCGTGCATGGGCTTTTTCGAAAGAAGGAAGAGGATGAGGAAGGACAGCATGCCCCTCATGTCGCAGCAGTACCCCTTTGCCATGCTTATATCGTATGCCCGATACGTTTATATATTTGCTGTTTTTTATCTATCGCACGCCCGATATGTCCGGCCTGCTCGAACGCCGGATTTTGGGGAAAAAGAGGTGTAGGCATGAACGGATGTTGTGGAATCGACCATGGCGCCAGCACGTATGGCTGCTGCGGCAACAGGAGCTTCCTGACAAAGGAAGAGAAAATCGAAATGCTTGAAGAGTACCGCGAGTCGCTCGAGAACGAGGCGAAAGGCGTCGCCGAGCGGATTGCGGAATTGAAGAAGCACAACTGATTTTCTTCCCCATTTTTTCTTTTTTGTTTTTTATTTCCTATCAACGGTTTCCGAGGCGACCAAAATGACAATACCATTCAACACAGAATACGAGCGGCTGCGCGGCAAGGTCCGCCGCCCGTCAGGGGTTTCAGGCGCGCTTCTTCGCGCCATCAGGCGGCAGAACAACTGAGCAATCAGATGTGGCAGCTTTCCTTTCCCTGCTTCATCAAATATTTCTGGTGGTATTCCTCCGCCTCCCAGAATTTTTCTGCGGGAACAATCTGCGTTACAATCGGCGCGCGCCATTTTCCCGACGCTGCAAGCCGCTTCATCGACTCCCTTGCCGCCTTTTCCTGCGCCGCGCTGTGGAAGAAAATAGCCGAGCGGTATTGCGTGCCGACATCCGGCCCCTGCCTGTCCTTGGTGGTCGGGTTGTGGCTGTTCCAGAAAACTTCAAGCAGCGCGGCATAGCTGATTTTTTTCGGGTCGAATTCGATTTCCACTGCTTCGGCATGCCCTGTCTTATCAGTGCAAACTTCCTTGTAAGTCGGCTTTTCCGTTTTGCCCCCAGTATACCCAACCGAGGTTGAAATCACGCCGGCAAGCTTTCGGAATTCCTCCTCCACGCCCCAGAAGCAGCCGGCCGCGAATGTAGCTTTCTCGGTTTTCGGCATAAACACACCTATTTCTTTTCAATGAACGAAAGCGAAGCCGAATTTATGCAATACCTCTTGCCGGTCGGGGCGGGGCCGTCGTCAAAAACATGCCCGAGATGCCCGCCGCATTTCGCGCAGACGACTTCGGCGCGCACAATGCCCTGGCTTTCGTCTTTTTTCTCCCTTATCGCCTTGTTGCCTGCGGGCGCGAAAAAGCTCGGCCAGCCCGTGCCTGACTCGAATTTCTTGCCTGAATCGAAAAGCATGGAGCCGCATCCCGCGCAATGGTACGCGCCTTCCTTGTGGCTGTCCCAATAGATGCCGCAAAAGGGCGGCTCCGTGCCTTTCTGGCGGAGCACGCGGTATTGCTCTGGTGTGAGCTTTGCCTTCCATTCTTCTTCAGCGTCCTTCTTTGCCATGGAAAAAGAACGCCCAGCCACCATAAAAACCAGCACAATGACGGGGAAAGTAAGCCGCGCGCGGAGGAACTACATTTATATTACTTTTTAACCACAGTTATGCGATGCATAAGCAATTTTCCCCTAATACAAATAATGCTCCGTTGATAGTGTCCACGCTGCACGGAGACGTGAAAGTGAAAAGCAGCAAAGTTTTCGTCAAAATCGGCGACAAGTTCATCTCCAAGCGCAGGGAGCTTCTCATAGAGGGCGAGGAAATATTGCGCCCCAAGGCGGGCATGCCCAGAATCACCCTTGACATGGCTGACGAGGGGCTGCGCAACAGCAACAACCGCTATGTTTTGAGCCAGCACACGCTTTTCGAGCAGCACAACGGGACCAATTACGCCGTATTCCAGCAGGCGCTTCTGTCCGGCATGGCGCAAAATCAGGAACTCTGGCCCGAGCCGATAGCGAATGACGCGAAAATCACCGCGAATTTCGCTTCAGGGCAGCCCATACTGCTGGACTGCGCGCAGAGGGAGGCGGCAGCTGAATTCATCCGCGGCATTCTGGGCGCAAAAGGCGTGCTCAACCCGCTTACCAACCAGCCGATTTCAGCCGAGCACATAAAGGAGGGCTGGCTTGGCGGCACGGTAATCGCCCCCCGCCAATTCGAGAATATCGCAGGCGCGCTTCTTGAAATCGCGCCGAAAATGGAAAAGCTTCTCGCCAAGGAGTTCAACGAAGCATACCGCACCTATCTTGCAATCAGGCACAAAATCGTGGAGAAAGTCAACGGCATGTTTTTCTCGGAAAAACCCGCGGACTCCAATGGCAACGAGCACAATCACAATCATAATCACAACGGCAACGGGCACTCCATACACGTGGACGAGGAAGCCACGTATCTCGCCAATTATTTCGCCTCCAACGTCAGCAACCGCTTCTGCGTTTCCCGCGTAATCGGGATAAGGCGCCAGCCAAAACCCTCCAACGGCACGCTCGCCTTGCAGGATGGATTGCCCGTGGTGGACGAGATACTTGAAGCAAGCGTAATATCCGACAATCTTTCCCTCAAGCCAAAGGTGGAAATCGCGCGCGAATATTATGTTTTCGAGCGCGTGGTGCTCGGCCTGATGACGCGTTTCCTGATGGACAACAGCGAGGTAATCCCCAAGGGCGCGCTTGACAGCGAGAACAGCACGAGCAATTTCGTCTTCGACCTCAAGTTCGAGCTCGCCCACTCGCTTGGGTTTTCCGAGCCACACCTCTTGGAAGTTTCCAACAGGGTGAAGAAGCTGGATATCGCCCGCTCCTCATGCATCGGCTTTTACGAAATCGGTTCCGACAAGGGGCTTGTCAAAGCAGCCGATTTCCTCGCAGCGAAAATAAAGAGCGGCGAGATGGATTCCCAAAACAAGCTGCCGCGCGGCACCATACTGAAAATATTCGAGCACGAAAACCGCCTGCGCTCGGCGGTGCCAAGCGACCTCATCTACGCGAAGGTGCTGCTCGACGCAAGGAAGATAAAAAAAGACCGCTACGAAGCCGAAAAGGAGGAGTTCGAGCGCGGGCGGAGAGCCGGCACCGACGCCCGCAAAGGCATCCCGCTTGTGAGCTTCAAGGAGGAGGACAGGGAACTGCAGCGCATGTTCAAGGACAGGGAAGTGGAGCAGATGGTCGGGCAGTTCGCCTCGGCATTCACGGAATTTTCCGAGGCGAGGCGGCTTTTGGAGCAGATAGGCGCGGGCGAAGTGGCGTCCAGAAGCAAATACTTCTACGAGTTCGCCTTCAGCGTCCCGCCCCAGGAGTCCGCCCAAAACCAGTTCGGGCGAGGCATCGGGCTTCCATCCGGCGACGCGGTCGCCCACATCATCAGGCACTAGTTGAGCTGGCGGCGAACAAAAGCCGTCCAATTTATAAGCAGCCCCGCGATTGGAATATCGGTGATTGGAATGACTGAGAAACCGAACTATTCACTTGATACTGGGCCTATTGCAATGGCGCTCATAATGGCGGCGATACTTTTCTCATCCGCCTTCTATTTCGCACCGAGCAAGACCCAGATACTGTCGCAGCAAAACCAGCTGCACCTGCTCTCCGTTTCCGCGGATGCGAGCAAGGAAGTCACGCCTGACAAGGTTGAAATCATATTCTCCGTTGTCAGCCGCGGAGCCGACCCCACGGCAATACAGGTGGAAAACGATGCCAAGCTCAAGCAGATAACCGCTGCGATTGCGGCGCTTGGCGTGCCTACTGAAAACATCAAGACTGTCGGCTACTCGCTTGACCGCTGGCAGGAGTACAACGAAACCCAGAAGAAATACGTTGACATGGGCTACCAGCTCTCAAACTCGCTGCGCGTGGTGAGCTACGATGTGACGCAGGCAGGCAAGATTGTCAAGGGCGCAGTGCAGAACGGCGCGAATGACATATCGGGCATCACCTTCTCCCTTGCGGACTCCACTCAGAAGAAGCTCTACAACTCGCTCCTCCAGGACGCGGCAGCATCCGCAAAGGGCAAGGCAGACGCGATGGCGACCTCCGCAGGCGTGAAGATTGCGAGCCTCTCGTCCATGAACGAGGGCTACAACTATGTGGCGCCGGTGGCGAACTACAACTACCGCGACATGGCGATGGAGGCAAAGGCAGGCGCCGCGCCCGAAGTGTCGATTTCGGCAGGGCTGGTGAAAGTGATTGCAACTGTCAACGCGCAGTATGAAATCGCGGGCTGATTGCAAAACAGATTCCTTTTTTCAAAACGGCGGCGGGCGCCATTTTTTCGCCCGCAATCCCTCCTTTTTAAAAGCAAACACCAGTTTATCCCATCATGAAACCGGAACTTTTGGCGCCTGTCGGCAGCCCTGCATCGCTTCGTGCGGCAGTGGAAGCTGGGGCTGACTCGGTTTACATGGGCGCAATCTGGAACGCGAGGGTGCGCGCCCGCAATTTCACGCAGGACGAGCTTGCGCGCGCGATTGCCTACTGCCGCAAAAACGGCGTTCTGTCTTACATCACGCTCAACACACTCATTTTCGAAAAGGAAATGCCGCTTGTCGCGGAATACATCAAGTCCGTCTATGAAGCCGGCGCTGATGCGTTAATCGTGCAGGACTTGGGCGTGGCGAAAATGGCGCAGGAAATCGCGCCCGACCTGCCCATCCACGCAAGCACGCAGCTTTCAGTCCACAACTCCAAGACAGCGAAACTCTACAAAAAGCTCGGCTTTTCGCGTCTCATCCTTGCACGGGAAGTGTCTGTCGAGCAGGCAGCCATCATCAGGAAAAACAGCGGCGCGGAAATCGAGACGTTCTGCCACGGCGCGCTTTGCTACTCGTATTCAGGCAAGTGCTTCTTCAGCTTGGTGCAGACGCGCAGGAGCGCGAACAGGGGCGCGTGCGCGCAGATGTGCCGCTTCCCGTGGAAACTTTACAAGGACGGCACGTTCGTCAAAAGCGGCTATCTCACGTCCACAAAAGACCTCAACACCATTTCGCGCATTTCCGAAATCGCAAAAGCGGGAATCGGCTGCGTGAAAATCGAGGGCAGGCTCAAGGATGCCGCATATGTGCGCGGAGTGGTGTCTGCCTACAGGAAAGCGATTGACACCGGCGAGGCAGCCGACCTTTCATCATTCACTTCCAGAAGCTATACTGAGGGCTATCTTTTTGATGCACCAAGAAAAGAGAAACTCACCAATCCCTCCGCGCCCTCATTCTCAGGCATCCTTCTTGGAAAAGTGGACAGGGCTGACAGCAAGGGCGCGCACATAAAACTCTCCGCGCCCCTCAAGGTCGGCGATTCCGTGCGCTCAAGCTCAAGCGGCAAGATAATCGAAATATTCAGAATCTACCGCAAGGGAAAGGAAGTGCTTGAAGCGCAAGACGAGTGCAACCTGCTGATAAAGACAATAAAGCCCGGCGACACGCTCTACAGAGTGCCCCGCGCGCAAATCGAGGACGATTTCCTTTTGAAAATAGCGCCGCTTGCGAAAAGGAAGGCGCATCCCTACTCCTACAAAAGCCAGCCGCTTCATTTCGCCCCTCTCCCGCCCCTGTCCTATCTGTCGGACGCCGAGCAATTGCAACAGGACAGAAAAGGCGCGTTCGTTGTCAGGCTTGAATATGTGGATTCAGACCTGTCCGACGACGCTTCCCGCTTGGTAATCGACACGCCGCGCGTGGCATTCGATGACGAGCTTCCCGCGCTTGAAAAAAAGATGCGCGAAATTGCGGAGCAGAAGCCCCTTGCGTTCATGGTTTCCGAGCCTTCGCTTGTCTCGAATTATCCTTCAATACTCTCGCCTTACGCAAACATCACAAACACGCCTGCCGCCCGCGCGTGGCAGAAGTTCGGCAACATCCGTGCAGCCATCCCCTCGCCTGAAATTTTGCAGGCTGAGGCGGAAAACTCCGCGCTTGGCTTTGCAAGTTATCTGGATTATCCTCAGGAACTCATGATTTCGGAAAACGACCTGTTCTTCGAGCTTGGCGCAAAAGACGACGGGGGCAAATACGAGCTTGCGGACCCGAACGGCAACCGCTTTGAAATAGTGAAAAGCGGGGGAAGAACGATAATACTGAAAGGGCGATAGCTGCCTCAGATTATCTCGAAGTCCACGAACCCGTTCTTCGGGTCGAGGTTGACGAGCCGCGCCCTGACTTTCATGCCGACATGCAGCCGCCTCTGCCTGCTTTTGACGACCTTGCCTTCCACTGGCGGCTCAAGCAGCCGCGCATAAGTCCCCTTGTCAGACGCGCCCGTGACAATCGCGTCGAGCACCTGCCCCAGTTTTCCTGCAAGCAGCGTCGCGGCTTCCGCCTTTGTCATGAACCTCTCGACTTTTTTCGCCGCGCGCTCGCGGTCAGTGCACCACGCAGCCGCCTTTTCCAGCTCGTCCTTGCCGTACGGCGAGGGGGAATTTTTCAGCGCGGCTTTCAGAAGCCGCTGTATTATCAGGTCAGGATAGCGGCGGTTGGGCGCGGTCGCGTGCGTGTAGCTTGTCACCGCAAGGCAGAAGTGCCCGATGGGGTGCTTGCTGTCGTACATCACGTATTCGCCAGCTCCGAGAAGCTTGACCATGGTAAGCGACAGGTCGGGGAAGCGTTCAGGGTCCGCCTTTTTCATCCTGTCAAGGAAAACCGACAACGCCTTTGCGTTGGGGTATCCCGGCAGCTTTGTTCCGTGCGCCGCGGCAATGCCCACTATCTCCGACCAGTATTTCGGCGTGCGCACCACTCGCTGTATTGTCGGGATGTTCGCCTTTTCCAAGTAGCCTGACATCACGCCGTTCGCGCCAATCATGAAGTTCTCGATTATCCTCCTCGCGCGGTTTTCCTCGACAACGACCAGCCCGAGCACGCGGTCGTTTTCCACAACCGCCCGCGCTTCGAGCGTTTCCAAATCAAGCGCGCCCTGCCCCATCCTGTACCTGCCGAGCCGTGTCGACGCCTCGTCCTGAAGCCGCACCTGCGCCTGCAATCCCGGCATGGTGCCGACAACAGCCGGCATGGGGCCCTCGTTGTCCAGCCACGCGCCGATCTCCTCGTAAACAAGCTTTGCCTTGTTCTTTACAATAGCCGGGTATATTTTTCCCGGGCGCACGTTGCCCCGCTGAAGCACGGTGAACTCAATTACCATGGCGAGCCGGTCCTGCCCAAGCGCAAGCGAGGATAGCCCCTTGGACAATTTGTCCGGAAGCATGGGATAGATTTCCACGCCGGTGTAAACAGATGTCGTGTTCGCCCTTGCGTGCATGTCAAGAATCGAGCCTTTTGGCACAAACGCGTCCACGTCGGCAACAGCCACCTTCACGTGTATCTCGTTGTTCTGCCCGCGCTCGCAATATTCTATCTGGTCCAAGTCCTCGGTGTCGAAATTGTCTATTGATGACCATAGAAGATGGCGCATGTCGGTTGCATTCTGCCTCGCGCGCTCAAGTACCCTGTCATCGAGCGAGTCGGCTGCAGCCATGACTGCGGGAGTGAATGCGGATTCGAACCCGTATTTCCTCATCGCCTTCCTTGCGATGGACTTCAGGTCGACTTTTTCCATGTCCGGCTTGCGGAAGCGCTTTCCCTTGCCGCCCTCCCGGAATTCCTGCCTGCCGCCGAATCCGGGTTTTTGCGCGCCGCCCGAATGGAAGTTCCGCCATTCCGAGAATGCGGGTTTCCCCGTGTTTCCACGGAAATCCCGCCCGCCCCTGCGAGGCGTTCGCCCTTCATCCCTTCCGGGCGCCCGTTCCCCTCTAAAGCGCTGGGGGCGGGAATCTTCCCTTCCAAACATGCCTTCGTTGCCCTGCCTGAAATCCTGCCCGCCTTCCTTCCGGTAAGTAGTATTGGGCAATCTGGAGCCGTCCTCGCGGGCTTTCCTCTTCCACGCATAGGGATTGCGCGCGTCCCCTCTTCTTGGATTGCGCTCTTCACGATTGAATTTCCTTCTGCCTGGCATGGAATTGCTTCTGCGCGAAGGATTAATAGCGTAATGACGCGCCCGCTACTTTTTTCCCGCTCTCTTCACGTGCCAGTCGTCTTTTTTCCTCGCAAGCTTCCTTAAGCTCGGATACGGCTTTTTCTTCGCAACCGGCGGCTCGTCTTTGTGCATCTTCGCCATGCTATTCCCAACGGACAGATAGAATATTAAACAATCCACGAGGATTCCACCTATGGGAGACTCAACACACGTTCCAAAGAAAGTTTTTTTCACGAAAGGAGTGGGCACGCACAAGGACAAGCTGACCTCATTCGAGCTGGCGCTTCGCGACGCGGGAATCGAGAGGTTCAACCTCGTCACGGTTTCAAGCATCCTTCCTCCGAACTGCGAAATAATCCCCAAGGCAAAGGGGCTTCCCATGCTCAGGGACGGCGAAATAGTATTCGTGGTCATGTCAAGAAATGAATCCAACGAGCACAACCGGCTCATCTGCGCCTCTGTCGGCGCGGCGATACCCGCTGACCGCTCGCAATACGGCTACCTGAGCGAATACCACTCGTTCGGCGAAACGGATGACAAGGCGGGCGACTACGCCGAGGATTTGGCCGCGTCCATGCTCGCGTCCACCTTGGGCGTCGAGTTCGACGTGAACCAGAGCTGGGACGAGAAGGAGGCGCTCTTCAAGATGAGCGGCAAATTCGTGAAAACAACCGACGTTTCCCAATCCGTTGTCGTGAACAAGCAGGGCGAATGGACAAGCGTTGTCGCGGCAGCCGTGTTTGTCCTCACCGAGCATGAAAACCAGCCAGTGGAAAAGCCGGCTGAAAAGCAGAATGGGGCGGCGCAAAAGCAGTAGCCGGGCGGAAAGCCGGCTGAAAAGCAGTAGAGTGATATTATGGAAGCAATGGGACGGGCAAATTCCGACGGCGTGGTGGACGAGGTCATCCAGCTCACTGCCAGCCAGATTTCAAACAAGGAGCAGCAGAGGAAAATGGGCAAGATAGCCGCGGCATTCGGATTCCTCGTCATCGCTATCAACATAGTCGACTACATGATGGGCTGGGAAGCGGTTGCCGACGCAACAACCATACTCGGCTGCGCGTTCGCGCTTATCGGTTCGTATTACGCGCTGAAGAAGTAGCCCTGCAGCCATCCGCCGCCCTATATTTTCGTGCGCCCGTCCATCTTTTCCATGAATCCGTAGATGTCGTCCCAGATGTCCTTCTTCCTGTTTCCTGCCAGTACCCGCGCGGAATTGTTCAACGACGGCTGGAAATACGCGAGATGGCGCGCGAAGCGGTCGTCAATCAGCAGGCAGTAGCACCAGTCCTCGGCTTTCCGAATCCCCCTTCCCATTGCCTGCACCGACTTGATGGTTGCCGGAAGCACCGACGCCAGTTCAGAGGCTTTTGCCCTGCTTTTGAATTTCCCCTCAAGATACCCCTCGTATGCGTCATGCCTTGCATCCGGCTTGGGGAACGGGAAGCCGGCGATGATGATGAGCTTGAATGGGTTGTTCCTGAAATCCATGCCCTCTGAATACGAGCCGCCGATTACCCCGTGGAACGCGACTGGCTTGTCCGAGAAAGTCCGCGCCTCAATCCTTTCCTTCCTCTCGCCGATTCCCGCGTGCTTCTCCCCCCGCATTTCAGTCTCGTGCCTGAAACCGTGCAG
The DNA here is from genome assembly GCA_041665945.1 of Candidatus Micrarchaeia archaeon. Classification (GTDB taxonomy): domain Archaea; phylum Micrarchaeota; class Micrarchaeia; order Anstonellales; family Anstonellaceae; genus UBA10161. Next base: position 83,804 of record JBAYHU010000003.1, read on the forward strand.
CACAAGCTCGTCTTTCACAACGCGCAGATACTCGTATGAAGGGTAGAATATCGCGAGGGAATGCGGGGCGCATGCGCGCGCGGCTTCGTCTATTATGGCAGCCATCGTTTTCACTCCCTTGCCGTCCGCGCGCTCGCGCTGGCGGGAGGAAACCCAGTTGCAAATCATCACGCGCTTCCTCTCCGCGTCGAACGGCGAGAGGTACGCGCTTTCCTCAAGCTTCATCGCCCTTGCCGCATCAATCCCCAGCAATTCGCAAATCCCGCGCTTTCCAATCAGCGTGCCGCTCATGAGGACCGCGGAATGCACTTCTGCAAACGCCTTTTGCGCGATAATCGAGGGGTCGAACAGCGCGCAGCGGAGCCGGAACATTTCCAAATCGGGCGAAGTTTTCAAAAAAACGCCGTATGCGGGATTCCCCGTGGCTGCGGCTTCGGCGGAGTGAAGGAATGCGGCAAGCTCGGAGAGATGCGCCAAGCCATCCACGTCCATGCTTATGCCCTCGCCGCCCTTTGCGAATCGCAATCTTACCTCGTCGGCAATCATCCGCAGGATTGCGGAGAGGGGCGGCGTTTTTCCGCCCATTGCAGCTTCCGAAAGCCCGTGCGCAGCCAATCTGTCAGGATGGAATATCGCAAGCGCTTCTTTCCCCAGCCGCATTTCCTCCTTTGCCGCATCCGCGCCCTCAAGCATCTTCCGAAGCGCGGGCGAAAGGGCGTTTTTCAGATAGCCGGCAACTCGGTTTGCCATTGCAAGCATTTCCGGCTCTTCGGAAAAATGTTTCTTGGAGTCGCTTATCGCCTTCAGGGCGTTTTTCATGGTCTTTTCGCCAATCTGCCTTGCGTTGATATCCATTATGCGCTCAGGGAGATTGTGCGCCTCGTCGATTATCACGTCGCATTCCGAAAGAGGGCGTCCGAGCCGCGAGAGGAATGCCCCGCATATTCCCTCTTCGAACAAATAGGTGTAGTCGCAAACGATTACGTCCGCATTGCCGACCGCCCCGAGCGCGGCGTAGTGCGCGCAGTAGAATTCCTTTTTCGAGCGCTCCACGCTCTGCGTCGCGCTTATGGGCGTTTCCAGAAGCGACTCCACGATGGATGGCTTGGGGCGCGCGTATTTGCATCTTGCTATTTCGCACAGAAGATAGGGCGAGTCGTCGGACGGGTCCTGCGCGCGAAGAAGGCACATTCTCGACTTTGAAATCTTGTCCACAACCCTGAGGGTTGGCGAAAGCGGGCGGATGGCTGCAAGCGCCGCCTTCCTGTTCGCAATTATCGCATTCGCCTCAATCATTGCCTGTATGTGATGCGAGTTGCGGTGCGTGAGGAACAAGACCTTCCTTCCAGCCGGAAGCGCGGCTTCAAGAACGCCTGAAAGCGACGCCGCTGTCTTGCCTATTCCGGTTGGCGCATTGGCGAAAAGTATCTTCCCGCTCTCAGCGACAGTCCGCGAGTCGTTGTAGAAGTCCAGCTGCCCGCCCCGAAGCTTCGAGTGGGGGAAAAGCGAGTGCGCTGGCGTGTCAATATCCATCCAAACCGCGCAAGTAAGGATGGGGAATTGATAAAAAACAGCACCAACGCCCCTATGCCGTTTTATATATTTATGTCCATAAATACGATTATGGCAGCAGCCAACCGCAACCCCGCCGCGCTTTTCAGGGCGCTTGGCGACGAAACCCGCTTCAACCTCGTAGCCGCGCTTTCCGATGGCGAGAGATGCGCCTGCAAGCTGCCCTCCATAGTAAAGAGGGCGCAGCCCACGGTTTCCCTGCAGCTCAAGTATCTTGTGAATGCAGGCGTGCTGTCCGCGCGGCGCGACGGCAGGAAAATTTTCTACAAAATAAGCGACAAGCGGGTGCTTCGGCTCCTGAAAACCGCAAAAGGGGGGAAACAATGAAACTTTTGATTCTCGGCTCGGGCTGCCCCAACTGCAAGCGGCTTGAGGAAAACACCAAAAAAGCCGTTTCCGAGCTTGGGCTCAAGGCAAGCGTTGGCAAGGTGACCGACTACGCGAAAATGGCGTCCTATGGCGTGATGAGCACGCCCGCGCTTGTCATCGGCAATAAAGCCGTGCTGTCAGGCAGGGTGCCATCAGTTGCCGAACTCAAGGAAATACTGGAGGAGAATCTCTGATGCTGCAGGAATTTGCCGACTGGCTCACCTATTCCGTTCTCGGGCTTAAGCCCGAAACGCATCTTGCAGAAGCGGCGAACTTCTTCATCTACGACTCGATAAAAGTCACGCTGCTTCTTGCAATCGTGATTTTTGCAGTTGCAATAATCCGCACTTTCATCACGCCGCAGAAGGTGAAAAAGTGGCTCGGCAAAAGGCGCGAGGGCGTCGGCAACATTCTTGCCGCGCTTCTTGGCATCCCGACGCCTTTCTGCTCCTGCTCCGCTGTCCCGCTTTTCATCGGGCTTGTGGATGCGGGCGTGCCGCTTGGCGTTACATTCTCGTTCCTCATCGCCTCGCCTTTGATAAACGAGGTTGCGGCAACTCTTCTGTTCGCCATGTTCGGCTGGCAAATTGCCCTGCTTTACATCTCCTCTGGCTTCGTAATCGCTGTTGCCGCAGGCATAGTCATCGGCAGGATGAAACTTGAGGGGGAAGTCGAGGGCTTTGTCTACAAAGTGCACGCAAAGCTTGTGAAAGAAAAGAAAATGGGCTGGAAAGAGCGGATAAATTTTGCAACCGGCGAATCGAAAAGCCTGACGCTTCGCGTCCTTCCCTATATACTAATAGGAATAGCCATCGGCGGCTTGATACACGGGTATGCACCCGCGGACTTCCTTGCCGGCTTTTCAGGCAATCCCTTTGCCGTGATAATCGCCGTGCTTGCAGGCATACCCCTTTACTCCAACGCGGCTGGCATGGTTCCCATTGTCGGAGTATTGATTTCAAAAGGAGTCGGGATGGGAACCGCGCTTGCGTTCATGATGAGCGTAATCGGGATTTCCCTTCCGGAAATGATACTGCTGCGCAAAGTCCTGAAGATAAAACTCCTTGCGGTGTTCGTGGCGATACTGTTCGTTTCCTTCGTGATTATCGGCTATCTTTTCAACGCGCTTCTGGGTTAGGCGCGCGCTTCCAATCGCTGCGGTTGCGCGCCCGCTCCGGCAATTTCGACTTTTACGCCGTTTTTCTCCGCAAGGCTGTTGAGGAGAGCGCCGAATTCCCGCGCGAGCGGAAGCTCGAAGTTCCCAATGTCCCTCTTCACTCCGTCCTGCAAAATATAGACCGACTTGAAATCCGCGCTTACCTTCACGAATTCCTTTTCCTCGACAATTACTATGAGCGCAAGATTTTTCTCGTCAAACTCGCAGCGCGCGCCAGTGAGCTTCGCCCCGTCCGCGGAAATGACTTTCTCGAATGCGGACTTCAAAAGCGCAAAGCCGTTCTGCCTCTCCTTCCTGTCGCGCAGCTTCTTTGTGATTTCGCCCATGTTTATGATGAGAAGCTCCGCCGTCTTGTTCATCTCCTTCAAAACGCCCTTGCTCGCATCGTTGTTCTTGCCGAACATGTGTTGCAACGTAGTAAGCACATCAGGATTGCCCACGTGCATAGTCTTGATTCTCTGCGGACCTTTGTCTCCTTCGCCTGCCATACTCCCACCCCTCGCCTTTATCTGCGACAAAGTCTTTAAAATACAGGGTGCGGCGCAGAAATGAAAAATAAAAAAGGAAAAAGAAGAAAATCAGGCGGACTTCAGCGCGGCGTTGAGTTTCTTTTCAAACTCCGCAGCCGCTCCCTTGGGGAGCTCCTTGCCCGCCATCTTTGCCGCGTACATCGAGTGCACGTATTCATAGGTGAGATTCGCCACCTTGTCCATGCCCTTGCCGTTCTTCTTCTCGATTATCTTCTCGATTTTCCGCTGCAGGACGGCAAACCATGCCTTGTCCGAGACATCCACCATCATATCTCCGAAGCTCTTCGGTTTTTCGCAGTCGCATTCACCGCAGCATTCCCCGTCTTTTTCATCGTGCTCCATAATCACACCTCGCAGCGGATTTCCTGCCGGCGCTTAAAAAGCGGAATCGCGCGTTTTTGGGTAATCAGGCGGGCGCGTCAATCAGGACGAATTCCGATTTCTCTTCCGCTTGCACAAGAAGCTTTTCCTCATCCGCGATTCTCGCCTGCTCTTCCCTTGCGACCGCCCTGCCATTCACATTGACCTTGCCTTCGGCGACATAAAGCAGGAGGCGCCTGCCCTTGCCTGAGGCGTGCGTCACTTTTTCCCCTTTGGACAGGGCGCAGCGGTAGACTGTCGCATCCGCGTTGATTTTCGCCGCCCCTTTTTTCCCCTGCCCTGATGCCATCGCAAGAAGGCGCCCCTTCCATCTGCCTGCCTGGAATTCCTTCTGGTTGTATTGCGGCTCAAGCCCCCACTTGCGCGGCTTTATCCATATCTGGTACGAGTGCAGGGGGGCGTCCCCGTAATTCGCCTCGGAGTGCGTGATTCCGGTGCCGGCAGTCATTGCCTGCACGCCCCCCGCCCCCACTGTTTGCCGGTTTCCCATGGAGTCCCTGTGGGTTATTTCGCCTTCAAGGACAACCGTCACGATTTCATATTCCGCGTGCGGGTGCAGTGGGAAAATGCCCTTGGGCGCGATAAAGTCGTCGTTGAAAACCCTGATTGCTCCCCACTGCACGTTGGAGGGGCTGAAATACTCCGCGAACGAAAAAAGGAAGCAGGTCCTGAGCCATGCTCGCGCCTCGCAATGCCTGCCCGATGCAGGGATGAGCACGAACATAAGACCGCTTCGGGATGGCGCGGCAGGCTTTAAACCGGTTTTTACCTAAATAAGTTAGCCCCTTCGCGCGCGGGCCGCCCGAAACCCCTATAAAGGGTGTATCCGGAGCGTTGATTGGTGGTTTGGTGAAATCCGTTTTGATAGTGCTTATCGCGTGCGCCCTCCTGATTTTCGGCTGCACGGCTTCCCCTGCTCCGGCACAGCCCGCGGGCAACCAGCAGGCGGCGCCGGCACAGCCGGCGGCAACCGGGCAGCAGCCTCCTGCCGACCAGGAACAGGGGCCATCCGCGAACGTGACCGCCCCGCTTCAGGAACAGGAGCAGGACTATACCTGCGCTCTCTCGCTTTCCCCCGCAACGATTTACGGCGGAGAATCGACCGACGTCGGTTTCTCGGTTTCGGCAAAAAGCAGCCATGTCTTCACCTACAACTGCGGCGATGAAATACTGGAAATATCAACAGGCGGGCTTACAACCGGCTCGCGCCTCTGCCAGTTCAATACCGACGGCAACGTGTCTGTCTGGATAAAGGCGGACGGCAGGGTGTGCGCCATGAAAACGCTCACAGTCCTCCCGCGCGAACAGGGGCGAAGCTGCAACGCCACGCTGACCTCCAAGGACGATTCAACGCACCTCTACAACTTCCGCGTGAACTTCAAGGGCTTCGAACCATCCGACAACATCACGTGGGTTTGCGACTTCACGACCACGAACAAGGGAATCGGCGGCAGCAAGAGCGGGCAGTGGCTCTACCAGGACCTCTCCTGCGACTATGTCGACGTTCCCCGCAAGGACACGATAGACATTTCAATCGCCGGCGTGGAATGCGCGAAGATTTCCACGAGATGATTTGAAAATGCCAAGGAAAAAATCCGGCGCGCTTCGCGCGATATGGGATGCGTGGGTGTGGCTGTCATCCCATCTTCTTTCCATCCCCTACTTCGCGGCAGTCCTAATCATGAGGGCAGCGGACTGGTGCGTGGCAAAATGGTCCGAGCGGGCGAAGAAGGCAGGCGTTGTGAAGCATCAGCCCAAGTCCGGTGCGGCATATTCCCCCCTCTGCCTGCAAAACAGGGTTTCCCATACAGGCTCGCTTGCTGAATTCGAGCGCAAGCTCCTATCCTCCGACAGCACAATCGGGCTGGTGTTAGGCGCGCGCGGCAGCGGCAAGTCCGCGCTTGGCATGCGGATACTGGAGAACGTGTCTGCAAAATCCGGAAGGAAAGTGTGCGCCATGGGGTTTGACCCCTCCTCGCTTCCCGCGTGGATAACGCCGGTCAACAGCGTGGACGAGGTCAAAAACAGCGCGTTTCTGCTGGTGGACGAGGGCGGGATATCCTTTTCCTCGCGAAGCGCGCTCTCCTCGGCAAACCGGCTCCTCTCCTCGCTTCTCTTCGTCTCAAGGCACAAGGGGATTTCCGTGCTTTTCATCTCGCAGAATTCCGCGAACCTCGAGGTGAACGCAATTCGGCAGGCGGACTTCCTGCTTCTTTGCAAGCCCTCGCTTCTGCAGAAGGATTTCGAGCGGAAGATAATCGGGAAAATATATGACGCGGCGCGCGCGGGGTTCGAGTCCCTCTCGCAGGAAGGGCGCCATTCCACCTACATCTATTCCGACGAATTCCGCGGCTTTGCCGCAAGCAGCCTGCCCTCATTCTGGAGCGAGAAGGCGAGCAGGGGATTCGAAAACCGCAAGCTCGGGTAAGGCGGAAAATCGCACTGTGCGGATGGCAGCTGTCGCCGCTAAGAGGCGCCTCTCCTTATCTGGAATGCGTCGGACAACCCGTTGCCCACTATGCACGACACCGTGTTGTCGGGCTGGTATGTGCACTCCTCTGACACAAACGCCAGGTAATCGTTTTGCCCGAGCTTCGAAAGCTCGCCATATAGCGCAATAGCTTCCGCCCCATTATCAATCTTCAAGGTCAGGTAGTACGCGTCGAGGCTCTGGTAAAAGCCGTTCAGGGTGCCTTCCACCTTGCTTTTCCCGTTTTTCTTGGCATACACCGTGACATAGTGCATGCCACCGAAGCCATAGAACTTGGCCAGATAGATGTCTCCGGCATCGTCCATGCTTATTGAACCGCTCATGGAATTTGGCGGAAGGTCGCCCAGCCCCAGTATGGTGCTTGATGCCTTGTCAGTGCCCTTGCCGCTGGTGGTGTTTGTCAACCCCTTCACCGCCTGCACTATCTGCGCGGTAATCGAGCTTTTGCATATGGCACCGCCCCCGATTTTCGTGCACGTCAGGTCCTTGCAGCACACCGCGCCATCGCACGACTGCCCCTCGCTTGCGCACGTTGCGCCGGTTTTCACGCACTCGCCACTGATGCAGGTGTAGCCTGTGTTGCACAGCATTTTCGCCTCATACACATACCCGTCCTTGCCGCAGTAATACTCGTAAACCGTCTTGTTGTCGACGCAGTAGTCGCCCTTCTGCTGATGCAGCTTTGTCGAATTGTAGATGCCATTGGTATAGCCGATTCCGAACATGTACGCGCCGGCATCGGTTTCGCTGCACTTCACACACTTGCCGTCACTGCAGACCGACTTCTCGGTGCAAGGATAGCTGTTCCAGGTGACGTCCCCGTATTCGCAGAAGTATTTTGTCGGATTATTGCTCCACTGGTCGCATTTGTCAACATAGTCTCCGCATACCATTCCCTGTTCCGCGTCCCAATAGTGGCAGCCCGTCACGGTTGCCTTGACTGAAAGGTCCGCCCCGTTGTCCGAGTCTACGCAGCTCTTGCTTGCTGCCGCAGCCTGGGGAGTTACGCAGGCGCCGGCATTGCAGACCAGCCCCGTGTCGCAGAAATAATCCCCGAACGTGATTTTCCCGTCCTTGCACATCACTTCCTGCGCGTACTCGGCCGAAATGCAGGTGTCGGCGTATGTGCCGCAGACCGTCTCCCCCTCGGAATCCGTGTGGCAGCCGGTTGCGCTTCCCCTTACCTTGCTGTTGAAGCCGCCGTCCCCGTCCACGCAAGCAATCTGCGTGCCCGTTGTCACAGTGGCCGTTCTCTCGGTTCCCGTGCTTCTGCTGCTGTTTGCAGCATTGGCATCAGCCACCGCGAAAAACACCATGCACGCGCAAACAACCAAAAACAAGCCAGGTTTCAAGTCCAAAATCCCACCCGGATTCCACTTGTCATCCTTTGTTTATAATTTTATCCGCCGACCCGCCCGGGCGGCCGTGCAATGCAGCCGCTGCCCGGCGATATGCAACAGAAGCCGCCCCGTCGGGCTCAGATGCGGGAATTGCCTCTGCCCGCCAAATTTCGGGTTCTGCGACACGCCGCATGAGCGCGTGAACATCACGGGCACGCCAGCATACTGCGCCGACGAGCTTCTGATGCCGCAAAAGAAAGACAACACGGCTTGCGCAAACGGATACGAGTGCCTTGCTGACGAATGCAGGAACATGAAATGCTACAACAGGCAGAACGACGCCTTGCAGCTTTTCATAGACTGGATGCAGGAATTGTTCGGATACCGGAAATGAAATCCTGCGGCGGCGCACGCGCAGATATTGCACCTATTTAAATCCGCGAGGAGAATGCATTCCATGGAGTATGTGCTTGAGGCTGAAAACCTCGGAAAAATATACGGGAAAAAAGTCGTGCTCCACGGCTTTTCGCTCAGGATAAAAAAGGGCGCCATATTCGGGCTTTTGGGCCCCAACGGCGCGGGGAAAAGCACGTTCATACGCATTGTTTCCGGGCTTGAGAATCAGGATTCAGGGGCACTGAACCTTCTTGGCGCAAAAGCCGGCAAGGGCAGCAGGCGGCAGCTTGGCGTCGCGCCGCAGGAAAATTCCATCTACCCTCTTCTTACCTGCATGGAAAACCTCACTTATTTCGGCTCGCTTTACGGCGTCACCGGAAAAACCGCGCACGGGCGCGCAACCGCGCTTCTCGAACAGCTTGGCTTGTCGGACAAGAAAAACGCCGTCGCAGATTATCTGAGCGGCGGGATGAAACGCAGGCTCAGCCTCGCCTGCGCGCTCATGCACAAGCCGAAAATAATCATGCTTGACGAGCCGACAACAGGGCTTGACCCCGCGACTCGGATAAAAATGTGGGAAACCGTGCGCAGCGTGGTCCGCGAGACCGGCGCCACGCTCATACTCACCACTCACTACATGGAGGAAGCCGAGGCGCTCTGCGGCAGGATAGCGTTCGTGAACGCCGGGCAGGTCGTTGCCGAGGGCACGCCAAACGAGCTGAAGAAACGGGTGGGCAAGGAGATAGTGAAGCTCTCGACAGTGCCAGGCAAGGCGGAAAACATCACCCGGATAATCAACGGAATCGGCAGGATAGACAACGTGACCTCCACAGAGCACGGCGTGGTGGTCGAGGGGAGGGACATCGCATCCAGGCTGCCTGAAATCGCGCGGGCGCTTGAAAAAAACGGCGAAACAGTGGTGGAGATGTCGGTTTCACGCCCGTCGCTCGAAGACGTGTTCCTGAAGATGACCGGGCTGAAATTGAGGGAAGTCAACAAGACCGAAGCCGGAAAGCGGAATTGAATTGATATTGCAAGATGAGCAGAATTGAACCTGCCATGCGGAATTGAAATGATTGCAAGGTGAATGGATTTGAACCTGCCAAGCGAAATCGAGAAGGATGCGAAGCAATTCCTGCGCGAGGGGCGCACTCTCTCCCTTTTGGTAGCGGCACCGCTTCTGGTCCTTCTTGTCATGGGTGGGATTTTCTCCGGGGACTCCACGCTCATGGGCAAAACCGCAATCGGCATATGCGACCTGGACAACAGCAACGCTTCAATCTTTTTCGTAAACGGCATAATGAACAGCAGCGAAATCATAAACTACGGGAACGGGGCGGATTGCAGTCCAAGCATGGAAAAGGACGTGCGCTCGGGCAAGCTCGCCGCCGGGCTCGTGATTCCCGCGGGATTCGGGGCGGGAATGGAGCAGGGCGACACGCAGAACATGTCGTTGCTTCTCGACAATTCGCGCTTCCAGGTTTCCCCCTCAATCGAGGCGGCGATAAAGGCGAACGTGCAGGCGACAAACCAGCGCATAGGCGCGCAGTTCATAAGTTCCGTCTGGGCGCAGCTTGACGACGCGAACGCAAAGCTCGGCGCGATAACCTCCGACTTGAACGAAACGCGCGAGCGGGCGTACCAGATGAAGTCAGACCTCGAGAAAACCGCTGACTCGCTCAATTCGCTCAATATCCAAAGCGTGCGGGACGAAATAACGCTTGCGAACAGCACAATCGCGCTCACACTCGTTTCCCTTGACACTGCACAGAGCAATCTCACCCAGATAGAATCCAATTTCGCGGACTACCAGTCCACGCTTTCGCAAACCGAGGCTGACCTGGTCAGCATAAACAACACGATTGCGAACATAAGCGGCTACGTGCGCAACGCCAAGGGCGCGATGAACTGCTCCAACCCGATATTTTTCGCGGCGTGCGCGCCGCTCGATTCGCTCAACGCGACTGTGGAAAACGCCAGCGCATCAATCGGGCAGCGGCTTGAGAAGGTAAGGAAAGCCCAAATCGACCTTGCTGCGGCGAACAGGACAATACAGGAATTCAAGGCTACCATTGCCAGCGCGAAAGCCGGCGCGAACGAATCAATCGCAAGAATAGAGAACATGCAGGACTTCGTAAGCCAGCTTGAGGACAACAGGGCGGCGTCACTTCTGACTCTCAAGGAAGTTGACAAGTCGCTTGACGAATTGGTGATAAAGACCTACGAGCTTGAGCTGATAATCTCAAACAGCCGCGGGCAAATAAGCGAAGTCACCTCCCGCTCGCCGGATTTCATCATTTCCCCCATGCTCGCGCTGCCGGACTACCTGTTCGGCAAGCGCCCGTTCTTCGAGTTCATGCTTCCAAGCGTGCTCCCGCTCATCCTGATGTTTGTCACGCTTTTCCTGTCCTCGACCTCGCTTGTGAAGGAGAAATACGGCGGCACGCTCGCGCGCGTCTACACCTCGCAGGTGAACCGCTTCGAATACGCAGCGACAAAAGTGATAAGCTTCACAATAGTCCTTATCCCCGAAGCAATACTCCTCGCGCTTGTGGCGTCAGTATTCTACAACATGTTTCCCGTGACCGACGCGCAAACGTGGTTTTACGTGCTTCAGGCGCTGGTCCCGCTCATACTCGCATTCGTTTCCATCGGCATAGTAATTGCAATCTACTCGGAATCCGAGGCAACCGCGTTCCTTGCGTGCCTCGTGGTGGGGCTGCCGCTCCTTTTCATGAGCGGGCTGTTATTCCCCTTCGAGTTCATGCCGCCCCTGATTGCTTCAGTCGGGCTCCTCTCCCCTCTCACACAGGCAGTGGTGAGCATGCAGGCGACTCTCATCTACCACTCCTCGCAGTTCGCAAGCTCGTTCGCGCTCCTGATTTATTCCGTTGCATTCACGCTGTTTGCAGCGCTGTCGCTGAAAAAATAGGATAAGGCAGGGAACAGGATTTCAGGCAGGAAAGAGCGTGGCTGGACTACCTGAAAAAGCAGCTTGGATGCTTATCGCTGCAAAACCTGATTCTTGGTCTGCCCGCAGGCGCACCGCTTTACAGGTGATGTGTACTTCTTCCAGCAATATCCACAGCAATAATTACCCATCGTTTCACCTAGCAGGTTATCGTAGCCTTCCGCAAATCCGCGCTTGTTTTAGTTGCCGTTGAGATAAGGAGCTGTCAGAGGTACGTAGCATAGGCGTATTAAGGAGCCGTACTGCCTATTCTTCCGATACATCAAGCCGCCCGGCGCGCGCCTATGCCTGCGCGTATTTGACTGACTTTTCCACCTGCCGTGCGGCGTGCCCCCTGTCAGTGCACCATTTGGCAAGCTCGATAAGCTCGCCCATGCTGTATCTCGGGGCAATATGTGCCACTGCCGCCTTCAGCAGCCGCTGGGAAATCAAATCAGCGTATTTTCCGTTGGGCGACGCCCTGTGGGAATAATCCAAAACTGCGAGGCAGAAGCATTCAACGGGATTTTCTTTTTCAAACACGCAATATTCGCCGGAACCGAGCAGCTTTGCGACTGCCAGCGACAAATCTGAAAACTTTTCCGGGTTGAGCGTATGTTCCTTCTTCAGGAATTCCGAAAGCATGCCCTCATCAGGCGCAGGCGGCAATTCAAACCCTCTTGCGCGGGCAACGGCAACTATTCCCTCCCACGACTTCGGGGTTTTGATTACCCTTCTTATGACTGGAACATTCGCGCCTTCCAAGGCGCTTTCCATCGCGGCATTCGCGCCAATCACAAAATTCCCGATTATCCCCTTTGCAGCATTATTCTCAATCACGCAAAGCCCAAGCGTCTTGCCCATGATGGCATCCGCCCCTTCGCCCTGCGTTTGTTCAGCCGCGGCTTGCGACCTGTGCCTGTTCATCCTCGATGACGCCTCATCCTGAAGCTTCAGCTGCTCTTCCAAGCCGGGGATTTCATCAAGCATTTCCGGTTTTTCCCCGCCGTCAAGCCACGCGCCGATTTCCTCATATGAAAGCTGCGCCTTGTTTCTCACAACCGCGCGGCAAACCTTTCCCATGCGCAGATTGCCACGGGGAAGAACGGAAAATTCCGCCACTATTGCCAGCCGGTCATTCTCCATTGCCAATGATGACAGCCCGCTTGACAATCTTTCGGGCAGCATGGGGAATGTTTCAACTTTGGTGCGGACTGAAGTTGCGTGTTCCTGCGCAGCCATGTCCAGAAGCGAACCCTTGGGCACGAATGCGTCCACATCTGCGATTGCCACCTTTACCACGATTGAGCCGCCCTGCCCGCGCTCGCAGTATTCAGCCTGCTCCACACACGCCTCATCATTTTCGCCGATGGATGACCAGAGAAGATGGCGCATGTCCTTCACGCCAGCAATGGCGCGCTCCACAGTGCCCTCGTCCAGCGCGTCTGCCTTTGCAAGGATGAATTGCGTGAATTCGGGCGCAAAGCCGTATTTTTCCATGGCTTTTTGCACGATTATGCGCAGGTCCACTGCCCGCTCGCCGCGGTCGGTCGCAGTTTCGTTCCTCTTGCGCGCCTTTTCCCTTGCGCGGGCTGCATACTTCGCCGCAGGGCTGCCCTCGGACTCAAGATAGGGCTTCCTATGCGAGCGGGAGCCTCCCGGCGCGCGGGAGCTGCTCCTCGACCTTGCCTTGACGTGCGAGCGCGATGATGCTGGGCGTGGCATGGCAAAATTCGGGTACGAGAGGGTTAAATAACCGGCTGGAATGGCATGGCATGGTATAGCGTACCTATATATATGTTCTTATTTAATAGTATATTACATAAGTAATAGATAAAAGGGGTTGGTGGAAATGGGCAACAAGACACGCACAAATCTGATTGGCGCATTTGCGCTGTTCATGACAGGCCTTCTTCTTTTCGGGTGCGCCAGCCAGCCGACGGCGCCAGTTCCCAATTCAACGGTATGCGGCACGGACCGCTATCTCTGCCAGGATGGCACCTATGTTGTCCGCAACTCCGCAAACAATTGCCAATTCGGCGCGTGCCCCACGCCAACCGCCTGCGCGAATGATACGAGGGCCTGCCCGGATGGCTCCCATGTGGGCAGGAATCCAAGCAAGAACTGCGAATTTAGCGAATGCTCCCCGTCAACCGCCTGCACGCTGGAGGCGAAGCTCTGCTACGACGGCTCGCTCGTAAGCAGGAATTCAAGCAGGAACTGCGCGTTTAACGCCTGCCCTGCGGTAATAATCCCCGTTCAGCAAAACGGCACGAACCAGTCCAATCTTGCTGCGGAGGGCGAAACCTGCGCAGGAGCCGCGGCAATAAAATGCCAGTCCGGGCTCCAATGCATAACTTCAGGGCAGCCATGGGCTGATGGCGCTTGCACCGCGCCCGCGCCTGCATCGTCCGAGCTGCAGAAATGCACCGGCGATAGGTATGAATTCTGCACTGCCGAATTCAACCCGGTCTGCGGAAAGCAGGCAACCGAGCAGGCGGCCTTCCGTGATTACCCCAATCCATGCGAGGCGTGCTCCACGCGCAGCAATGCAATCGGGTATTACCTCGGCACCTGCGAGAACCAGTGAGAATGCGGTTTCTTTTTTGTTTTTTTTCCATGCTTAGCCCCGCCGCTTGATGGCGGGAAAACAATCGTGCAAAACAGGTGACAACATGAACAAGCAACAAATGAAAGGAAAAGGCAAGCAGATTGCCGGAAAAATCCGCGAGGAAGTCGGAAAGCTGACAAACAACAAGACCGAGCAGCTCAAGGGCAAAATCGAGCAGACCGAGGGGAAAATCAGGGCGGGAGTAGGAGATGTGCAGGCGAAGATAAAGAGCAAGCTTTGAGCGGGCGGCTAAATGCCGTTCTGCCCAAGCATTTAAATTTCCGGCTCTTGATTGAGATATATGGCAAAGCAAAACCTGCCCGTTCTCGCCGGCTTCATCCTGCTTTCGCTTCTGGCAGGCGCAATTGGCTCGCTTTTCACCTTTTCCGCCATTCCCGCATGGTACTTCACGCTCGTCAAGCCCTCATTTGCGCCCCCCAACTGGCTCTTCGGGTCGGTCTGGACAACTCTTTATGTGCTGATAGGGATTTCCGCGTATCTGGTCTGGCAAAAAGGCTATCAGAAAAAGCCAATCCGCTTTGCGCTCGGAATATTCATCATCCAGCTTATCCTCAACGCGCTTTGGAGCATTCTTTTCTTCGGGCTGCGCTCCCCGCTTTACGGCTTGGTCGAGATAATCTTCCTATGGCTCGCAATAGCGTATTGCATAAAGCTCTTCTGGAAAATAGACCGGCGCGCGGCGTATCTTCTCATCCCCTATATCGCGTGGGTTTCGTTCGCCTCGCTTCTTACCTATGCAATCTGGGCGCTGAACTGAAAAGGCGGATGCGCAACCCGCTACCAAATTCCCGGAACAAGCCTGAACTTCACTTTTTTCATGTATGCCTTGTAGCCCTTGAGGTCGCGGCAGAGAACTTCCTCCTCGTTTTTTATCCTGTAGGCAAGCATGGGGGCAATGAGCGCAAATGGCAGGAACGCCCAATAGGAGCCAAGCGCAATCGGCGTTGCAAGATAGAGGGCGGACGCGCCAAGGTACATCGGATGCCTGATTATGGAATACGGGCCTGTTGAGATTACCTTCTGCCCCTTCTCCACGCGAATCGTCCTTCCAGCGTAGCTGTTCTCCCTGAAAACGAGGAAAACAAGCCCGTAGCCGAGCATTCCCAGAATTTCCGCGGCAATTACTGCCTCGAATGGCACGTTCGACCAGCCGAACCTCCTGTCCAAGCCAGGGACCAGGAATGCCACGAAGAAAACAATGCCGCTTGCCTTCTGGAAAAGCTTCTGCTTCGCCTCCTTTTCCCTCATCTTGAACCTTCTTTCCAGGAAATCAGGATCGTGCTTCAGGAAATAGAAAAGGACGAATAGCATCATGGAAAAAATGACCGCGAGATACAGCCACGCCTGCCAGTAGTCAAGCGTTCCTGCCGGGATGAACAGGAATGCGGCGAGCACGAGCATCCCGATTGCGAAGAACAGCGCGGACTTGAGAATTATTCCCATGTTCAGGGTTGCGCAAGAAACTTTTATAGCGCTTTCAGCCCGCGGTTTCCCTTCAGCCCTTGTAGCAGGTTTCCACAAGAGTTGTCTTGGTCGTTATCGAATTCTGCGAATTCCTGTTTTTCAGTATCACGTAGAACTTCTGCGGCGTGTCCCAGTCGAATTCGTGCTCGGCTTTCATCACCTGCTCCCCGCCTTCAAAATAGCTGAAGCTTTTGTGCGCCTGCGAATTCTGGTAGCCAGCCTCATCAGTGAGGTACCAGTCGAACGGCGTGGGCGAAAGCGACTGCACCGACAGGTTGAAATGGCACCACTTGTATCCGCTTGGGCTTATGCTGCTCGGTTCGAGCCAGTAGTTCCAGCCCCACTCCGGGTCCAGCACCTTTGTCTCATCAATTTTCACGTATGGGCCGTATGCCGTGCCCTGTGTTTCCGCAGCCCGAAGCGCGTCAAGCGGGCGGCTGCAGTCCCGTATTTCAAACGTCTGGGACGCGTTCAGGCATCCGGGTATGGTCTCGCCCGGAAAAGAGCCCCCTGCGGTGTCGAAAATGAACCAGTAATCCGTCTGGTTGTTCGCATTCCTGCTCCTGTGGTAAGTCACGCCTTTGCCGTTGGTGTCGTAGTGCGAGCCGATTGCGCTGCTGATGACTGACGTATTGATGTCAGTGCCCATGTATACTTCCGCGAACGCGTGGTGGCAGTCAGGGACCAATAAAACGCGCGCAGAGCCGCCGATTGCCTGCACCATGGAAGCTATCAGCACTGCCTGGTTCTTGCAGTCCCCTGACTTTGTGGCAAGCGTCTGGTTTGGGTAATAGGGCGGATACATGTCCAGCGGCACGTTATGGTAGAAAACATTGGAATGCACCCAGTCGTAGATGTCAAGGAGCTGGTTTACGGAAAACGCGCCCGGGTGCTTGGAAATCGCCTGCGCTGCCGCCTGCCGGACCGCCAAATCCGTCTCGTCGAACCTGCCGCAGTAGCTCTCAAGCATGGTGGTGCACGGCTCGTTGTCCGGCTTGCTGTTGCACACGTACCAGCCGGATTTTGTGAGCGGCGCGCCGGCAAGCACAGTAAACTTGACTGCCTTTGATGCGTTCAGCCCGTTCTTGTCCATCGCGAAGATTTCAATCGTGTGGTTGCCCACTGCACTGATGGCATCCCAGTAGAAAGAAGGCCGTTCATATCCTTCGGGGAAGAGCGATTTCTGGTCAGCTCCCCTTGCGTACGCCTGCCCGTCTATCCTAAGCTCGCAATATTCGAGGTTGTTGTCCGGGTCGTTGCACCAAAAGGAATATTTTGGCTGGAATGGCGTGGCGCCCTGCGTGACATTCAGCTCGATATCAACAGCTGGGGGCTGATTTTCGTTTGCAGGCGGCGCATCACCTGTGCCGGGTTTCGTATCTCCGCAGCCAGCCATGGAAAAAACGAGCAGCAATGATAAGCAAATGCACAGGAGAAGATGGGGTGGGCGCAGCCGCCGCTCTTGCATGCTTGGTCTCCCCCTGCAATCTATAAGAATGTATTGCACGGCTTTCCTCCATAATGTTTTATCTTCGTGGAGCTGCGACTCCATGCCTAAAAAAACCGCTCTCATGCGGTTTTTTATTGCTAGCCATGGTTGGCTTTGTAGGGTGGTGGAATGAGGGGCTCTTTCCTGTTTCTGGCAACTGCGCTTCTGCTATTCGTTTTCCTTTCTGGCTGCGGAGGCAGCAATCCGCCGGGCGAAAAGCCGCAAGCGCCCGCGAGCGGCTTAACCACAACGCCATCCGAGCTTGCGCACTTCACGTCAGGGCAGATTGGCTTTGTTGAATTTTCATCCACGATATCTGGAGGCACTCCGCCCTACTCCTGTTCCCTCTCGAAGGATTCTACCCTGCCCTCAGGGCTTGAGCTTGGCAGCGATTGCACGATTTTCGGCTCGCACACTCTCGCTCCCGGCACCGCGTCAAAAATATCCCCGCCATTTACCGTTCAGGTGACAGATTCTTCCCAGCCTGCGCGCGGCACCACCCTGAAGCTTTCAGTGACAATTGACGCGGAAAAGCCCGCACTTAGCTTCGTGATTGGGCATTGCACGGTTGGCCAGCAATGCAACGCACAGGTGGCAAAAGCCACTGGCGGCACAGAGCCATACACTTTCAGTTCCGGCACATATGCGCCCGGCGCAGGCGGCGCGCCGCCCCAAGGAATGCTGGTCGGCATTGACGGCATCCTGACCGGCACGCCATCAGAGCAGGGCGCATTCCGCATCGGCGTGTGCGTCAAGGATGCGGTTGGCTTGTCCGACTGCGGCGAAACCGAGGTAATCGTGGAAGCCGCGCCGAAAAAGGAGCCATGCTATTTCGAAAACATCGAGGAACAGCAATACGCGGGGCAGCCGGTGTGCTGCCAGAGCCATTCATGGTGCAACGGCCCCAACAACTGCTGCGAGGAAAACGGCTGCCTGTGCTATCCGCAATGAGTTTTTACTTGCCATGCCCGGGTTGAGCGCATGGCGTTTGCGCCTTTTCTCCCCGATGCTACTGGCACGGCACTCTGCGGGCGTTTATAAACGTGGAAACGGCATCTTTTGGCATGCAGAAGCTGAGCATAAAATTCTCGGATGAGGAAATTGCGCTCATTGACCGGAGAATTAAGGAAGGCTGGGCAGCAAACAGGCCAGAGGTGATTAGGCAGGCCATCTTCTACCTCTATTTGCGCAGGAAGTGGCTTGGCGCGCGAAAATTCAGGGCGGAAATGATGAAAGCTAAAAGAAAGTTAGACAAACTCAAAGAGATTAAGAGTAGATACATTTAAATGTGTTAAGCACACAATAAGCACACTAACTGTTTATTGGGTGATTGATATGACCATGGTGAATTTTGATTTGGGTGGGGACTTGGAAACGTACGTTCTGGCGAGGATAAAGAAAGGATATGCAACTTCCAAAGCAGAAGTGATACGCGCCTCTCTCCTGATGGCAAAGCAGACTGAGGAGGACAAGCTCGCAGTAAAGAAGATGCAGGCGCTTGATGCTGAAATTGAAAGCGGCAAAGTGAAACCCCTTACTGCAAAAGAAGCCATGGGCGAAAAGTACGCGAAAATGTTGGAGGATTAGCCCATGTACTCAAAGGACTTTCATCCGGGTTGGAAAAAATATTTTGACAGACTCGACAACTCGGTTAAAGTCAGAATTGTAAATAAGATGAAGAAAATTCTTGAAGGTCTGCCTGGACGGCATCTTGAGCGTGGCTTGCCTTATTTTGTTGAGGAAGTGGATCAGCATAGGATTTGCTACAAATCAGATGATGTTGCGATGACTAGGCGCTTTTACTTTGTTGGAGACCATAAGGAATATTTGAAGTGGATTGGCAAGGAAGAGGCGCGGCAGAGTGAGTGAATTTTTACGCGTTTTTCTTCTTTCAAAAAAACATCATCTCACTAAACCCACTTTCTCTCCTTCACCATCTAAGTATACCCAACCTGCCCTTTTCCATGCCGTTTCCATTCTTTTGGGCAGTTTGCTCGCGGAACCGGGCTTACGGCATCCCAAAAGTCCGCTCAATACTGCTACGCAGAACCATATTGCGAAATTGGCTTGCAGCAGCGAGGGTTGGGTTTACCAATACAGTTACGCGCGCTAGCAGGCGGCGTACTGTGGCGCGGTTGGTCGTTTAAAAAATAAATGCAGCGCGTGGAAAGCTTAATTCAGCGGAAAGTCGCCTACCTTTCCGCGCGTATAGAGATCTGCGAGGCTTTGAGCTACGTTAAAATGCTCGAACTGGTCTGCTATCGCATTCGCCGCTGCCACTATTACAAAAGCATCCTCGATTCCGTCCGTATTCTGCTTGTGTTGGCCCTGTGCTGCAGTTTTTATGTAGCTGCCAATTCTGGCATTTGAATATCCGTCCGCTTTCAAATTTACTTGATTCCGCATATTTAGTTCGGCAGCTGAGATGTACTCTTTTCTAGATAGGTTAATGATGTCTTCTTGTTCCACAGTAAGCGAAAGATGCGCGGAATAGAGCTTTAAGAGAGTCGCCCGGTCTTCTTTCTTTAGCAGTGCTTTGGGGTCATTAAGACCTCCTTTCCTGACTAGCGCGTCATATATCTGCATTCCTTCGAACGGCTTGCCCTGCTTTATGTTGTTTATTGTTGCGGGTGGAAGTTTTATGATATAGGTCATACTAATGCACCTCAATTATTTGTTATTAGTTATCTATTAATATGTATTTATTTTTTAAAGCTATCTGCTGCCCATTGCAGGAAGAATGCCTTGCCAAGTGCACAAATGCCGAGCCAGAAACTCATCTGTTTTCTCTGTCTCAGGGCTACCCTCGGGCATTAAAGTATGCCTTTGCGGAGTTCTTACGTCGGATGGATTTTAGAAAGATAATAGACTGTTGGTTTTACCAAAAGAGTGTTCTGAAGGGGCTGGAAACCGGCTTTTGATGCCCGTTCATTTCACAATGTCCATGATGGAAGATGCAATCCGCGCCACTTCGCCATTTTCATAAGCGGCTCCGCAAAATGCCTTGATTGAATAGAGCTGCTCGAACTCGCTGATTCCGTAATAAATGGTGCCGTCCGGCTTGTAGTAGAGCGGGTAGAGTGGATTGCTGTTTTTTATCAGCCTGACTGTCCGTTGCGCAGGAACCTCAAGGCAGAAGATTTTCGCATTCTGCTCCCTGAAGCGCTTGGAGATTGCCCTTATTTGCTCGCGGGCATCGTTGATGTCAAAACTCATCAGCCTTGCAAGGCAGCCAAGCAGCGTCTCGTCCCGCCACACAGTCTGGGGGAAGTTCAGGACATGCCGGAAATTGTCGAGTATGAATCCGTTTTTGAGGTCCTTTTCGTACGGTCCGCCGCTTCCCGCTTTGTTGTCCGGAAGCCAGCTGTGGACCTCGATTACCATTGAACCGGGATTGGACTGCAGGCAGCTGTCCGCGTGGCGCGCCCGCTTCAGTACATCTTGGACTGCAAGCGCGAATGTGGCAAAATCACTTAGACGGGTTATTTCGTCTGCGTCATACTTGAAAAACGGCGGGAATTCCGAGATTCTTTGGCGCAGCGTCCAGCCGAGCTTGTGGGTGTTTGATATTTTCCAGGAGGCAGTCTCGTGCCCCTGTTCTTGAAGATGTTTTCTGAACGCCTTTAGGAAGGGAACTGCCGTCGGGTGCTCGTTTTGATGGGGAGCAATGAGATTTATCTTTGGCTTATGCTGCGGTTGGATAAGCATGTTTGAAAATATGTGCCAACATGTTTTTATTGCTGTGCTGTTGGCTTAAACACATTATTTTCAGAGCCAAGTTTATTCAGGCCTGATTATCAGCTCGATTTGCTTGTTCAGGTCGGTTGCCATGGGGATGTCAAGCGTTGCCTGCAGCACCCAGAAGCGCGGGCGGGTTTCCGAAACCGCCTTTGCGGGCGAGAACAGTCCGAGTATCTTGTTGGGCTTTGCCGCGTTGATTTCAACCGGCGGCGTCAGCTCAAAGCCGAATGTCATGTCGTCGGTATAGATAGCTTCCCCGCAAATCACGCTTTCGACTTCGAAAACGCGGACAAGCTCGCCGCTTTGCGGGCTTGGCTTCAGAAGGCCGTAGAAATTCACGCGGAGCTGGCGCGCCCGGATTTTCTTGTTCGAGTGGATGACGATTTTGCCCTTTATGGGCTTGCCCGGCTCGAACATGCCGGACTCGAGCTTCATTTCAAGCGCGCCTTCACTGATGCCCAAAACCATAACAACACCCCGAACATGAACGCAACGAGCTTTCAGCCGATGCTGGATTGGATACGGGGAGCAGGTTAAAAATTCTGCCGGATTCCGGGCGGATGCTGCGCCGTTTTGTTACGCGGGTATTTATGCCGAGGGGCGGGAAGCAGTATAATCTAATTAAGTATTGGAAATACCAAGATAGTGTAGTATTAATGGCTCAGAAGGGGAATCTGTCGGCGAATGGAGCGAGGTCCTGCAGCAGTATCCTGCGCAGAAGCTCGGCATTGTCTGTGAAGACCGGCTTTATCGCCGAGGCGGCATCATCATAGCCGTGGACATAAAGCCAGTTGGAAAAGTCGTCGCGCGAGGCATGGGCGACAAGCGATTTGCCGTCAAGAGTTTTGAGCGCGGAATAGAACTCCTTGAAGTTTCCTGCGCGGCCTACTTCTTTGCCCGACGCATCGCGGAAGATGAAATCCCCGAAGCCGAAGTAGTCCTGCATGATGTTGCGGAGGGCTATCATGAGTATGGGATCGCGCTTGGAGAGCGTGAAGACGCCCGGGTCCTGCTTCGCGCGTTCCAGCCGCCTGTCGGACATGGACTGGTAGACAATTGGCACGCCCTTGTTGTATGCGTGCAGGATGCCGCTTACCTCGTAGGGAGCGGTTTCGCTCAGCACGCCGTTTCTCGGGAAGCGCAAGCCGATTATCGCGCCTGCGAAGCGTTCCTTTGCAGTGTGGATTATTTCCTCCGCCTCCTCGAAAGTGCGCGCGAGCAGCAGGCGGGTGCGCTGGGCGGAAATGTCGTAAAGCTGCGTCAAAAAGCCGCTGTAGTAGTTCGGCTTGTCCTCCACGACAAGAATCGAGCGCTCGCTGCCATACTTGTAGTTGAGTTTGTCCTCGTGGATGGAAAGGAATGCCGGGATGGCGTCCGAGTTGCCGGCGTAGTGGACAATGTAATTGATGAGCGGCATTATTTCCGATGGCGAAAAGCCGCGGCTTTTGATGAGCTTTGCAAATTCAAGCGGCGAGCCCACGCATTCTGGCTTGCTGGTCAGCAGGCAAAACGCCGCGCCGTTCGAGTGGGCTGCGACATCTGCCGCCATCTGCTCACCCTTGTAGAGGCGGACGTCGCCGATGTCCGTGATTACCATCGTCCTTGCGTCGGCATCCTTGATGTGCGGCATGAGCTTTTCAAGTATTTCCTCGCGGGAAAGCTTGTCTGAGCTTGGCGGGCGCACGGTGAGTATCTGCTCGACTTTCACGCCGGAAAAGCGGGAGTTTGCCGCGATTGCGTCCGCTACTGTTTTCGTTTCTCGCACTGGGCCGACTGAAATCACTTTTTCGACGCGGATTGCGTTTTGTTTCATGCAATTCCTCCCGCTTTTGCGGGCATCCTTATGACAACTAGTTATGTGTCAGGATATAGATAGAAATGATTATAATCCCTTCACGCCATAGGAAGCCCCAATGATAATCCAGCCGAGATTCCAGGACTATCCCAACAAGATTGTCCATGAGATTGGCAAAACGGTTAGAGTGCCGGATTTCAAGAACTACTTCGGAGGGAAATCCGGCGGAAAGGCGGGCGGGCTTGAGTTTTTCCGCTATGCCCTTCTCGAAAACGAGGCGCGCCTGAAGGATGAATTTTCCGGCAGGGTGTTTTTCGCCTGCCCGAAAACCAGCGTGCTGCAGACCGAACTTTTCGTCGAGTTCATGGAAAAGAACAAGCTCTGGGCAGCGGTTGCAAGCGGCATGCCCGATGAAATGCTTGTGCAAACATTCCTCAAGGCTCAATTCACTCCTGCGCAGCGCGCGGTTTTCAACACAATAATCAACGACTGCGAGGAGGGGCATGTGCGCCCAATCGTCGTTCGCTCGTCAAGCTTGAACGAGGATGCCGAGCGCGCGGCGTTCGCGGGAATTTACAAGTCCGTCATGCTTCCCAACTGCCATCCCGACCCCGAAGTCCGGCTCGCGCAGTTCGAAGCCGCGGTCAAGCTTGTTTATGCAAGCATGTTCTCAAACGCGGCGCACGAATACCGGCGCGACAAGAAAATCCCAGAGGGCGGCGAGCAGATGGCTGTCCTTGTCCAGAACATGGCGGGAAGACTGTGGAGAACGATGGACGGCGGACAGATATACCACCCCGAAGTGGCGTTCGCGGCGTTTTCGTTCAACGATTTCCCGCTGGGAGACGTGAAGGCTGAGGATGGTGTGGCGAGAATCGCGCTCGGGCTCGGCCCCGGCGTGGTGGACGGCGACAACAAGATGGCAATCCGCGTGAATCTCGGCAAGCCAGACCCGCCGGCAGGCATGCTGGACTGGAGGCAGACGCTCAGAATCGCACCGGAAATGCTTTATGCAATGGAGCTGAACGGCTCGGCAGAACTTCCGACCGGGGAGAATTTCTATTTGAAAAAAATCCCTTATGGCAAGCACAGCAATCAGGAAATGATACTGCAATATTGCAGGTGGTTCGATGGCTTTGACACCATATGGGATACCGAGCGCGGCGAGAATGCCTCACCCGTTGCCATGTTCCATAGGCTCCTGCGCGGGCTGCACGGCAATTCATTTGTCAAGGTGCTGCGCACAACAAATGATATCCTTAAGGCGTATTTCGGCACCAACGTGGATTTCGAGGGCGCGGCTGACTTCATCCGCGACCAGTACAACAAGTATTATTCCGTCATCTACGTCCTGCAGGCGCGCTCGCAAATCCGCGGGGACATGGGGCGCGTGAAGGAGCTGCCGGATGTTGCACCGGAAAAGCTCGTTTTGAGGGCACAGGGCGCGGCAGGCAAAGGCAGCCAGAAATTCCGTTTCATTGCGCACGTGCCGCCTGAAGAATTCAACAGCGGGACATCGTGGCGGCTCGGGCAGGACCTCGGCAGCGTAAACAAGGATTTCAAAGGCGCCGAGGGCGATGGCAGGTATCTGCTTTTGGCGCCCGGAAGGTTCGGCTCGTCCGACCTGGGGCTTGGCATCAAGGGTGACTTCGGCACGATAAGCAATTCAGTGGGCATAGGGGAATTCATGCAAGGCAATTGGGAGCCATCGCAGGGCGCGCACATGTTCGAGGACATGATAGGCACTGGCAAGGCGCTTTTCAGCTACAAAGGCGAGCAGCTTTCAATGGAAAATCTCGCGAAGCTGGCTGTTTCAACGAGGAAAGCCGGTGGCATCACTATTTACGAATTTGCCGAGCCGCTTGAGCTTCTGATTGATGATGCAGGCGGGCTGCTTGTGCATTCTCCTTGAATTGCGCCCATGCGAGCCGGCTTAGCCGCTCTTTCATGCTCGAAAACAGCGCGCATGCCAGAAAGCCGCCTGCTTAGTTGCTTTCGTTCACGCCCGCGAAGCTCATCAGGTTTTTCGCCATAGCCTCGAAAACGGGCTTTATTGCCGTTTCGAGGATGTCCTGCACCTTCATGGCGCGCAGGGAGGGAATGCCGCCTTTTTTGCCCGTTTCCTTTGCAAGCTGGGACATTACCATGAATGGCAGCGGAGAGACGCGCGCGCTTTCGGCGGAATTGCCCCAGCTGTTCAGGAAATCGACTTTCTGCCAGAAACTCCAGCTTGCGATTGTCTCGCGGGAGCGGTGGTTGCAAAGAGGCGACTGCTTGGGCATTTCCACTCGCCAGTATTCGCGGACAACCGCTTCCGCCCTGCCGCCGAATGACGCAATGCATTCGCTGTCAAGGAGATTGCCGAAACTCCGGAGTTTTGCCGCCGCCCTGCGCGTATGCTTCGCCGTATCCCATGCCGCGTAATTGATTTTCGCCGGCGCTACCGGAAAGTTGATGCCTTTCATGGTATTGCCCGCTTAGTAAATTACTCTGCAGTATTTTTCCTCGAGCGGGAAATAATCGCCGAACGAACGGAAGATGCCCTCCATCGCGAATTGCGCGGCTTCATCCGCCTTGGTTTTTTGCACGCCCGTGTTGCCGGATTCGCTTTTCACTGGCGGGGCAAATTTGCGTTCGTCCTGCCCGTTCTTTCGATTGGCGAATGATTTGTCTGCAGCCTGCAGGCTTTTCACGGCAGTCTTTGTTTCATCGCCTTTGTTCACGACAACTTTCTTGTTTCCCGGATTCATATGAACACCCCTATTGATTTTTGATTCTTTAAACCCGTTTGCGAAGGCGAAAAAGAGGGCGTTCGCTCAGGTTTTGTCAAGCCCCCCAAGCCACTTGCCAGGCCACCCGGGAGGGAAATTATGCAATAAGAACGATAAGGCTAAGCAGAAGAAGAACGGACTGTGGTGCTGCGGTCTTTGATTCCATTTCTTTCACTTGTTTTCTTCCTTGCCGCGGAAGTGGTTAATATAGTTGTGTAACAAATCCCCCTCATGAAAATGATTCTCGCAAGCTCGTCTCCGAGGAGGAAGCGGCTGCTGAAAATGGTTGTGAAGAGGTTTTCGGTCAAATCGGCAGACGTGGCTGAAACAATCCGTGCGGGCGAGAGCTTTTCTTCCGCTGCAAAAAGGCTCGCCGAGAAAAAGGCGCGCGCAGTTGCCAATCATTCGAAGGGCGCAGTCATTATCGGCGCGGACACGATTGCTTATTCTGGCAAAACTATTTTCAGGAAAACGAATGATGTGAAGGCTGCGGAAAAGATATTGCGGGGCATTTCAGGAAAAACGCACTACGTCGTCACGGGAGTGTGCGTGGTTTTTCCCGATGGAAAAATTGTGAAATACGCCGTGAAAGCGGCGGTGAAGCTGAAGAAGCTCGAAGGAAAACTGCTTGACGGCTATTTGAAGTCAGGCGAGTGGAAAGGAAGGGCTGGCTGCTACGACGTTTCGGGCAAGGGTGCGAAGCTTGTCGCATCTGTGCGCGGGGAGAAGGAAACCGTGGTCGGGCTGCCGCTGAAAAAATTGGAGCTTATTTTCGATTAGCGGAAGGGATAGTCACCCGCGCAAAAACCCGGCAGGCACTCAGATTATTTTCTGGAGAAAATAGGTGGCATGGCGCAGGATGTGGAACACCTGCTCCCTGTCCTTGCCATACATCTCCAACAGCGGCAGGATAGACGGGAGCGATTCTTGGCCGGCAAGTTTCCGCATGCTGTCCGCATCTTCGTTATTCTGGTAATAGTAAAATTTGTTCGCCAGGTGATTCAGACTCGTGACGTTTTCGCGTATCTTTCGCACGAATGCCATCCGCTCGTCATTCTTCTCGTATTTTGCCACGAAGGTTTTTTTCCATTCGGCGGCGTATTTGATTGTTCCGTCATCGCCGAAAGGGATTGGCGCCCAATAAACTGCTCTTTTGATATTCGAAACGTAATAATCGAAATATTCCGCGTCGATTTTTTGCTCATTGCGCGTTTTTTCGGCGAAAAGCGAGATTATATGGGAAAGGAGCATCGTGTATTGTATCTGGTTGTTGATGCTGCTTCGGAAGGTGCCCATGTCATAGGGTTCGGCTTTGCACGCTGCGTTGCCGAGTTCTCCGCCGTCGCGCAGCTTCATCAGGTTTTCGCGCCCGTAATGCTCCTTGTAGCGATGGAAATTGTAGCTCTTATTGGTTACGAGCAGGTTTGGGGCGACTGGGCGCTTGCGCTGGAGGGAAATTGCAAACCTGAATGCGCCGTCCGCGGCGTTGTAGCCCTGTTTCAGCATGAAACTATATGTGTTTAAGATTTAAAAGACATGTTGAATTGGCGGCTGGGCGGCGAGCAGTGGCTAGTAAGCAACTATTTATATCCTGCGGGATGGAATTTAGCATCACAGGGGTGAGCGTATGGCTTCTTCGACAGGTTTCAATCCAGGCATAGGCATGCAACTGCGGATATTCATAACCAGCGTGCTGGTTTTCGGGCTTGTCGCCGCGATAATCGGCCTAATAATGATGAGCACGGGAATCGCCGGCTCGGGCAGCGTGTTTTTCTGGCTCGCCATTTCGCTTGTCATGGTCGCCGTGCAGTGGTGGATGGGGCCAATAATCGTCAAGTGGGCAAGCGGCGCAAAGGAATTGAAGCACGAGGAGGCGCCCGAGCTATTCGAGATGGTGAAGCATTTGACATCAAAGGCGGGCTTGCCCATGCCCAAGCTTTACATTGTCAATAACAACAGCCCCAACGCATTCGCGTTCGGAAGAACGCAGGGGGATTCCGGCATAGCTGTCCACTCAGGATTGCTGACGCATCTCGACAGGCACGAGCTTGAGGCAGTGCTTGCCCATGAAATCGGGCACATAAACAACCGCGACGTCGCGGTCATGACGCTTGCGAGCGTGCTTCCAGTCATGCTCTATTACGCAGTGCTTATCTTCGCGCCAAGGGACAGGAACAGCGGGGGAAACAGCATCATCACCATACTTGGCGCGTTTGTCGCGCAGTTCATCGGGCAGTTGTGCGTGATGTGGCTTTCAAGGCAGAGGGAGTATTTTGCCGACGAGTTCTCAGCAAGGCTTACAAACAGGCCGGTTTCGCTCATGTCTGCGCTTGCGAAAATTTCATATGGCAGCGCGGTCCCGCACGGGGAGAATTCAAGCTCCATGGTGAAGGCGCTTTACTTCACCGAGCCTGCGGGTGCGAAAGTCGACACCTACGAAGTCGCGAGGGCGATACACTCCGGAAGCGAAGCTGCGCTCACCGAGGCTGTCGAGCGCGAGAAAAAGCTCGGCGCGATGGAGCTTCTCATGACGCATCCGCTTACCGCGAACCGGCTCCACAACCTCCTGAGAATAAGGAAGGAAATCGGGGCGTAAATATCCTGTTTATCGGATTATTTGGTGATTTTCAATGAAACAAATCGGCGAAGCTATTTGGGAAATGGAAAAGGAAGGCAAAATGAACGTGCCTGCGAGGATATTCGCAACGCCTGCCATACTTGAGAAGATGGGCGAGGGCAGGACATTCGGGCAGCTCAGGAATGTGGCGAGCTTGCCGGGAATCGTGAAAAACGCGCTTCTCATGCCCGATGGGCACGAGGGATACGGCTTCCCGATTGGCGGCGTGGCTGCGTTCGACATGGAAACCGGCGTGGTTTCGCCCGGCGGAGTCGGATACGACATCAACTGCGGCGTGAGGCTTATCTCAACCAACCTCGGGCGCGAGGAAGTGGTTGCAAAGATGCGCCCTCTCATTGACGCGCTTTTCAAGAACGTGCCCTCAGGCGTGGGCTCGAAAGGCAAGCTGCGCCTCAAGGAGTCCGAGCTTGACGATGCGATTGTGCGCGGCGTGGACTGGGCTATTGACAACGGTTACGGCACAAGGCAGGACAAGGAGCGCACCGAGGAAAACGGCAGAATAGACGGCGCGGACCCATCGATGGTGAGCGAAAAGGCGAAGAAGCGCGGGCTGCCGCAGTTCGGGACAGTGGGCGCGGGCAACCACTTTGTCGAGGTACAGGAAGTGCAGGACGTGCTGCTTCCCGATGTCGCCGAAAAGTTCGGCTTGGAGCAGGGCAAGATGGTCGTGATGATTCACTGCGGCTCAAGAGGTTTCGGGCACCAGGTGTGCGACGACTCGCTTCGTGAGATGCTCAACGCCGCGAGGAAATACAAAATAGACTTGCCTGACCACGAACTTTGCTGCGCTCCGATACATTCTCCTGAGGCGGAGAAGTATCTCAAATCGATGCGCTGCGCGGTCAATTATGCTTTCAACAACAGGCACATCATGATGCACTGGGTGAGGGAAACCTTTGACGAGGTTTTCGGCAAGGGAACAAGCGAAAACATGCCGCTTGTTTATGACGTCTGCCACAACATCGCGAAATTCGAGGAGCATGATGTTGACGGGCAGAGGAAAATGCTCTGCGTGCACAGGAAAGGCGCGACACGCGCGTTTGCCGCAGGAAGAAAGGAGCTTCCGGCATATTATCGGGACATCGGGCAGCCAGTCATGATTCCTGGCAGCATGGGCACGGCGTCATATGTGCTGGTCGGGAAACAGGGCGCCATGGACAATTCATGGGGCTCCTCCTGCCACGGCGCAGGGCGCGCCATGAGCCGCTCAAAAGCCGTCCACACGTGGACCGGCAAGCAGATACACGACGAGCTTGAAGTAAGGGGAATCATGGTCAAGGCAACGGAATCCGAGCTTCTTGCGGAAGAGGCGCCAGGCGCATACAAGAACGTGGACGAGGTCGTGAATTCCGTGAAGCTTGCGGGGCTCTCAGACATAGTTGCACGGCTTGTGCCGCTCGGCGTTGTCAAGGGATAACGCCACCTTTGGGCAAAATTCTGATTAGAAGTGAGCAACCCGGTCTTTTGGCGAACTGCGGGATTTGAGCCGCTACTCCTAAGCTGCGCCAAGGCGTTTGGAAACAGCGCAGTAATATAAACACATATGTATTCTAATTATAACATTAATAATCGGCAGTTGAACCTGGTGCGGGCATATGCAACAAAAGAAGGCAACCGAAGGAAAAACAGTGCCAATCCAAACCACAGGGCCGCGGAATTCAGCTAACCGACTGAAAGATACATGGGAGAAAGAAGAGAAAGAACTTAAAGGACTGGCAATCCAGACAAAGGAATTGATCGGCGACGTGCACAGGAAATTCAGGGAATCACGGCAGAAACCAAACTCAGTATATGCTGAATTGGCCGAGCCGTTTATTGCCTACATTCCAAGAGAGCTGGAGAGGAGAACATGCGAGGGCATTGACAATCTTGTGAAAAGCTATGATGGCACAAACATGGCGGAAATTTCCAAAGAGATTGTTTTGAGCGCGTCAACCTACCCTGCATTCACAGGCAAGATTGATGAAGGGCTGCGGGATGCCGACAGCTATTTGAAATTCGTAAAAGTGTCAGCCCCGCCGGAAGTGGAAGGGGCTGCGGCGCTCGAGCAGATGAAAGAGAGCACTATGATGTGGCTTGCGCTCTTTACCTTGGAGAAGATTATTGGCGCAAACAGGCGCGGAAAATATGAAGCACGCCAGCTAAGAAACCTGATTGAGTCTGCCAACGGCCGGATAACGAGGATAAAAGAAATCGGCATGGAAACCAACGAGGAATGGGCGGAGGCATATCCCCAATCCGCGGCTCGACTCAAATGTGCGGCTTTGGGGATTGTGTTTGAGTGGCATAACGAACTTGCTTTTTGGTCCTTGGAACAGAAAGCCCGGGGCAATGCGCAGACGTTCAGGCTGGACATCTCCAAAAAAGTCGATGATTTGGCACTCTCTTCATGCGGCAAAAGCTGGAAAAACGCCTTGCCGGCGGATATTGCCCAAAATTTGGAAAAGGGCGCGAAGGAGATGCTGGGCAGTTTTGCTGAAAACCTGAAAAAAGTCGAATGGCAGAGTGAACTTGAGAAGGCACTTCCGGGTTTTATTGATATGCAGGCAAGGCAATTTGCAAAAATGTTCACGATGTATGGAAAGTTCTACGGCAGTATTAGTGGGTCTGAAGCGGAAAGTGCCATGGAATTGGTCGATATGCTGGCTGATTTGGCCATCAATGACGCACAATTCGCGAAAGTATCCGTGGTGGGCGGCATGCTTATGCAAATAGAAGGGGAAAGGGCAAAGGCGAAGCTTGAAATCACGAGATTGGCCCGGGAAAATGAGTTGCTTGGTGCAGATAAAACCGCCGAAACGGAGAAAATTACGTCGACTGCGGCCGCGAACTTTTGGATAATTTATTGCTTGGCTTACGAGAAGGGATTGTGGGCAGGTACGAGCGGGGGGAACCTGTTCGAACAACTATCGGCTTCACCCCATGTGAACTGACCTGGCTAAACCGCGGTAATCGGGCTCCAGATTACGACGTATTCATGCGTCACTGTGGAAACGTCGTAGTCCGAATACTTGCCAACGAATTTTTCGCGAAAGGAGTCTATTATCTGGCGCAGCTGCGCGCCGTTTTCCACATGTATCTCAATCATTATGTCGAATTTTCCCAGAAGCTCGCCTGCGTAGAGGCAGCGGTTCGTGGAGTCGAAGTAGGAGATGACCTGCTTGCTGAATGTAGGGTCTTTCATTGAAATGTTGATTTGGATGAACTGCAAGCAAAGCTTGTCAAAGTCCGGCGCGGTGACGAATGCAAGTATCACCTTGTCGCGGCGGAGCTTTTGCAGGCGGTATTGCACGGTTCCGGTGTCGGCGCCGGTCTTTTTCGCAAGGTCAAGCAGGCTTGCGCGCGCGTTGTTGGAAAGCGCGGAGAGGAGCTTCCTGTCCACTGCGTCAAGAGGGTAGCTGCCAAGCTCGGGAGAATAGGTCCAGTCCTCCCTGCGCGCCCCTGCGAAGAGGAATTTCTGGTTGAAGCGGTGCGCCGTGATGAATGTCACGAGGTCTTTCTGCTGGATGTAGTCGCCATAGCGGCGCATGAATGGCGCCATGAAGAGGGACATCTGCGAAATGCTTTTCGCCATCACGAGGAAAACGCAGTCGTAGTAGCCCTCGAGCCGCGCAAGATATGCAACGTGCGGCTGGTGCGAGACGTATTCAAAAAACTCGCGCTCCTTGGCAGGAGACATGTCCTTGAACTTCACGTAGAGCTTGTAGTATGTCCAGCCAAGAAGCGACGTGTTGAAAATGGAGTAGAATGCCTTGATGAAGCCCTCGGAAATAAGGCGGTTGATGCGGAAATTGACCGTCTCCTTGCTTTTTTTCAGGCGGCGGGCGATTTGCGACGCGCTTGAGCGCGCATCCAGGTCAAGCTCGTGCATTATCTTCCTATCCAAAAGGTCAAGCCCCTTGTTTTCCGCCATGTATTGCTTATTTCTCAAATAGTTTATATTATTTCCTGTTTTTGTGCAATTTTCAGTTGCTTATTTTAATATATAAGTTAAGCCATATCGAACCACGGCAAACAACAGGGAGGCGGATGGCATGGCTGATGATACTCAACCCGCGCTTGGATTTGCGCACGGCGCAAATGCGCGCCACCTGCAAATGCAGGCGGCGCTTGAAAAGGCGTGGAATTCGACCTGCAGGGTGGTTTTCGGGCGGGAGCTTGGGAAGCTTGACGAATATAGGGAATGGCTCTCAGGTTATTTGCCCAAGAGTGGCAGGAGAAAATCGTATCTTACTGGCAGGGAAGTGTCAGTTGCCATGGATGCGTATTCGCCAGATGCCGCATTCGTTTCCGAAGGCGAGCTTGCGCAGGATGGCGGCTTTTCCCTCGGCATAAATCAAATCAAGGACTTGGACTCGATACTTGAGGGGCTTGGGGAAAGATGCGAATACTCTGGCAACAGGCACCTTGGCAACAGCATGGCGGTGGAAAACTCGGACATTGTCATTGACTCGCAGTATGTGGCGAATTCCACGAATATCGAGGAATCGAGATATGTGGATTCCTCGTTCATGGTGAGGAAGGGCAGCAAGTGCATTTTCGGAAGCGGGATACTGGGGCAGGGAGAATTCCTTGTCCGCGTCGTGGATTCATTCGACCAGAAGCGCAGCTTCGAGTCTTCAATCGTGGGCTTTTCAACCGACTGCTACTTCTGCCACAACGTGCTTTCCTGCCGGGACATGCTCTTTTCATTCGGGCAGAGGAGCAAAAGCTACTGCATTGCAAATACCCCGATGTCGAGGGAAAAGTATCTTGCGCTCAAGGCAAAGATACTTTCAGAGGTCGCGGATTATCTTCAGAGGGAAAAATCCTTCCCCTCGCTCACCGAGCTTGTGCCTGCCGCCGCGCCCGCAGGCGTGAAGCTTTCCCTGCCCGCGAAAAAAGATGCGCAGGACATGCGGCTGATTGAGAAGGGATTCGCGACGACTTACAATTTGCTTCTGAAGCGCCAGCCATCAAGCATCGTGGATTACGAACAATGGCTTGCCGCGCAGGGCGTGGACATGGAAGGCGTGAGAACGCCGTTCGGGGAGAAGGCGTGGGTGCCGAAAAACCTGCCGCACTTCCGGGATTTCCCGCGCGCGAGGGTGGTGACCATGCGAGAAGCGCTGGAGATTGGGAAAACTGGCGCGGGGGGAAAAGTGGATGGGCTGAAAAGCGGGATTGCCGCGCTTTCGCAAGTCGCGTTTTTCACTCCGGAGCTTGCTGACGGGCAGAACATGAACCTTGTCAGCTTCCCGCACGCATTCGACGTGGTGAATGCCTACAAGGGGCACGATGGGGTGAAAGGCGAGCATATAGGAGTAAGCTCGTTCGCGCTCAATTCGAAATATGTTTACGGCTGCTACCGCGCCATTGAATCGCAGTTCGCGCTCAAGTGCTGCAATTCGCAATACCTGAACCGGTGCATGGAGATGGACAGCTGCAACAAGTGCGCGGACTCGTATTTCTGCCACAATTCCGAGGCGCTCTCCGAGTGCATGTTCTGCTTCAACCTCAAAGGCAGGAGATACGCGGTTGGGAACACGGTTCTTCCAAGGGAAAAGTATGTGGAAGTGAAATCGGCGGTGCTTGCGCAAATCGAAGGCGAGATTGCGGCGAAGAAGGGGCTGGGCTTCTCGATATTCGATTTGACTGGCGGAAAAGGAAGGCGCGCGTGAGGCGCGGGCGATAGCGGGCATCCGCACGCCGTGCGCCTGAGTGCGGGTGGGCAATGCTTATAAACTCCAAATTTCACAAGACATGCATGCCTGCGGCGACCAGCAAGGTGGCAGATTGCGAAAAGGCGTACGCGCAATTTGAAGCGGAAATGGATACTGTCCTAGACCAGTTCATATCGGCAGCGGAGTCCAGCGCGGAATTCCAGCAGTCCATAGAAAAGGTCGAGGAACAGATTGCCGCCGCGAAAAAACTTCTTTCTTCCAAGTCTGACCTTGAGCTCAACGAAACCATTGTCATTGCCGAGAGGACCGAGGCGGAGCTTGCAGCTGCCGAGAGGCTGGCGCAGGGCGCCGCGCTTGCAGACACGCAGGAGGACTGGGGCGGCGAAATCGAGCATGCCAAAGGCGCGCTTGAGAGAATGGCATCCACAGTCCGGAAAATGAAGATTGCAAGCGAGGAGAGCGAGCCATTGGAGGTCCGCTCCTCCATGATGGCATTCAGGCGCGAGGAAAAGGCGTTTTCGCAGAGGCTCCTGAAGCTGAAAACCGCGCTCACATCGAAAAAGCACCACACGTTCGGAAGGCTGAAAAACGCGAAGAAGCGCGTGCAGATGATAAAGAGCGAAGTGGGCAAGGCGTTCGAAGGATTGTCGAGAAAGCGCCTGCGCAGGAAAACAGCGGAATCCAAGCAGGTAATCACGGAATTCATGCGCAAGGACGGCAACGGGCGCATTTTCATAGATGCCAAGCATCTTACGATGATTTCGGGCAGGAGGGTGGAGCGCGTGCCGCTCACACAGTCCTTCCGCTTCGCGCTTGAGGAATTGGCGCCTGTTTCCGGGCTGTTTTCGCGGCTTGGAAGGAACGGCACTGTGCTGATAGGCGCGTTTGAAAAGTCTGACAGGGGGCCTGTTATTCGCATTGGGGAGCGTTCCGTGGTGGGGGACTCGATAGTCTACCGCGAGCGCAAATATCTGGTTGAAAATTAGCTGTGCAACAGGCTGTTTGCACGCGCGTTTTGATGGCTGCGCCAGGCATACCTTTATAAGCATGGAACGGGATAATAAATCAGTATATTTTACGACGTAAAAACTGCCCGCGGCGCGACCCGGGAAATTGCCAAAAAACCAGTGGAAAAACCAGCGAAAATCAGTGGTAAACATGGATGACAAAACCAGCCCGAAGGATGGCAGTTACACTGCCAAAAACATCCAGATTCTGGAAGGGCTGGACGCTGTCCGCAAGCGCCCGTCAATGTACATTGGCGACACGGGCGAGCGGGGGCTGCACCACCTTGTTTACGAAGTGGTGGACAACAGCATCGACGAGGCGCTCGCAGGGCACTGCAAAAAAATCGAGGTTTCGCTTGGCGAGGGCAGCGTAATTACCGTAACTGACGACGGGCGCGGAATTCCTGTGGAAATGCACGAGGAAACGAAGAAGTCCGCGCTTGAAGTCGTGATGACGATACTGCACGCAGGCGGCAAGTTCGACAACAAGACATACAAGGTGTCCGGCGGGCTGCACGGCGTGGGCGTGTCGGTAGTCAACGCGCTTTCCGAATGGCTGGAAGTGGACGTCAAGCGCGACGGCAAGCACTACAGGCAGAGGTACGAGCGGGGCAAGCCTATCACGCCCGTGCGCGAAATCGGCACGGCGAACACGAGCGGAACAATAGTCCGCTTCAAGCCCGACTCGCAGATTTTCAACACCATAGACTTCAAGTTCGAAATACTTACCAACAGGATACGCGAGCTTGCCTACCTGAACAAGGGGCTGGCAATCGCGATACAAAACGAGCTTACCGGTGAATTGGAAAACCACATGTATCCGGGCGGATTGCTCTCGTTCGTCGAGCACGTCAACAAGAACAAGGCGCCGGTCACGAAAATAATATACTTCGAGAAGCAGGACGGCGACATATCCGTGGAAGTGGCAATGCAGTACAACGACGGCTACAACGACAACATCTACACTTTCGCGAACAACATCAACACAATCGAGGGCGGGTTCCACTTGGTGGGCTTCCGCTCCGCGCTCACGCGCACCATCAACGATTACGCAGCCGCGAACATCAACAAGAAGGACAAGGAACTGAAGATAAGCGGCGAGGACCTCAAGGAGGGCTTGGCTGCCATTATTTCAGTCAAGCTCCCGCACCCGCAGTTCGAGGGGCAGACCAAGACAAAGCTCGGAAACAGCGATGTCAAGGGCATTGTGGAGTCCATTGTGGGCGAGCGGCTCAGGACATACATGGAAGAAAACCCCGCGGAAGCAAGGAAGATAATGGACAAGGCGACCTCCGCGGCGCGGGCAAGGGAAGCCGCGCAAAAGGCGCGCGAGCTGGTCAGAAGGAAGGGAGTAATGGAAGGCGGCGGGCTGCCAGGCAAGCTCGCGGACTGTTCGGAAGAGGACCCTGCGAAGTCGGAAATATACGTTGTAGAGGGCGATTCGGCAGGCGGCTCGGCAAAGCAGGGCAGGGACCGCAAGTATCAGGCAATTCTCCCGCTTCGAGGCAAGATATTGAACGTGGAGAAGGCGCCAATCACGAAAACGCTCGGCAACGAAGCAATTCAAACCCTTATTTCCGCGCTTGGCACGGGCTTTGGCGAGGACTTCGACATAACCAAGCTGCGCTACCACAAAGTCGTGATAATGACCGATGCGGACGTGGACGGCGCGCACATCAGGACGCTACTGCTTACGCTTTTCTTCAGGTATCTGAAGGAGCTGGTGGACAAGGGGCACATTTTCATCGCCCAGCCGCCGCTGTACAAGCTCAAGAAGGGAAAGACGGAACAGTATGCTTACTCGGATGCCGAGAAGGACAAGATGCTTGCCGTGCTTGGGGACAACGTGATCGTGCAGCGCTACAAGGGATTGGGAGAAATGAATCCCGAGCAGCTGTGGAGCACCACCATGAACCCGGAAGGCAGGGTGCTTTTGCGAGTCACTGTTGATGACGCCATGAAGGCGGACGAAATATTCACGATACTCATGGGCGACGCAGTCGAGCCGCGCAAGGCATTCATAGAGCAAAACGCCAAGGACGTGAAGAACCTTGATATTTGATTGATGATTCTGGCAGGTTATTTGCATGGTTGAACAAAAGAAGGAAACCGAATACCAGCACGGCAACATAATGCCCCGCCAGATTGAAAAGGAAATGAAGGAGTGCTACCTCGACTACGCGATGAGCGTGATTGTCGGCAGGGCGCTGCCCGACGTCCGCGACGGATTCAAGCCCGTGCACAGGAGGATTCTCTTTTCGATGTACGACTTGTCCAACACGCACGACAAGCCATACAGGAAATCCGCCCGCGTTGTGGGAGACGTGCTGGGCAAATACCACCCGCACGGCGACATGGCGATTTACGATTCAATAGTCAGGATGGCGCAGGACTTTTCCCTGCGATACCCCATAGTGGACGGGCAGGGCAACTTCGGTTCCGTTGACGGCGACTCTGCCGCGGCAATGAGGTACACTGAAATCAGGCTCAACCGCTTCGCCGAGGAAATGCTCGCGGACATCGAAAAGGACACCGTGAATTTCACGCCGAACTTCGATGCCACGCTCAAGGAGCCGCTCGTGCTTCCCAGCCGCGTGCCCAACCTTCTTGTGAACGGCTCGTCCGGTATCGCGGTCGGCATGGCGACGAACATGCCCCCGCACAACTTGGGCGAGGCAGTGGATGCGCTGGTTGCGCTTATTGACAAGCCCGAAATCGGGCTGGACGTGCTCCAGTCCGTTGTTCTCGGGCCCGACTTCCCGACAGGCGGCTACATCCTGGGCAGGCGCGGCATAATGGACGCTTACTCCACGGGCAGGGGAAGCATACGCGTGAGGGGCAAGGCAGAAATAAATCCGGCGACCAAGGAAAAGAAAGCCAAAATCATAATCACGGAGATTCCATATCAGGTGAACAAGGCGGAACTGGTGAAAAGCATCGCCGACCTTGTCCGCGACAAGAGAATCGAGGGGATTTCGGACATTGCCGACAGGTCGGACCGCGAAGGCATGGAAGTGATGATAGAGCTGAAGAGGGACGCGAACCCGGATGTCGTGCTCAACCAGCTTTACGCGCACACCGCGCTTGAAACCACATTCGGCATAAACAACCTCGCGCTTGTGAACAACCAGCCGAAAGTCCTGCCCCTTCTCAATATCCTGCAGGAATTCCTCGCCCACCGCAAGGAAGTGATACGGAGAAGGAGCGTTTTCGAGCTTCAGGTCGCAAAAGACCGGAAGCACATTGTCGAAGGGCTGCTTCTTGCGCTTGAGAAAATCGACGCGGTAATAAAGACGGTGAAAACCGCGAAGAGCCCGCAGGAAGAGCTGATGGCGGTTTTCAAGCTGTCGCAGAAGCAGGCAGACGCCATACTCGAAATGAAGATTAGGAAATTGTCGCTTCTTGAGTCAGGCAAGCTTGTAGAGGAGAACAAGGAGCTTGCGCAAACAATCGACTACCTCGCAGGCGTGCTTGCGGACGAGAAAAAGATATTCGGGCTTATCAGAAACGAGCTTTTGGAAGTGAAGCAGAAGTACGGCAACCCCCGAAGGACGCAGATTGTGGATGACGACTCCGAAGTGGAGCTCGAGGATTTGATTGCAGACGAGAAAGTGGCAGTCATCATCACGAAGGACGATTACATCAAGC
Organism: Candidatus Micrarchaeia archaeon; assembly: GCA_041665945.1. Lineage (GTDB taxonomy): Archaea > Micrarchaeota > Micrarchaeia > Anstonellales > Anstonellaceae > UBA10161. The sequence goes on from JBAYHU010000003.1 coordinate 121,858, forward strand.
GAGTGCCCATTGCTGAATACAAGTCGCAGGGCAGGGGCGGGAAGGGCGTCATCGGCTCCGAAACAAAGGAGGAGGACACGATAAAGGACATCATTCTTGCCTCCACGCACGATTACCTGCTGTTCTTCACGGACAAGGGCAATGTTCATTGGTTGAAAGTCTATCGCATCCCGACCGGCGGAAGATACGCCATGGGCAAGGCGATTGTCAATTTGCTTGAGGTTTCCGGCGAGAAGATTTCAGCGTGGATAAAGACGCGCGACTTCTCGGAGAAGGAATACCTTGTCATGCTCACCAAGAAGGGGATAGCCAAGAGAAGCAGCATGGCTGACTATTCGCGCCCGAGGCGCGGCGGCATTATCGCAATTACGCTCAAGGAAGGAGATGCGCTGATTGACGCAAAGAAAACAGACGGCAAGCGCGAGCTTATCATTGCGACTTCCGAGGGCAGCGCAATCCGCTTCAAGGAAGATGACGTGCGCGAAGTCGGAAGGACCGGGCAGGGCGTCATCGGCATCAGGCTTGACAAGGGCGATTCTGTTGTCGGAATGGCGCTTGATGAATGTGAAACGTTGCTTACTGTCACCGAGAATGGGTATGGAAAGAGAACGGACATTTCCGAATACAGGTTGCAGTCGCGCGGCGGCAAGGGCGTAATCAACATCAAGACGCACGGAAGAAATGGAAAAGTGGTTGGAATAGCCGCCGTGAAGGACAACGACGAGCTTCTGCTTGTTTCATCAGGCGGCAAGATTATCCGCATGTATGTGAAGGACATCAATGTCATAGGCAGGAACACGGGCGGCGTGCGGCTGATGAAGCTGGACGAAAAGGAGAAAGTCGTCGCTGTTGAGAAAATGCATGTTGAAAACTGGAACGGCAATGGAAACGGAAGCAACGATGCCGCAGGCGAGAAGAAGAAAGATGCGCCGAAGCCCCCGCAGGAGCCGCCGGCAGGGAAGCCTGTCGAGAAAAAGCAGCCCAAGGCTGACAAGGACGACATAATCATTGCTTGAATTGGACGCAACACAGCTAATTTTGGATAAGCCATCTTCCGAACTTCACTGGAAGCAGCTCCCGCACTTTTTCGCCGTAGAAATAGAAGCCGAGCGTTATTGCGAAGCTTGCCGCGATTGTGAGGTCGCGCACGAGATTGATGCCATTCTCGGGAATGAGCGGGCGCGTGCCGAGGAAATAGTCCGCGTAGTCGTTGAGGAGGAACCATGCGAGTATGATGGCGAGCGCGAGAGCGCCGATTCTCTTTTTCGGAAGAAGGACTGCCCCCTCAAGCGCCATGCCAAGATGCCCGATTATGAAAATGATTGTCACCAAGAGGAAATCGGGCAGGAAATAGAAATCCCAGTTGTAGATAAGGACAAAGACCGTCCAGAACCCGTATTTCACCATGCCGATTGAGACAAGGAATGAGTAGATGTCGTTTTTCACCCATTTGAGAAGGATGGGGATGGCAAGAAGCACATAAAGCGGGCAGTCAGGGACGAACAGAAGAAGCTGAAGCGGCGTTGCTGCAAGCTGCCCCCAATAATACCAAAGCCCTGTGAAAACCGCCGCAATATTTAGGAGAATGACGAGCTTGAACAGGGGGGAACGCAGGTTTTCGAATTCATCCTGTTTTTGCTGTTTCTTTTTTTCGGGCATGAATGCACCTGCGCTATTTGATTTTCTTGGCAGGAATGCCGCCCCATGATTGCCCTGCGGGAATGTCGCAATTGACCAGCGTCATCGCGGAAACGGACGCGCCGTCGCCGATTTTCACGCCCGGAAGAACGGTGCAGTTCGCGCCAATCATCACGCGCGAGCCGATTTTCACCTTGCCGGTGCGATAACAGCCCTGAAGCATTTCATGCCCCAAAAGCACAGTATTGTAGCCGATGAGCGTTTCCTCTCCGATTGAGATAAGTTCTGGGTAGAAAATGTCGATTAACGCGCCCAAGCCGAATGTAACTCCGCTGCCTATTTTCGCGCCGCATGTCCTGTAGAGGAAGTTCTTCACGCGCGTGGATGGGATGAAGCGCGCCGCGTAGACGAGGATGAAATTGAACGTTGTGCGAAGCGGGTTTTTTACCTTCCACCACTTGCGCATTGAATTGCCCTCGCACGCGTGGATTTCGAGTTTTCGCATGTGGTGGATTGGGGCGCGGATAATTAAATCTTATCCCCCCAATTCCGTCGGTGATTGAGTGGTGGATATTGAACTTCTCGGATGCGCGCCAGTAGTGCTTATCGGCGGCTTGATTGTCCTGCCCATGATTGTGCGGGTCGTTTACCAGTACGAACGGGGGCTCATGTTCAGGCTTGGAAAATACGTGGGAACGCGCGAGCCGGGGCTCAATCTAGTCATCCCAATCCTTGAGGACATGAGGAAAGTCGACATGAGGATTCTGACTCTTGACATCCCCAAGCAGTCGGTCATGACAAAGGACAACGTGCCCGTGTCCGTGAACGGCGTGCTTTACTTCAAGGTCGTAAGGCCGGAAGACGCGGTCATCAAGGTGCAGAACTACGAATACGCCATGGGGCAGTACGCCCAGACCGCGCTTCGTGACGTGGTCGGCGCCATGTCGCTTGACGATGTGCTTTCCGAGAGGACGGCAATCGGCAACAAGATACGCGACGTGGTTGACGAGGGCACCAAGGAATGGGGGCTCGACGTCACGGACATCAAGCTGCAGGACGTGCAGGTGCCCGAAGACCTCCAGAGGATGATGAGCAGGCAGGCATCAGCCGAGCGTGAAAAGCGCGCGACCATCATCAAGGCAGAAGGAGACAAGATGGCGGCGCAGAACCTCGCGGACGCGGCAAAGACAATGTCTTCCACGCCCGGAGGCATGCAGCTCCGCGTTCTTCAGACGCTGGACGGGCTGGGGCCGACGCCTTCAAACACGATAATAATCCCGCTGCCCCTCGAGCTTCTCGACGGGTTCAAGGAGATTGCGGCTGCTCTGAGGGATTCGAGGCACGAGAAGGAAGCCATAAAGGCAAAGAAGAAGTAAGCCTTTGCGTTTCCTTTTTTTCTTTCTTTTTTTCTGTTTATTTTTTTATTGCTCAGCCCAAGCTCTTTTTGAGAACTGACGCGAGTTCCTCGGCAATTGCCTTGTACTCGCTTTTCTTTCCGAGCGAAAGCCCCTGGGCCTGCATGCGCATCTTGACAATCACGTGTTCAAGCTGCTTTGCCGTGCCCATGAGTAAAACGTCCGTTTTCGGGCGCGAGCAATTCACGGTCCACTGCGAAACAGTGGCGTCGCCTCCGCTGGAGAGCATTTCCTGCTTGAGGATGTTGGCGACAGCGTTTCGCACTCCCTTGAGCTTTATGAGCCGGAAAACCGCCTTCCTGCCCATTATGCGCACGCAGTCTTCCGACACGTCAATCGCGCGGATTGCCTTCTCGGCAGAAGCAAGGGAGGGCGCACAGACTAGTTTTGCTTTGTACATGAAATCAGCCTGCCCGTAGGCACTGCGGCGCGCGCATGCGGCTCGCGGAATGCTGCGCAATTCATGCGCGGCTGGCGAAGAGGACATAGCGGCGGTCAATCGCCACCATGCCGGACTTCATGGCCGCCTCGACCTTCGAAAGCACCGTGTTTAGCGCGAAGTACGAGCCGGTTATTCCAAGCGCGAAGAGAGTGCGTTCGAACGCCACTATCGGGATGAGCATCATCCAGAATGCCGCGGTCGTCGGTATGAAATAGAGCCAGATTATGCCGCCGATTGCGTGCGCCGTGAATGTGGAGCCGAGCGAGCGGAGGAACAGGTTCTCGGGAAGCATGAGCACTGCCGCGGGGATGAGCCAGTAAAGCGAGTATTGCCATGCCTGCGAGCCTACAGGGTGCGCGATGAAGAGTGCCATGCACGCGAGGGGAACCGCCGCCTGCACGAGCTTGCCCTTGCCGTATTTGGCGAAGTAAAGCGCGGCAAAGAGCATGGGCGCGAGGCGCAGGATGTTGATGAGCTCAAGGGATTTGCCGAGCATTACGAACGACACCACCTGCGCGAGAAGGACTGCGAGAACGCCCGCGCCTGCCCCGAGGAAGCCGGATGCGATGGGGCCCATGAACTGGAAGAGCGTGAATTGCTGGTTTTCGGCGCCGAGGACTGTTGAGAAGTTTATGTTGCTTGAGATAAGCACGATTGCCGTGAAGAGCGCAATGAACGCGAGTCCTTTGGCTGACGATACGTTTTCTATTTTCACGATTCCACCCCACGTGTGAACGCTGGCTGTGCAAGGGAATTTTGCCCTTGTGTCCTGTAAAAGACGATTATCTATATCGCGGCTATGAATTTAAAACGCTATTGCAGGCAGTCGGCAGTTATGGGCTGAGGCATGGGTGTCACATTGAAAGCCCGTGCATGGACTTTATCAGCTTCTGGAGCGCGTTGCTGAGCTTTGCGCGCACGGTCGGGTGCATGTCCTCCTTGAGCGCCTCAGTAATGTCGAGTGCGGCATTGGTGGTGTTGGTGAGGACATCGGAGTTCGCCTTCACTGCCGGGCATTTGCCTGAAGGGGCGTTCTTCCCATTTTTCTTCGCCTCCTCTTCAGCCGCGTGTGCCTGTATCCTCTTGACAATTCTCTTGAACCTAGACTCTGCGGCATCCAGCACCTTCTGCGTTTCGGAAATTATCCTGCTCGGCCTCTGCTCCTTCTTCTGGCTGGGGGACATCAGGTCCGAAGTCGTCTTGACTCCCGCGTTCTGGAGATAAAACGCCACTTGCTTGGAAATGAACGCAAGCAGGGGCTTGGTGAACGGAGGGTCTGCCTTGCCTTTCTCAGCGCTCGGGAATCTGAGATAGCTGTTCCCGATCGTCTCGAACGCAGCGTAATAGTTTTTCAAGCCGAACACGATGGTATAGCTTTTCCGAAGCTCGAACTGCTCGAAGTTGTCCGCAAGCGTCTCGGTTATGAAACAGGGCAGCATGCCTTCAGAGAAGATAGGGAACTTCGAACTTGGCTCGTAATCGAAATACGATGAATCGGAAAGGGAAATCGTTATAGCCAGCTTTTCCTTCTGTTTCTGGCTTTTTTTGTCGCCATTTTTTGGCAGCATCTCCTGGACTTTTGCAATGGGCGGAGCTTCGAGCCGGTAGTGGGTGGGCAGGAAGCACGTCGGAGGCGTACGCTCCTTTTGCTTGAATTCCGGCTTCTTTTCCTTGCGGACTCTTGCTATGCCGTTTTGATGTGAAACCATGATGGCACCTCTTCAAATCCGATTTCAGGCTGCGCTTGAATATGTTATAATTAGTGTCTATTTGTTTATAAAGCCTTGTATCATCGGTGTGCCCGGAGCTGCGCCTAGCCGCTCTGGTCCACTATTTTCACGAATCCGGGCTTGACCTTGTAGAGTTCTCCCTTGTAGATAAGGTCGTCCACTATGCGCTGGGCGGTTATCTCGTCCATATTGTGCCCGACTGCGGCTTCCACGAGCTTGCGTATCTCGACCGCGCCCATTTCAACCTGCATCTTCCTCGCGAGGTCAAGCACGGTGTTTATCTTGTCAACTGCGGACTTGGGCCTGCCGGTTGCAAGAATGTCCGCGTCTATCCTGCCGGTTTCGCGGTCGCGGCTGACCTTGTCAAGGACATAAGTGGTAAGCCGGATTGCGCGCTCCGCGTCGGCGGTTTCGACCACGTTTGAAAGGCGGATTTTCGCCGATGCCTCAGACATGCGGATAAGCCCCTCGATTGCGCGGGGAGTAATCGGGACCGCGCCGTCCGCCTTGCCCCTGCTTCTCAATTCGACGTAGAACTCGCGTATTTTTTCCATCGCCTCATCCGAGAGAATCGGGCGGACGTTCTGCCTCGCGTATGCGACGTATTTGCGGAGGAATACCGGGTCTATCATGTTCGCCTGCTCTGCCGGCGGGGCTTTCGCGGTGGTTGTTTTCGCGGACGACTGGTGCATGTTGAGTATGTAAGTCGCAAGCGTGGAGTCCTTTTCCCTGTCCATCACGTCGAGGATGGGGAAGATGAGGTCGAAACGCGAAAGGATTGTCGGGGGGATGTCGAACTGCTGCCCGGGAAGCTTGTTCTGGTCGAACCTGCCGAACTTGGGGTTTGCCGCGGCGAGGATGGCTGTTTTCGCCTTGAAGCGGGCGACTATGCCGGCTTTTGCCACGGACACCTGCTGGGATTCCATTACTTCGTGCATTGCCGCGCGCTCGTTGTCGTCTATCTTGTCGAATTCGTCGACGCCGGCAATCCCGCCGGATGCGATGACAAGCGCGCCGGCTTTCAGCGTCCAGCCGCCGTCGCCCATCTCGTCCTTTTCAGCGCTCGCGGTCAATCCCACGCCTGTCACGGATTTTCCGCTGACATAGATGCCTTTGGGCGCGAGCATCTGCATGGACTGCAGGAAGCGCGTCTTTGCCGAGCCGGGGTCTCCGATGAGAAGGACGTGCATGTCGTCGCGGATGGGCGCGCCGCCCGCCATGAATTTGCCGGAAGTGCCTCCGAATAATTGGAGCGAGAGGGCTTCCTTGACTTCGTTGTGCCCGTAGATGCCCTGCGCAATTGAGTCGCGCACCTTTTCGTAGAGCTGCGGGTCGGTCGCCAGCTCCTTTATCTGCACCTCGTCGTCCTTGGTGGTCTCGATTTCCTCGAACTCCTTCATCGTCTTTGTAGCGGAAACCACTTCGAGGTAGCGGGTGTAAATCTGGCTGTTTTCACTCTTGCCCTTGTTCTTCTGCGGAAGCCGCAGGCGCATGATGCCCGCAATCGTGATTGTTTCGCCGGGCGTGAGCTTGTTCACCAGGTCGTCCTCCACCCAAAGCTCGATTGCCGCCGCGGGCGTGCCTCCCTTGAGGCGTTCCAAAAGCTCCTGCATTTCAGCGTGCTGGATGTCGACGAAATAGGAGGAGTCCTCCTCGAGCTTGAGCGCGCGGCGCTTGCATTCCGCGCAAACCTGCGGCACCTGCGCGTTTTTTGTCATGAGGACCTTCGTGGTGGCGTCGCACATCTGGCATTTGTAGACTGCGACATTCACCCTGTGCATGACAGGGCCGCGCTTGGTCACCACGCCTTTCACCGCGATAAGCTCGCGGATGTTGCGGGAGGAAATATCCTGTATGAGAAGCCCGGTTTCGGGCATGTTGGTGAAGCGCACGTGCGGCTCGAACTGCACGCCGGGGTGCGCCGTGGCGTAGGAAACCTCCTGCGAGCCCACAAGCGCCTGCTGCGCCGCGTTTATCATGACGTCGGGCTGCTTCACAAGCAGGTCGGCCAAGTCGCGGTCGAACCGCTCCAAATCCTCGTAATCCACGTAAAGACTTTTCTGGACCGGGTATTCGGAAAGAAGCTTGTTTATTTTCTCCTGTAGGGCAACGGAGTAATACTCCTCGAACTTGTCAACGTACGGTGAAATGTCAATCTCGGATGCCATAGCAGGTCCCACACCCTGCCCTCAAGCAGCCGAAGAGCTGCTCTCGAGGGGGGAAGTTAAGCGGCTATGGGCTATAAATAGCTTTCCAGACCGGCGTGCTGGTTGCTTGGCGGCATTGGCGGGCGATGGTTTGCCGCTTATTTGCTTCGCTCGAATATCTGCCGCCCTGCTTCATCTATCGTGCGGACCATGCCAAGCTCGCTTTTTGCGAAGTTGTGGTCGTAAAGATGGAACGTTGAAACCGGATTGAATGTTTTTTCGCCGGGCGCGCGCGGGATGTCCTTCGAGGGGTGCGAAAGGCTGGAGATGCCCATCACCACATCCACTTTCTGCAAAAGCTCGCATACGAGCCCCGAAAGGGCTTCAAACGCCCATTGCATACGCCGCCCGTTCAGTTTCTTATATTCGGCAAACGGCCCCCCGTCCTTGCCCTGGATGTTGACAATTGATGCCGTCACTTGGCCGTCCTTGCCCTCGTGAAAATTAACGCCCAGCCGGCCGAGTTCCATCCCATTGAAAAATACCGTATATTTCCATGCGGCTTCGGGCAGCCGCTCAATGACGGGCGTCGGAGTGCAGGATAGCACTAATGAATCGCAACGAATCGTGTTTCCATTGAAATTCTCAAGCCCAAAACGCAAGTTGAACACGGCGTTTTCAAAATTTCTTGCCCAGTAAAAATTTATTGCCGGCAGCCCCAGATATTCGGCGGTGCGTGCGTTATGGAAAACGTGCGGGAACTGCCTGTTGCTTGGCCAGTCGTTTTTCAGGTGGAGGAATCTCTTTGCCAGTATTTCATATTCCTTTACGCCGTATTGCCGGAAGTGCTCTATTTGCGCATCCGTAACGGTAGAGAAGTTGACAGGGTGCATTCTGCGCTGTTTCATGGTTGTGTATGGGAAAGAAGGTTATAAAAAGTGTTATGACGGGGTTTGACTGGCGTAGCGCCCTATCTTACTTTTCCGTCCAGCACTTTTTCGGTTTTTACCTGCTTGCCGCCAACTAGCACGGGCTTGCCGTTGGCGAGCAGGGTGCCGCCCTTCACTTCAAGCTTTACTGTGAAGAATTGGTCTATTGTAATTTCGGCTGCCGGAGGCTTGCCTTCGCTGGCTGCGCCTTCGATTGTGGCTTTTGTTCCGACTTCAGCCACGGGCGAGAGCACTTCGAGCTTGCCTTCTGCGTTTTCTGCCGCGAGAAGCATTCCCTGCGACTCCGTGCCGCGAAGCACTGCTGGTTTGAGGTTCTTTACAAGAATGATTGTTTTGCCAAGAAGCTCTGTTTCGGTGAAGAATGGCACCAAGCCGGAGACCACTTGCCTGACTTCGCCGCCTGCGAGCTGGATTTTCTCGACATAGAGCTTCTCGGCGTTGGGGTGGCGGGCGATTTCGAGTATTTTCCCGACTTCGAAATCGATTTCGGTTTCGGAAATCGGGGGAACAGGCGCGGGCTTGGGCTTTTCCTTTTTCTGCTGAGCCGCTTTTGCCTGCGCGCTGGCATTCGCCTGCTTGGCTGCCTCGCCTTGCGCGCTCTTGGCGGATTTTTCATCCCGCTCTGCCTGCGTGCCGCCGTATTTCCCTGCGAATCCCTCAAGCTCCTTTGCCTCGATTTTCCTGAAAAGTATTTCGGGCTTGCCAAGCGGGTGGCCAGCGGTAAGCGAAAGCTCGCCCAAGTCATCCCATTTCTTCGGCTCCACTGCAAGCTGCCTGAAGATGGCTGCCGATGTGTGCGGAACGAATGGTTCGAGGGCAATTGCAAAGTCCTTTACCTGATTGAGAAGCACGTAAATAGACGAGGCGCATTTCTCGCGGTTATCCTTCGCTGTTTTCCACGGCTCGTTCTTCTGGAAATATGCATTCGCCTCCTTGCCGGCTTGCATAATCACGTGGAGCGCTTCCTTCAATTGCACCTGCTCCAAAAGCTCGGTGGCTTGCGAGAATTTCGCCTGTTGCGATGAAATGAAGTCGTTGTCGGGCTGCGAAAGCGAAGCTGGCGGCACTTTGCCTGCAAACTCCCTTGCGGTAAAGACAAGCGTCCTGTTCACGAGATTGCCTATGTTCGCCAAAAGCTCGTTGTTCGACTTCTCGCCGAAGTCCTGCCACGTGAAGTTGGTGTCCATCTTCTCAGGGCGGTTTGTCAAAAGGTAATAGCGCCACACATCAGCCGGAATGCCGGAATCCATTGCGTCGGTGCCGAAAACTCCCAAGCCCTTGGACTTGGAGAACTTACCGCCCTCGTAGTTGAGGAATTCTGTTGTTGAAATGTGGTGGAGCAGCGTCCATTTCTTGTCCGACTTTGCCTGCGCGCCCATGAGCGTCGAGGGGAAAATCACGGTGTGGAACGGCACGTTGTCCTTGCCCATGAACTGGTAAAGCGCAACTTCATCGGGATTCTGCCACCAGTCGCGCCAGTTTTTGACGAGGTTGGCGGTTATCGAGATGTAGCCGATTGGGGCGTCGAACCAGACGTAGAAGACCTTGTTCTCCCAGCCTGCAAGAGGCACAGGCACGCCCCACTTAAGGTCGCGGGTGATGCAGCGCTTCTTCAAGCCCTCCGCAATCCACGCCTTTGCTATCTTGTAGGAGTTTTCAGACCAGCTGCCTTCCTTTGCGGTCTTGTCAATCCACGCGTCAAGCTCGGTTTGTATGTTCGGAAGGTCGATGAAAAGATGGCGGGAGCTGCGCTTTACCGGCGTTGTCTTGCTCACCTTGCTAATCGGGTTTATCAGCTCGTCGAAATTCAGGAGCTTGCCGCACTTGTCGCACTGGTCGGCGCGCGCTGATGCGTATCCGCAGTGCGGGCAGGTGCCTTCTATGTAGCGGTCCGCGAGGAACATCTGCGCCTTTTCGTCATACGCCTGCACGATGTCGTCTTCGACAACATAGCCGTTCTTGTGGAGGTCGAGGAATATTTCCTGCGTGATTTCCGTGTGGATAGGCGTCGTCGTCCTGCCGAACGTGTCGGTGGAGATTCCGAACCACTCGTAGATGCGCTTGTGGATTGCGTAATACTTGTCGCAAAGCTCCTTTGGGGTTACGCCTTCCTCCAGTGCCTTTGTTTCGGTCGCCGTGCCGTATTCGTCAGTGCCGCATATGTAGAGGGTTTCATAACCGCGGCTCCTGCAATATCGCGCGAATACGTCGGCTGAAAGCACGCAGCCGATTATGTTGCCCAGATGCGGGACGTTGTTCACATAGGGCAATGCAGATGTGATGAGTATTTTTTTGCGTGCGAGTTTATTCCCCTCCATGACGATGGATTCGGAGGAAACAGATTAATAGGCTTTGCCCCTTTGTATCGAAAACCAGAAGGGAAAAAGGAAAAAAGAAAAAAAATCAAAGGAAACTACTTTTTCTTCACTGCGCATGACTCGCACTTGCACATCATGGGAAGCAAGCCGCGAAGCATGAGGTAAAGGCCGACCACGAGCCACGGGTCGAAGTTGAGCGTTTTCGCGCTTACAAGGACCAGTATCAGCCCGGCAAGCAGCTTCAGCCATTGCTTGCATCCACAGCATCCGCCCATAGATATTCCTCCGGGTCCGAAGCCGGGCTTGGAAATGCATATGCCCCTTGCTTGGTCGCCCGGATAGCCATTCTCATCGCCCGGATATAAACATTTGCACGGCGGATGACGTTGGCGGCACCTGGGCTGGAAAGCAGCACCGCACCTGCCAGGCAACTATGCCGGCTTTGGCCGAGTGGAGAAGTAATACGCCGCGGCGATTGCCGCAAGAATAACCGCCACAACGGAGTATGCCAGAACTCCGTCATCCTTGGGCGCGGCTTGCTGCCCCAAGGCAGAAGTGCCGTTCTTGCCCGTATCCGCGGGTGCGAGTGTATCCGGCGCAGTGCCTGTTCCAGAGGCGTTTTCACCTGGCTGCCCGCAGAGTTCCGGGCTGTTGATAAGCTCGCCGTTGGAGGCGCAGAAAAGCGGCGCTGTCGCCGAGCACTTGCCAAATGTTGTGCCGTCCTTGCAGGCAATGGCGACGCAGTGTATTTTCGCCGCGTCAGGCACCGTGCCGTTCCCGCAGCCGCATTTCACGACATCATCGCCGAAAATGCCGTTCGGGCCGCAGAATTTCGGCTTGTCCGCCGAGCAGGAGCCGAACTTCGTGCCATCCTCGCACGTGAAATTGACGCATTTGGCAGACCTGTTCTGCACCATGCAGGTAAGCTTCTCCGCAGAGCAGTCCTCCACAACGCGGTATTTCACCCATTCCCCGCGGATGCAGCGGGTATTGACTATCTTGGAATCTTCCGCTTCGCCGTTGAACTGGCAGGTTCTGTCCTTTGCCGCGCCCTCGACGCATTTCGGGAGGTAGCACTCGTTCCCGTCCCGCGAATAGAAGGGGAGGCATCCGCATACCTGCGCATACGGGCTTGAGCTTCCGCAGACTTCCGGCTTTTTCGGGAGGCACCCGTTCGTCTCAACGCCATCGGGGCAATAATACGTGTCCTTGCTGATGCAGCTTCCGAGGATTACCGCGTCAACCGGCGACAGCACGAAATCCCTGCCATCGAACGTGAACTTGTTCTGCGCGCCGATGCTGGTGTTGAGCAGGAGTTCAAGGTAAGAAATGTCGTCGCCCGTGATTTTCCTGACCAGAAGATGGGCTCCGACCTTGCCCGCGGAAAACGCCTCACAGCGCTGCGAAGTGACGAAACCGCCGCACGTCCCGTTGATGGAAACGTGCGTTATTGCGAGGCTCATGTTTTCGACATCAACCGCCGTGTTCCGGTCAAGTGTTATTTCGCCAAGGCTCATGTGCCTGATGGTTGCCGTGGCGTCGGATACCTCCTCCATGCTGAATTTCACGCTGAACTGGTCGAGCCGCGGGGCGCAGGACGGTTCAGTCCCGGCGTCGCAATGGACGATTGCGCTTGCGCAAAGCAGCAGGAAGCACGCGAAGAAGTATCTTTTGAAACCGGACATCCATCCACCCGGTTGGATATCGCCGAAAGTGTTTTTACTCCTTTGCCGGATTGCCGCGCGGTGCGTCAGCTTCTTAATCCTGACCGCAGTTGGAATTGCATGGGCAACTTCTACCTCGACATCGAAACAACGGGGCTTGACCCGAAGGATTCCAAGATAATCACCATACAGTATCAGGAGCTGGACAGGAACAGCGGGCAGGCAAAAGGCGAGCTTGTCATCCTGAAAGAATGGGAGTCGTCGGAAAAGCAGATTATTTCCGAATTCCACGACAAATCGGGGATAGCCGACGAATACCCCTTTGCCTTCATCTCCACGGGCTACAACCTCGGGTTCGAGCACAATTTTCTTATCGGGCGCGCGCTTGCCAACAATCTCGAGCCAATCGACATATTGCACCGCCCCTTCATAGACCTGCGCGCGTTCGGGATACTGATGAACAAGGGCGAATTCAAGGGTTCGGGCTTGGACAAGATTTCGGGCAAGAAGACAAGCGGCATGAAAATCCCGGAATGGTACGAAAAAAAGGAATACGGCAAGATAATCGATTACATCGAGGATGAGACAAAGGCGTTCATCCACCTGAATGCTTGGCTTTACAGGAGAATGCCCTCGCTTTGGGAAGAATACAAAAAGGAAATCGGGAAACCCTGACTGCTTTTGAAAAAGAACGCCCTCTTTGTTGAGTGCTGGCGCACTCAACATCGCGACAAAATCTGCGGATTTTATCGCCCGTCGGGATTTTCAGAAAAAAGAACGCCCCCGCCGGGATTTTCATCATATAAATAGAGTTTGAACCCGGACCACGAACTTTCACTTGACACGCTCCGCATCTCAGCGGGAGCCATTCGGAGGCTCGTGTCCTATCCAGGTTGGACTACGGGGGCACTAATTTGTTGTTAGCGAGGAACGATTAATAAAAGAAGGGGCACTCGTGCGAGTGTCCTACCCATGTACAACCGCGCAAGCGGTTGGACAGACAGCCGAGCCGCGGCTCGGCTGGAGGTTGGACTACGGGGGCACCGAAGATGGATTTGCCGGAAACGATTAATAAAGCAGCGATTAGCGCAAAACCCACGGGAACAACGTGAGCAGGAATGCCGCGCCCACTATGTACATGACAGCTGCGGCGATTTTCTTGTTGCCCACGATGTTGTTCATCAGGTGGTAGCCGTCGAAGAACGGCAGGGGGATGAGATTGACTGACGCGACTGCCATGTTCAATGCGAATGTGAGCGCAAGGAAGCGAGCTGTCCATTTCGCCCAAGCTGGAAACTCGGGGCCGGGGAAGAAGAACACGAATAATAGCAGGAGCAGGAAGACCGCAAGCGCTGTTGCGAAGTTCGCCGTGACGCCCGCAATCAGGACGGAATTCTGCTTCACCTTGTCGGACTTGAAAAGCTTCTTGTCATCCACGTCGACAAACGCGCCGAAGGGAAGGAAGCCGAAGAACACCAATCCCGCGGACGTGAGGGGAAGCTTGTGCTTGCGGGCAAGCACGCCGTGCATGCATTCGTGGACAACGAGGACGATTGCGAGCCCGAGCACGCCCTGAACCAAATCAAGGTTGATGCCAGGCAGAATGGGCATGCCGCCGGGCGTGGTCGCAGCGAGGTGCGCGCCGTTGCCCAGAAGCGCGGATAGCACGGCAGATGCCACTATGAACGAGTAGGTAATCACGCTTATCGTCGCCATCAGCGCAATCCCGCCTATTGCCATCGCGGCAAGCGAGATGTACTGGAATACGCCGATTTTGGAAACCTGCGCGCTCAATTTTGCGCTTGCGGTCGAGAATTCAGCTCCGCCTGAAACCATGGAAAGAAGGAACGACATCCCGACAGGGATGAGCCCTGAGAACAGGACGAGCATGAACACGCCCGCTGCGTAAAGCGGAAGCTCCTGCCTCCAGTTGATTTTCTTGCGCCCGATGAGGAAATACGCGAGCGAGCCGTAGCCGATTATCATGCCAAGCTCGGCGAAAAGCTGCCAGAGCCGGGGGTATTTTCGCGCAAGGGAGTCGATGTAGTCAAGCCCCCACTTGCTCCGAAGAAGGTAAAGCCCAAGCCCGCCCTCGAACTTGTTCCATTTGGAAACAATGAGCCCGCAGCCCACAAGAAGCCCTGCCGAGAGCAGGAATTTCCCCATTGCTGAAAGCACGGAGTCCAGTATCATGATGAACAGCACGGCGGAGAGCAGAAGGACGCCTATGGAGAGGGCAACCGGATTTTTCGGAGCCGAGAGATGGCGCGGCATGGAAAGCGCTGAAGTGCGGTTTTTCATAACGACATATCTTTAGGGAAATAATATAAGGTTTCATTAGATGATTAACGCGTTGGGGGGTCATGTGGCTACGGCTGCGAAACCCTTAGACGTTCATCGCATCCCTGAGAAAGGGGGGTTTGGGCGGTGTCGGACTAAGGGGGGCGAAGCCCCCCTTGGGCTGACAATGGATTGCGAAATGTGCGGCGCAGGCGAAGCCGAGTATCTCATACAGGTCGAAGGCGCGAAGATGAACGTCTGCCGCGACTGCTCGGGCACGGGAAAAATCATCCGGTACCCGACGCAGGCGAGCAGGAACGCCGACCAGGGCGGCTCACAGGGCGCGCCAATTGTGCGCCGCGAGATGGAAGTCGTGGACGGCTACGGCGCGCTCATACAAAGCGCGAGGAAGAAGCTCGGGCTGCCGATTGAAGTGCTTGCGGAGAAGATAAACGAGAAATTGTCGTTCCTCGAGCGGATAGAGCACCAAAAAACGCTTCCGGACGAGAAAATCGCGAAGAAGCTCGAAAAGGAGCTCGGCATAGTGCTTTTGCAGGAAGTCGCGATGTCAGACACGCCCGGCGACACGAGAAAGGGCGCGCCGGTCACGCTTGGCGACATAATCGAGATTGAGAAGCGCGAGCGGAAAAAGAAGGGCTGAACTTGCGCGGACGGGGATTTTCCTTCCCAGCGCAAGCAGGGGAAAACCGGTTGCGCGCCGGCTTGCGGGCGGAATCCTGATTTTGGCGCCGCCATGCCCGCGCGCGGGCGGGAGAATGAATAAAAATCTTTATGAATAATAATTCAAAACATGCCAAGACCGGAAAAAATGCGCAGGATCTGCTGCGAGCCAGGAATCGTCTATTTCAAGCCGCGCGGCATGAGCATGCACGAACTTGAGGAGGTCGCGCTGGGCTTGGACGAATTCGAGGCGCTGCGCCTGCTTGACTTTGCGCAGAGGGAGCAGGGCGAAGTCGCGAAAAGCATGGGTATTTCCCAGCCGACGCTTTCAAGGATAATCGCCTCGGCAAGAAGGAAGGTGGCAGAGGCGATTTGCGAAGGGAAGGCGATAAGGATAGCCGGCGGGCAGTATTCCGTGGCGGGCCCGGGCGCGCACCGCTTCTGCGGATGCGCGAAAACGCGCGGCGGAACGAAAGGAAACGCCGGCAGGAGATGATTGGGGATGGAAGAACAGCAACTTTGCCACCTTCACCTGACGATAAACGCCAAGGTTGACATGGAAGGCAAGCCGCTCTCGAAGGAGCGCTGCGAAAATTTCGTCAAGAAGCTCCTCAAGGAGGCGGAGATGCTGCCGCTGGGCGGGCTTTGCTACGCGGACGCCGTTGACCAGGGCAATCCGGGGCAGAGCTTCGTGCAGATGATAACCACGAGCCACTGCTCGCTCCACTATTTCTCCAAAAGCGGCGAGATTTATTTCGATCTGTATTCGTGCAAGAAATTCGACCCGGGAAAGATAGTCGCCCTTGTGCACCGCGAATTCAAGACGCGGGAAAGCACAAGCTCGATTACCGAGCGCGTCCCGTGCCTGGGCGGCACGTCCGCGACTTTCAGGAGCCTTTGAGGGATTTTTGATGGCAAAAATAAATATCGCTGCGATTCTCATTCTTGCGCTTTTTTCCGGCGCGGCGTTCGCTGAAAACGCATCCGGCGGCGGGCAATGCGCGTATTTCTTCTACGGAACTGGATGCCCGCACTGCGCCCGCGTGGAGCCGTATCTTGCGCCCATGGCGGCGAACGGCTCGGAAATAGTGAAATTCGAGGTCTATTCCAACAAGACCAGCCTTGCGCTCCTCAATTCATTCTTCAACGCGTACAATGTGCCGCAGGAGAGCAGGGGCGTGCCCGTCGCATTCACACGCGGAAGCTACATGGTGGGGGATGCGGAAATAATCGCCAACCTCCCCGCCGCGCTTGCCGCATCACAGGGGAGGGGGTGCCCCTCGCTTGAGTCTGCGGGCAATTCGACGGGAATTGCTGGCGACTCCTCCCCGTCGGAAGAGCTGGGGGAGCTGTCATTGATTACGATAATCAGCGCTGCGCTCGTGGATTCGATAAACCCCTGTGCGATAGCCGTGCTCATAATACTCATGGGTGCGCTTCTTTCGGCTGGCGACAGGCACCGCGCGCTTTTGGCCGGGCTTGCATTCACCCTGGCGGTGTATATCTCATACCTCCTGCTCGGGCTTGGGCTGTTTTCGGCGATACAGATGAGCGGGCTGGCGTATTTCGTCTACAGGGGGATAGGCATCCTCGCGATAATAATCGGGCTTGCCAACCTGAAGGACTTTTTCTGGTACGGCGGAGGCGGGTTTGTGATGGAGATACCCCGGAGCTGGCGCCCCATGCTCAAGGGCATGCTCAACAAGGCGACCTCCCCGCTCGGGGCGTTCGCAATGGGGTTCATAGTGTGCCTCTTCGAGCTGCCCTGCACGGGCGGACCGTATCTTTTCATACTGGGGCTGCTTGCTGAAAAGTCCACATGGCTTGCCGCAGTGCCCATCCTAATGCTCTACAACGTGTTCTTTGTGATTCCGCTCGTGGCGATAACGCTGATGATATACTGCGGGCTGACCAATATCGAAAAGGCGGACAAGTGGAAGGAGCGCAACCTGCGGCTGCTGCATCTCGTGGCAGGAGTGGTAATGACCGCGCTCGGGCTTCTCGTCGCGCTTGGCATAGTATAGGCGGGTTGCGTGGCACGGGGCGCGTGATGCAAGACGAGCCTCGCGGGCGGCAAGGCGCGCGGGCTTGAGGCGGGAATATGCTGGAAAACAAGAAGGCAAAGCTCCTGAACAGCAAGGCTGCGATGGATGAGAGCAAGGCAGGGGAAGTGGTATCCTCCCTGCATATCGAAAAGGGGCAGAAAGTGGCGGACATAGGCTCTGGCGGCGGCTATTTTTCGCTTTTGCTTGCCGAAGCGGCCGGGCCCAAAGGCAAGGTATACATTGTTGACACTGACCAAAAGCTCCTTGATTTCGCATCCGCGCTGGCAAAGGAAAATGGCGTGAAAAACATCGTGCCTGTGCTGGCGCAGGAAGACAGCCCCAATCTGCCGGAAAACGGCGTGGATTTGATATTCATGAGAAGCGTCTGCCATCACCTGAAAGGAAGGAAGGAGTATTTCTCAAGGCTCAGGCGCTTCCTTGCTCCCGGCGGAAAAATCGCCCTGATAGATTACCGCAGGGGCCCCTTCCTCGCTTTCCGCTGGCTGCGCGGCCACTATGTGGAGGAAAGCGTGATAAAAAAGGAGATGTGGGATGCAGGATTCCATCTTGAGGAAAGCTTTGATTTCATTTCCCGCCAGTGGTTCATGGTCTTTTCGCCCGTATCATCGATAAAATCGCCATGAATTTCGAAAAGTAAGCCCTGCTTTGAAGCGCGATGGGGCGGCAATCCACAGTGGCCTTGATTATTTTCCTGCTGAACGGCAGGCAGCCTATCATGGGAATGCCCCGCTTGCGCGCGAACGCCCTTATTTTGCCAGCCATTTTCTGCGAAAGCGTGCTTTTGTTCAATACTATGCCGCAGGGCATGCCAAAATGCCTGCCGAGCCGCCAGATGCGTTCGAGGTCGTGGAGTGCTGCGGGGGATGGCTCGGTCACGGCAACCAAGTAATCAGCAGTGGAGATGGATGCGATAACCGGGCATCCTATTCCCGCAGCGCAGTCTACCACGATATCCTCCGCCCTGTCGGCTTCGGCTTTCTTGCGGGCGAATTCCATGACTGCCGAAACCGCTTCGCCCGAAGACGGCTCGCCTATCTCAAGCTCGCCCGTGGCAAGAAGCAATCCGTGCGCCTTCCCCGTGCTTATCCTGCCGATTTTTTTCCTTGAAGCCGTGAGCGCATGCGTTGGGCACGCCAGCACGCAGGCGCCGCATCCGACGCAAAGCTCGGGCATTATGACTGGCGGAAACCCTTCAGGCGCGGAAATCGCCTTTTTTATGCAGACCCTCGCGCACGCCCCGCAACGCTTGCATTTTTCCTCGTCAATTTTCGGGACCATGCCCCATATTGTCTCGGCTTTTTTCATTTTTGCACCGAGAAGCACGTGGGAATTCGGGCATTCCACGTCCGCGTCGACAAGAAGGGTTTTCCTCTGAGTGGCGTCAGCTATGGCAAGCCCTGTTGCGACAAACGTCTTGCCCGTGCCGCCTTTCCCGCCGCTTACCGCTATTTTCATAAACGCACCTTTCAAATTGGGCTTTTCGCAGCCGCGTTCCCTCGCGCCTTCAGCCCGCCGCATTGGACTCACAGCTTAGGGACATGGGTTTTGCAGCCGCATTCCTTGCGCCCGCCGCCCGCCCACTCAATCGCACAGTTCATTTGGAATGGCTCTTGCAGCCATCCCCGTTCTTTGCTTTCGCAAGCTTTCCCGCAGCATGCATGGCAAACGCCTCGCGGACAGTTGTGCCTGCTGGAACGAAATACGCCTCCACCGCAAATTTTTCGCACATCTCGACCGCCTTCGGACCCATGTCGCAGCAGATTATCGCCTTGACGCCCTGCCCGGCAAGAAGCTCGACTGGCATCATGCTCCCCCCGAAATGGGCGCTCGTGTTTTTTATCGGGCTTCCGGCTTTTCCGTCCCCGCCCATTACTGCAAACCAGGGGCTTGGGCCGAAATGCAGGGAAACCTCCTGTTCCGCCCCGGATTCCTTTTCCACGGGAAACGCGATTTTCATGCTTTCACCTTTTCAATCGCCTTTTCCGCCGCGCCTTTTGCCTCGACGGTGCGGATGCCCCATTTGGACAGCGCGCCGGAAGCGTTCGGGCCGAATTGCCCGGCGACGGCCGCCTGCGCGCCTTTTTCCGCAAGGAACGAGGCGGCGGAAATGCCCGCTCCGGGCGAATCGACAAACGGGTTGGGGACGCTTTCCAAAAGTTTCGCCCCGCCCTTGCCCGCCATCACGAAATTGAATACGCTGCACCTTCCGAAATTAGGGTGTATTTTGCAGCCCGGCCAAACCCCGTCGCAGCACAAGGCGACGAGAAGCCCCTTGGATGGTTTTTTGATTGCCATGCAACGCCCCTTACTTTTTCCCAAGCTCGGCGAGGCGCGAAGCTATGCTTTTCTTTTCCGCCTCAAGCGCGTCCAGCCTCGCCTCAAGAGCGGATTTCAAGTCAAAATCGGCAGCGCTGCCCGCGGCAAACCCGTAGCCCGGCACGCAGCCGCCCCTGCCCCGGCCCATGCCGCGCCCTGCGCCGGCGCATCTTCCGAAGCCCATTCCCCTTCCTCTTCCGCGCCCTGCGCCCGCAGGCCCTGTCCCGTCCAATCCTGGCATAATACCACCTAATGAATATATATTCAAAACATATATAACTGTTTGGGGCGCGCCCGCTGAGGGGAGGAATGCCGCTTGCCGCCTGCTTCCGGATTTATCTGCGGGACAGCTTCTTGTACGCGAGCATGGCGGCGAACATGGACACCAGCACCATCACGATGGCGCCGCCAGCCGCGAGGTCGAAGTAGTAGGCAAGGAAAAGCCCGGCAACCACTGATACTGCCGAAACGAGGATGGACGCCAGCACCGACTGCCTGAAGCTTTTGCAAAGCGGAAGCGCGATTGACGCGGGAATTACCATGAACGAGGACACGAGCAGGATGCCCACCACCTGCATGGAAAGGACGACCGCGATTGATGTCAGGACAAGAAGGACTATGTTGAGGTTTTCAACCGGCAGCCCTGCGGCGCGGGCGGATTCCTCGTCGAACGTGATGTAAAGGAGCTCCTTGTAGAACAGCGCGAGCACTGCGAGGGTTGCAGCCCCGACAGCCAGCATGAGCAGGATGTCCGACTCGCTGACCGACAGGATGCTCCCGAACAGGTAGGACAAAAGGTCGGTGTTGAAGCCGTGGGACAGGCTTACCAGCACCACGCCGAGCGCGAGCCCGAAGGAGAAGAATATCGCGATTGCCGAGTCGCTGTACACCTTCATCTGCTTGAGCTTCTGTATGCCGAGCGCAGCAATGACGGAAAACCCAAGCGCGGAGAGGAGCGGGTAGATTTTGAAGAACATGCCGGCAGCTATTCCGCCGAAGGAGATGTGCGCGAGCCCGTCGCCCAGAAGCGCCATGCGCCGGAGAACGAGGAATACGCCTATGGACGAGCACAGCGCGGCTATCAGGATGCCGCCGAGGAACGCGCGCTGCATGAACGAGTATTGGAAAATTTCAAGCATGGAATCGCCTAATCGTGGTGATGGGGCACCCGCCCCACGTCGTTCCCGTACGCGCAGAGAAGGGACTCGTCAATGCCCTTCGAGGCGTCGTGCATCGTGACTTTGACATTGACGCAGGCGATTTTCCCCGCGTTCTTCGCGACAACGCCCACATCGTGGGAAACCAGCACCAGCGTCAGGCCTTCCTCGCGGTTGAGCCTGCCCAGAAGCACGTAAAAATCGTGCTGCGCCTTCCTGTCCACGCCCACCGTGGGCTCGTCGAGTATGAGCAATTCCGGCTCGGCTGCCAATGCGCGAGCCATGAATACCCGCTGCTGCTGCCCGCCTGACAGGTCGCCGATTTTCCTGTCCCTGAGATTGGATATGCCCGCGACCTTGAGCGCCTTCTCCACGATTTCGTGGTCTTTTTTTGAAAACTGCCTGAGCAGCCCGGCTTTTGGCACCCTGCCCATGCCCACTACTTCGAAAACGCTGGCGGGGAAATTCTGGTCGAATCCCGTCGCCTTCTGCGGCACGTAGCCTATCTTGTGCCATTCGCGGAATTTTTTTATGTCCTGCCCGAAAAGGCGGATTGCGCCGGAATCGGGGGAAAGAAGCCCGAGCGCGAGCTTGACAAGCGTGGTCTTCCCCGCCCCGTTGGGGCCTATCATGCCCACGAAGTCCCCTTTCTGTATGGAGAAAGAGGCGTTCTCAATCGCGGGCTGCCTGCCGTAGCCGAAGGAAACCGCATCGAATTCGAGTATGTTTTTCGCCATGTTAGCCACTGCCGCATTCCTGCATGTTTTTAGCCACTGCCGCATTCCTGCATGTTTTCGCCTTGCAGGAGAATTTTGGCTGCGCCTTGCAATATCGTGCCTCAGCCGCAGTCCAGCCCGGCTTTTATCGCCCCGATGTTCTCCTCCATCAGCGAAAGGTAGTTTGCGCCGCGTGCCTGCTCTTCCGCAGTTACACCGTGGATTGTATTAAATACCTGCACTCCCCCGCCGATTTCGCCGGCTATCGCCTGCGCGGACTTGGGGCTTATCAGGCTTTCAAAGTAAACCGTGGTGACGTTGTTAACCCGCGCCTGGTCGACTATGGATGCAAGCGCCGCAGGGGAAGGCTCGCCCTCCTCGCTGATGCCCTCTATCGGGATTTGCCTGCAGCCGTAATCCGCGCAGAAATACCCGAGCGTCGCATGCGAAATCAGGATGTCCTTCTTCCTGCAGGTGGAGAAAACGCCCCTGAATTCGGCATCAAGCGAATCGAGCTTGGCTGCGAACTCCGCCGCGTTTTTCTCGTAGTACGCCTTCCATTCCGGGTCGGCGGCGATGAACGCGTCCCTTATGGCATATGCCTGCGCCTTGGCGTTTTTGGGGGAGAGCCATACGTGCGGGTCGTATTCCCCGTGGTCGTGCCCCTCATCAGCCGCTTCCGCGCCTGTCCCGTTTTCATACCCGGCTTCCTCCTCGCCGTGCGGGTGCCCTTCGGCGGCAATAAGCCCGATTCCCGAGCTGGCTTCCACCACGACAAGCTTCGCGTTCCCGCTTCCCTCGATGAGCGCGTGCGCCCAGCCGTGCTCCAGCCCGGCTCCGTTGAGTATGAGGATATCCGCATCGGCAATCTGCCGTATTGTGGACGGCGTTGGCTCGAAATTGTGCGGCTCCACGCCCGGAGGTATGATGGTTGAAAGCGCCACCCTGTCCCCGCCGACATTTTTCGCAAAATCGTACATGGGATAGAAGCTCGCCACGACCTTGAGCTTCCCCGAATCGGCAGCCTGCCCCCCCTGCGAGGCGCAGCCCGCAAGCAGGAGCCCGAAAACGGCAAGCAATAGTATCTGGAATTTCATCAGCAACACCCCTCTTGCGCAATTTGGCGTTATTAATTTTTAAATATATTCTTAATAAGTATTGGGGGGCGTTTTATATTCGGGTTAATAAAACATGGCAAAGAAATGGGCTGATGGCGGCGAAAACCCGCCTTGCTGCAAAACGCGGCGGGCGGAACAAGGAGGGCGCGGCTGCGCGCGCGGGCAATGCGGATGCAAGCCTCGCCGCAGGGGGGCTGCTGCTCCTCGGCTCGTTTGCCTGCCCCTGCCCGTTCTGCTATCTTGGCTCAGCCGCTTTTTTGATAAACGGGATTGCTGGAAAAATAAGCCTGCCGCGCAAAAAAATGCCCGGCTGGAAAAGCTAAGGCACGATGAGCTTCGCGTATTCTATTTTCCGGCTTGACTGCGCTTTTTTGAGCATGTCCCTTATTCTTGCGGCTTCGCCTTCGAGGATGAACAGCTCCATGCATTTGCCTTTCCTCAGGTTGCTGTGTATCTGCGTGCCGACGACGTCGTCGTAGCTGTGCTTCAATTCGTTGGCGCAGCTGTCCGCGCCCTCCTCGTGCACGAGAAGCAGGACCGCCTTTATCTTCCCGGAAAGCTTCTCCGTGGACTTGTTCTCGGAGATGAGCGAGCGCACGCCGGCGCGGATTGCTTCCGAGCGCCCTGAAAAGCCGAGGGATTTTTCGATTGCGGTAAGCTCGGAGAGCGTTTCGTGGTCGATTGACACGCTGATAATAGCCATGATGCAATTTGTTATTAACCTGTTTTAAAGCCGCGCCCTTGTGCGCATGGGAACGGGCAGATGACAAGCAATATAATGCATAGGTTGGAACAGGTATAGGAAAGAGGTGTGTTCATGGGAACAAGAGGCAGGGAGATTGTCGGCGCAGGAGCGAAGGAAATAGTGGACCTTCTGAACAAGGCGCTTGCGGACGAATGGCTGGCATATTACCAGTATTGGGTGGGCGCGCTTGTGGCAAAGGGGCCCATGAGGCCGAATGTGCAGGCTGAACTCACCGAGCACGCGAACGACGAGCTGAAGCACGCGGGAATGCTTGCCGAGAGGATAATACAGCTTGGCGGCACGCCGATTCTCAACCCGTCGCAGTGGGCGAAGCTCTCTGGCTGCGGCTATGACGAGCCAAAGGACCCGCACACGCTCAAGCTGCTTGAGCAGAACATAAAGGGGGAGCAGTGCGCCATCGTGACTTACAACACCATCCTGAAGAAAGTGATGGTGGAGAAGGACCCG
Organism: Candidatus Micrarchaeia archaeon; assembly: GCA_041665945.1. Classification (GTDB taxonomy): domain Archaea; phylum Micrarchaeota; class Micrarchaeia; order Anstonellales; family Anstonellaceae; genus UBA10161. The sequence continues at coordinate 145,709 of JBAYHU010000003.1, forward strand.
ATAACCTTCAACCTTGTGAGGAAGATTCTCGAGGACGAAGTGGAGCACGAGCAGGACCTTCAGGACCTCGAAGAGGACATAAAGCTCCGCTGATTTTTCCTTTTTGTTTTCTTTTTGTTTTTCGCGGGCGGATTTGGCGCGAAAGGAACGAATTAATAGCTTCCCTCCGGATTACCCATCCGTGCTGTTATGGGTGTTGACTTAGGGGATGTCCCGAAAACTCCGGCGAGGATAGCCGACCTTTCGGGAAAGAAATTCGCGGTGGACGCGTACAACGCAATCTACCAGTTCGTCTCCTCAATCCGCCAGCCGGACGGCACGCCCCTGATGGACTCCAACGGGAACCCGACAGGGCATCTTACCGGCATATTCTACAGGAATGCGAGGCTTCTGGAAAACGGCATACGCTTAATCTATGTTTTCGACGGCAAGCCGCCGGACTTCAAGGAAGATGTCCTGCACGAGAGAAGCGAGCGCAAGCTCGCAGCCGAAGCCGCGTGGAAAGCCGCGCTTGAGAAGGGGAATCTTGTTGAGGCGAAAAAGCACGCGCAGGCGACTTCAAGGCTTACCCCGAAAATGGTGGAGGAGAGCAAGGAACTTCTTACGCTCATGGGGATCCCGGTTGTGGAGGCGCCGTCCGAAGGCGAGGCGCAGGCATCGCAAATGGTGATTGAAGGCACGGCTGACGCTGTTGCTTCGCAGGACATGGACTGCCTGCTTTTCGGCGCGCCGCTTCTGCTTCGCAATCTTTCGATTGGCGGAAGAAGGAAGCTTCCGGGCAGGAACGAATACGTGGACGTGGAGCCGGAATTCATAGAGTTGAAGTCCGCGCTTGCCACGCTTGGCATGAGCCGCGAGCAATTGATATGGATGGGCATATTGATAGGGACTGATTTTGACGAGGGCGTGAAGGGAATCGGGCCCAAGAAGGCGTACAAGATTGTGAAGGACTGCCGATCAATTGAGGAAGCGGCAAAGCTTGCAGGGGCGGAGGAGCAGGCGGAGTTTTTCAAGATTGTCGAGGCGTTCTTCCTCAACCCGCCTGTCAAGCCAAAAGCCCATGTGCAGTTTGGCAAGATGGACAAGGAAGGATTGGTGAAATTCCTTTGCGCAAAGCACGACTTTTCCGAGGAGAGGGTGAGCCGCACAATTGACAATGCTGAAAAGAAAATGAAAGAGACCGGCGCGCAGACGAAACTTGGAAATTGGTAGCTGCCCCTTAATCGGTTCGCTGACCGATAGCTATTTATTTGCCGGAAGAGTTGCTGTTGCGGTGGTTTATGTGATGAAAATACTTCTTGTATCGGTTATTCTTATGATGTGCCTTGCCTATCCGTCGAACAGCGGAGGCGCGGGCGTATCAGCTGGCGTTTCCGGGAATACCGCAGTGGGCGTTGCAAGCGGTCCGCAGGGAGCGCAGGCAGGCGCCTCTGGTTCGGGAAACGTAGAGGCTGAATCGGGGGACTCGCAATCTGACACGACAGGGGAGCAAAATGCATACTCCGGCACAGGGGCGCAGGCGGGCCAGGAAGAACGCTCTGAAAGCGAGCAGGCACAAGTTAGGGAAATGGAGCAGGCGGAAGTGCGCACAAGGAACGGTACAGGCAATGGAAGCACTGTCCGCACGCAGGCGGAAATAATGGCAACCACGAGAAACATGAAGGAAATACAGGAGAATTTCGTTGCAAGAGTAAGGAACATCAGCCAGAATGTGAGCTCTGCCGACAGGGCGGGACAGGTCAGCCAGATTCGGCAGGAGACCAACGTTGCGATAAAGAACTATATCGAGACCGGCGAGAACGACGACATTTCGGACATTGAAGAGGCGGTTGAGGGGGAAATAACAATCAGCCCGGCATCCGTATCGACGGATGCATTCACCGCGAATGCGGCGCAGAAGAAGCTGAAAGTGCAGGTGCGCTCGCAGGAAATGGTCATAGCGCAGGAGCAGAATGCAGTTTCGTTCGGCACGGAAACAGGCGTGCGGGCGACTGCGAAGCAGATGACCGTCGCGAACAATACGCTTAGCGTGGACGGGCAGGAGCTTGAAGTGCTGCCATCAGAAGCCGCGCAGAAACTGAAGGGCGAAGTGCGCGAAATGGAAATGGTGCAGGTGAACGGGCGGCTCGCGTATTCTGCGCAGGTGAAGGTGCGCGCGAAGATTCTCGGGCTCATAGGCACGGAATACGACGTGGAGAGCACGGTGGACGCGCAAAGCGGGCAGGTGCTTTCCGAGAAAAAGCCGTGGTGGAGCTTCCTGGCTTTCAATTAGATAGGAAGCTGCTGCTCTTGGATTGGGAAAAATAGTGGGCTGCGCGGGCAGCCCGCATCTCTTTTTTTAGCGCGATTGCCAGTCAGCAGGGAATGTTCGCCGTGACTTCGACTTTCACTTCGCTTCCGTCGGACAGCGAGAGTTTTTTCCTCAGGTTGTAAGGCGCGATTATCTCAAGCACCTGCAATCCGTGGACCGACATTTCCGGGAATATCACAGCCGCCGGGATGCCGTTGATGGCGCAGCGGTAGGAGGCGATTTTGCCGAAAGTGCGCTTGCCGTCCTTGAAGCCGTTGATTATTATCGCCTTCTGCTCGCGCAGCTGCAGGCGCTTTTCAATGTCATTCTCGCCGATTGAGACGTTGAGCGTGCCGGGGAACGGCTTGAAGCAGAGCAACTTGTCGAATCCCTGCATGTATTTCTTCTGCTTCACGAAAAACGCGCCCTCGCCTATGCCGGCGACGATTTTTCCGTTGAATACAAGCGAGGTGCCCTCAAGCGAGTCAAGCACTTCCCTGAGAAGCTTCCTTGCCTCGCCAATCGCCTTTTCAGTCACCACGACCTTGCCGCCCACGCGAGTAATCAGCCCGTCGCGCTCAAGCGAGATGAGCTTGCGGGACGCAGTCTGCTGGGACACGCCGGTCTGCTCTGCGACCTCGCCGGTCGTGATGCGCACCGGCTCGCGGTGGGCTCCTTTCTTTAGCAGGTAGAATATAACGCTCGAAATCATGTCCACACCCCTTCTGAGAACATGAGAGAGTGGGGAGAGCAGGTTTTAATGCTTTATTCCAAATTCCTACCAAAACGGACCTATGATGATATGAACAACCTCTGACCTTCGCGGGGCTACGGTTTTGCGGAGTGCATGACGACGTTAACAGCGGCTGAGGTCTAAAAAAATATCGGCAGGGGAAATACGGCGTCAATTGTCGAAGAAAATTCCGTTGGGGTTTAAAAGAAGTAGTGCGGCAAGTTTTCCGGTGCATTTATGCTCGCAGAGGAGATAATAAACAAGCTCCAAATCATCCCGCTGGACAATCTCCACGCGCACGAGGAAGTCATACCCTACAACCTCCAGAAGCTGCGCGAGACCATGCTCAATCTCGGACGGCTGGTCGACCCGCTTATCGTGGACAACAAGCACCACATAGTGATAGACGGCAACCACCGCAGGCGCGTGCTTGAGATGATAGAGTGCCCCAACGCGGCTTGCCAGCTTATCGACTACAAGAACCCGGAGGTCGGGCTTGGCACGTGGTTCCCGGTCTCAAAGACAATCAACTCCATCGACATCGCGGGCATGAAAGGCGAGCCAGTGGATTTCGAGACCGGGAAGGCGGCGATAGAAAAGATGGAGGCGACCTTCCTTTTCACGAAAAAGAATGACGGCAAGAGGGAATGCATCCTTTACAATTCCAACGAGAGAAGCGTGCAGGGGATAATTTCGCAGCAGAGGAAATTCATCACCTCGCTTGAAGGCAGGGACCTGCAATACGTGGCTGACGACAAGATGGACGAATACCTTGACGCCGGCTACGGCGTGTTCTACAGGCGCACTTATACCAAGGACGAAATAATCACCGAGGCGCTTGCAGGCAGGCAGATGCCGCCGAAAAGCACGCGCCACGTCATCCCCGACAGGATTATCCGGCTCAATCTCCACCTCGGATGGCTGTCCGAGTCGCCCGAAGTCGCAAAGCAGCTCATGGACGACTCGCTCAAGAAGCGGCTGAACGAGGGCTCCATTAGAAGGTATGTCGAATCGGTAATCGTGCTTTACTGATTTTGGCGTGCACAGGGCGTTGTTTAAAAAGCAAGGTTATCCTAACTCTTCCGCGATGATGACACCGCTCCAGGGGGTTAGCCGCTAGCTATGACCCAACGGAGTAGCTTCTGAGCACAACATACTCATACTATTATATACTGGAAAAACGCAGCTGAAAACATGGCGCGTGCGCCTTCGAATGTGCTGCTTGCTTTTGCGTTCCTTGCCTTAAGCGCGCTTCTTTTCTCCGCGATAGGCGTTCCGGATGTCCCCGAGCCGGCCTGCATCGGAGGGTGGAATATCCACGGGGAGTATGTGCCTAAAGCGCAGGGCGGCTGCTGCAGCGGCATTGACTGCTGCAAGTACGAGGCGTTCAGGGACAACCCATTGTGCGGCTCAGTCCCGGCCCCGAAACACGACTGCGAGGGGCTTGAATGCTGCCAGTACGACGAGTACAAGGACACTCCGCTGTGCGTTGTTTCCGCCCCTCAGGCGCCGGAGAAAAATCACAGCTGCACGGGAATTGAATGCTGCCAGTACGACGAATACAAAAACACCCCGTTATGCGCCGCCGCCCCGGCTCAGGAAGAGGAGGGCTGCACGGCTTCCCCGCCCGAATGCCCGATAGGCGGCTGGTCTGGAGGCAAGGCGCCCATGCTTCTTGACCCGGGAATCGCCGGCGGATCCAAATGCCGGGGCGCGTGCGGGCCGGACTGCCCAGACACGTGCATTGAGGTCAAAGACCAGGTCCACTGCATCCCGGACAGCAAGGGGAAATGCTTCTACACCTGCACTTACTACAACGTGATTTCGTGCGGGCTGCACGACGGCTGCGAGACGCACGACGCCTGCTATGATTCCTGCGCGGCAAACGGCGAGGAAAGGATGTGCCTGCCCGGTTTCGGGCTCTGCCACTGCGGCTGCGACTTGGGATGCGTTTTGAAATACGGCTTCAACTGCCTGGACTGGATGAACGGCAAGGGAAATATGGAGCGCCACGAGCTTTATTCCTCCCCGCCGCTCCGCTCAGGGCCCCTGCGCTCCTGCCCGGCATACTAAACGCGCTTATCAGGGAAAACCACGGGATTGGACAAACGCAAAATCGGCGGATACGTGATGGCAATCGTTGGCTTTGCCATGATTGCCGCAGCCGCGCTGAACTATCTTCTCCACTGGGAGATGCAGATGGCGGCGTTCGCCGCAATAGGGCTTGTTTTCACAACCATAGACATGAAGATGGTGCGGAAAAAATAGCTGCGCGCCTTCAGAAAAACCTGAACACGCCCGTTATCGTCGAAACGACTACGAGCGTGCCGAATGCGACTATCCCGGCCCAAAACAGGATGGCAAGCGGGACGAGCCAGACTGCCACTGACTTTGCTTTGCCGAATTTGTAAAGCGCGCCCATGGAAACCGTCAGCAGGTACATGCCGTAGATTGTGACTGACAGGGCGACAAAATTGCCGGCAAGGGAAAGAAAGCCGGACAGCGCTGAGAAGGCGCCGGAAGGCGGCAGGACGATTGCAAGAATCGCCTTCAGGAGTATGGATGCGACGTTGAAGACGAGCGTGAAAACGAACGTCGGGGCGGATGCAAGGCTTATCATGTAGTAGAGCCTGCCGAATTTTGCCTTGCCGCCCAAAAGCGCGCCCGTGCCGTATGATAGCGCGGCGAACGCGAATGAGAAAAGGAATATCCACAGGACAATGAATGCCAGCCCGATTACTATGGGGAGGAGGAAAAGCGGGTTGAAGTTGCCGGACAGCGCGAAAGTAATCAGAAGAAGGGGAAGGTACACCATTATTATCGGCGTGCCGAAGTTCTCAAGACCGTCGCGGAAGCCAAGCTCCCCGCGCTTCGCGTATTTTGCCGCCGTGGCTGACGGCGAGAGCATCATCATGTTCCAAGAATCAGTGCGCTCGGAGAATTTCAGCATGCAAAGCCCGCAATATGCATCCAACCAACGTTTTTAATGTGATTGAGGGATAATGCGGCAGGGATGATATGAAATTGCAGCTTATGCTTGCGCCCATGGAGGGCATAACCGACGCGGCTTTCAGAACTCTTGCGCACAAGAACGGCGCAGACCTCACTTTCACGGAAATCGCCCGCGTTTCGAACCTCGCGCGCGGGAAGAAAGGCGAGCTTGAGAGGATTGCGATACCTGATTCAACTCCGACGCAGATACAGCTTGCCGGCTCGAAGCTTGAGGAGTATGAAAAGTTTTTGTCCAAGTTCGAGCCGTCCGAGGGGTTCCGCGGCTTCAACCTGAACCTCGGCTGCCCCTCGCCCTCGTTCATCAGGCAGGGAATCGGCGCGGCGATGATAAAGCGCGTGGCAAGGGTGCGGGAGATAATCCGGCTCATCAACGGGCATGGATTCGACTGCTCTGTAAAGCTTCGGCTGGGCTTGAGCCAGTATGAAAAAGAGAGGGGCGTTTTCCTGAATTTGATTAACGGGGTGGATGCAAGCTTTTTTGTCGTGCATCCAAGGACTGCTGCGCAGACCGACGCTGACCCTGCGGATGTTTCTGTTTACAAGCGCTGCATTGCAACAGGCAAGAAAATCGTGGCAAACGGCGGCGTCCGGACGCGGGAGCAGGCGGCGGAAATGAAGGAAAAGGGAATGTACGGCATCATGATTGGCAAGATGGCTGTAGATAATCCAGATATATTCAAGGAACTGGACGTGGGATGAGCGGGAATGGGCGCGGGGCGGGCAAACGCCGCGGATTCCGAAACTGTTTTAATATCAGCAAGAGCACTGGCAAAGGTTGCTTATGGATTCCATCGCAAGATTGCTCATCTGGCTCCTCGAAGGGACGAAGGGGGCGAAGACAAGGCAGCTGCTGCTTTCCCTGCTTCTTGAAAAGCCGCGCAACATGCGCCAGCTTGCGCTCGCGGCGGGCATGGACTACAAAAGCGTGCAGCACCATATCGAGCTGATGGAGAAAAATTCGATTGTCAGCAGGGCTGGCGGGTACAGCCCCATATATTTTGTCTCGGACATCGTGCTCGCCGAGAAAGGGTTTGTTTCAAAACTGAAGGGTGGTAAGCATGGCAAAAAATAACCGGAAAAAAACCAACGGCTCGATGATAATGCCCGCGCTGTTCACGCTCGGGCTTCTTGCGGCAGCCATAGCCATCACCGCTTTCTCTGCATCAGTGCTGCCGCACGGCAGGGAAGCCATGCAGGACGAGAATTACTATTCCGCGCGGCTGTACCTGTCGGGCTTCAACATAATCCTGTGCGCCTACCTGATGATGGTATACGTGCGGGACTACCTCGCGCTGCGCTCCGGCTTCATGCTCGGCGTGGTTGCGTTCCTCTTCGCATTCCTCCTCTACGGGCTTTCCTCGTTCCCGCTGCTCACGTCCTTCCTCGGATACCCGATGCAGGGGATGGGGGGGATGGGCGCGTTCTCGCTCGTGCCTTCCATCTTCACGGCGCTTGCCCTGCTCATATTCATCAAAATCAGCCAGAATTAGGCTGGTTTCCGGCGTTGTTTGGGTATTGCACGGGGCTTGTTTCGGGAAAGCGGCTTATAAGGCGCCAGCTGCACCTTTGCAGGTGGTATTATGGACAGGAAAATATTGGCGGCAATGCCCGTCTTCGCGATTCTCGCCCTTGCGGGTGTCGCGTTCGCGGCGCAGGGCTGGGAGAATGCAGGCATGGGCAACGGCATGGGAAATGCCGCAAGCCTGAATCCGGCGGAACACGAACAGTTCCAAGCCGCGGTTGAAACCGGGGATTTTGCGGCGGCAACCGCGCTGCACGGGCAATACGGGTTCGGCGGAAGGATGTTCGAGTCGCTTGATGCCAAAAGCTTCGCGAAATTCTCGGAAATGCACAATGCAATGCAGTCCGGGGATTATGAAAAAGCGCAGGAGATAAGGGCGGAGCTTCGCGCGGATGGCGGATTCGGGACAGGAAAGGGCGCAGGGCAGAACGCGGGCAGCGGGCGGCAGAACGCGGCAGGCGCAGGGCGCGGTATGCGCGCAGGCGTTTCCGGCGGGTGCCCATATGCCAATAGTGCCTGATGTCTTTTGATTTTTTGTTTTTTTTCGCCTTATGAAAAGTTGGATGCTTGTTTTGCCTGTTCAGCAGAGGACAATGCGCATTCGTGATTTGAACCGGAGGGCATCTGCCTGCGCCCGCCGGCTGAAGAATAGGTAGGCGCGTGAAACGCGCTACTGCCTGCTTGAAAGAATTGCCTTTGCCTCGCGCTTCAGCCGCTCGATTTCCCGGTCGTGCAGCCGCAGTTCCTTGAGCTGCTCCACTGGCGCGGCGGCAAGCCCCTTTATGGTGATTATCCCGGCATCGTGAAGGTAGGTGAATGTGCGCCTGTCGAGGTCGGGAATGAGCGTTATGGGGTAAAGCTGGTTTTCCTCAATCCTGACCTGTATGCTCTCGTTTTCAGGGAAACTCCAGCCAAGAAGCTTCAGCCCCACGCAGTCGCCGTAGACAATCACGTCGCGGGAGAATTTGGTGTTCGTGGCAAGCCACGCCGAGTCTATGTCGGGGTTGCGGTCACGGACATCGAGGAAGCGCGCCCACGAATAAAGCGCGGACTGGATGTGGCACTCGAAGTGCGGCGAGTTGTGGAATTTGCACTCGATTATGCATTTGGTTGGCGGCTTGCCCTCGTGCTGCCCGCGAGTGGCAACCACGTCTATTTCGTGCTGTATGCACTTGCCCTGCAGGATTTGCCGAAGCAGCGTGGAATAGCCCCTGCCTGAAAGAAGCGCGCCCACGAACGTTTCAAACGGGTAGCCGTCGGGGCCGAGCTTGAGAAGCGCGTTTTTCAGCCCGAAGCGCGCGGCAGCACCCGGCCGGATGTCGCGCAAGGCGTCGAATGCCATCTTGTAAATTTCGGCTGTCGGGATGTTCTGGTAGACGCGAGAGGAGAGGGAATCCACGACTTCGTTGACGAGCGAGTTGTTGGCTCCCGTGCGGCGGAGCGCCTGCCGTATCTTGTTGTAATCCAGCGGCTCAAGCGAGCCGTCGCCTTTTCTTACGAATATTTCAGCCATGCGAACCCTCTTTCCTTGAAAGAAGTGCGATGGATATGCATATAAATTCTATGCGGATAGCATATGACGGGAGAAACGCTTCTTAGATTGTGATGGGATGAACGACAAGGGCAGATGCTGGGCAATATTGCCGGAAGTATCGCGCAGTTTCGCGCTTTGCATACGCATACTGCCAAAGCCCATGAACGACCAGATGATGGCGGCATATCTATTCTACCGCGTGCTTGACACGATTGAGGACTCGAAGGCGGATTTGGAAGTTAAGCGGGAGCTTTTCGCAGAAACGTTGAAGCTGTTCGGCTCGAAAAAGCCCGCGGCTGCGCAGGTTTCGCACGCCTCGAAGATGCTGCTCTCCAAGCTAGATTACACTTACGAAAAGAAGCTTCTTGAGAACCTGAATTCCCTTGTCGCCACCTTCCACGCGCTCCAGCCGGCTGCGCGCACATCGGTGCGCAGATGGGGAGTGGTGATGGCAAAGGGCATGTACAAGTTCCAGAAGCAGAAGATTGAAACGCTTGACGACCAGAACAAGTACAGCTACTACGTCGCGGGCGTAATCGGCTACCTGTTCAACGACCTGCTTTTCATAAACGGCATAATCACGTCAGAACTCAAGAGGAAGCTGCACCGCTACGCAAAGCACTTCGGGCTGGCGCTGCAAAAGGTCAACATCCTCCGCGACATCGCAGCTGACATTTCCCAGAACAGGCACTACTGGCCGCGCGCGCTGATTGCGAAATACAACCTCAACTACGGAAGCTTGTGCCTGAAGGAAAACCGCGAGGCGGCGATGAAGGTGCTGCGCGAGCAAATCGAGGACGCGCGCGACTACCTCTACGCGGCGATGAAATACATACTTCTCCTGCCGAAGAAAGCGCTCAAGGTCAGGATGTTCTGCCTTATCCCGCTTTTCATGGCAATAGAGTCCTACGCAAAGTGCATAGACAACGTGGAAATATTCGAGAACGGCAAGGTCGTGAAAATCAGCCGCGAGCAGGTCTATGACATCGTGGCGAAGTCCGGCTTGTGGGGCACGTCAAACGAGCGGCTTGTGCGCTGGTTCGTGGCTGTCATGGTGCGGGCAGGCCCGGATTTTGTCCGCGAGGAATACGTGCGAAGCCTCGCAGCGGCGCAGGCAAAGGCGTAGGCAAGAAGAAAGGGAAGGAAACAAACGAACCTTAGCGGAAGCAGGAAAGGGAATGGGAAAAGAAACGAGGATGGCTGGAGGTCGGGGATGGCTTTGCGGAAACCGGGAAATCAGTTCTTCTTTTTGCCAGCGGGCTTTTTGCCCTTGGCAGGCCCGTTGCCGGAAAACGCTATTATTTCCCTGTAAATCATTTTCTTTATCGCGAATGAATTGGAAAAACCATCCACCCAGAACCAGTAGGAGACCGCGGCGGAATAGGGCTTGACCGCGTCGAACCAGTACCCCACGCCCTTTTCAGCCATGAAGCCCTTGGGCTTTTCCGACACGAGCTTTTCCTCTATCTTCGTGCGCAGCGCCTCGAAATCGGTATAAAGAGGAAGTTCGGCAGGGACGGCAACGATGCCCATCGAGTCCGGAAGCGAGAGGTTGGTGACGCGCAGTTTCGCGAATTCGGAATTGGAGATTATGATGGTGTTCGAAGCTATGTCCTCAAGCCTCGTGGTTCGCATGCCGATTTTGCGGATGACCGCGATTTCCCCGCTTGGGAGGCGCAGGTAGTCCCCGTAGTGGTAGGGGCGGTCTATCTGAAGCGCGATTCCAGCGAAAACATTGCCAAGGGTTTCCTGCGAGGCAAGACCGAGAATCACTCCGGCAATGCTCGTTACTGCGAGAAGCCCGGTGATGTCAAAGCCCGTTGCCGAAAGCGCGACCATCAGCCCAATGATGTAAATGGCGATTTTCGTGACCTTGCGCACGAGCGGAAGCAGCGAGAGGTCGACTTTTATCCTCGAGCGGGACTGTTGCGCGCCCTCCTCGTAATACCAGCGGATTGCCGCGCCCGACGCCTCGGAGAGCATGAACGTCGCGATTACGACAAGTATTGCGTAGGTGTAGCCCTCAAGGAAAGCCGCGGCTGCCGCGAGTTCGGGAAAGGAGTGGATGAGGAAATAGAAAACAATGAGGAAGAAGAACGATTCAGCCGGCGCCTTTATCGCCGCTATTACCCTGTCGTCAAGAGTGCTTGATGTCTTGCCCGAGAGGAATTCAAGTATCCGGGTGAAAATCGGGCCGGCAATCCTGCCCACGACCACCGAAATCGCGAAGAGCAGCACAATGTGCCCGATGTAATAGAGCGTACCTTGGTCGAACATGAAGTGGGTTCGAGGAAAAGGAATAATAAGCATATGGAGGAAGGAGATTCGGGAGGGGACGGCATGAAATCTCACACGGAATATCTCTGGTTCAACACGAAAAAGCAGAAGGAAATCGTGCCCATAAGCGAACAGGTCGCAGGCGCGGTGGCAAAGTCGGGAGTAAAGGAAGGATTCTGCCTTGTTTCTGCGATGCATATTACTGCAGCAGTGTTCGTGAACGATTATGAAAGCGGTCTTTGGGAGGACATAATGAAATGGGTGGAGGATGTCGCGCCCGAAAAGCCGGATTACAAGCACCACAGGACAGGTGAAACCAATGGCGATGCTCATCTGAAACGGTTGTTGATTGGGCATCAGGTGATTCTTCCGATTACTGCGGGAAAATTGGATTTGGGACCGTGGGAACAGGTATTCTACGCCGAGTTTGACGGGCAGAGAAGGAAAAGATTGGTAATCAAGATTATAGGGGAATGATGCACGGCGGGGCGGAGGAAGAAGGGAGCGGCAATCAGAATTATCGGGGGGCGAAGAAGGGTTTGGGGTTTAGAGTTTCGGCTTGCCCTTTGCGTCCTTTTTGCCTTTTGCGGCATCCGCCTTTGGCTGGGGCTTGCCCTTGCCCTCATCTGGTTTCACGGGCTTGGCGGGCGCGTCGTCCTTTTTCATGGAAATCTGGAAATTGGCAGGGGCTTTTATTTCGGGCTTTGCACCGGCTGGCGTTTTCTTCCCGAAAAGCCTGTTTAGCATGTTCCCCTCTGCCTTCATGTTCTCCTCTGCCTCGGACACGGCTATCGTCTCCTCCACTTCGGAGAGGCGGCGGGTGTAGCTCTTCATGCGGTTCTCATAAGTCCGAGTCTCAAGCTTGCCCATGGAAAGGTAGGAGCGCTGCAGTTCTACGACCAATTGCTCGAGGCGCGCCTTCTCCTCGCGGAGCTTGACGGACTTGCTGCGGAGCTGGAAGAAGTTCTTCTTTTCGGTCTCAAGCTCCACCCTGCGCTGCACCAGCTTGCCCAGCCGCTCCTCGTATTGCTCGATTGAGGAGGTGTATTCCTCGGTGGAAAGCTTGCTCTTGCCGAAGTATTCGGACTGCGCTTCCTTTACCAGCCCCATGATGATGTTCTCCTCGTTGCCAAGCTGCGCCAGCTCGTTGTCCATGAGCCAGAAGCGCACGTCCACGAATATTATCGCCGTGGCAAGCGCGAGTATTGCGAACCCTGCCATGAGATGGAGGGAGTATTTGGACAGGAATGCCGAAAGCGAGAACGATTGCGCGGTCTCAAGCGCGTATGTGAGTTCCGCCTTGTCCAATTGCTGCCCTGCCTCGGCGTAATCCCCGCGGTTGAATGCGAGGCTTGCAAGGAGGTAGAGCCTGTCGGTCTGCCCGGTCTTCAGGTCCTCGGACTGCGCGAGGCGGAGCTTCTCGCGCAGCGCCATCATGCGCTCAAGCGCGGCTGAGGCGGACTTCTGCATGGACTGCATCTTGGCAAGCCCGTTCTTCAGGTCGTTGAACCGCTCGTCCTGGTAATCGGATTCCGCCTTGTTGAACAGGTCGACAACCTGCCCCTGGAACACGCCGTCCGCCTGCATCTGTTCGCGCAGCGCGTAAACGCCCTTTATGAGCGCTTCTGCGTCCTCTCTGCTCATCTCCAGTATCTTCAGCTCCACCGTGCGCTTCTCCGTGACGGCTGTGGTGGTTATGCTCTCGTTGGTCTGCGCCACGGATTTGCCGCTGATGCCGAAGTAAAGCGTAAAGCTGCCCTCGCTGAAGTATTTGGGCGCTTCAATCGTTATCTTGACGGTCTTCGTGCCGCCGGGCGGTATGGACGCAATGAACTTCGGGTCGAGCTTGATGTATTGCGAGAGGTAGCCCGAAACGTTGACCGACACGTTTTGCAGGCTGTATTCCAGCGGATTGGTGATGGAAAGCTCGAACGTGCTGTCGCGGCCGCGCACAAGCTCGTATGTTGAAAGCGTGGTGAAGAGCCTGTCCTTCTGCTCAGTGGTGAGGGGCTTTTCCACCTTGGTCGGAGTTACCGATGGCTTGGACGCAGGTATTGGCGTGTAGCCGCTGCCGCCTCCGCCACCGCCGCCACCGCCGCCCCCTCCGCCACCGCCGCCTCCGCAGGAGGTCCTGCAAACCCCGTCGGAGCAGAGGGTCTGCCCAGTGGGGCAGGCAGGGGTGGTGTTCATGCTCACGACCGTAATGGTCGCGTTGTTAGTGCCGGTGCTGTTCTGATCGCATGTTGCGAGGATACTGACCCTCTGCGACCCGTTGGCTGCGTTCTCGGCGATTTTGATGAACGAAAGCGAGGTAGAGTAGCTCGAACCGGGCGTCAGGTTCCCTATGCTCACGTTCAGCGACTCGAACGTGGACCAGCCGGAGGGCAGCGTCCAGAGGAGGGTTGTGCCTGTCGCGGTCTCGTTGGTCCCGTAGTTGCTGACCCTGGCGTTTATCGCGACGCTCGACTGGTTCTGCACCACGCTTGTCGGCGGGCTGATGAATTCCGCGTAAACGTAGATTGTCGAATTGGACGATATGAACGTGCCCGTGGTGGTGTTGTTCTGCGGGGCTGCCGACGCGTTTTGCGCGATTATCGTGAAGGTCAGCGACACGGCGCCGGTGCTCGCGCGCGCCTTGCCCGTGATGTTGACAGTCAGCTCGCCGTTGGAAGAGAGGCTGTAGAGCGGCGAGCCGTAGGTCGAGTTCTCCTCCGTGCCGTCATAGTATATCATGCCACCGTCGGACGAGCCGTAGTCCGAGAGTATCCTGAACCCGAGCGCCATGTCGCCGGTGTTGTTGAGCGTGATGTTCACGATGGAAGTCGTGTTGCCCGGGGTGGTGCTGACCGAGCTGAAGGTGGATGGCGAGCGGGTCCAGTTCCAGTCGTAGTACACGGAAAGCAGCACGGTGCTCGAATTGTTCATGTTTCCGAACGTGTCGTTGGCAATCACGCGGTAGGAATAGACCGCCTCGGATGCGGGCGTGATGTTGGCGGAATAGTAGTACCAGTGCGAGCCGTTCTCAACAAGAGACATGCTGGTGTTCGCCTGCGTGGAATTCGCGACGCCCCATTCGACATTCACGGTGTCGACGCCCGAGAATTCGGTAAGGTTCGCAAACACGCTTATCGTGGAGTTGGGGTCAAGCGCGCCCGTGCTGTTGGGCGAGTTCGTGACTGATATGAAGACCGGCGGCCGCCTGTCCGCGACCGTGAAGTTCAGAAGCACGCTCGTGGAATTGCCCATCACGTCGTAGACCGTGATGTTGCAGCTCGCGTTGCCGGCTTCAAGCACGCTGGAGTTGGCGGTGAAATTCGCCCAGCCCGAAGGCGAGAGTATGATTTGCGACGAATTCGCGCTGTAGTTGGAGGATACGAACTGGATGAACGCGTCGGCGAGGTTGATTGTGGATGTCCAGTAGGAATAGCATGTAACTCCCGATGTGTCGTTGGGCGAGGGATAGGGCGTGTAGTTCGCCACTGTATAGTTCGGCACCGGTATGCTCAGTACGCTCGTGTTGCCCTCAGTAAATGAAATCGGGTTGAGGAGCGCGACGTAGGTGCGGTTGAGCGCGCCGGTTTCCGCAGGGTCGAACACCACGATTGCCGATTTGGTGTAGAACGCGTCACCCGGCACGATTGTGCCGTTGTACGAGACCTGCGCGAAGGTGTAGTTGGAGCCCGTGTCGTTCATGGAGAAAGTCGCGTTGTAGTCGCGCGTGCCGGAATGGTTGAGCGGTATTATCGCCAGCCCGTTCCTAAGAGTGGTGGACGAGTAGGAAAGCCAGCTTGCGTTGATGCCCGATTGCGCTGTGCCGCTGCCGGACTGCGACAGCGATTGGGACTGGATGCCGCTTGCGTTCAGGTAGGAGAGGTTGTCGAAGCGCGCCTTGTAAAGCGCGAGGTACGCATCCTTGTAGCTGTTCCACGAGCCCACGCCGAGAAGCGCGGTCGCGTTCGTCTCCACTATTATGTAGGGCACGCCGGCATAGAACGTGTAGTTGAGCGTGTAGTTGAATGTGTTGACCGGCGTGGTGTTGCCATTGGATGCGTAGCGGGCGAACACCGAGCCGTTCGTGAACGAGAGCGCGGGGCTGCCATCCGGGCCGGTGTAGACCACGCTTGCGAACAGTACCTCGGGCGCGGGCGAGAGCGAGCCGTTTTCGGTCAGTTGCAGCCCGGAGTACTTGCCGTAAAGCCCGCTTATCCTCCCTGCGCCCGACGCCGTCGCGTTCATGGTGTAATACGCGTTGTCGAAGAAGCTCGCGGACGATGCGTTGGAGCTGCGAAGGTCGGTCGAGTAGTTCGCGGGCGTGACGCTTTGGAAACCGTAGTAGAAGTAATAGTCCTTGGTCTGCCCGGAGCCGAACGCGTCCACGAACACCGCGCTTGAGACCGTTATCCTGTTGTTCGTCGCCGAATAGCTGAAGTTGTGGAACTGGGACGGGATTTCAATCTGCGTGCCGTTCTGCAGCAGGACTATGCGCATTGCTGTTTCGTTCGCGCCGAGCGTGGAATTCAGGCGGGAGATTTCGACGGGCTGCCCGAACCGCTCGACCGCCCCGGGCTCCGTGACATTGAATGCCGTGCGCGATGGGTAGGAGACGTTCTGCGAATCGTTGTGCCCGGTCCATGCACTCCCCTGGTACAGGATGTATTTCGGGGTGTAGGGCTGCCCGGCAGATGTTATGGTAACGTTGTACCAGCCGACCGAGCCGTTCACCGCGTATTCATAGTAATAGTCAGGCTGCGCACCCGACATCGGGGCGTTTTGCACCTGCATAGCCCCCTGCGAGTCGGTTATTGTTATGTTGGGCGCGGTTGCCGATGAGACCGAAGAGGAGATGTTCGCCACCTGCCCGGCTGCGAAGTAAAGCGATGCGTTGCCGTTGAATCGCGCGTGCGTGGGGAAGGTGTTGATTCCCGAGCCCGGAAGCACGCGGGGGCCGTAATCCGCCGCGCCAAGCGTCCTGTTCAGCGAGTTGGAATAATTGTACGGGTAGTCCGGGCCCGAGTCGCCCCACTCGTCCGCGTTGGTGTCGTAAATCAGTATGGTGGTGCTTCCGTTGAGCAGGTTGGGGTAGTAGTTGCCCTGCGCCACGCCCCCAACCGTGGTGTTGTATTGGTTGCTGCCCGCGCTGTCGTTTATGTAAAGCCCGGTCGTATTTGTGAAGTTGTTCCAGTAGAAGGTGTTGCCCGTCGCGCCGGAGGAAAGAAGCAGGAGCGTCGCCGCGCCGCTGCCGGTGTAGAGCGTGTTGTTGGATATGCTGTTGCCGGTGGAGGTCGAGTCAAGATAAAGCGGGGTGCCGCTCGTGGAATTGGCAACCGACCTGTTCAGGCTGTTGTTCGTCGCCTGGTAAAGATATACGCCGCTCCCGCTTCCAAGCGAGGTCCCGTTGCTTTGCGTGACATTGTTCAGGCTGCTGGTGTGGAGGAACAGCCCGTGGCTCGCCGTCGAGGTTCCCGCGCTTGAAAGCACGCGGTTGCTGTTGGAGGAGCCGAAGAGGTATATGCCGTAGCCCGCCGTGCCCGACGCCGTGCCGGTCGAGTTGGAAATGGTCGAGTTGGAAGTTCCGGACAGGTAGATTGCAATGCCGCTTGCGCGCGTGGTTGCCGCAGTCACGTTCTGCACCGTGCTGTTGGCAGCACCCACGAAATAGATGGCGTGCTGGAAGTTGGAAATCTCGCAGTTGCTTATAGTCGTGTTGAAGCTGTCCGAGTATACGCCGTATGTGCCCGAGGAGTTCACGCCCGTGATTGCCGATGAGCCTGAGCAGTTCGCAATCGTCGCATTCGCCCCGCCGGTTACGTATATACCGTGGATGGACGGAGTGGAGATTGAAACGTTCTCCACGCGGTTGTTCGCTGACGCGATGTAGACTGCCTGCGATGCCGCGCCTGTGATGTTCGAGTTGCGCACCGTGTTGCCGGACGATGAGGAATCGAAGCGCACTCCCCTTGCACCGCTATTTGCCGTGATGCCCGAAAGCGTGTTGTTGGCTGACGAGGAGGTCAGGTAGAAGTTTTCGTTCGCGGAGCTTGCGGTGGAAGTGGTGTTCTGTATTGTGCCGTTGCTCGCGCCGGAGAAGCGCACGCCGTTCCCGAACCACTGCACAATGCAGTTCTGCACAGTGGTATTGAACTGCCCGGATGTAATTCCGTATGCCGTGGTGTTGTTGTTGCCCGTGAGCGTGTAGCCGTTGCAGTCAAATGTCACGTTCTGCGCGCGGACTGGGAAGCAGGAGAGGTTCTGCACCGAGACGTTCGCGGTGAGCGTGTAGATTGTGTTTGGCGTGTCAAGGTAGTAGCATGATTCATTGTAGGTCGTGAAGGGCGCATAGTCTGCCCCGTTGCCGCTGAACTTGCCCTGCGAGTTTGAGGCGTTGAACGGGAAGCCCAGCCCCTTTGTTGCGCGCGTGTAGCCCGCGATTGCCGAGGGCGCGGAACCCGAGGCAGGCGTCCTGCCTGTGAGGATGTCGTCCCAGAAGTTGCCTGAGCCGTTGCCCGAAATCGTGGTGTTCCAGTAGTTGCTTCCGTTGCTGTCGTTCACGTAAAGCCCGCTTGTGGAGCTGAAGTTGTTCCAGTAGAAGGTGTTCGCGCCTGCGCTGGCGTCAAGGTGGAGCAGGTTGGTGGCGTTGAGGAAGGTGTTGTTCACGAAGGTGTTGCCAGTGTTGGTGCCGGACTGGAGAGTCGCCGCCCGTGCCGCCGCCATTCCGTTTATCGTGTTGTTGGCGACCGTGTTGTTTGTGGAAGAGCCGGTGTAGAAGAGAAGCGCGCCGTAACTGCTGTCGTTGCCCGTGATCCGGGAATTGGCGATTGTGTTGTTCGAGGCGGACGTGAGCTGGATGCCCCCAAATGTGCTCGCAGTGCCGGTGGAGTTGGTGATTGCGTTATTGGCGCTCGTGTGGATGAAGATGCCGCCCGAGATGCCCGCAGTTCCCGTGGAATTGTCAATTGTGTTGAAATTCGAGCTCGTGTAGAGGAAAATGCCCCTGCCTGAGAGGGAATACCCGCTTGAGCCGTTGATGGTGTTGTAGTTCGACTCGTTGTAGAGGTAGATGCCGACTCCGTTTGGCAAGGAATAGCTTTGCGTGGTGTGCGTGGTCGTGTTCTGTATCGTCCCGTTCGTCGCCCCGTTGAAGTAAATTCCCGTCGCGAAGTTGGAAATGTTGCAGTTCTTTATTGTGGTGTTGAACTGGTTGGAGTACGCCCCGTAGGTGGAACTCGTGTTGGTGCCGGTTATGCTTTGCCCTTGGCAGTCAATCGAGACGTTGGAGCCGCCATCTATGTAGATTGCACTTGAGAGGTTGGAGGAGGCAGCGGTGTTTATGATTTGCGTATTGTTCGAGCCGGAGGTGATGTAAAGCCCGTAGCCGGTCGCCCCTGAAACAGTGTTGGAGGCGTTGGAACTGTTTATGACGTTATTCGCGACTCCCGAGAGTATGATGCCGTAGCTGGTGGCCGATTCCCCCACGGAGCCATATATCGAATTCCCATTGGCTGATGCTTCTATGCCTATGCCTCTCGCCGCCCCCGTGCCGTTGCCGGTTGAATTGACGATTGTATTGTCGTTGGAACTTACCCTTACGAGAATGCCGGCATAGGTCGAGGCTGCGGCTGTCCCTACGCTGTTGGTTATCATGGTGTAGTTTGTTGAAGTCAGCCAGATTCCGGCGCCTGTTGCGGTCGTGCTCGCGTTCGTGCTGTTTATCGTCCCGTTCGTGGCGCCGCTGAAGTATATGCCTGTCGCGAAATTGGAAATGTTGCAGTTGCGGATTGTGGTGTTGAACTGGTTGGAGTAGATTCCGTAGGTATTGGAAGTATTCGCGCCGAATATATTCATTCCTCCGCAGTCTATAAAGGCATTGCTGCCGCCGTTCACGCCGATAGCCGCGACACCTGATGTGGCACCAGTATAGGCATATGTTATTGTGTTGTTTTGGATGATTGCGTTATTGCTCGAGCCGCCCACGCGGATGGCATGCTCTGAATTTGACGATGCTAGAGTATTGTTTTGGATTGTGGTGCTGTTTGCCCCGTTCAGAAAGATTGCTGAATAAAAGTTGCTGATGTTGCAGTTCTTCACCGTGGTGTTGAAGCTGTCGGAGTAGACGCCGTAGGTGGAAGACGAGTTATTGCCGGCAATGGATGCCCCGCGGCAGTCCACGGTCACGTTCTGCGACGCCGCGGAAATCTGGTAAATCTTGATTCCCGTGCCGTTGGAGTTTATCGTCACGTTCGTAAGCTGGACGTTGTGGGAGCTCTCGCGGATATACACCGCGCCGTACAATGCCGAAAGCTGGCTCGCGGATATCGTGGAGTTGGAGATAGTTGCGCCGGGGCTGTTGTCAATGCCCATGCCGATGTCCTGCGTGTAGAGCATGAAGTTGTTTATGATTGCGTTGGGCGAGGAGGCGATGTACAGCGCGGATGCGCCCGCCTGGTATTGGTAGCCGGTGCTGTTGTATATCGAGGGGCTGCCTGCGCCGGCGAAGTTCGCGAAGCGCGTGAAGTTGCTGATGACGCAGTTGCGGATGGACGTGTTGGAGCTGTTGGAGTAGACGCCGTAGGTTCCGGTGGTGTTGTTGCCCGTAATGCTGTAGCCGTTGCAGTCGAGGGTGACGTTTGCCGCGCTGATTGTGAAGCAGGTCGAGCCGTTGATTGTGAGGTTCTCGCCGAGAGTTTCGGTAAGCCCTGCGGTGCTGATTGTGCGGCACGGGATGCTGTTCGTAAGCGGCGCGTAGTCCGCGCACCCTGCGAAATCGCAGGAGAACTTGCTATTCGACGTCGAATTGTTGTAGGGCACGCCCGTTCCGGATGTCCCGTAGTAAAGCCCCGTGAAAGGCGACGCT